>CAVSUK010000027.1:0-18809 GCA_963731095.1 uncultured Gaiellaceae bacterium
AACCGTTCGGGTCGAGGCCTCTCGTATCGGTGCGGTAACGGAAGCCGTCCGTGGTGACGACGTAGACGCTGATGTTGATCGGCCGCCCGTTCCCGGCGGTGTAGGCGGCGAGTGCTGTCGTGAAGACGCGGCCGGTGATGTTCGTCGTCGACGTCGCGTCGGCTCGCACCGTGATGTCCCAGGCGGCCACCGACGTGCCCTGTGACGCGTCGAAGTTGGAGGCGCTTGCCAGGTCGGTCTGCGCGGTGACGCCGCCGTCGACGTCAGAGCCGTCGCCGGACGGCCCGTAGAAGACGACGCCGTAGATGCCGGAGACCGGCGCGACGTACGAGCAGGGCACGTAGCCGGCGGGGTTGCCGCCGCCGCTGACTGCCTGTGGGCCCGCGAGCTCCTGTGCGCGCGTCGTGATCCTGCCCTGGGCAGCGATGCCGCTGCCCGTGCGCTGGTCGGAGCAGCGGAAGCCGTTCACTCCCGTCGTCACAGCCGGCAGCGGCTGCGCGTCGATGTTGGTGACGACGCCCGGGTCGTAGACGAGGATGTCTCCGGAGCCGACACCCACGGCGCTCGATCCCATTTCGAGCACCTCGCCCGCAACCGCGTACACCTGCAGGTACGTGCGCCGGCGCACCTGAGCGCCTGTCGCAGGCCCGTAGGCGCTCGTGCGCCACTCGATATTGGCGCGGCAGCTGCCACCCGACGAGTTCGGCGCACAGGTTGCGTTGGTCGGGTAGAGCTGGGCGCTCCCCTCGGCGCGCGCGAGACCCGCAGCCGTCCCCGCAAGCACGGACGCCACGGCGAGCAGCCCGAGCAGGCGCACGATCCGGCGCATTCCGGCGGTTGCCGGGACAGCTCTCATCATCTCTCCTTGCCGCAGTGCCAAGCGACGGCGTGGGCCGCTCGGTGGACATTCGCCCTGGGACCTCAGTCCCCTGCCATGGGAACAGGGAGCACCTCGAACTGCCAAGCCGATGGAAGGCGTCAGCGCACCTCGGCCTCGCCACGGCCCGCCCGCAACGGCCCCGACACTTCGCGCAGAGACTGCGGGAGGGCCGGCATCTCGAGACGCTCACCCCGCGCCGCGCTCGGTGCCCGCGATGCGATCGTCGAGACCGGCTCGGCGAATCCGGCCAACCGCCTGTACGAGGGCATCGGCCTCGCCGAGGCGTACGAGGCCTGGTTCTGGCAGCGCGAGTGGGCCTGACGGTCAGGCCGGTGGTGTGTACCGCTCGATGAACCGAAGCACGCGCTCCCAGGCGTCCGCCGACGCGTCCGCGTACTCCTCGTGGCGGCGGTCGAAGAAGCTGTGCGGCGCGCCCTCGTACACGACGAATTCGTGCTCCACGCCGGCAGCCTCGAGCGCCGCTTCGAAAGCGGCGTTGTCGGCCGGGTGGATGTGGTCGTCGTCGCCCGCCTGCAGGGCGAGGATGGGCGCGCGGAACTCCGCCGCCAGCTGCGTCGGCCCGGGCGCCCCGGCCCGCTCGCCCGTGGAGCCGTAGAAGCCGACCGCCCCGGCGAGGCCGAGCCCGCCCGCAGTCGAGAGCCAGGCGTGGCGGCCGCCGAAGCAGAAGCCGACCGTGAACACGACCTCGCAGCCGCGGCCGTCGGGCGAGCGCAGGTACTCGACAGCAGCGCCGACATCTTCCTGGATCCCTGCCGGCGTGGTTTGCGCCACGTGATCCATGTAGGGGAAGTCGTCGCCGCGCTTGCCGACCCCGGCCGAGCGACCGAAGTAGTCGAACGCGACGGCGGCGTAGCCGCGCTCGGCGAACCGGAGCGCGAGCTCCTCGTAGAAGCGGTAGAGGCCGCGCACGTCGGGCAGCACGACGACGCCCACCCGGGCGCCCTCGTCGGGCCGGGCCGCGAAGGCGGCGAGGCGCGTGCCGTCGGCCGCCTCGAGGGTGACGTCCTCCGACAGCACGGGGGCGCCGCCCGAGAGGACCGGGATCGGCGGCAGGGAGTCGAGCTCGAAGCACACGGTCGCCCGACGATACTCCGCCGGTGCCGCTCGCGGCAATGAGCGGCGCGGCGTAGCCTCACGCCCTATGAGCCGCGCGACCGGGACGAGCCGCCTCACGCACTGGGTGCCGGGCGTACGCGTGCTGGAGACCTACCGTCGCGGCTGGCTGCAGCACGACCTGACGGCGGGGGTCGTGCTCACCGCGCTGCTCGTGCCGCAGGGCATGGCCTACGCGGAGCTCGCCGGGCTGCCGGCGGTGACGGGGCTGTACGCGACGATGCTGCCGCTGCTCGCCTACTTCCTCTTCGGCCCCTCGCGCATCCTCGTGCTGGGCCCGGACTCGGCCGTGTCGCCGGTGGTGGCGGCAGCGATCATCCCGCTGGCGGGGGCGAGCGTCGCCGACCGGATGGAGACGGCGGCGATGCTGGCGCTCCTCGTCGGCGCCATCCTCGCGCTCGGCGCGGTGGCGGGCCTCGGCTTCCTCACCGATCTGATCTCGAAGCCCGTGCGGCTCGGCTACCTGGCAGGCATCGCGCTGACCGTGCTGGCCACCCAGCTGCCGAAACTGCTCGGCATCCCGCTCTCGGCCGAGAGCTTCGTCGAGGCGGTGCGCGAGCTGCCGGGCGCGCTCGACGAGACCGACCCGGTGGCGCTCGCGATCGGCTTCGGGTGTCTGGCCGTCATCCTCCTCATCCGGCGGGCTGTGCCGAAGGTGCCCGGCGTGTTCATCGCGGTGGCCGGGGCGACGCTACTGGTCGCCGTGCTCGGCCTGGCCGACGAGATCCCCGTGGTGGGCTCGCTGCCGCAGGGCCTGCCGAGCCTCACCGTGCCGAGTGTCTCCGCCGCCGACCTCGGGAAGCTGACCCTCTCCGCGTTCGCCGTCGCGCTCGTCGCCTTCGCCGACACGAGCGTGCTCTCGCGCAGCTACGCGTCGAAGCTGCGGCAGAGCGTCGACCAGGACCAGGAGCTCTTCGCGCTCGGTGCGGCGAACCTCGCCGCCGGGCTCTTCCAGGGCTTCCCGCTCTCGAGCAGCTCGTCGCGCACACCGGTGGCCGAGGCCGCGGGCGCGCGCACCCAGATGACGGGCGTGATCGCCGCGTGCGCGCTGGCGATCGTGCTCGTGGCGGGGACGGGGCTGACGAAGAACCTGCCGCAGGCGGCGCTCGCCGCGGTCGTGATGGCGGCAGTGATCGGCCTCGTCGACCTGCCGGCCCTGCGCTGGCTCGCCCGGGTCAACCACGTCGACTTCGCGCTCGCGATCGCCGCGTTCCTCGGCGTCGTCTCCTTCGGCGTCCTGATCGGGATCGGGATCGCGATCGGGCTCTCGGCGCTCGCGTTCCTCTGGCGCGCCTGGCACCCCTACGACGCTGTGCTCGGCCGCGTGTCGGGGCGCAAGGGCTACCACGACGTGGGGCGGCACCCCGACGCGGCACTCGTGCCCGGGCTCGTCCTCTACCGCTTCGACGCGCCGCTCTTCTTCGCGAACGCGGGGGTCTTCCACGAGCGGCTGCTACGCGCGGTGGAGGAGGCGCCGCAGCCGGTGCGCATGGTGGTGGTGGCGGCCGAGCCGATCACGGACGTGGACACGACGGCGGCGGACATGCTGATCGAGCTCGCCCGCGAGCTCGAGGAGGGCGGCGTCGAGCTCGCCTTCGCGGAGATGAAGGGGCCCGCCAAGGACAAGCTGGAGGCGTACGGGCTGCTGGAGCGGATCGGCGAGAACCGGTTCTTCTCCACGGTCGGCGGCGCCGTGCACGCCTACGTCGACGAGCACGGCGTGGAATGGCGCGACTGGGAGGACAAGGAGGAAGTCGCGAAGCCGGACTAGCTCCGCCGACGTGCGAGGCCGCTCCGTCCGGCCTCGCACGTCGGGAGCGTGGGTCAGGCGCGAGCGCCGGCCGCAGCCGAGATGCCGAGGGTCGTGCTGAGCAGGACCTCCGCGTAGCGCACGTCGATCAGCTCGATCTCGTCGGCCATGTTGTCGCGCACCCAGTCGGCGATCACGGCGTTGCCGGCTTCCGCGTCGGCGCGCGAGTCCCAGACACTCAGCGAGAGGATCTCGTCACCGTCGGCGGCGAGAGAGTACGCGCGGAAGCCCGGCTGGGCCTGGAAGACCGGGAGCACGCCCTGCTCCGCCTTCTGGGCCAGCTCGTGCACATCGCCGCTCGCACGGTAGGTTGCCATCCTTCCGACCATGGCGCCTCCTTGCGTCGTACCGGCTCCGGACGAGGCGGAATGCGTCGTCCGCGCCGGCGGTTGTGCCGATAGTTACACAATTGGGCGGCGTCCGCCCCCAGGCGGTCGCGCAGGCCAGGCTGCCTGATCGAGCCCTCCAGGCACGAAGGGTGTCTCCCCAGGGAGACACCCGCAGGGAGACCCGTAAGGAGGCACCCGTCCGGACGCCTCCGGCCCGCTTTAGCCCTCGTCGAGGGCTGCCGGCGCAGCCGCGCCGGAGGACAGCGGCCCGACCAGGTAGTGCTGGAACACCGGGGCGATCAGCGCCACCACCTCGGCCGGCGGAAGCGAGGCGAGAGGCTCGACGAGGACGACGTACCGGGCGAGGGCGAGGCCGACGAGCTGAGCCCCGACGAGGACGGCGCGCGTGTGGGGCCGGTCGTCGCTGATCGCCTCGGTCAGCCTCGACAGGTCGCCGGCGACCGTCTCCCGGACGAGCGCCGCCGCCTGCGGATGCGAGGACGCCGAGCGGATCCTGCCCCAGCACGACCGGCCTCGTCGCGTCGTTCTCGAGCGCCCCGACCACGAGCTCTGCAAGGCGCCGGCCGACATCCTCCCGCGGGCCGTCGGCGACGCGCGCGAGCGCATCGGAGAACTCCGGCGGGAGTTGCATCACCTCACGGAAGAGCTCCTCCTTGGAGCCGAAGAAGTGCACGACGAGCGCCGGGTCGACACCGGCGACCGCGGCGATGCCGCGGAACGTGGCTCCCTCGTAGCCGAGCTCCGCGAACTGCGAGCGCGCCGCAACGGCGATCTGCTCGCGCGTCTGCGTCGTGCCGGTGCGTCGTCCGGTGCGCTTTGCGGGTGCTCTTGACATGCCGATCCTATAAGTCTACACTCGTTGAATTCTACAGATGTTGAAATCCGATGAAGGAGCAGTCATGAGATCCGGAATCAGGTTCACGAGTGAGTCGGAGAAGCGCGGGGCGGTGCTGCGGGTCATGTGCCTGGCGCTGATGATGGTCGTCGCCTCGGTCGCCAGCCTCAACGTCGCCCTGCCGGAGATCGCCGGCGACATCGGCGCGACGCAGACCCAGCTGCAATGGATCGTCGACGCCTACGCGCTCGCCTTCGCCGCCCTGCTACTCCCGGCCGGGGCGATCGGCGACCGGTTCGGGCGCAAGCCTGTCCTCGTCCTCGGGCTGTCGCTCTTCGGCATCGCCTCCTTCGCGGCGCTGTTCCTGCACAGCCCGGCGGAGCTGATCGGGCTGCGTGCCCTCATGGGCGTCGGCGCCGCGTTCGTGATGCCGGTCACGCTGTCCGTGATCACCACCGTCTTCCCGCCCGAGGAGCGCGGCAAGGCGGTCGGCACCTGGGTCGGCGTCGCCGCGGGGGGAGGCGTGCTCGGCCTTCTGATCTCCGGGCTACTGCTCGAGTGGCTCTCGTGGCCGTCCATCTTCGCGCTCAACGTCGTGCTCGCAGCCGTCGCGCTCGTCGGCACGATCGCGATCGTCCCCGCCACCCGCGAGTCGCGCCCGCCCCGTCTCGACCCCGTGGGCACGATCCTGTCCGCGGGTGCTCTCGCCGCTCTCGTGTTCGGCGTGATCGAAGGGCCCGAGCAGGGCTGGAGCGGCACGACGACCGTTGCAGCCCTCGCCACGGCGGCGACCGGGATCGTCGCGTTCGTACTCTGGGAGCTGCGGCGGCGCGAGCCGATGCTCGACCCGCGCAACTTCGTGCGGCGTGGCTTCGGCGCGGGCTCCCTCTCGATCACGGTGCAGTTCTTCGCCATGTTCGGCTTCCTCTTCCTCGCGCTCACGTACCTGCAGCTCGTGAAGGGCTACTCGCCGCTACACGCCTCCGCGGCACTGCTACCGATGGCCCTCGTCGTCATCCCTCTCTCGCGGGTCGCACCGAGGCTGGCCGGCCGGGTCGGTGTCCGGGTCGCAGGCACCGCCGGCCTCACGCTGATGGCCGCCGGCTTTGCCGTCTTTGCCACGCTCGAGACGGGCTCGTCGTACTGGCTGTTCCTCGCCGGGCTGATCCCGCTCGGAGCCGGCATGGCGCTCGCAGGCGCACCCGCCACGACGGCGATCGTGGCCTCCCTCCCACACGAGAAGCAGGGAGTTGCCTCGGCGGTCAACGACGTCTCCCGCGAGCTGGGGGGCGCCCTCGGCATCGCGGTGCTCGGCAGCATCTTCAACAGCGGCTACCGCAGCGCCGTCGAGGCGCAGGCGGCCACGCTCCCGCCGGAAGCCGCCGAGCACGTGACCGGCTCGCTCGCCGGCGCACAGCGGGTCGGCCAGGGCCTCGGCGCCCGGGGCCAGGAGCTCGTCCTGCAGGCGCAGGAGGCCTTCCTCCAGGGCCTCAACCACGCACTTCTCGTGGGTGCAGCCGCGCTCGCGCTCGGGGCCGCCTTCGTCGCGCTCCGAGCCCCCGGCCGCGCCGAGTCCGAGGCCAACGCCGGCCAGGCAGTCCCGGCGCTCGCTCCCGCCCCGACGCGATAACGAGCTCCCGGCGGACGCGAAGTTGCATTTCCGGCGCGAAGGGTGTCTAGGCGTAAAGCAGGCGCCCGGCGAGCTCGCGGACACTCGTACGCAACTCGTCGGGCCGACGGATCGTGAAGTCGCAGCCGAGACCGGCGAGGAGCGTGGCCGTCCAGTCGAGCGAGCCCACCCGCATGCGGAGCAGCGTCCCCTCGCCGGCTTCGACGAGCTCGGCGAGGGTCGGCGGCAGACGGGCCGCAGCCTGCTCGTAGGGAAGCTCGAGCAGGACCTCCACCTCCCACGCCCACGGCACGCGCGCCA
Organism: uncultured Gaiellaceae bacterium; assembly: GCA_963731095.1. Lineage (GTDB taxonomy): Bacteria > Actinomycetota > Thermoleophilia > Gaiellales > Gaiellaceae > Gaiella. Next base: position 6,940 of record CAVSUK010000027.1, read on the forward strand.
GCGACCGGCTGACGTGGGCGACCGCGTCGAAGCCGGCCGGCGGCTCGTGGGGCTCGCCGTCTGCGAGCACGACCCGGCCGATGCGGTCGACCCGGAACGTGCGCTCCGCAGTCCGGCCGTGGTCGTACGCGGCGAGATACCAGCGGCCGCTGTGCACGACCAGGCCGTACGGGCTCACGCGCCGGTCGGAGCGCTCCCCGGCGTGAGACCGGTACGAGAGGCGAACACGCCGGCGGCGCCTGATCGCGTCCGCGAGCCGAAGCACCGCGTCGCTTCGCACGGGGACGCCCTCGAGCGCCCGCCCCGTGAACCCGAGCGACGCTTCCAGCGCCTCGACCTGGCGGCGCAGCAGCGGCGGCAGCACCCGGTGAATCTTCGCGAGGGCACCCTCCCCTGCGCGGTTCTCGCTGTCGAGCCCGAGTCGCCGCGCAGCCAGCAGCCCGAGCGAGACGGCGACCGCCTCGTCGTCGCTGAGCATCAGGGGCGGCAGCCGGTATCCCGGACGGATGCGGTAGCCGCCGCCGACACCGCGCTGGCCTTCCACTGGAATCCCGAGCTCCTCGAGCGCCGCGACGTAGCGCCGGACAGTACGCGGCCCGATGTCGAGACGCTCCGCGATTTCCCGCCCGGTGGTGAGGGGTCGTGCCTGGAGCAGCTCCAGCAGGGTGAGCAGCCGGGAGGTCGGCGTCGACACGCTCATAAGTCAAGCACCGATAGAGGGCCAGTTTCGCCCTATTTGCGTCGTACGCTCGCCACCACGATTCGTCGCGAAGAGGAGGCTCGAGATGACCGACGTGGTGCAGGCCGAGGCGACGGCCCGCGATTTCGACTTCTGGTTCGGCGCCTGGCACGTCTACAACACCGTGCTGCGCGAGCGCCTCGCAGGCTGCGACGAGTGGGACGAGTTCGAGGCGACGAGCCGCGCCTGGCCGATTCTCGACGGCCTGGGGAACCAGGACGAGTTTCGCACCGACCACGACGGCGGGTTCGTCGGGATGTCGTTTCGCTTCTTCGACCCGAAGAGGCTGCGGTGGTCGATCTACTGGGCCGACACCCGCCGCAGCGGCGTGCTCGACCCCCCGGTCTTCGGCTCGTTCTCCGGCGACGTCGGCGTCTTCATGGGCCACGACACCTTCGCGGGCCGAGCGATCCTCGTCCGCTTCACGTGGTCGGGCGTCACGACTCCGACGCCGCGCTGGGAGCAGGCGTTCTCGGACGACGGCGGCGAGGCCTGGGAGACGAACTGGGTGATGGACTTCACCCGGACCAGAGGTGAATCGTGAGCGTGACTGCCGGCTACGTCCACGTCGCGAAGCAGGTCAGGCCTGCCGCGCCATTCACGGCGGGAGCGACCGCGCTGAAGTGGTACGACATCGCCCCCGGCGACGCGCCCGTCCTGGACGAGATCCACGAGCTCGCGCGGACGTGCCTGCACGAGGCGCTGTTCAACGGTGAGATCCCGCTCGCCGACGACGAGCTCGGGTTCGTGATCCTCCACCGCTGCGGGGCGGGCTTCTACTTCCTCATCGTCTGCACGTGGCGCAACGAGAACGAGCTCTGGGAGACCGTGTGGGCGAAAGACGGCCCGCACGAGACGACCTTCCGGCCCTGGCCGGCCGAAGGCTCGCATCGTCCGACCTTCTGCGTCTGGGAGCTCGGCGCGGTCTGCCACGAGCGTCAGGCATGGAGCGCGTACCTGCGCTCGCGGCGAGACCCACCGGCGCGGGCGGCCTACCTCGACTACACGTTCACGGGCGACTGCTGAGCGGGGTCGTCCTCGTGGAGCCGGTCGCCACGCCGCCGTCGACGAGCAGGGTCTGCCCCGTGACATAGGCGCTCGCGTCGGAGGCGAAGAAGACGACGGTGCCGGCCAGGTCGTCCGGCGTGCCCGTGCGGCGCATCGGGATCCGCTCGAGCAGCGAAGCAACCCACTCCTCGTCGCGGAACATGACGTCGTTCTGTGCCGTGTGGAACCAGCCGGGGGCGAGGCAGTTGACGGTGACGCCGTGCGCGGCCCACTCGTCGGCGAGGCTCATCGTGAGCTGGCGAATCCCCCCGCGGCTCGCCGTGTACGGGCCGATGCCCGCGAAGCCGAAGACGCTCGTGAGCGAGCCGATGTTGACGATCCGGCCCCAGCCACGCTCGATCATCCCTGGGGCGAGCGCCTGCGACACGAAGAACGCGCCGCGCAGGTTCGTGTCGAGGACGAGGTTCCAGTCGTCCCAGCTGACCTCGAGCGCCGGGTTGCGCGCGTTGCAGCCGGCGTTGTTGACGAGGATGTCGACGCGGCCTGCCCGGGCGACCGCATCGGTGGCCGCCGCCGCGATGCTCTCCTGCTCCCGCACGTCGAGCTCGACGGGGACGGCGCGGCGGCCGAGCTCCTCGATCGCGCGGCAGGTGCCGTCGAGCGAGGACGCGGTGCGGCTCGTGACGACGACGTCGGCGCCGGCGCGGGCGAGCGCGAGCGCCATGCCCTGGCCGAGCCCCCGGCTCGCGCCGGTCACGAGCGCGACCTTGCCGGTGAGGTCGAAGAGATCGGCTGCCATCGTCAGGCCTTCCCGTTCGGAGGGGTCAGGATCACCTTCACGAGCCCGTGCGTCGCGGCGTGCAGGCGGTCGAACCAGGCCTGTCCTTCCGCGAGCGGGGCGACCGCGCTGATCAACGGGTCGACGTCGACGGCTCCGCTCGCGAGCAGCTCCAGCCCGCGCTCGAGCTCGCCCGCGGACGCGCAGGAGCCGACCAGGGTCAGCTCGCCGGTGACGACGGCCTGCAGCGGCAGCTCGACGGCCGGTGTCACGTTCCCGACGAGAACGATGCGGCCTCCGCGCCCGGCGCAGGCGACGGCAGTGCGGATCGCCGCCGCGATGCCGACAGCCTCGACGACGACGTCGACGCCACGGCCGCCGGTCGCGTCGGCGACGGTGCGGCCGACCTGCCCGTCGTCCGCCCGGACGGTGACGTCGGCACCGAGCCGGCGGGCGAACTCGAGCCGCTGTTCGTCGAGGTCGATCCCGATCACGCAGCGGGCGCCGCCGAGGCGCAGCGCCTGGACGGCGAGGAGCCCGATCACCCCGGTGCCGACGACGGCCGCGGTGGCGCCGCCCACGTCGCCCGCGAGCCCGACGGCGTGCATGGCGACGGCGAGCGGCTCGGCGAAGGCGGCGCGCTCGAACGTGAGCTCGTCCGGGAGCCGCACGAGCGCCCTGCCCGGCACGGCCACGTGCTCCGCGAACGCTCCGTCGCGGCGGTAGCCGGGAAACGACGCGCCGACCACCTCGCGGCGCTCGCAGAGGTTCGGGCGGCCGGCGAGGCACGCGGGGCAGGCGCCGCAGGAGAGGGTCGACTCGAAGGTGACCCTGTCGCCCGGCTGCCACCCCGTCACGCCGCTGCCCGTGCGCACGACGACGCCTGCGGCCTCGTGCCCCATGATCAGCGGCGGCGTCCGGCGGCCCGAGGCGCCGTCGTAGCCGTGCACGTCGCTGCCGCAGATCCCGCAGGCGCGCACCGCCACGAGCGCGTCCTCGTCTCCGACGGCGGGGTCGGGCACGTCCACGTAGGAGAGCGTCAACAGGTCGTCGAGGCGGAGAGCCTTCATCGGGGCAGCGGCTACGCGTGGGGCGGACGGACGACCGGGAGGCCTGCCGCCTCCCAGGCCGCGATCCCCCCGTCGACGTTCTTGACCGCCGTGAAGCCCTTCGCCGCCATCAGCGCCGTCGCCTGGGCGCTGCGGTTGCCCGAGTGGCAGTAGACGACGTACGTCGCGTCCGGGTCGAGCTCGCCGATCCGCTGCTCGAAGTCGGCGGCCTGGAAGTCGATCAGCGTCGCATCCTCGATGTGGCTCTCGGCGTACTCCGCAGGGGTCCGAACGTCGATCAGCTGCGCCTTGCCCGTGGCGACGAGACCGTGCGCCTCGGTCGGGTCGAGCAGCTCGACCGGAGAGGTGGCGACGGTGTTCGCGGCCGTCTGGGCTGGGGCCTCATCCGCGGTTGACGAGCCGCCGCCGCAGCCGCCGAGCGCGAGCGCGGCGACGGCGAGCGGCACGGCGCCGAGCGCGTATCGGAGTCGTGGCACGAGGTCATTCTGTCAGCCGCGCAGAGCCGCAAGCGGCGACTACGGCCCGCCGCGGACGTAGAGCACCTGCCCGCTCACGTACCCGGCATCGTCGGAGCAGAAGTAGGCGATGGCGCCGGCGACGTCCTCCGGCGTCCCGGTGCGCCGGAGCGGCGTCTGGCTGGCGAGCACCCTCGGACGCGAAGCGAGCAGCGGTCGCCGCGCCGATCCCGCTGGCACCGCCGGTGATCAATACCGTCTTGCCGTCGAAGCGCATCGAGCGGGCCTCCCTCGATCGGTGTCTTGGCTCGGTCTCCGACTGCGTGGCCGCGGACGGTGGTTCATGCCCTGCGACCGCGTCGTCCATGACGACGGACGTTATGACTTCGGGACGGAAGGCGCCAGTTGGCTGCGGCAGCCGCATCGACCGAGCGGCCCGTGCCGGGCCCAGCCGTCATCGTCGAGAGCGATTGGTAGTAGCGTCAGCGCGCCGTCACACCGGAGTCGACGGGAATGGCAGCCCCTGTGACGAAGCTGGCCTGGTCGCTCGCGAGGAACAGCGCCACGGCCGCCACCTCATCGGGCCTGCCGATCCGCCCGGCTACGTGGGACGCCTTCCAGCCGGCGAAGATCGATGCCCTTTCCTCGTCGGGAAGTCCCGCCAGCGACTGGTGTGGTAGCGGCGTGTCGATCACGCCGGGGCACAGGACGTTGACGCGGATGTCGGGGCCGAGCTCCAGCGCCGCAGCCTTGGTGAGCATCACGACGCCACCCTTCGAGGCGCAGTACGCCGTGAACTGCTCGGTGCCTACCAACCCGAGCCCGGAGGAGGTGTTCACGATCGAGGCCCGGCGGCCCGCCATGAGAGGCACGAGGGCGCGCATCATGAGGAACGTTCCGCGCAGGTTGACGTTCTGGATGAGATCCCACTCGGCGTCCGTCGTGTCGACGAGCGGCTTGCCGAAGTTGACGCCGGCATTGTTGTACAGCACGTCGAGACCGCCGACGCGCGACCCGACCTCGGAAGCGAACGCTGCAACGTCCACCGATGAGGTCAGATCGCACGGGGCGAAGGCGAAGTCGAGCCCGGCTGCGTGGAGGTCATCCTCGAGCTGCCGGCCCGACTCCTCGGCGATATCCGTGCCGACCACGGTGGCGCCCGCCTCACAGAACAGCCTGCACGCAACCCGTCCGATGCCGCCGCTCGCGCCGGTGATCACTGCAGTCTTGCCTGCGAGCAAGCCCGTGGTCACGCGCCGCGCCCGGATCGAATCCACGGGGCCAGCCCACCCGCATTGAGCAGCTCCACCATGAACGGCGGCAGCGCCGTCGCAGCAAATGCCAGGCCGTCCACCTCGACCGCGCCGCTCTCGATCTCGACGCTGACCGCAGAGCCGGCCCGCGCCGCCTCGACGGCCTCCGGGCAGCGGATCGCCGGCATCCCGAGGTTGATGCAGTTGCGATGAAAGATCCGCGCAAAGCTCTTGGCGAGGACGCACCTGATCCCTGCGGCCCGCATCGCCGCGGGCACGTTCTCCCGCGATGAGCCCGTTCCGAAGTTGGCGCCACAGACGAGAATCGTGTCGCCGACGAGCTGGTCTCGGAGCGACGGATCGAGCCCCTCGAAGAGATGCTGGGCCATCTCGTTGTCGTCGAGGATCCCGATGAACTGCCCGGGATACATGACATCGGTGTCGACGTCATCCTGGTCGATCACGACCGCGCGACCCGCAACGATCACGCTGTGACCCCGCCCGCGACGTCGGCGGGGTGCACGATCTCACCCGCAACCGCCGCCGCAGCTGCAACCCACGCGTTGGCAAGGTGCACGAACGCCTCGTTCGATCCCATTCGCCCCTTGAAGTTCCTGTTGGTCGTCGTGATCGCGCTCTCGCCGCCGGCGATGATCCCGCTGTGACCAGCCGAGGCACGCGCCGCACGTCGGCGTCATGACCACGCACCCCGCCTCGACGAACGCGTCGAGCAGCCCTTCGGCGAGCGCCTGCCGGTAGATCTTCTGCGACGCCGGGACGATGATCGCACGGCAGTCACGGTGCACCGTCCGGCCACGGAGCATCTCGGCCGCCTGGCGCAGGTCGGTCATCGTCCCGTTCGCGCAGTTGCCGATGTACACCTGGTCGATCTTGCGACCGACGGCCTCGGTGACCGGAACGACGTTGCCGGGCGAATGGGGCATTGCGATCAGCGGGGGGACTCCGGCGAGGTCGATCCTGACCCGACCTGCGACTTCGGCGTCGTCGTCTGTTCGCTCGGCGACCCAGGGCCGATCGGTGCGGCCGTCGAGATACGCGGTCGTCGTCTCGTCGGCCGGGAAGAGACCCGTGTCGGCGCCGGCCTCGACGGCCATGTTCGAGACGGCGAGTCGCTCGTCGATGCTGAGCGCAGCGGCACCGTCGCCGACGAACTCGAGCGCCATGCCGGTACCGCCGGCGACTCCGATCTCGGCGATCAACGCGAGGATCAGGTCCTTGCCGGTGACGTAGTCGCCCTTCTCGCCCGCGTACTCGACGACGATCGTCCCGGGAACGATCTGCCAGAAGCGTCCCAGAGCCATCGCGCCTGCGATGTCGGTCGCCCCCATCCCCGTGCCGAAGGCGCCGAGCGCTCCGTAGGTGCAGCTGTGCGAGTCGGCCCCGACGATCACCGAGCCTGGCACGACCCAGCCCTCCTCGACGAGAACGGTGTGCTCGATCCCGCCGCGGCCCTGGTCGTAGTAGGTGACCCCCTGGCGGTCACACCACGCCTTGAGCGTCTTCAGCATCTCCGCCGCGCGGATGTCCTTCGCAGGCATCAGGTGGTCGGCGACGACCACGACCTTACGCGGGTCGAACACCTTGTCGACACCCATCTTCACGAGCTCACGCGCGGCGTGAGGGCCGCCGAGGTCGTTGGCCATGACGACGTCGGCGGTGACCATGACGAAGTCGCCCGGCGCGAGGTCGTCTGCGTCGCAGTGTGCGAGCAGCATCTTCTCGGCAAGCGTCCGCCCCACGCGACTCACGCCCTCGCGGCGGTGAGGGACGACACGACGGCATCGCCGAACTCCTCGGTCGTCGCCGAGCCGCCGAGGTCGACCGTCGGCGTCGACCGCAACGCTTCGTCGACAGCGTCATCGAGCAGGCGCGCCTCGTCAGGTCGGCGCAGCCCGTAGGCGAGCATCATCACGGCGGACCGCAGCATCGCGGCCGGGTTCGCGATCCCGCGCCCTGCGATGTCGGGAGCGGAGCCGTGGATCGGCTCGAAGATCCCTGGGCCGTTCTCGGCGAGGCTCGCCGATGGCGCCAGCCCGACGCCGCCCGTCGCAACGGCAGCGACGTCCGAGAGAATGTCGCCGAAGGTGTTCTCGGTGAGCAGTACGTCGAACCGGCCCGGGTCGCGAACGAGCTGCATCGCGGCGTTGTCCACGAGCATCGCATCGAGTTGGACGTCCGGAAAGTCGATCGCGACCCCGTCGACGACCTCGCGCCACAGCTTCGAGGTCTCGAGCACGCCGTACTTGTCGACGACCGTCACCGCCTGCCTGCGCCCCATCGCCAGCTCGAATGCGTGGCGCGCGATGCGGTCGATCTGCCAGGGGTGGTACTCGCAGATGTCGAACGCCATGCCATCGGTCGTGCGGCCCTTGCGCCCGTAGTAGAGGCCGCCGGACAGCTCGCGCACGATCATCACGTCGACCCCGTCGGCGCGCACGGGGCGAAGGTTTGCGAACACGCCGAGCCCACTGCGAATGTGAAGGAGCCCTTGCTCCGGTCGTACGGCAGCGCGCTCGTACTCCGGTGAGCCCACTGCCGCGAGCAGGACGGCGTCCGACGCCAGGCACGCCTCCAGCGTCTGGGGAGGAAGCGGGTCGCCGCATGCGCGAATGCCGGGCCCACCGAAGGGCCTCTCGTCGATCTCGATCGACAGTGGCAGCGCGTCGAGCGCGCGGATCGCCTCTCGCATCACCTCGGGGCCGATCCCGTCGCCCTCGAGACAGACGACCCTGAACACCGGCTCGGCCCGCGTCACGAGGGGGCCAGCTTTCCGATCAGCTGCTCGACGAAATCCTCGTAGCGGCGGATGAACTCGTCGTCCGACGGGAGCGAGCCGGTCATGAACTTCGCCACCTGCGGCAGGACGAACGGGAACACGGTGACCGACACGAGCGCGAGCGCCACGAGCTCCGGATCGAGGCGGTCGTCGATCTCTCCGGCGGCCTGCGCGTCCTTGACGTTCGCGATGTGGCGCTGCCAGGTACCTGAGCGATCCGCCTCGCGGACGAACTCGGCGCTCGTGTCCGCCTCGAGCGCCTCCCAGGCGAGCAGGCGCTGCCAGCGAATGCCCGCCGGCTCGACCCCACGGTCGACCATCATCCGGAACTTCTCCGCGAGCGACGCGGCCGACGCCTCGGCGGCGATCCGCTGGCGCGACTCCTCGATCATGTGGCCGAGAACCTCGTTGTAGAGGCCGAGCTTGCCGCCGAAGTAGTAGTAGACGAGCTGCTTGTTGGCCTTGGCCCGGCGGGCAATCTCGTCGACTCGCGCACCCGCCAGGCCCTTGCGCGCGAACTCGTCGGTGGCCACCTCGAGAATCCGCTCGCGCGTGTCCTCGCGCTTTCGCTTCACGGGCTCTGGTCGGCGACTGCCGAGCGCTCAGGCTTGTCTTCCACGGTCGCCATGCGGCTCGTCGGGCTCCTGATCTCGGGTCAGCGACTTGATCTGGTCTCAACCAACTGGTTGGATACTAGTCATGGTCGCCGGCGGCGACAACCACCGGTCGACGGAGCCCGAAGCGGCGGAAGTGCGCGAGCCCTACGTGTTCCCACTCGCAGCAGTCGCCGTTCTCGCCCGATGTGCCGCCGCTCGAACGTCGGCGCCGGGTGCTCGAAGTCGGGGCCGACATCGTCACCGACGAGCTGGGCGCGGTCATCGACTTCATGTCCGAGACGGATGTCGAAGGCGTCCTGAACGATCCAGGGTTCGCTTCGGTCGCGATGCCGACCCTGCGCCTGTCGGGTGTCGAGGATGGGCCCCTGTGGGAACTCTGGGGTCACCTCATGTTCGCCAAGGATGCCGATGACCATCGGCGCATCCGCGGCGTCGTCAACCGCGAGTTTTCCACCAGGCGGATCGACCGTCTCCGCCCGGCCCTCGAGCGCGCGGCAACTGATCTGTGCAACGCGATCCCGGCAGGCGTCGATGTCGACATGTGGGACGCGTACGCATATCCGTTCGCCGCGCGGGTCGCGTGTCAGATGGTCGGCGTTGCGGACGAGGACACCGACCAGGCGGCGGGATGGGCGTTCGACCTGGCCCGCGCGTTCTTCCCCTTCATGAGCTCGGAGCGTAGAGCGCGCGCCGAACGGTCGGCCGTCGAGATCCTCGCCTACATGGACGACCTGCTTGCACGCCGCCGTCGTGAGCCGGCAGACGATCTCGTCTCGATGCTCGCGACCGACGAGGTCGCCGAGCAGCTCTCGGTCGAGGAGGTTCGCGCTCTTGCCGCGAACATGGTCTTCGCCGGGCTCGAAGCGACGGCGAAGGGCGTGTCGACGGGAACGTACTTGCTCGTCTCGCAGGGCCAGCTGGCGACGCTTGCCCAGCGTCCCGATTCGATTCCGACAGCTGTCCTCGAGGTACTCCGCTTCTCGCCTCCGGCCCAGAACGTCGCACGCTTCGCGCCCCAGGACATGGTGTGTCAGCACGTGCAGCTGAATGCAGGGCAAGTGGTGTCGGCGAACATCGTCGCGGCATGTCGCGATCCGCGCCGGTACGACAACCCGGACGAGCTCGACATCGACCGCAAGCCCGGAAAGCAACTCGCGTTCGGCGCCGGCCCCCACTACTGCCTCGGCGCGAACCTTGCGAAGCTCAGGGCTCGGTGTCGCGTTCGAGAGCCTGGCTCGACGCCATCCTCGGCTGGAGCTGGTCGACGGAACGGGGAACGTGGAGTGGGACTACGAGGGATTCGCCGGCATCGTCCATCTCGAATGCCGCATACCCTGAGAAGCCAATGACACGCGGGTAACAAGGTGCAGTTCGCATGCGGATCGACGGGAGGTCGGGAGTGAGTGCCAGCGGAAGCTCGACGTACGACGTCGTCGTGATCGGGATGGGCGCGAGCGGCCTGTCAGCCGCGGTCAGCTGCGCAGAGACCGCCCGGGCCAAGGGGCGGCAGGCGCGGATCGCGGTGCTCGAACGCTCGACCGAGAGCGAGCGCGGTGGCTCCACGCGCTACACCGGATCGTGGTTCCGCGTCACCGAGGACAGGCAGCTCGACCCGAAGTTCGTCGAGATCATGGAGTCGGTCTCGGGCGGTCAGGCCGACCTCGAGTACTGCCGGGCGCTCGAGCGTGAGCTGCCGGCATCGATTGCGTTTCTCGAGGAACACGGGATCGGGTACATCTACTTCGAGCAGCCGCTGCCCAACCGCAACACCGGGGGCGGCCTCGGGATGCCGGATGGTCACGGGCTTGCGATCGTCGACGGGCTCGCCGGCGTGCTCGAGCAGACGGACGGGGTCGAGTTGATCTACGAGACAGAGGCTGTCCGCCTCAGCCGTTCGGACGACGGTCGTATCGACGGCGTCGTCGTACGCGGTGCGGGTGGCGTCGAGCAGCCGCTTGGCGCCCGGGCAGTCGTGATCGCGAGCGGTGGGTTCCAGGGCAACCGGGAGATGATGGTGGAGCATCTCGGCCCGCGCGGGGCCGAGATCCCCGTCATCTCGCCCGGCACCGGCAACAACCGCGGCGAGGGGATCTCGATGGCGGTCGCGGTCGGGGCCGATACGGCGGGGCAGTTCGACATGTTCCACGCCGAGCCCGTCGATTCCCGCGCCACCAAGCCCGACCCGGTCATCTACCCCTACCCGTACGGGATCATCGTCAACCGGCACGCCAAGCGCTTCTACGACGAGGGCAAGAACAGCTTCGACTCCACCTTCGAGGAGCTCGGCTACGAGATCTGGCGGAATCAGGAGCAGCAGGCGTTCTTCATCGGCGACCAGACGAGCCAGTCGGTCAACGCCTTCAACGACCTCATCTTCACCGACGTGCCGCCCGAAACGGCAGCCACGATCGGAGAGCTCGCGACGAAGGTGGGGCTCGACCCGGCAGCACTCGAGGCAACGGTCGCCGAGTACAACGCCGCGATCGGCCCCGGCGACTACGACCCGTACAGCTTCGACGGCAAGAGCACGGTGGGAGTGGATCCGCCCAAGTCGAACTGGGCTCACCCTCTCGATTCGCCGCCGTTCTTCGCCTATCCACTCACGTGCGCGATCTGTTTCACGTTCGGCGGCATCCGCACCGACAGCCTCGCGCGCGTGGTGACGACATCCGGCACACCGATCCCCGGCCTTTATGCCGCAGGGGAGGTCACGGGCCTGTACTACAACGAGTACCCGGTCGGGACATCGGTGATCCGTGGCGTGACGTTTGGGCGCATAGCCGGTGCACACGCGGCCGAGGCGTTCTAATGAGCGGTACTACGGCACGTACGTACACAACTACGCAATCGCGGACGACCTCGTGAAGGGCGACTCGCTCGAGTTCGACGGCATCGTCGAGGAATGGCTCGAGAGTCCCGACGCGATGGCGCAGTGTCTGGCCGAGCGAAGTGTCTCGAGCACGTCCGTCCCGACGAACTCGCGTTCGTCGACTTCTCCCGCTCGCACATGTTGCTCGCCGCGTAGCACGTCGTCTTCGACCGCGACGCAGGAGTCGTCCCGTAGCCGTCGGCCACAGCTCCGCCGATCAGCAGGGCACTCACCGCGCTACCCTCCGCTGCGCGCCCCCGTAGCTCAGTGGATAGAGCAGCGGT
>CAVSUK010000028.1:0-198356 GCA_963731095.1 uncultured Gaiellaceae bacterium
AGAGCGCGAGCCGAACGGTCGGCCGTCGAGATCCTCGCCTACATGGACGACCTGCTTGCACGCCGCCGTCGTGAGCCGGCAGACGATCTCGTCTCGATGCTCGCGACCGACGAGGTCGCCCAGCAGCTCTCGGTCGAGGAGGTTCGCGCTCTTGCCGCGCAACATGGTCTTCGCCGGGCTCGAAGCGACGGCGAAGGGCGTGTCGACGGGAACGTACTTGCTCGTCTCGCAGGGCCAGCTGGCGACGCTTGCCCAGCGTCCGGATTCGATTCCGACAGCTGTCCTCGAGGTACTCCGCTTCTCGCCTCCGGCCCAGAACGTCGCACGCTTCGCGCCCCAGGACATGGTGTGTCAGCACGTGCAGCTGAATGCAGGACAAGTGGTGTCGGCGAACATCGTCGCGGCATGTCGCGATCCGCGCCGGTACGACAACCCGGACGAGCTCGACATCGACCGCAAGCCCGGAAAGCAACTCGCGTTCGGCGCCGGCCCCCACTACTGCCTCGGCGCGAACCTTGCGAAGCTAGGGCTCGGTGTCGCGTTCGAGAGCCTGGCTCGACGCCATCCTCGGCTGGAGCTGGTCGACGGAACGGGGAACGTGGAGTGGGACTACGAGGGATTCGCCGGCATCGTCCATCTCGAATGCCACATACCCTGAGAAGCCAATGACACGCGGGTAACAAGGTGCAGTTCGCATGCGGATCGACGGGAGGTCGGGAGTGAGTGCCAGCGGAAGCTCGACGTACGACGTCGTCGTGATCGGGATGGGCGCGAGCGGCCTGTCAGCCGCGGTCAGCTGCGCAGAGACCGCCCGGGCCAAGGGGCGGCAGGCGCGGATCGCGGTGCTCGAACGCTCGACCGAGAGCGAGCGCGGTGGCTCCACGCGCTACACCGGATCGTGGTTCCGCGTCACCGAGGACAGGCAGCTCGACCCGAAGTTCATCGAGATCATGGAGTCGGTCTCGGGCGGTCAGGCCGACCTCGAATACTGCCGGGCGCTCGAGCGTGAGCTGCCGGCATCGATTGCGTTTCTCGAGGAACACGGGATCGGGTACATCTACTTCGAGCAGCCGCTGCCCAACCGCAACACCGGGGGCGGCCTCGGGATGCCGGATGGTCACGGGCTTGCGATCGTCGACGGGCTCGCCGGTGTGCTCGAGCAGACGGACGGGGTCGAGTTGATCTACGAGACAGAGGCTGTCCGCCTCAGCCGTTCGGACGACGGTCGTATCGACGGCGTCGTCGTACGCGGTGCGGGTGGCGTCGAGCAGCCGCTTGGCGCCCGGGCAGTCGTGATCGCGAGCGGTGGGTTCCAGGGCAACCGGGAGATGATGGTGGAGCATCTCGGCCCGCGCGGGGCCGAGATCCCCGTCATCTCGCCCGGCACGGGCAACAACCGCGGCGAGGGGATCTCGATGGCGGTCGCGGTCGGGGCCGATACGGCGGGGCAGTTCGACATGTTCCACGCCGAGCCCGTCGATTCCCGCGCCACCAAGCCCGACCCGGTCATCTACCCCTACCCGTACGGGATCATCGTCAACCGGCACGCCAAGCGCTTCTACGACGAGGGCAAGAACAGCTTCGACTCCACCTTCGAGGAGCTCGGCTACGAGATCTGGCGGAATCAGGAGCAGCAGGCGTTCTTCATCGGCGACCAGACGAGCCAGTCGGTCAACGCCTTCAACGACCTCATCTTCACCGACGTGCCGCCCGAAACGGCAGCCACGATCGGAGAGCTCGCGACGAAGGTGGGGCTCGACCCGGCAGCACTCGAGGCAACGGTCGCCGAGTACAACGCCGCGATCGGCCCCGGCGACTACGACCCGTACAGCTTCGACGGCAAGAGCACGGTGGGAGTGGATCCGCCCAAGTCGAACTGGGCTCACCCTCTCGACTCGCCACCGTTCTTCGCCTATCCACTCACGTGCGCGATCTGTTTTACGTTCGGCGGCATCCGCACCGACAGCCTCGCGCGCGCGGTGACGACATCCGGCACACCGATCCCCGGCCTTTATGCCGCAGGGGAGGTCACGGGCCTGTACTACAACGAGTACCCGGTCGGGACATCGGTGATCCGTGGCGTGACGTTTGGGCGCATAGCCGGTGCACACGCGGCCGAGGCGTTTTAATGAGCGGTACTACGGCACGTACGTACACAACTACGCAATCGCGGACGACCTCGTGAAGGGCGACTCGCTCGAGTTCGACGGCATCGTCGAGGAATGGCTCGAGAGTCCCGACGCGATGGCGCAGTGTCTGGCCGAGCGAAGTGTCTCGAGCACGTCCGTCCCGACGAACTCGCGTTCGTCGACTTCTCCCGCTCGCACATGTTGCTCGCCGCGTAGCACGTCGTCTTCGACCGCGACGCAGGAGTCGTCCCGTAGCCGTCGGCCACAGCTCCGCCGATCAGCAGGGCACTCACCGCGCTACCCTCCGCTGCGCGCCCCCGTAGCTCAGTGGATAGAGCAGCGGTTTCCTAAACCGCGTGCGCTGGTTCGATTCCGGCCGGGGGCATACGCAGGAGCGGCTTGGACATGCGGATCCGGGACGTTCGCGGGTGCTGACGTCGGCAGGCGTGTCCCAACGGTGTCCCAACGAGATTGGGCACGGATCGAAGCTCGCGTCACGGCGCTGATCACAGTGACGGCGTCGCCGTACAGAGACCGCCTCGACCGCGTTACGCGGACAACCGTGTTCGTGCGAGACACCGGTTACTCGCCCGAGCCACCCGGGCGCTCGCCGCGAAGCTGTGCCGTGTTGTCCCCTGACCACGTGATCTGACACAAATCTGACACAGGTTCGAATCCAGCAGGGGCTCATCCTCCGTCCCGAACGGCAGTCGGACGTTCAGACGGGGACGCTGCTACCGACACTGAACGCGCTCGACCTGCCGTCGGTGCGCGGTCGGTAGGGCTTCGTCTTGAGGTGAAGGATGTACCGATTAACGCATTCGAACAGCCGCGATGCATTCGAGCAGCCGCGATGTTAGATGGGGTCGTGTGTGCTGGTCAGCTCAGCGCGCGGCCCGAGGTCATAGGGCGGCAGCCATGACGTCCGCCTTCCTTCGCGCCAACACGGCATCGAGCACCGCGTACTGCGCCTCCTCGATCGCAGCCGACGCGAAGTCGATGGCGTCGATGGCGTCTGCCTCCGCCTGACAGACTCGAACCGTCCACCGTTCAGAATCCGCGCGTTGCCACGCTGCGCGCCACTTGCCTGATTCGACTACGAGTCTCGTGAGTCGATGCCGTCCAGTCGATGTCGCGCCGAGGGTTGGCGACCCCTTTCGGGTCTCGGTCAACTCCTCTGACGTCGTCCGCCGTCCGCTGATCCGTCTGAGCTTGGCTCGAGCCTTGTCGGCCCAGAGACTGGCTCCCAGCTCTTCGAAGATCTCTAGCGCTGCCAGAGTTCGGCGGTTCGCAAGCGCTGGAAAGGTTCTGGAAACTGGAAAGGTTCTGGAAAGCTGCGGGGTTCGCCGTTGATCTCCACGAGTCTCTTGGTGCCTGACGATTTCCCTAACTGATGCGGATTCGCGGCTCCTGGCGATTCCCGGCAGTTCGTTCGGCAGCCTCGACAAGCTGGGGGTCACTGGTTCGAGCCCAGTCGCGCCACATCACCGCAACACCAAGAAACACGCCATATCCACGGACTGAGGGGGCAGTGAGCAGGCCGACCGAGATCGCCCAACTCGTCTCTATGAAGGGCTGATCTGCCGCCAAGGCTGCGCGGTCACGCAACGGCGCGAGCGCACCCAAGGCTTCGAGGGCATCCCATTGCTTCGCCCTCAGGCGTCATTCCCAAACGCCGGCGCGCGGCACGGGCCTTCACGGCGACTCCAACGAACCCGGCGTACTGCGCAGCCTCCGCGAAACCCGGGAGGGCTCAGCCAGCCGCAGCGCGACAGCCGCCCCATGATGCTGACCTACGGGTGGCGCGGCGGCTCCGGTGCCGCGGCTGCGCCGATTCCGTTCGCCGCCCGACGCAAGTCGGTTCAGCATCGTGTCAGCGGCTCAGTCCGACCCCGCTGGAACAGCGTGACTGCAGGCGTCGGGTGCCGTGAACGCCGCCGGTAGCCGACATGAGTTCTCAGAGGCCTTTCTGGGCAGTGACGCGGCCTTCGTTGACGGCGTCCTGGAGTGCCTGGTAGTCGCGTTCGTTCTGGTCGGCGTAGGTTTCTGCGAAGGCGGCGACGGCCTGGTCGAAGGCGTCGGAGCCGCCGAGGTAGGAGGCGATCGCGACCCGGTCGCCGGAGCGGGCGTGGGCACGGGCGAGCGTCCGGCCGCAGATCTTCCCGTAGGCGGCTGCTCCGGCGGGGACGGCTGCCTCGATCGCGAAGGAGCCCTTCCAGTCCTTGAGCTGGCGGACGAAGAAGTCGCGTTCGTGCCCGTCGAGACCGGCGCCGACGCGCTCCCAGCCGAGGAAGATGTCGCTGGTGGCTTGCATCAGCCGCTGTCCGGCGACGACGCGCTGGCCGCAGTTGGCGTACACGCTCTTGCCGACGAACCGCTCCAGCACGGACGGCTGCACCTCCTTGAGCTGCAGGAAGAGCGGGTCCTCGCTGTCGATGCCGAGGAAGAGCGCGATCCATGCACGTGTGCCGACGCTGCCGACCCCCACGATCTTGCGGGCGAGGTCGACGAAGCGGAACTGCTCCAGCAGGTGACGACGGTCCGTCTCAAGGGTGCGCCTGTAGGAGCGGATCAGGTCGTGCATTTCGCCCACGATCGCGTCGCGCTCCATCTCCGCCGGGGCGAGCTCGTCGATGGGGACGATCAGCGGCGGGTCGCTGATGATGCGCCGCTCACCGTCCACGATTCTCGTAAGCCTCTCGAAGGCGTGCATGCTGTCCTTCGTACGTGCCGTGGCAATGTCCGCTTCCGCCTTCTTGAGCCGCTTGGGATCGATGCCACGGCTGAGCTCATGGAAGGCCTGCTCGACCGGCAGATGCGAGTACCAGAGGTCGAGGTTGCGCATCCCGGCGAAGACGCGCATCGCCTCCCGGTAGGAGCGCACCGTCTCGAGCACGACCGCGCGTCGTTCCTTCTCGGAGAAGCCGATCCCCCGCCCGGCGACTGCGAAGCTCGTCACGAGGCGCTTCACGTCCCACTCCCACGGGCCTGGCGCTGTCTCGTCGAAGTCGTTGATGTCGAACACCAGCGTCCGCTCCGGCGACCCGAACATTCCGAAGTTCGACAAGTGAGCATCACCGCACAGCTGCACGCGAAGGCCGGAGACCGGCGTGCGCGCCAGATCGGCCGCCATGATCAGCGCGCCACCGCGAAAGAACGCAAACGGCGATGTCAACATGCGCCCGTACCGGATCGGCACCAGCTCGGGCACCCGCGAAACAGCCTGCTCCTCCAACAACCCGACCGGATCACGACCTGCAGGGAACTCGACCTGCGCATGTGCCGAGCGCGGCACCTCCCGCGCCGCCTTCCCCCGTGCTGCCCGCTCCTCCCGCGTGAAATGCGGCACCACCCTCGTGAGCGCTGCCTCGCCGCTGCTGTACGCCATCCTCGTCTCCTTGGCTCTCGACGACCGCGGGCCGATCGGACAAGACGTGACCTTCACCCTACTCCCGTCGTGCGGCAGCAACACGCCGGCCCTCGCCGTAGCTGGGCTCACCGCCTCGCGCAGGCGCGTCGCGTCGCGACAGTCGATCGATTCCGCGCCGGTGGGCTCTTGCTGCAGGAAGCCGCCCAAGTCGCCGACACGTACGCCATAGCCGGCGTCGAGCAGGCCTCGCACGGCGTGAATCCCGAGTGCGTCCTCGACGCCGACGACGAGGACGGTCCAATTGCCCGCTGCACACCCGCCGCCGCGCTGGGAGCCGATCATGCGTTGCCTTCGTGGTGGACGTGGCCGACCTTCGGACGCTGACCCCGCTTCAGGACGACGAACTAGCCCATCATCCCGTTGTCCTCGTGCTGGAGGATGTGGCAGTGGTACATGTACGGGTGCTCCGGGTCGGCATAGCTGGCTTGTCGAAGGCGCGGTCGTGGCGAAGGCAGGTCGACGCCAGGCAGAAACGACGGGATTGCGATGCCTACTCGTCGATATCAGCCTCACGGGCTTCGTCCATGACCTCGACCATCCGGCGCACGGACAGGAGGCGTTCGAGGCTGTGCGCGACAAGGTCGACCCGTTCAACCTCGACCTGGACATCCTCGTGCTCTACCGGCCCAGCACAGGCCGGTCCCGAGGCCGCTGCACGTACATGTTTTGGTCGGACGACGACCGCATCCCCGCTACCGACGTCGCCGCGATGTTCGGAGGACCACAGCCGCCCCGCTCGCGCCGATGGACCCCTACCTGACCTGCCCGATGAGCGGCACGGCGCGGTTGCAATTGCGCGGGTTTCCGAGGATCGGCGGTGCTGACTTCAGCGCCGAGATCGGCAGCGGCAGCACGCATTTCGCACATCGAGCACGCGGTGCCCTCGGTCGCTACGTCCGCGCGGCGACCTCCGCCGTAAGCTCGTTGCTGGTCGTGATCGTCGCGGCGTAGGCCATCTCCAGGTACGCAAGGGCCTCGTCCTCGTCGACACCCTCGAACCCGCAAACGCAGTCGCGCGGGATCGTCACCTGGTAGCCGCGGATCATCGCCCCGTACGAGGAGTGGCGCACACAGATGTGGGTGTGCTGGCCCGTGATCACGACCTCGTCGACACCTCGCTCCCGCAGCTGCTCGTCGAGCTCCGTGAAGTCGAACGCGCCGTAGCCGCGCTTGGGCGAGATGATGTCGCCGTCGATCGGCGCCAGCTCCGCGATCACCTCGGCCTCGGGCGTGCCGGCCATCGCGTGCTCGCCCCACACGCGCAGCTCCGGATCATCCGCATGATGGGCGTCGTTCGAGAACACGACCACCCAGCCCTCCTTACGCGCCTGGCCGAGCAGCCGTTGCAACGGAGGGATGATCGCCAGTGCCTTCGGATTC
The DNA here is from genome assembly GCA_963731095.1 of uncultured Gaiellaceae bacterium. Lineage (GTDB taxonomy): Bacteria > Actinomycetota > Thermoleophilia > Gaiellales > Gaiellaceae > Gaiella. The sequence goes on from CAVSUK010000028.1 coordinate 6,940, forward strand.
GCCAGTCTGCCGGTCACGAAGTCGTTCAGCATGTCCACCACGATCAGCGCCTTCATCACGTTCCTCCAGTTATCGCCTCACGAGCGAAAACCTCGCCCGCTCGAGCATACCGGATCACATGGGCGTCGGTCCGCCGCTGTGGATGGCTGCTCCCCTCGCCGAACTGAGTTCGACAGAAAGCGCACTGGTCGAGCGGCCACTCAAGCTTCATCCAGCCATTGTCGCGACGCAGCCCAATCCGCGCCCGTCATTCTTGAATGACACATGACTTTAGACAAGAGCACAGCCTACTTGCGACGTGCCGGTTTCGTACGCTGCTAATACGCTGCTACTACGCTGCAACACGGCGTTTCCTCAACCGCGTGCGCAAGTTCGATTCTTGCCGGGGGCACTGCAAAAGCCCTGCTATTCGAGAACTTTGAGACGTCCCTGCTCTTGTCGCGACGTGGTCGCATCATGGGTTCGAGACGAGCTTCCCCGCCGGACATGACGAGGGAAGTTGGCTTCAGGCCACGCCTTTCGTGCTCTCTGCCAGCGGTTCTACGCACCGCTAGCGGCTCACGTACACCCAGCGCCTCTGAAGACCCTCGCTTTGGGTCGCAACTTGCGGCCCTCTCGACGCACGCCATCTCAAGGAACCCGCGCTGCCCTTCCTGATCTGGTTGACCCCGCGCGGATGGGATCTCTCTACCGCGAATCCGGCCAGGCGCGCATTGCGTAGTCGACCACGCGATCGAGTTCTGCCCTGGTGGCGCCGGTGGCGGCCTTGACTGCCATTCCGTAAGCGACCGTTCTGATGAAACCCGCAAGCTCGTCGGGGCTGACGCCGTCCGGGAGATCCCCTTCTGCGCGCGCCCGCTCGAAGCGATCGCGTAACTCGGCCTCGCCGGCGCGGCGTGCCTCGATCAGCGTGGCGGCGATCGGGGACGATGCCTCGCCACACGTGGGCGCGCCGAGGATCGCGAGGCAGCCGTGCGGCATGTCCGGCCGCGTCTGGACGTCGGCGGCGCCGCGTAGCAGCGCTTCGGCGACCTCGCGAGCGGTCGGCAGCGCGAGCGCGTCGCGGTCGTAGCCGGCGTGCCCTCGCGCGTAGTGATCGAGCGCCTTGCGGAAGAGGGTCTCCTTGTTTCCGAACGCGGCGTAGAGGCTTGGCCGGTTGATGCCCATCGCCTTCGTCAGGTCACCAAGGCTGGCGCGGTCGTAGCCGAGCCGCCAGAAGACGAGCATCGCCTCGTCGAGCGCCTGCTCGGTGTCGAACGTTCTCGGCCTAGTCACCCGACGCTCCTTGAAGGTGTGATGTCACGGTGTTAGCGTACCGATCGGTACATAACCCTTGTGAGGATGGGAGGCAGGCATGGCGGTTCAACTTCGTCCCCTACATACCGCGTCGGGCACCGGGAAGGCGCTTTGGGGTCCCGGTGACCTGTACACGTATCTCGTGACGGGCGAGCAGTCCGGCGGGGCCGTGTTCGCGATGGAGGCCGACGTCCCGGACGGAGCCGGTCCGCCGCCACACGTTCACAGCCGCGAGGACGAGACGCTGTACATCCTCGACGGGGAGCTCGAGGTCCAACTCGATAACGAGGTGCAGATCGTCTCCAAGGGCGACTTCGTCTGGCTACCCAAGGGCGTGCCACACCGCTTCACCAACCTCAGTGGCAGGCCGATGCGGATGATCCTGTCGTTCCAGCCCGCAGGCATCGAGCACTTCTTCGAGGAAGTGTTCGAGCCGGCCGATGACCGCTCCGCCGAACCGCCACCCATCACACCCGAGCTCGTCGGACGTCTGCTGGCCGCAGCACCACGCTACGGACTCGAATTCCTCCCACCCGAACACTGAGCACCGACCGAGCATCGGGTGCGACGTTCGGCGGGCCGTGAGGCCGGTAGCCAGCGGTGCAATCAGGTTCCTAAACAGCGTGCGCTGGTTCGATTCCGGCCGGGGGCATACGCAGGAGCGGCTTGGACATGCGGATCCGGGACGTTCGCGGGTGCTGACGTCGGCAGGCGTGCAACGGTGTCCCAACGAGATTGGGCACGGATCGAAGCTCGCGTCACGGCGCTGATCGCAGTGACGGCGTCGCCGTACAGAGACCGCCTCGACCGCGTTACGCTTCCGGCATGGGACGTAGTCTGATCCAGCGGGTTCACAACCCGCACAACCGTGAGTGCGATTGCGATCCAGACTGCTGGTGCCAACGCACCGCTATCGGTCGCGCCGTCAAGTGGTGGTTCCCGGGTCGGTACTTCGGCCTCCACCACAAGAACCGCGCCATCGAAGAGTGGAAGCGCAGCCAGCCTCCCGGCGCACTTGAAGCGTGGAAGCGCCAGCAGAACGATCAGACGCAGTGAAGCCTCCCCGGTACGAGGCTCAGCCGAAGTACGAGAGGATCGTGCGGCTCGGGCCGATGCGCTACGGCATGACCGTCCAGTTGGCGAACGGCAAGACGGCCGTCCACGAGCTGTTCGGCAGACCTCGGTAGTCCGCCCATTCGTTCGCCTCGACCTCTAGGAGCCGATCCACCGGGGCCTCCTTCGGCGCGGGTACGTACCTGACGACCAGTCACCGCCTGCCGTCCTCGATCGTCACGGTGTCGCCGGGTTCCAGGTTGGGGCCGGGTGCTCTAGCTCGCCGACGAAGCCGCCATCCGTGTCGTTGAACCGGTAGCGGTACATGAAGGGACTGAAGAACCTCACGTCTCTGCACGGAGTCGGCGTCCCTCCGTAGGCGGAAGGCTAAGCGACACGTGCGCCGCAGTGCTTACAGACGCGTGCGCCGCGTTTGACACGCTCCGCACACTCAGGGCATGGCCGCCCGCCAGACTTGCCGGTGGCGGGTCAGGCCGAGAGCCGCCTGGATGTCCGGAGCAAGCTCCGTGATCTCCAACGTGAAGACCTGGCCGGCCTCGTCCGGAACCGGGGTAGAACCAGAGGCAGTCGCCCGATCGTCGAGCCGGGCATCGCTCAGATCTGGCATCGACGTCACTTCTCGATCCGGCGCCCACGTGGCTGCGCAACGCCAAGAGACCACCGCGGCCGGCGTCTCACTCACGGCGAAGGTGAAGCACTTGCCGCGACGAGACCTCCCACGCCCGGCCGGTGCCGATCGCCACCAGTCGGTCGCGCTCGAGGGAGCCCCACACCCGACCGGAGGAGGGTGATCGACAGCCGAGGGGCGGGCCATCGCGAGAAAGCGTGAGCTCTCAGCGCCGGCGATCGAGGGCCCGGCAGGTGAGCTGCGCGAGCGTCGTGCCGAGGAGCGCTCCGGCGAGCGCATCGGCCGGATGCTCCGACACGGTTCACCCCGACCACAGCGCACGTTCAAGCCGCCGGTGGTGGAGTAGAGTCAGACCAAGCTCGATCGTTCGCGGTAGGTGTCGCGATCATCGGGTGCTTCGACCTTCGCGTGTGCGGGCCGACGCTCCGAGAGATCTCCCCCTACGTCGAGTTATTGCCCGTCCGGGCGGTCAACAGAAGGGAACGAGATGGCAGCGCCAGCGAGACTACGGCCGAGCCGTCGACGACGGGTTCGGTGACCGGTCAGCGGATGCGAGCGATCACCCAGACCGAGTACGGCACGGCAGACGTGCTGCGTCTGGCCGAGATCGAGCGGCCGGCGATCGGGGCCGACGAGGCGCTAGTGAAGGTTCGGGCGGCCGGCCTTGACCGGGGCACTTGGCATCTGATGGCCGGTATGCCCTATGCCGCGCGTTTGGCGGTTGGCCTGCGTGCGCCTAAGAACCCGGTTCCCGGTCTCGATGCAGCGGGTGTGGTGGTTGCGGTCGGGACGGAAGTAACGCGCTTCCAGCCCGGTGATGAGGTCTTCGGTGTCAGCAAGGGCTCATTCGCCGAGTTCGCCGCCGCGCGCGAGAGCAAGCTGGCGCGCAAACCCTCAAACCTCAGCTTTGAGCAGGCCGCCGCCGTTCCGGTCTCGGGGATGACCGCGCTGCGAGGTCTCACAGACGTCGGCAATCTGCAGACTGGGCAGAAGGTGTTGATCATCGGCGCGTCGGGTGGTGTCGGCAGCTACGCCGTGCAGATCGCCAAGGCGCTCGGGGCTGAAGTCACCGGCGTGTGTAGCACCGGCAAGCTTGACCTAGTGCGGTCGATCGGCGCCGATCACGTCATCGACTACAACCAGGAGGACTTCGCCAACGGTAATACGCGGTACGACTTGATCCTCGACACCGGCGGCAACTCGACGCTCTCACGGCTCCGACGTGCGCTCACTGCCCGCGGCACGCTCGTCATCGTCGGCGGGGAGGGCGGAGGCCGCGTGACCGGCATGGGTCGTCAACTACGCGCGCTCGCCCTCTCACCTTTCGTCGGCCAACGACTGACCATGCTCGGCCCGAAAGAGCACTACACCGTCCTCGAGCGCCTGACAGAACTGATCGAGGGCGGCAAACTGGTGCCGGCAATCGAACAGACCTACCCGCTCAACGAGATGCCCAACGCCATGCGACACCTCCAAGCCGGACGAGCACGCGGCAAGCTCGTCATCACCGTCAGCTCCACGTAGATCCCCGAAGCCACAAAGTCCGGGGAGGCAGCGTTGCGCTGCGCGAGTGTTTGCGAATGCTCCCTGAGGCGAGGCCCCTTTAGGGCGGGTCGGGGTGCGCTGGGCGAAACGACACGAATGGGTGGCTGCGGACGAAGTCCCTCACGGCTGTGTCGGAGCTGAGATCGCCCCAGCCGAGGATCAGGGCGGCGAGGCGTACGCGCCAGCGATGCCGGCGTCGGAACTCGACCACCACGGCGACGCTCTCGTCCTCGGAGAGGAAGCGTTGTTCGGGTGTGTACGACTCTCGTCCGATCTGGATCTGTAGTGCCGGGTGGGCACGGATGTTGCGAATCCAGTCGGTGTTCGGCCCCCAGCCGGAGAAGATGACGGCCTCCTGCGTCTGAGGGTCGTACCTCAACGTCATCGCAACCGTCCCGCGGCGCTTCCCGGTCTTCCGACCCGCGTGCGTCACCAGCAGGAAGGTGCGGCCGAGGAGCCAGCCCCATCCCCGTTGATACAGCGGGAGAGGCAGTCGAAACACGGCCAGTGCGAGCCGTCCGGGCTGCCGACGAACTCCGAACAGCGGTTTCGCCCTCCGACCGGCTTTCAGCGTGGCCGTCATGCCTTCGTCACGGGTGGGACGAAGATCTTCGACTCGTAGGCGTGCGTTACGGCGGCGACGTGTTGCGAGACGTGCGCAACGACCGAGCCGACGGGGTTCACGGTGGCGAACGTCGGGATCGAGATCAGGATGTTCCCGGTCTCGGGGCGACTGAGGCCGTCCTGGCGATACTGGGGGTAGCCCAGGTGGTAGGTCGCCGTGACGATGATCACGAGCGGCAGCATCAGCGCCGTGAACCGGAGCTTGCCTTTCGGGCCGCCGACGTGCCCATGCAGGAGCCGGTAGGCGACGAGACAGGGAAAGACCGTCAGCAAGAGCGTGTCGACAAGGCCGTAGCCCACACCACGCCAGAGCAGCTCAAAGACGAAATAGACGCCCTGCGGTCGTGCCGTCGCAGCTTCCGTGTTGAAGACGTTGAACACGAGGAACACGGCGAGGACAACCCCAAGGCCAAGGCTCCACCTCCAACGGCAGCGGAAGACCTCCGCCACATCGACCTGCTCGACCCGGACGTAGCTGGCAAGCAGCGCGATCGTGACAGCGAAGTAGACCAGGTAGAAGACATCGTGCTGCATGTCGAGCACCGACACGCCGAGATACGGAACGAGGAACGCGACGGCGCAGACGACGGCGAACCAAACGACCTGCCGAACGGCCAGCGGCACGGCACGCGACACAGGATGCGTATAAGAGGACATAACCCCTCCAAGACGGGCTACAGCAACCATCCCCCCGTGCCGGAGCAGCCCACATCGGGAATCCGCCGCACTCCCAGTTCCCGCTTCTACGGAACGGGCTGTGAGGCCGTCGCCGCCTTGAGCAGGGCAGCCCCGCCTGCGCCAGAGTTCGGGAGTCCCCGAGGTCATGCCGGGGCGGGCAATTCGCGCCCGCGCCTAGAGGTGGCGGGCTTGCGCTTTACGGGGTGCGCCCCGAGGATTCGGTGATGGCCGGGATGCTGTACGACAAGCAGGCAGCCGCGCAGCTCGAGCAGGCGTACGCGACGACCGACATGATCGTTCAGCGCGAAGAGTTGCGACGGTCGCTTCGAGCATCAGCCGGCGAATCGATCCTGGACCTCGGTTCAGGCCCCGGGTTCCTCGCCTGTGAACTCGCACAGGAGGTCGGCGCCACCGGCCGGATCGTCGCGGTCGACATCAGCTCTGACATGAACTCGATCGCCTCAAAGCGGATCGCGGCCGCCGGACTCGGCGACCGGGTCGAGATCTGCGAGGGCGACGCGACCGCGCTTGTGTCCGCAGACGCCACCTTCGACGCCGCTGTATCGATGCAGGTCATCGAGTACCTCGCCGAGCCGGACGCCGCGCTCCATCAACTCGTCCGCGTCCTGCGACCCGGCGGACGACTCGTGATCATCGACACCGACTGGGACTCGCTCGTCTGGGCAGCGACGGATCGCCGCCGCGCTGCGCGGATCGCGGCCGCGTGGAACGAGCACCTGCCAGACCCCTACCTTCCGCGCTCGCTCGCGCCCCGCCTCCGCGCCGCCGGATTCGAGGTCAAAGAAATCCGGATCGTCCCGATACTCAACACGGCCTACGACGCCACGACCTTCAGCTACAACATCGCCCCGCTCATCCGCGCATTCGTGCCCGGGCGCGGAGGCGTCTCGGAAGACGAGGCAACCGAATGGCTCAACGACCTCGCAGAACTTCAGCACCAAGGGCGGTACTTCTTCAGCGTCAATCGATACCTCTTCGCCGCTTCGCGCCAACAGAGCGGCGGCCCGCGCTCCGCGACCGGTCTCTGACGATCAGACTCCCTCGCCTGCGCCAGTGTTCGGGAATGTCCCTTGACGAACTTGAACACAGCGCGGGATGACCGTTCTTGCTGAAGGTCGCGCTAAACGTTCTCGGTATCTCGTGAATCAATAGGAGTTGTGAGCACGATTTCGGACGTTGACCTCGTTGCCGCGATCGAACAGGCGTATCGAGACGGGTACCGGCGCTTTCTCTCGCTCGCGCTCGGGATGCTCGGGGATGTCGACCGTGCGCGGGACGCAGTGCAAGAGGCTTTCGCTCACGCTTTGCGACACAGAGGCGATCTGCGGGAGGCGGAGAGTCTCCACGCCTGGCTCTGGCGGATCGTGGTGAACGTCTGCCGTGTGGAGAAGCGACATCCGGTCATCGGGCTGGACGAGAGCTACGAGCTCGAGGCGAACGGCCATCCTGGCGACTGGCTCGAAGTACGAGCCGTGATTGCAGGGCTCCCAGAGCGGCAGCGGCTCGTGCTCTTCCTGCGCCACTACGCCGACCTCGACTACCACACGATCGCACAGGTCGCGGGGATCGAGCGCGGCACCGTCGCGGCCACACTCCACGCCGCTCACCGGAAGGTCAGAACTGCGATGACGGAGGTACATCGGTGAATGACCAAGACGTCACGACCGTGCTCGAGCGCGTAATCGGACCGCTCGAGGATGAAATGGGAAGCTGGGATGACGTTCTCCGGCGTGCCGCCGAAGCCCGCCCCGAAGGCTGGGACGACGTGCTCCACCCGGCGGGAGCAGAGCATCCATCCCGTCGCTGGACGTTCCCGCGCTGGCGGATCGTCGCCGTCGCTGCCGTGATCCTGGTCGGCGGGCTTCTGGTCACGCCGGCGTTCGGCCTGGGCAGTCGCCTCCTCGCGCTGATCGAGAGCGCACCGGGGCCGCCCGAGGTTCAGGCTCCTGTCTGGTCGTCCGGCGGGCGGCAGATCGCCTTTCTGAGCAGGCGCGGCGAAAGCAACTTCGATCTCGACGTCGTGAACGCGGACGGGAGCGGGCAGCGGACGTTGATCCACGGCGCGACGCGCGAACCTCCTTCCTGGTCGCCCGATGGGCTGAAGATCGCCTTCGAAAGCCTGCGCGACAACGGCGTCTACACAGTGAACGCCGACGGAAGCGGGCGGCAGCGGCTTGCGCGCGACAGCAAGGATCCTGCCTGGTCGCCCGACGGGCGCACGATCGCGTTCTTCAGCGGCGCCAAGATCTACCTCATGAACGCCGACGGGAGCGAGCACCGGCCCCTGACGAGGCCGCAGGCGGGAGTGAGGGATCTTGCGTGGTCGCCCGACGGGCGGAAGCTCGCCTTCCTTCAAGCAAAGGGAGGCTGCGGCCCGAGCTGTCACGACCTTTATGTTGTGAACAGCGACGGGAGCGGACTGCGGAACCTGACGGCGAAGCTGGCCGTCGGCATTCGTCTTAGTCTTGGCCCCGCGTCCGATCCCGCCTGGTCGCCCGACGGGCAGACAATCGCATTCGCGCGACTCAACGCCGGCCTCGGGGAACCGATCTACGTCGTGAAGGCCGACGGCAGCAGTCTGCGGAACCTGACGCCAAAGCCGGTGGGGGCCTACGCCGATCCCGCCTGGTCGCCCGACGGACGGAAAATCGCCTTCGCCAGCGACCGCGACGGCAATTCCGAGGTCTACGTCATGAACGCCAACGGGAACGGGAACGGGCAACGGAACCTGACACGCAACCCCGCGTTCGACGCCGATCCCGCCTGGTCGCCCGACGGACGGAAGATCGCCTTCGCCAGCAAACGCGACGGCAAATACGGGGTCTACGTCATGAACGCGGACGGAAGCGGACAGCGGAAGTTGGCGCAACACAGCCCGTAACCCCCAACCGGCCGCAATGAGCGACTGCCGGCGAAGTCCTCGATCCGGTCGGCGGACAGACCGCTCACTTGGGCCAGTGTTCCGGAATGACGCCTGACGCTGTCCTGAAACGACAGCGACGGGTTCAGGCGTCAGTAGTCCGCGGCAGTCGGGATCGGGGCGGCCCCTGCTGTCAGAGAGCTCCGGTTGAACGACGATGACGAGGTCCATTCGGAGGTGTCTCATGACTGTTGCAGCCCCACCCAAACATGAGCAGCCGCCAGAACTTGAGATGAACGCCGAGCCTGTTGACGAGGAGCGCGAATATGCGATCGCGACTCTCAAGCGCAAGCGGAAATTCGCCCAGAATGCGGCCGCCTACGTCGCTGTGAACGTCTTGCTCTGGCTGGTCTGGCTGTTCACCGATCCCTCGACCAACGGCAGTATCCCGTGGCCCGCCTGGGTTACGCTCGCCTGGGGGTTCTTCCTCGCCCTGGACGGCTGGCGCGCCTACGGCAGATGGCCGGCGAATACGCCGATTACCGAGACCGAGATCGAGCGCGAGCTCGAGCGGAAGCGAACCCGCTGAAAGGGAGGTGGACGGTGGCAAAGACCTACCGCAAGAGCCACGCAACGCGGCTGATCAACTCGCTCTCCCGGACTCTCACCCGGTTCGGCCTGGGTCCGCCTTATCTCCACATCCTCACGGTGCAGGGGCGGAAGACTGGCCGCCGCTACTCGACGCCGGTCGACGTTCTCGAACTCGATGGCCAGCGGTGGCTGGTCGCGCCCTATGGGCCGGTAAATTGGGTCGCGAACGCCCGCGCCGCGGGCGAGGTCACGCTCAGCCGCGGCGGGCGCTCTCAGCAGTTCGAGGTCGAGGAAGCTCCGTCGACGGCCGCAGTCCCAGTGCTTCGCAACTACATCACTGAGATCCGCGTCACCCGCCCCTACTTCGACGCTGGCCCGTCGTCAACCGACGAGGAAATTGCGGCAGAACTCCCGAGGCACCCAGTCTTCCGTCTCGTCCCGCGCTGACCGCCTCGGCTCAGCCGCCCGGCCCCGATAAGTGCCGTCTGCCCGTCGCGCGGAGGCCCGTCAAGGCGCGTTAGCGCCGACCCCGCGAAGCGGGGTTGACGGGTCGAGCACGGCGGGCAGGGTTCGGCGCGTTCGGGGCAGGGCGGGCGTTGGCCTGGTCGCCTTGGCCGGGCGCGTAGCGCCCGGCCTCTTCTCTTGTATTAGCAACGCAACTCGTTGGGCTTTGGCTGCCGTCCGTGGTAGTCGCTAGTGTCGGACTACGGTGTCTGGGTATGCGGAGGAGCGGCGGGATTATCGGTCGGAGCGGAGCGAGTCGCCCGATGGTAAGGGGATCGCGCGTGCGGCCTGGGAAGCCTCGACGAACGGTAAGGCGGGCAAGCAGGTCGGCGGGGACGAGGGGATTCACCCGCTGGTTCGCTGGGTGGCGGCCCCGGCTCTGATTGATCTGACGGGGTTCTGGGTGATCTGGCATCTCCGCGGCGGCTTTGAGGGCCTGCGGGCGACGGGGTTGAGTCGGTCGAGCATCTATCGGCGGATCTCGCTGTTCCGGACGGCGACGGGGATGCACCCGGACGAGTACGTGTTCCCTGGGATTCACCTCGATATCGAGGAGTATCAGGCGAGAGAGATACCCGACTAGCCTTGCTGTAGTCGCTGATTGCGGACTAGTCCGTCCGGCCCGATCGTCATAGTCCGCGTCATGGGACTAGCTGCTCAGGCGTTCTGGTCGTTCACGCTCTACCCGGAAGCGGGCGAGGGTGGCGGCTGCTTCCGGCCGTTGCTCCGTCGGCCAGCGGTTAGTGGTGGTGCGCCTGATGTGGTGCGGGCGCAGGAGGAGGCTGCTCGGCGGGCGCGGTCGAAGCTACGCGACGTTGACCTATGCCGGCGCTGGCTGTTTCGATTCGCAGGAGCTGCGGCGTGATGTGGCGGGGTTCTTCCGGGTGCGGGCGGAGACGGCACCGGAGATCCAGGCCGTCGGCGCATGACACGCGAGGCGTTCGTGTTCTGCCCGGAGTGCTGGCAGCGGGAGTTCGGCGGGGAGTGGCCACGGAATGACGGGAGGCCCGCTTGCGCGGGCCTCCCGTGGTGCACTCCGTCTTGTTGTCGCGGGTTAGCCGTTCGCGGGCGGGTTCTTGCCGCCGGTGGCAAGGAACGAGACGCAGTCCCCCTGGTTCTTGAAGACACCAAAGCTCTGCCAACCGCCGTTCTTGCACTGATCCTTGGAATTCGTGATCGTGGCGGAGATGTTCTGCAGATAGCCCGGGAACACCCTCGGAGTGACCGTGTCACCGACCGCTGGCTCCGGACTGGACAAGTACGGGTTGAGATCTGCGGGATCCTGTGTGTATGTCCCACACTTCGCGTTGGCCGACCAGAAGCCAAGGAAATCGCCGCCTCGCACAACGAAACTGGCCGAGAAGGTGTTCATCACACCTGCGGTCAGCTGTTGCTGCTGCGACTTTGCGACGATCGCATAGGTGCCCGGAACGGCGGTAGCTCGGAGGATGAGAAGCGTCATCGAACCGCCAGGGGTACCCGCATACGTGCTCCACGAGGTGAGCAGCCACGGCCCCGCGGGCACCACGTAACTCGCTCCCGCCGCCACCGCAGTCTGGAAATCGATTTCGCCCCCGGACTCACACGTGTAATCGGCGGTGGCGCTCGTCTGCCCGATCGTTACCGTCGTCGAACCCGACGCCGCACCAACAGCCACCACCCCGAACACGACCACCGCCAACAGGCCCAGCCAAACACGACTTGAACGCCTGATTCCCCTCATCTTTCCTCCCGCAGTAGTGGGGGACACACGCCCGCCCCCAAAGTCAGCGGGGAAAGAGGGCAGAACGTCGCAGAGGCCACGATCGTTCGGCTGCCAATGAGGCGGTTTGCGCGACTCGACCCGCTGAGAGATTGGAACCTACCACCGATCAACAAATCAGGTCGGCGGCGGTCATGCCGCGCCGTGGACGCTGCAGCGGGCACCTGACCCCTGAGCCGCCGTGTCCCAACGGTGTCCCGAACTGCCGTCATCTGAGCGAACTGAGAGCACCTCAGAACACCTGAGAACGGCTTAGAATCGTGGGCGTGCCTCGATCGATGTGATTCCTAAACCGCGTGCGCAAGTTCGATTCTTGCCGGGGGCACTACGCGGAAGCAACTCGGACATGCGGATCCGGGCAGCATCCGGCGACACTCATACCCTCCGAGGGTGGCCGCGATTCACTTCGATCCAGGCGGCCGAGTCGCCGCGGTGCTCGGCGCCCATCGGGCAAAGAGGGCAGCAGAGTGAAGGTCCTCCTCGTCTCCAACCTCGACTCACGTGCGCCGTTCGGCAACTTCACGCGGCCGTTCTTCCTCAGCCGGGCGCTCGCCGAGCTGGGCATCGACGTGGCCAACGTGGCCATCGACCCGACGGCGATCGACTTCGGCCCGACCGCACGCGCGACGCCGAAGCCGATGTGGCGCATGGCGGCCGATATCGCTCGAGCAGCCCGCCGCTTCGGCCCCGACGTCATCTACGCCCATGAGTTGCGGCCGGCGCTCGCGTCGCTGCTCGCGCGATGGGACGTCCCGGTCGTCGCGGACTTCCATTCCCTTCCCTCGATCGAGTTCTCGGGCTTCGCGCGCGCCAGCAATGGCGCTGGCGCGCTGCGGCTGCGCGCCGCCAGCGCAAGGTTCCGGCTCTCCGAGGAGGTCGTCGCGCGCCCCTCCCAGGCACTCGTGGCGGCAGGCGACGAGATACGCGACGAGCTGCTGCGCCGCTTCACACCCGCAGTCACGCCCCTCGTGGTCCCCAACGGCGTCGACCCCGAGCTCCTCGAGGCGCCGCTGGCGCCCGACTCGCCGTACGAGCCGGGGATCCGGCACGCGGTCTCGACGCTGCCCAACAGCGGGAACCCGTCGAACTCACTCGCCCTCGAGTTCCTCGTCGAGGTCGCCGGCGAGTTGGCGATGCGCACGCCGGCCGTGCGCGTGAACGTCCTCGGCAGGGCTCACGGCCCCGGCGGGACGCGCGTCCGCTACCAAGGGCTGCGGGGCCTGCGGGACGCGCAACGAGATCCCAAGGTTACCGTCGCGCCCGCCGAGCCCGCAGCCTTCGCCGCCGCGGTGATCGAAGCCGTGGAGCGGCATCTCCCACCGGTCGACGAGGCGGATCCCGAGCTCAGCTGGGGCCGACACGCGCCGGGGCTGCGAGACTGGCTCGCCCTCGCAGCAGGTTGAGCGCTCGCGGCCGCCGACAGATCGTCGGCTGGGACGCAGCCCGTTCGCTGGGCACGGCGGTCAGCTACGCGGCTCAGAGGCTGTCGCGAAGGATCGCCTCGAGCGCGGCGGCGTCGACGGGCTTCGGCGCGTTGACGAGCAGGCGCTGCTGCTTCAGCGCGCCCTCGACGATCGCCGGTATGTCGTCCTCGTCGTAGCCGACTTCGGAGATCGTCGAGGGTGCGCCGACGTCCCGCATCAGCTTCACGAACGACTCCGCGAGATCGTCGCCGCCGTCGATCAGCCGGGCGGCCGCGCGGCAGCGGTCGGGAGCCGCGTCGGCGATGAAGCGAAACGACGCCGGCGCTGTCACGGCGACCGCGAGGCCGTGAGGAACGAATGCGACGCCCCCGTAGCCGGGCGGCGACCATGCGTGCCTCAGCGACGCGATGGGGTACGAGAGCGCGTGCGGGATATGCACGCCGGCGCTGCCGAAGCCGACGCCGGCGATCGTCGCAGCGAGCGCCATGTTGCTCCGCGCGTCGACGTCCGAGCCGTCGGCGACCGCCAGGCGCAGGTTCGCGCCGACGAGCTCGATCGCCCTGGCGCACAGGAGGTCGGCCATCGGGTGTGCGCCCTGGTAGGGCGGGCGCTCGGTGGGCGGGAGCTTCGGACGGCGGTCGTACGGCAGCGTCGTGTAGCCCTCGAGCGCATGGAGGAGCGCGTCGAGGCCGACCGACGCGGTGACCCCGGGAGGGCAGCTGACGGTGAGGAGCGGGTCGACGATCGCGATCCGCGGGCGCAGGTAGCGGTGCGAGATGCCGCTCTTGACGCCGACGTCGACGATGGCCACGGTCGTCACCTCGGAGCCTGTGCCGGATGTCGTCGGCAGCGCGACGAGCGGCAGCACGGGGCCTGGCACCTGACGTCCCGCTCCCACCGGCTTGTTGAGGTAGTCGTAGACGCTGCCGCCATGCGTCGCGAAGAGCGCGCAGAGCTTCGCAGTGTCGAGGGCCGATCCCCCGCCGATGCCGACGAACCCGTCCCAACCGCCGGTCGTGGCCGCCTCGATGGCCTCGGCGACCGACACCTCGGTCGGCTCCCCGGCGATGCGGTCGAAGACGTCGGTCTCGATCCCCGCGGCGCGCAGCTCGTCCTGCACGCGCGCCGCGACGCCCGAGGAGACGACGAACGGGTCACAGACGAGGAGCGCCCGCGTGACTCCGAGCCGGGCGAGGTGACTGCCCGTCTCGGCCGAGCTGCCCGGGCCGAAGACGATGTGCGGGAGCTCGAGCGAGAACGTCGTCTCGAGACTCACAGCGCCTGCTCCTCTGCGTTCTGCCAGGCCGTGAGGCCGAGGAGTTCGTTCAGCTCCCCGAACACCATCAGGCGGTCGAGCGCCTCACGGCTCGTGCGATCGCGCTGCAACGCAGTCGCGATCTCGAGCGCCGACTGCGCGGCCGCGAACAGCGACGTGGTCGGGTAGAGGCAGATGCGGAAGCCCGCAGCCGCCGTCTCCTCGGCCGTGAGGAGCGGCGTCTTGCCGCGCTCCGAGTAGTTCGCCACGAGGGGCGTCTCCCCGACCGCCGCCGTGATCGAGTGCATCTCCTCGACCGAGCGCGGGGCGTCCGGAAAGAGGACATCCGCGCCCGCCTCCGCGTACGCGGAGAGACGGTTGATCGCGTCGTCGAGCCCGTTGACGGCGATCGCGTCGGTCCGGGCGATGATGATCGTGTCGGGGTTGCCACGCGCGGCGAGCGCGGCCCGCACCTTGCGGACCATCTCGTCGCGGGGGATCACCTTCTTGCCCTCCATGTGACCGCAGCGCTTGGGGAAGGTCTGATCCTCGATCTGGATCGCTGCGGCGCCCGCGCGCTCGTACTCGCGCACGGTGCGGGCGACGTTCGTCAGCTCGCCGAAGCCGGTATCGGCATCGGAGACGAGCGGCAACGAGACTGCCTTCGAGATCCGCTCAACGTGTCCACACATCTCTGTCTGCGTCATGAGGCCGATGTCCGGGAGGGCGAAGTTGGCGGCAGCGGCGGCGTAGCCGCCCGTGTAGAGCGCCTCGAAGCCGGCGCGCTCGTAGATGCGGGCGACGAGCGCGTTGTAGACGCCACCGACGAGGAGCACCTCACCGGTCGCCAGGCGCTCGCGGAGTCGACGTGCGGGAGTCATGCCGAGAGCCTACGGGACGAGGCTTGTCGCGACGCGACGCGACGCGCCGTCAGGGGCCGCCACGAACATAGATCACCTGGCCGCTCACGTACGAGGCGTCGTCGCAGCAGAGGAAGGCGATCACGCCCGCGACGTCGTCCGGCTGGCCCACCCGCCGCACCGGCGTCTGCGCCGCTACGGCCTCGGTGAACTCCGCGAACGAGACGCCCATCCGCGCGGCGGTCTGCTCCGTCATCGCGGTCGCGATGAATCCCGGCGCGACGCAGTTGACCGTGATCCCGAACGGGCCGAGCTCGATCGCGAGCGTCTTGGCCAGTCCCTGGATGCCCGCCTTCGCGGCAGCGTAGTTCGCCTGGCCACGGTTCCCGAGCGCCGAGGTGGACGAGATCAGTACCATCGCCCCGCTCTTCTGCGCCACCATCTTCCGCTGCGCCGCCCGGGCCGCGAGGAAGGTGCCGCGCAGGTGCGTGGCGATCACGGCCTCCCAGTCGTCGTCGGTCATCTTGTGCAGCAGGTTGTCACGAATGATCCCGGCGCAGGTGACGAGGACGTCGAGCCTGTCCAACGGGCCGGCGGCCGCCTCGACCGCGGCCTCGACGTCCTCACGCGAGGTGACGTCGCAGCGCACCGCACGACCTCCGATCGCGGCTGCCGTCTCCTCGGCGGCGGCGAGGTCGAAGTCGGCGATGACGACGTCTGCACCCTCGTCGGCGAACCGGGCGGCCGTGGCCGCACCGATGCCGCGCGCTCCGCCGGTGATGAGCACGGTCTTGCCGGTGAACCGGTCGGCGTCTGTCATTGCATCCTCTCGCGCAGGTTGGTCATGTCGGCCCATCGTACGGTCCTCGTGACGCGCACCGGACTCCCCAGGGTCATGCCGGCTCTCCGGCGACGAACTCCCCGATGGCGCCCGACACCACCCGCGCCCCCGCACCGAATACGAAGGTCAGGTGGTTGCCGATCCCGTCGACGACCCTGCAGTCGCCCATCGCCGCCGCCGTCTTGTGGGCGCCCTCCCGTGAGAGGATCGGCGGCGACCCGGGAGGGCCGAAGCCCCCCGGCGCACGCAGGAGCAGGGTCGGTTGCGCGATCCGCGCGGCGGTTGCCTGCCAGTCGACCGCCAGGGTGCCCTGGATCGCCTCCTCGATGTGCTCGGGCCGTGAGCGCGCCTGCACGGTCCCGTCGGCCCGCACCCGCACGTCGGCGCGGAAGTAGCGCTCCACGTCGGGATCCCAACCGCCTTCGTCGAAGTACGGCGTCGCCTTGACGAGGGCCACGTACTCGTCCCAGGACGCATAGACGCGGCCGAGGCGAGCGAGCGCAGGCTGGATCTGGTCGACCACGGTCGGATCCACGGCGGCAGGCGCGTCGAGGACGATGCACCGCTCGACTCGCTCGGGGTGATTCGCCGCCAGCCAGTACGTCAGGAGCCCGCCGAACGAGTGGCCGCCCATCACAACCCGTTCGAGCCCGAGCACGTCGAGCAACCCGAGCACGTCGCGCGCGTGATCCTCCATCGCGTACCCCGACGGCGGCGCATCGCTCTCGCCGCGGCCCCGCAGGTCGAGCGCGATCACGTGGGCGACGTCGGAGAGCCCGGCGTGCATGAGCCCGTCGAAGGAGTGCGCGTTCGCCGTGAGCCCAGGCGCGAGCACGAGCACCGGACCCTGGCCGCCGTGGTCGAGGTAGTGCAGCTGGATCCCGTTCGTCCTCGCGTACCGGTCGCTCATGATCCTCCGCCGTGTCTCGCGTACGTCTCCCTCAGTTCGCGACGCAAGGTCTTTCCGGCCGCGTTGCGAGGAAACTCCTCGAGCACGACGACGCCCGAGAGCTTCTGGAACCGCGCCTCCACTCTCTGGTTCACCCAGTCACGGATCTCGTCGGCGCCCGCGGTCTCGCCGTCCCGGAGCGTCACGGCCGCAACGGGCGTCTCCCCCCACTGTGCGTCGGCGACTCCGAACACCGCCACCTCTGCCACAGCGTCGTGCCGCGCCACGACTTCCTCGACGTCGCGCGGATAGACGTTGACGCCGCCGGAGATGATGAGGTCCTTCTTGCGGTCGACCAGGTACAGGAACCCGTCGTCGTCGGCATAGCCCAGGTCGCCCGTATGGATCCAGCCGTCCCTGATCGTCTCAGCCGTGAGGTCGGGTCGCTTGTAGTAGCCGGGCATGGTGATAGGCCCGCGCCCCGCGATCTCGCCGATCTCCCCTGGCGGCAGGTCGTCGCCCTGCTCGTCGACGATCCGCATCTCGTACAGAGGCGGTGGCACCCCGACCGAGCCGGGCTTACGCTGGGCTTCGTCCCGGTCGAGCACCGTGACGAAGCCCTCGGTGAGCCCGTAGAGCTCGTAGAAGCGGCCCGGCAGGCGCCGCTCGAGCTCCAGCTTGTGGCGGAGATGCAGCGGAGCCCCCACGGAGCAGATCATCTCCAGCGAGGCGCAGCGCTCCTCTGCGAAGCCGGGCCGCTCGAGCAGCGCGATCAGCTGCGACGGAACGAGCATCGTATGGGTCACGCGCTCCTGCTCGACGAGCTCGATGAGGCGGTCGGCATCGAATCGGGGCATCAGCACGTACGTGCAGCCGAGGTAGAAGGCCGGCATGAGAGTCAGGAAGGCGCCGTTGAACACGAGCGACCCCGAGTGCAGCACGACGCTCTCGGGATGCATGCGGTAGCTGGACGCAAAGCCGGTGCAGTACGCCTCGCGAATCGCGTGGGTGTGGACGATGCCCTTGGGCAGCCCGGTCGTTCCCGACGAGTAGATGATGTTGAACGGGTCGTCCCGATCGACGACCGCACGGGGCGGCGCGTGACCACCACTGCCGGCGAGCTCGTGGTACGAGAGGTACCCGGGAGCATCCCCGTCGACGAGCACGTAGCGATCGGCGGAGATACTGTGCAGGGCGGGCCGCAGACGGTCGAGATCCGGCACCTGCGCGAGGTTCGTGATCAGCATCCGCGCGTCCGAATCGTTCACGAGGTTCGACAGGCCGCTGCTACGGAGAAGCGGCGAGAGCGGCACGACCACGAGGCCCGTCCGCGCCGCGGCGTGGTAGAGCTCGATCACCTCGACACAGTTGTCGAGCACGGTCGCGATCTTGTCGCCCTGATCCAGGCCGAGCCCGGTCAGCGCAGTCGCGATCCCGTTCACCCGTCGATCGAGCCGCTCGAAGGTGAACCGCTCCTCCTCGAACACGAGGGCGGTGTGCTGGGGCCGATAGCGGGCGTGGCGGGAGAGCAGCGTGTCGAGCGGCATCAGCTTCCCTCGGAACTCACGCCGCGCCGCCCCAGCGCACCACGCTCGCGGCCCACGTGTAGCCGGTGCCCGCGGCGAGCAGCAGCACGAGGTCGCCGTCGGTGATCTCGCCGGCCCGCACGGCGCGGTCGAGGGCGAGCAAGGGGTCGACGCCGCTCATGTGCCCGGTGTCGTCGAGGTAGGCCGCGCGAGAGAGGTCGAGCCCGAGGGACGACACGATCTGCTCGTGCATCGACCGCTTCATGTGGATGCCGCAGAGGTACGAGACGTCGGAGAGCGTGGCGCCGGAGCGCTCGAGCGCGCCCTCGGCGGCAAGGACGAAGTTGGCGAGCGAGACCTCGTCGAGGCCGTTCTTCATGCTCGAGGGGTCGGCGACGTCGAGGAAGTGGCGGCGGCCGTCGACGGTCGCGTGCGAGGCAGGCTCGACGCTGCCTCCGGCGGGCACCTTCACCTGCAGCGAGAACGAGCCGTCCGTGACGGCGTGCGATCCGAGCACGAGGTTGCGGTCGGCATCCGAGGTGAGGAGCGTCGCCACGGCGCCGTCGCCGAAGTTGAACATGAAGCGCGAGCGGGCGTTCCCGTAGTCGAGGAGATACGACTCGCGGCATGCGGCCACGATGAGCGCGCTCCGCAGCTCCGGCTCCGCGAGCAGGAACGCCTTCGCGAGCCGGAGGGCGACGGGTGATCCCATCGAGACGTTGTCGTACTCGACTGCGTAGGCATTCGTGCAGCCGAGGCGGTGCGCGATCAGCGGCGCGGCCTGCCAGACGGGGTAGTCCTTCCACATCGAGCCGTAGTAGACGACGAGGCCGATCGACGCGGGATCGATCTCCTGCTCGTCGAGCAGCCGCTTCGCGGCCGCGACCGAGAGGTCGCTGACGTGCTCGTTCGCCCCCGCGATGTGCTTGCCGCGCAGCCCGAACTTCTCGACGATGACGTTCTCGGGGATGTTCGCCGCGGCGCCGATCTCCGCCGCCGGCATCCACCGCTCGGGGAGGTAGTGCGCCGTGGCGGCGACGCCGATACGCCCGCTCACGCCGTCCCGTTCCGTGCGCTGATCGTGCGCGAGATGATCGCGTTGAGCTCCCGCGAGATCTCCGGCGGGAGCGAGTCGCGACCGCCCCACAGGATCCAGCGCATCCCGATGAGCTCTCCGATGCCCATCAGCGTCCAGGCGAGGAGCTCGGGGTCGCCCGCGTCGATCTCACCCGCGTCCATCGCCTGGCGCAGCCCTGCCACGTAGCCGTTCGTGAGCCGCTCGTAGTGCAGCTGCAGGATCTCGGGTGAGACGAACTCGGCCTGGCGGATGATCCGGTAGAGCGCGGGATGCTCGGCCGTGAAGCGGAAGAACGCCGCGAAGCCGAGCTGCTCCTTCTCGACGCGCGTGGCGCCCTTCTCCGCTGCCTCCGTCATCGCGTGCCGCACGCGGTGGTTCAGGTCGAGCACGAGCTCGTCGAAGATCTCCTTCTTGCCGGTGAAGTAGAGGTAGAACGTTCCCTGCCCGACGCCGGCGGCCTCCGTGAGCTTCACGATCGACGCGTCGTGGTAGCCGAGTGCCGCGAACACGTTCTCGGCTGCCTCGAGCAGGCGCTCGCGCGTGCGTGCGCCGCGCTGGGACAGCGGCTTGCCGTCGACACCTCTCGCCGTTCCCGTCACCTCGCCCCTTCCCGCGCACCCAGCGCCCGGAGATCCTCTTTCGCAACCTTGTTCATCGCCGAGCGGGGCAGCACCTCGAGAAAGCGCACGCCGCACGGGATCTTGAACCTGGCCAGGTGGCGCCTGCAGTGCTCCAGCAACTCGTCCTCGCGCACGTCCTGCCCCGGCAGGAGGACGACGAAGGCGAGGCAGGCCTCGCCCCAGCGCTCGTCGGGGACGCCGATCACCGCGGCCTCTGCGACTGCCGGGTGCGCGTGCAGCACGGACTCGATCTCGGCGGGATAGACGTTCTCGCCGCCCGAGATGACCATGTCCTTGAGGCGGTCGACGATCCGGTAGAAGCCCTCCTCGTCCCGATACGCCACGTCGCCGGTGAGGAGCCAGCCGTCCGCGAACGCGGCGGCCGTCGCGGCCGGGTTGCGCCAGTAGCCGGAGAAGACATTCGGGCCCTTGACGACGAGCTCCCCCGTGGCCGCGCCGTCGAGCAGCGCACCGCTGTCCGCGTCACGCAGCGCCACGTCGACGTGTGGGTACGGCCGGCCGGCGAAGCCGAGCTTCCGTGTCGCCTCCTCGGGCGGCAGACAGAGCACGTTCGGCGCCGCCTCCGTGAGGCCGTAGCCCTGCACGATCGCCGTGCCCCGGTCGCGCCACGTCTCCAGGAGCGGCTCCGGCATCGGCGCGCCGCCGACCACCGCGAGCCGCAGGCTCGAGAGGTTCGCCCCGGCGAAGTGCGGGTGCTGCGCCATGAACATGTAGGTCGCGGGAACGCCCATCATCGTGCTCACCCGGCACTCCTCGATCAGCTCCAGCGCCCGTCCCGCGTCGTACGCGGGCTCGAGCACGACCGTTGCTCCCTTCCACCAGGCGAGCAGCGGTTGCACGTTCCACCCCCCGACGTGAAACTGCGGTAGCACCTGGAGCACCACGTCCGTGTCGCGAAGGTCGGTCATGCGGTCGAACGAGAGGTTCGTCCAGAAGCTGTTGGCGTGGCTGAGCAGCGCACCCTTCGGCTTCCCCGTCGTCCCCGAGGTGTAGACGAGGAGCAGCGGATCGTCGTTCTCGGCGACGTCGGGAGGGTCGCCGTCAGCGCCGATCTCCTCCACGTCGAGCGGCACGGTCGCGACGCGCAAGCCGATCGCTCCCGCGAGCTCCTCGTGCTCCGGCGCGACGAGCAGGAGCGACGGGTCGGCGTCGTCGAGCTGGTAGGCGAGCTCGACGGCGGAGAGGCGCCACGAGAGCGGCTGCAGGGCGACCCCGAGGCGGGCGCAGGCGAAGAGGACGGCGACGTGCTCGGGCGAGCTGCCGGTCAACGTCGCGAGGCGGTCTCCGCGGCGGAGCCCACGCGCCGCGAGGCCCGCGGCAACCCGCCGCGCCCGCTCGTCCAGCTCGGCGTATGTCGTCGCGGCACCGAGGAACTCGATCGCGACGCGCCCTGGCGTGTTGCGGGCGCGGTCTGCGAGCCAGCGGCCGATCGTGAGCTGTGATCCCATCAGCTGTCCTCCAGGAACGTCGTCACCGATTCGACGAACTCGCTGGGTCTGCTCCCAGAAGAAGAGATGGCCGGCCCCTTCGAACAGCCGCACGCGCGCGCCCGGGATCCGCTCGGCGAGGATGTCCGCGTTTCGAACGTCGACCACCCTGTCCTCCGTCCCGTGCTGCACGAGCGTCGGCGCGGCGATCGAGCTCACGTCGGCGAAGCGGTCGAAGGTCGTCCCGGCAGCGGCCTGCGCAGCCCAGCCGGCCGGATCCTGTGGCGCGTCGAGGCGGTGCGTCATGATCCTTTCCACGAGCTCCGGCCGCTCGGCCACCGTCGCCGGTGCGAGCGCGTTCTCGACGAAGCGGCGCAACGCCACGGCCGGCTCGAGCGACGGCGCCTCTGCGATGAGGCGCAGGGTGCCCTCGGGCAGCGGATAGGCGCCCGCACCGCCGGGCGTGGTACAGGCGAGCACAAGGCGGTCGACGCGGTCGGGGCTCGTCAGCGCGAGCTCCTGGGCGACCATGCCGCCGAGGCTCGTGCCGAGCACGTGCGCTCGCTCGATCCCGGCCTCGTCGAGCACGCGCTCCACGTCGGCCGCCATCTCCGCCACCGTGTAGGGTCCCGGTGGCACGTCGCTCTCGCCGATGCCGCGGTTGTCGAGCAGGATCACATCGAATCGCTCCGCAAGACCGTCCACCACCGGCTCCCACCCCCAGCGGGCGTAGCCGAGCCCGTGCACGAGCACGAGCGGCGGCCCGGCCCCGCGGCGCTCCCAGGCGATCCGCACGCTCACGAGCCGGCCTCCTCGGGCAACGGCTCACCGACGGGCCGTAGCCCCCGGATCCGGCGCGGAAGGCTCGCGAGACCGCCGGGCGCGAAGAAAACGACGGCGATAAACAGCGAGCCCAGGATGAACAAGGGCTCCGAGAGTGGGACGCGGAGCACCTCGGGCAGATCCTGCACGGTGGAGGAATCGCCGAGGGAGCCGAGCCGCTGGTCGAGCAGGATGTAGACGAAGCCGCCGATCATGGCGCCGAAGCGCGTGCCGGCACCACCGAGGACGACCATCACGAGCAGCGAGAGCGTGAAGTTGGGGGATGTCACCTCGGGCGTGGCACCGCCGATCAGGAGCAACCAGACCATCCCTCCGGCGGTGGCGAGAAGCGAGGCGAGCACGAACGAGGCGAGCTTGAAGGGGAGCGGATGCAGCCCGATCACCTCGACCCGCCGCTCGTTCTCGCGCACCGCCTGCCACACGTGACCCGCCGAGGATCCGATCGCAAGCCGAACCACCACGAACACGATCGCGGCGTAGGCGAGAGCCAGCCAGTAGAGGTTCTTCGTGTTGAGCACGCCGACGAAGGCGGCCGGAAGCGGGTCGAAGTTCAGGCCGATGCCCTCCTCCCCGCCCGTCCAGCCATACGGGTTCTTCTGCACGAGCACGGCGCCCGCCTGGGCGAAGGCAAGGGTCACCATGGCGAACGCGATGCCCGTGACGCGGAGGCTCACGGCGCCGAGGACGAACGACAACACGAACGTGAAGAGCGCCGCGAAGCCGAGCGTCTGCCAGAGCCCCCACTCCCATTTCGTCAGGGCGATCGCCGTCACGTAGACGCCGACCGCGAAGTAGAGCGCATGCCCGAACGAGAGCAGCCCCGTGAAGCCGAAGAGCACGTCGTACGAGAGCGCCGCCCCCGCGAAGACGAGGCAGAGCGCGAGCAGCTGCAACGTCCCTGGGCTGTCGAGCGGGCCCGTGAAGATCACCGGGATGTCCAGCGAGAGCTTCGGCACGAGCGCCAGGATTACCAGCAGGCACAGCGGTACCACGATGCTGAGGCGCCGGCGGCTCAATGCGCCACCCTGGGGGCGAGCCCGGCCGGTCGGATCAGGAGCACCGCGGCGAGGAGCAGCACCACGGCGAGGTCGCCGGTACCGGAAGAGGCGTAGTAGTTCGCGTACTGCTGGACGAGCCCGACGGTGACGGCGGCGACGGCCGAGCCGCCGATCGAGCCGAAGCCGCCGATCACGACGACGATGAACGCGAAGATCAGGAGCGACGTGCCACGCGCCGGATCGATCGACCCGAAGTAGACGCCGGACAGCACGCCCGCCAGCGCAGCGAGGGCACCGCCGAGGGCGAAGACGATCGTGAACGCGCGGCGCACGTCGATCCCGAGAGCCGTCACCATCGCCCGGTTCTCGACCCCGGCCCTGATGATCAGCCCGAAGCGCGTGTAGCGGAGGAACGCCGTCAGCCCCGCGAGCACCACGGCTGCTGCACCGATCACGACGAAGCGGTTGTTCGGAATGCTGGCGCCGAGCACGGTCGTGGTCTCGACCATCCAGCTCGGCGCCGGGAACGTGCGCACGTCGTTCCCCCAGATCCCCTGCACGAGGGCACCGATCGCAAGGGCCAGGCCCACGGTGACGAGCACCTGCTCGACCGGTCGCCGGTAGAGCGGCCGGATGAACACGAGCTCGACCAGCGCGGCCAGCATCACCCCCGCGAGAAGCCCGAAGGCCCCACCGACGACGAGCTGCACGCCGGCACTGCCACCGACTTGCCCGGCCATCCACCAGGCGGCATACGCGCCGACGGTGATGAACGCGCCGTGCGCGAAGTTGAGGACGCCCATCAGCCCGTAGATCAGCGACAGGCCGGACGCGACGAGGAAGTACATCGCCCCGAGGCCGAGGCCCGTGATCGTGAGGAGCACGAAGGTGCTCAATGCGCACCTCCTCCGTGGACGCCGAGCAACTGCCGCACGTGCGCGGTGTCCGTGAGCAGCTCCGCCGCTTCGCTCTCGTAGACGACGCGCCCGCTGTCGAGCACGACGACGCGCCGGGCGAGGCGCTGCACGACGCCGAGGTTCTGCTCGACGAGGAGCACGGTCGTAAGCGAGGCGACCCGCTCGAGTGCGTTCGCGACCTCGGTCACGAGGAGCGGCGAGAGGCCCTTGGTCGGCTCGTCGACGAGCAGGACGGCGTTGTCGTTGAGGAGCGCACGGGCGATCGCGACCATTTGCTGCTGGCCGCCCGAGAGCGTGCCGGCCCGCTGGGCGCCGCGTTCGCGCAGCTCCGGGAAGAGGTCGTAGACGAGGTCATAGCGCGGATCCGGGCCGCGCTCCGCAATCCGGAGGTTCTCCGTCACGGTGAGGCCGGCGAAAACGTCACGATCCTCCGGCACGTAGCCGACGCCACGCTGCACGATCGCGTGGGTGGGCAACTTCGTGATGTCCGCTCCCGCCAGGGAGACCGCGCCCCGCGAGCGGGGCACGAGGCCGAGCATCGCGCGCAGGGTCGTCGTCTTGCCGACCCCGTTGCGCCCGAGGAGCGCCGTCACGCCGCCCTCGGCCACGTTGAAGGAGACGCCCTGGAGAACGTGCGACTCACCCAGGTACGTGTGGAGGTCCGAGACCGAGAGTGCGGGAGCCGCGCTCACAGCGGCTCTCCGAGGTAGGCCATCTGGACGGTCTCGTTGGCCATCACCGCGTCGGGGACGTCGAAGGCGAGCAACGCGCCCTGATGCATGACGGCGATCCGCTCGGCGAGCCCGATCACGACTTCCATCCGGTGCTCGACCATCAGCACCGTCTTGCCCTCCTCGCGGTGCACCGAGCCGATCAACGCAACGAGATCGTCGACGTCCTCGACCGAGACGCCGGCCATCGGCTCGTCGAGCAGGATCACCCGAGGGTCACCCGCGAGCAACATCGCGAGCTCGAGCTTGCGCTTGTCACCGTGGGAGAGCATCCCCGCCGGGACCGTGGCCCGGTCGGCGAGGCCGACTCGCTCGAGTGCCCACGCGGCACGGTCGATCGCGGGCCGGTATCCGGCGGCGCGGCGCCACAGGCTCAGCGTGCCACCGAGGTGCGCCTCGGCTGCCAGGCGAACGTTCTCGGCGACGGCCAGCAAAGGGAAGACGCTCGAGACCTGGAAGGTGCGCCCGATTCCGGCCTGCGTGCGCCGGTACGGCGGATCGGACGTGATGTCCCGCCCCGCGAGCTCGACCGTGCCGGTGGTCGGGTGGGTGAGCCCCGAGAGCAGGTTGAAGAGCGTCGTCTTCCCCGCCCCGTTCGGGCCGATGATGCCGATGAACTCGCCCTCCGTGACCTCGAGCGAGACATCGGCGACGATCTGGGCGCCGCCGATGTCGAGCCCGAGGTCACGGGTGGCGAGGATCGGGGTCACGGTGGACACGGTCCTCCGCTGCCCGGCCGGCTCGCCGCTACTTCTTCTCCGGCGGAGCGGTGTACTTCGCCCGCAACGACTTGAGCACCACCGGAACGTACTTGCCGTTCACCTGGTTCAGCTTGACCTGGAACATCGGCTGCAGCATCGCGTGATCCGACGCCCGAATCGTCTGCTGGCCCTTAGGGCCGGTGAAGCTCCAGCCCTCGAGCGCTGAGATCATCTTGTCGACGTCGGTTGCGGAGCCCTGCCCGATCGCGCGGACGAGCATCTGGCCCGCGACGAAGCCGTCGGGCGTGAAGAGGTCCGGCACCTGGCTGCGCTTCCGCATCGAGGAGACGAGGAAGTCGTTGACCCTGTTCTTCGGCGCGGTGTAGACGTAGTGCGAGAGGAACGAGATCTTCGAGGCGAACGGCCCGAAGACCGGGTACGTGGCCCTCTCGGCGAGACCGGTGACGACTTTGTCGACCGAGCCGAACACGTTCTGCTGGTCCATGGCCTGCCACATCGCGGGCGCGGACGTGCCGGCCCAAGCGACGAAGAGGAGATCCGTCTTCTGCTGCTTCACCTGCTGGGCGAACGGCGTGAAGTCCTGCGCCGACAAGGGCACGAGCACCCGGCTGACCTTCTGGCCACCGAGGTTTCCCATCACCTGGCTGACGGCGAGGAAGTTGCCGAGCCCGAACGCCGAGTCCTGGGCGAACACGGTCACGCTCTTGCCGCCGCCGCCGCCGAGATACGAGCTCGCGGCGAGCACGTCCTGGTAGCTCTGGCGACCCGACCGGAACGTGTACTTGTTGATCCCCTGGAGGGCGTCGGTCGCTGCCGGTCCGGAGATGTAGAGAACCTGGTTCTGGGCCGCCAGCGGCGCGAGCTGCACCGCGACACCGGACGAGACACTGCCACCAATGATCTTGTAGCCCTTCCCGATCAGGTCCTTCGCAGCCGAGACGGCCTTGACGGGGTCGCCGCCGTCGTCGACGATCGTCAGCTCGATCTTCTGGCCGTTGACGGCGTTCGTGCCCTTGGTCGCGTACGCGAGCCCGTAGCGGAGCCCCTGGATGTACTCGGCACCGTAGGCCGCGAGCGCGCCTGTCCTCGAGTAGATGATGCCGACCTTGACGGGATCGGCCTTGGTCGTCGCGCTCGCCGCCTGCGCGCTTGCCCCGACGCTGGCCAGGACTGCGACCACCGCCATGAGCCCCACGATCTTCTGCCACCGCTGCATGTGTCCTCCGTTGGACGGGATGGGAAAAACCTGAGACCCGATTCAGGTGTCTCTTATACGCAGCGCCCCGCCGGAAGTCAAGCCCTCTGCTTGCTGCCGGTATGCACCTGCGACCCCGGGGCGCTGGTCCTAAAGGACGACACGCACACCAGTCGGTTAGCTCGCTGTCCTCTCCGAGGCAGGCGTTCAGCTGGACAACGTCAACGTCCTGTCGGATGCCCCGATCTCGTGCGCTCCTCCTCCGGTGCTTCTACGGTGCTTCTGCACGGAAGGAACCCCGGCCCGCTCTCTGGTGTAGGACCAGGGAGTGGTGAGCCGACCACCGACAGAGAACGAGCTCGTCGAGCGCGCACGGGACGGTGACGGCACCGCCTTCGCCGAGCTCGTCCGCGCCCACGAGGAGATCGCCTTCCGCACCGCCTACCTCATCACCCGTAACGCCGCCGACGCCGAGGATGCAGCGCAAGTAGGGGTCACCAAAGCATGGCGGGCGCTGCCGCGCTTTCGTCCCGGCGCGCCTCTCCGGCCGTGGCTGCTCGCGATCGTCGCGAACGAGGCGCGCAACCGGCGACGAGCGCAGGGACGCAGCGAGGGGCTCGTCCTCCGCGCGTCGCACGAGCCTCCCCCGGGGGACGCGGCTCCGTCTCCCGAGGGGAGGGCCATCGCCGCCGAGGAGCGCGCTCAGCTGCTCGCGTCGCTCGAGCAGCTGAGCGACGACGACCGGCTGATCATCTCGTGCCGCTACCTGCTCGATCTGGGCGAGGCCGAGACCGCCGAGGTCCTGTCGTTGCGGCGGGGCACCGTCAAGTCGCGCACATCGCGGGCGCTCGCCCGGCTTCGCGAGCGGATGGAGGAGCGCCGTGCCTGAGCTCGAGCGTCGCCTGATCGCGCTCCGCGAGGAGATCGCCTGGCCCGAGACCCCGAAGCTCGCGCCGGCGCTCGACCGCGGGCAGCAGCCCGCTCGCGGCTCGCGCGCGCGCCTGCTCGCACTCGGCATCGCGCTCCTGCTCGTCGTTCTCGCGGGAGTGCTCGCCTTCGCTCCCGGGGCCAGGAGCGCGTTCCTCGAGTTCTTCCACATCCGCGGCGCCACGGTGTCGCTCGTGGACGAACTGCCCGAGGTCGCTGCGCGGCCGCTCGACCTCGGCCGACCCGTGAGTCGCGAGGAAGCGGAACGCAGCGCGGGTTTCGGTCTCGTCGACCTGGGCGATCCGGATCGGATCTACCTCCGTGGCCACGCGGTCTCGCTCGTCTACGGGCCGGTGGCGACGCCCAGGCTCGTGCTGACCGAGCTTCGAGGCGGTCTCTGGCAGGGGTTCGTCCAGAAGGTCGGAGCGAGCGGGACGCGGGTGGAAGCCGTAACCGTCGACGGGGCGCCCGGCCTCTTCGTGTCGGGCGATCAGCATTTCGTCATGTTCCTGGACGAGAACGGCTCCGTCGCAGACGAGCAGACGTATCTCGCCGGCACGGTGCTTCTGTGGAACCGGGGCGAGTTGCTGCTGCGACTCGAGGGCGACCTGTCGCGCGAGCAGGCAATCACCCTCGCGGAGTCGATCGGGTAGGGAACCGCAGCCCGGCGGGCGGTGTACCCGGACCGTCACACAACTCCGGAGGTCGACATGAAGTGGTTCATCGCCATGATCGCCACGTCCCTCGCCGCCGTCGCACTGGCGGGCGTCGCACGCGCAGGCTGCTCGGCGACCGTCGGGCTCAGCTCGACGCCGAAAGCCGGGCTCGCGCCGGGCCAGCCGTGGGTCGTCACGATCCGGGTGCTCCAGCACGGCCGCACGCCGATGCCGGACGCCATGCCCGAGGTCAGGATCCGGCACGCCGGCGGCAAGGTCATCGTCTTCAAGGCGAAGCCGACGGCGCGCGTCGGGTCGTACCGCGCCCGGGTCGTGTTCCCGCAGGCCGGCCGCTACTCGCTCAGCGTCTACGACGGGTTCCCCGTCAAGGAGTGCGCGAAGGTTCAGACGTTCAATGCCGTCGTGATCGCCGATCTCTGACGCCGTTGGACGGGCGGTCAGACGGTGAGGTAGTTGTGCAGCTCGTACACCGTGAGCTCGGGCGGAGCCGAGACGGAGCCCGAGATCTCCATCACGATCGGCATGAGCCGCTCCGTCACGAAGATGTCGAAGTCGGCCTGCGTCTCCCACACCTCGAAGATCCTGAACCCGTTGCCGGTGAAGCCGGCGCTGTGCATCAGCATCCCTTTCGGAGGATCCTCCATGGCGCCGAGGCGCTCGCTGATCGCGTCGTAGTTCACAGTCGAGCGATCCGTTTCCTCCTCGACCCAATCCTGCACGATGGCAACCGGCATCTGTCCCTCCTTGGTCGACGGCGGCCATGATGACAGACCGTCAGGCTCGGACGCTCGGGCCGGTCGCGAGCTGGTCAACCGCACCGCCGTGCCCTAGGGTCGACGTACCCAAGCAGAGGAGCACACATGTACGCGACCATCCGCAGCTACAGCGATTCCGGCCTGGCCGACACGCTCGGCGCGCGAGCCGACGACATCCGTTCGGTCATCTCCGGCGTCCCCGGCTTTCGCGCCTACTACCTCGTCCAGACGGGCGACGGGACCGTGAGCGTGACCGTCTGCGACGACCAGGCGGGCGCCGACGCCTCGAACCAGACGGCCGCCGACTGGCTGCGCACCAACATGCCCGACCTCCAAGGCGCCACGCCGACCGTAGCTTCCGGTCCCGTCCTGATCGGCACCTGACCCTCCTCGACTCGCTCGGCCCCGGGGCGGTGCGACCGACGAGCCCTCCCGGGGCCATGTCTTCCACGGCAGGCAGCGAACAGCAGGCGTCGGGCTGAGGTGTCACGCCCCGAGCGCGCGCTCGAGGATCTCGCCGAGGTCGGTGACGACGAGGTCGGCCCCGTGCCCCCGCAGGGCTTCTGCGCCACCCTCCTGGCTCACGGCGACGACGAGCTCGAAGCCGCCGGCACGCCCCGCGGCCACACCGTCCGCGGTCGTCTCGAAGACGGCCGTCCTGCCGGGGTCGACACCGAGGCTGCGGCACGCGGCCAGCAGCATGTCGGGGGCAGGCTTCCGTCGCAGATGCTGGGCGATCGCCGCGTTTCCGTCGACGCACTCGTCGACCAGGGACCCGAGGCGCGCGCTCTCGAGCAGCGTCCGGGTGGTCGTGCTTCCCGACACGACGGCGCAGAGCAACTTCGCGTCGTGGGCGAGCTCGAGATAGAGGCGGGCACCCTCGAACGGGCTGATACCCGGCTCGTCGAGACGCCGGAGCAGCGCGCGGCTCTTCCCGTTGGCCAGGCCGCATACGGTCTCCGACTCCGGGTCGTCCTCGGGGCCGCCCTCGGGAAGGCTGATGCCCCGGCTGGCCAGAAACGTCCGGACGGCGTCCTCACGGGACTTTCCGTGGATGTATCTCGGGTAGTCGAAGCGCCGGCTGAAGGGCGTGAAGGTGCCGCCGGTCCGCTCGACACGCGACGAGATGAACCGGTCGAACATCTCCTTCCACGCATCGGCATGGATGGTGGCGCTCGCGACCAGAACGCCGTCGACGTTGAACACGCAGGCCTCGGCGTCGGAGGGAAGGCCGAGCAGCGCCTTCGCCTCCCGGGGCGACGCCACCAGCCGCACCAGGAGGGGTCTCGTGTGACGGTCGTGCGCGAATCCCTCCAGCACGTGCAGCGTCGCCGCGCGCTCGTCCGAGAGGCCGAGATACCTGGCACGAAGCTCGTTCCCCGAGAGATCGCCGTCCCGGCTGGCGGCGCGGAGTGCAGACTCGGCGACCTCGAACGCCCCGCGCCAGGCTCCGATCAGAGCGTCGAGATCAACATGGTTGCCGGCCATGCCCCGAGTGTGGCAGGCGCTGTGCGCTGCCGGAGCGTTACGTCCTGGCCCAGTCGGCGGCCACGTCGGAGCCGCCCTCCTCGCTCACCCGCGCACCGAAGCGCACGAAGGTCGGGATCGGCACGAGCTTGCCGGCCACGAGCGCCTCGCCCTGACGAAAACCCGTCGCCCGCTCGAGCAGGGTCGGCGGCACGAAGGAGAAGAGGTCGTTGAGGCTGCCGACGTCGGCGGCCGAGTTCATGCGCATGAGCAGCAGGTTGTCGCACTGCGAGACGACGTTCTCGTGCACCTTCTGCGGCCGCTGCGTGGAGACGAGCAGGTAGAGCCCGAACTTGCGGCCCTCGGCGGCGATACGGATCGCGTAGTCCGTCGCGAGCGCCTGGAGCGGCCCCTCGGGCAGCTGCGGGCACACGTTGTGCGCCTCGTCGACGACGACCAGCAAGGGCCTTCGGTCGTTCCGCCGCTCCCACAGCCGCCCCAGCACCGCCTGCGCGACGAGCGCCTTCTCGGCGGGAGTCTCGAGCAGGCCGATGTCGACGACCAGGCAGCGCCAGTCGTCCTCCACCAGCTCGTCGAGCAGCGACCCGGGCTGGCCGAGCGCCCACACGGGCCACCCGTCGACGCCGAGATTGCGGATGCGGCGGACGAGCCGCCGTGCCTCCGGAGGCCCCTCGCTCGCCTGCTGGAGCCGGTCGAACGCGGTGGTGACGTCCGGATCGTCGAGCGCCTCGCGAAGCGCCGCGTACTCCTCCCCGTCGGCGACGGGGTCGAGGCGGAGCAAGCCCCCGATCGCCGCGCCCTCGAGCTCGGCGAGGCGGATCCGCAGGCGTTCGTCGACGTGCTCGAGCGACGGCTCGCCGAACGCGGATCGAGGGCGCGAGCTCGGCGAGCCGCGCCGCAAGGCCGGGCTCGGCGCCGGGCCTCGGCTCGCGCAGCCGCACGAAGTCGGAGTTCGGGTCGATCACCACGATCCGCAGCGACGTGTCCAGCAGCAGGCGCTCGAGCACGACCCCGAGCGAGTACGTCTTGCCCGAGCCGGACTGGCCGCAGAGGAACGTATGACGGTCGAAGCCGGTCGCGTCGAGCGACGCCGTCACGTCCCCCTCGACGAGCGCGAGCTTCCCGATCTCGAGCCGCACGGCGTCGCTGCCGGCCCGCGCGAAGAAGGCGCTCACCTCGTCGGCGCTCGCCGGCTCGAGGGCCGCGTCGACGAACGGCCG
The DNA here is from genome assembly GCA_963731095.1 of uncultured Gaiellaceae bacterium. Lineage (GTDB taxonomy): Bacteria > Actinomycetota > Thermoleophilia > Gaiellales > Gaiellaceae > Gaiella. The sequence goes on from CAVSUK010000028.1 coordinate 38,937, forward strand.
CCCGTCCCCGTCGAGGATCCGCCCGCCACCCTCGATGACGCGCAGGCGGACGTTCGCATTCATGGACAGGCTGCCTTCTCCGCCGAGCCCTTCCTCGTCGATCGTGACAGCGGCGACCGGGCCCGGCCGGAGCACGAGCTGCTGGTCGAGCACCTGGCCCAGCGCACGGCGCTCGCCGTCGACGAGCGCGACGAAGCCGCCCGGCGGCACGAGCTCCGAGCCGACCGGGGCCTCGTACGTGAACACGCGGCCGTCGACGGACGTCGCCCCGGCGACGATCGCCTGCTCGAGCCGCCGCCGCAGCTGCTGGAAGCCGGCAAGGGCACCGGAGAGGCTTCCAGGCTCCGCGCTCATCGCCCGCAGCCTAACCGCATGCGAGCGACCGGGCCGTTCGACCCCGCGGCCATCGGTGGCGTATGCTCGACCTCCCAACCGGAACGTGGTTCGAGCAAAGGAGGGTCGGTGTACCCGGCGCACTTCGACTATCTCGCACCCGCGTCGCTCGAAGAGGCGATCGCCGCGCTCGGCGAGCGCGCGGGCGAGGCGAAGGTGATGGCCGGCGGCCAGAGCCTGATCCCGGTGCTGAAGCTCCGCATCGCCGCAGTGGGCACGGTCGTCGACATCAACGGCGTCCCCGGCCTCGACCGGATCGCAGAGGAGGGCGGAGAGCTCAGCATCGGGGCGCTCGTCCGCCACGCGGACGCCGAGCGCTCGCCACTCCTGCAGGGACGCTACGGCGTCCTCGGCGCGACGGCGCGACTCGTCGCCGACCCGCTCGTCCGCAACCGCGGCACCGTCTGCGGCTCGCTCGCCCACGCCGACCCGCAGGGCGACTGGGGCTCCGCGATGCTCGCCGCCCGCGGCGCAGTCGTCGCACAGGGCCCGTCGGGGACGCGCACGATCCCCGTCGACGAACTGCTCACCGGCCCCTTCGCAAACACCCTCGCCGAGGACGAGCTGATCACCGAGGTGCGCGTGCCCGACCCGGGCCCGAGGACCGGCGGCACCTACCTGAAGCTCGAGCGCAAGATCGGCGACTTTGCCACGGCGGGCGTCGCCGTGCAGGTGGCACTCCAGAACGGGCACGTCGGCGAGGTGGGAATCGGCCTCACGGGCGTCGGTGCGACGAACGTGCGGGCGACCGCCGCCGAGGACGCCCTGCGCGGCAGAGAGCCGACCGACGAGGCCATCCGCGAGGCGGCCGGGCTCGCCGCCGCGGCGGCCGAGCCACAGTCCGACAACCGCGGCACCGCGGACTACAAGAGGAACGTCGTGCGCGTCTTCTGCGAGCGCGGCCTTCGCACAGCGATCTCGGCCGCCCAGGCCGGCCAGGAGTAACGACCATGTCCCAGCTCGTCTCACCCGCCTCCACGACGGAGCTGCACCGGATCGAGGTCACCGTCAACGGCCAGCCGCGGACGGCCGACGTCGAGGCACGGCTGCTGCTCACCCACTTCCTCCGCCAGATCCTCGGGCTCACCGGCACGCACCTCGGCTGCGACACGACGAGTTGCGGCGCGTGCGCAGTGCTCGTCGACGGTACCCCGGTGAAGTCGTGCACCATGCTCGCCGTCCAGGCGAACGGGACCGCGATCACCACCGTCGAGGGCCTCGAGCAGGGCGGCCAGCTGCATCCGATCCAGCAGGCGTTCCACGAGGAGCACGGCCTGCAGTGCGGGTTCTGCACCCCGGGCATGATGCTGACCTCGGTCGCTCTCCTGAACGACAACCCGAGCCCGAGCGACGAGGACATCCGCTGGGCGCTCTCCGGGCAGATCTGCCGCTGCACCGGCTACCAGAACATCGTCAAGGCCGTGCAGCACGCGGCCCAGGCCATGAGGGAGGCGTAGGAGATGTCGTCAACGCACGAGGTCCGCGGCGTCGGCCACTCCGTCAAGCGCAAGGAGGACGCCCGCTTCCTCCGCGGCAAGGGCCAGTACTTCGACGACATCACCCTGCCCGGGATGCTGCACATGGAGATCCTCCGCAGCCCCTACGCGCACGCCCGCATCAACTCGATCGACACGTCGGCCGCCTCGGCGCTGCCCGGCGTCGTCGCCGTCGTCACCGGCGAGCTGATGGCGCAGCACAACCTCGCATGGATGCCGACCCTCTCCGGCGACACGCAGGCCGTGCTCGTCACGGACAAGGTGCGCTACCAGGGACAGGAGGTCGCGTGCGTGATCGCCGAGTCGGCCTACATCGCCAAGGACGCGCTCGAGCTGATCGAGGTGGACTACGAGCCGCTGCCGGCCGTCACGAGCCCGCAGCAGTCCTCCTCCCCGGACGCCCCGCTGATCCGGGACGAGAAGGAAGGCCAGACGACGAACCACGTCTACCACTGGGAGACCGGCGACAAGGACGCGACCGACAGCGCCTTCTCCGAGGCCGACCACGTCGTCGCGCTCGACACCTTCTACCCCCGCTGCCACCCGGCGCCGCTCGAGTGCTGCGGCTGCATCGCCGACGTCAGCCCGGCGACGGGCAAGGCGACGATCTACCTGACCTCCCAGGCACCGCACGTCCACCGCACCCTGTTCGCCATCGTCGCGGGGCTGCCGGAGCAGCAGATCCGGATCATCAGCCCCGACATCGGCGGCGGCTTCGGCAACAAGGTGCCGATCTACCCGGGCTACGTCGTCGCGACCGCTGCGTCGCTCCTGATCGGCAGGCCGGTGAAGTGGGTCGAGGACCGCACCGGCAACCTGATCTCGACCGGGTTCGCCCGCGACTACCACATGCACGGGGAGCTGGCGATCAAGGACGGGAAGATGACGGGCCTGCGTGCATCGCTCCTGTCCGACCAGGGCGCGTTCTTCGCCGACGCCCAGCCGTCGAAGTTCCGGGCAGGTCTGTTCCACATCGTCACCGGCTCCTACGACATCCCCGCCGCACACGTCGTGGCAGACGGCTGGTACACGAACAAGGCGCCCGGCGGCGTCGCCTACCGCTGCTCGTTCCGCGTCACCGAGGCCTCGTACCTGATCGAGCGCCTCGTCGACAACGCCGCCCACGAGCTGGGCGTCGACGCGGCGCAGTTCCGGCTCGACAACTTCATCCAGCCCGAGCAGTTCCCGTACCAGTCGGCGACCGGGTTCGTCTACGACTCCGGAAACTACCCGGAGGCGATGCGGATCGCCCTCGAGAAGCTCGGCTACGAGGACCTGCGCCGCGAGCAGGAGGCGGCGCGCGCGGAGGGGCGCCTGCTCGGCATCGGTCTCTCCTCCTTCACGGAGGTGGTCGGCGCGGGCCACGGCAAGGACTACGACATCGCCGGCATCAAGATGTTCGACTCCGCGGAGCTGCGGGTGCACCCGACGGGCAAGGCAATCCTCAAGCTCGGCGTGCGGACGCAGGGACAGGGGCACGAGACGACCTTCGCGCAGATCGTGGCGGAGGAGCTCGGCATCCCCTACGAGGACGTGGAGGTGCAGGAGGGCGACACGGACAACACGCCGTACGGCCTCGGTACCTACGCGAGCCGCTCGACGCCCGTCGCCGGCGCTGCCACGACGGTGATCTCCCGCAAGTTGCGCGAGAAGGCGAAGGAGATCGCGGCGCACCTCCTCGAGGCGTCGGCGTCCGACATCGAGTTCGAGGCTGGACGCTTCTTCGTGAAGGGATCGCCCGAGCAGTCCAAGACGATCCAGGACGTCGCCTTCGCCGCCTACACGAACCTCCCCGAGGGGATGGAGCCCGGCCTCGAAGGCGTCAACTACTACGACCCGCCGAACATGACCTACCCGTTCGGCACGTACGCGGTCGTGGTGGAGATCGACCGCGGCACCGGCCAGTGGAAGCCCGTCAAGGTGGTCGCCGTCGACGACTGCGGCGTCCGGATCAACCCGATGATCGTCGAGGGGCAGATCATGGGCGGCCTGACGGAGGGCTACGCGATCGCGGCCATGCAGCTGATCGACTTCGACGAGGACGGCAACTGCATCGGCTCGAACTTCACGGACTACCTGATCCCGACCGCCTGGGAGACGCCGGAGTTCGACATCGGCGAGCTCTCGACACCCTCGCCGCACCATCCGCTCGGGGCGAAGGGGGTCGGCGAGTCGCCGACGGTCGGGTCGCCGGCCGCCTACGTGAACGCGGTGATCGACGCGCTCTGGCACGCCGGCGTGAAGAACATCGACATGCCGCTCACGCCGGACAAGGTGTGGGAGGCGCTCGACGGAGCGGGGCTCTCGGAGTGACCGAGCCGGGGCAGCGGCGCGACCGTGGGGCCGTGCTCGTCGAAGCGGGCAGGCTCGCGGCCGAGGGCCGGCCGTTCGCGCTCGCGACGGTCGTCTCGGTGCGACGGCCGGCCTCGGCGCGCCAGGGCGACCGCGGCATCGTGACCGCGGACGGACGCCTCGTCGGCTGGGTCGGCGGCGCCTGCTCCGAGCCGGCCGTCGTTCGCGAGGCGCTCCGCGCCCTCGCAGCGGGAACGACGCGGCTGCTCCGCATCTGCCCGCCGGGAGGCTCCGAAGGAGGGGAGGGCTTCGTCGTGGCCGAGAGCTCGTGCGCGTCGGAAGGGACGGTGGAGGTGCTGATCGAACCGCAGCTGCCGCAGCCGCTGCTGGCGGTCGTGGGCGACAGCCCGGTCGCCGTGACGCTGCGCGACCTCGCCGGCGCGATCGGCTGGAGGGTGACGACCGACCTCGGCGCCGGCGCCGAGGCGGTCGTGGTGGCGACGATGGGCCGCGGCGACGTCGAGGCGCTCGACGTCGCCCTGGCGACGCCGGCGGGATACGTCGGGCTCGTGGCGAGTGCCAAGCGGGCGGGCGTCGAGCTCGCCGCCCTGCGCGAGCGAGGGCTCGACGACGAGACCCTTGCCCGCGTGCGAAGCCCGGCCGGCCTCGACCTCGGACCGCTCACCCAGTCGGAGATCGCGGTCGCGGTGCTGGCCGAGCTCGTCGCCTGGCGGCACCGCCGGGGGCCCGTGGGAGAGCTGCCGGTCGAAGCCGTCGACCCGGTGTGCGGGATGACGGTGGCAGCCGGCGGCGACACGCCGTCGGCCGAGCACGAGGGGACGACCTACTGGTTCTGCTGCCCGGGCTGCCGCGGACGGTTCGCGCGCAACCCCGAGCGGTTCCTGGCGAGCGCGTGACGCACTGAGATCCCGGCGTACGTCCAGGCCACTCCCCGCGCGCGCCCGGACTTTGTGGTGATTCACCACAAGCGTTCTTCCGCCTGCCGACGGCAGGCGATTTCAGGAGTTCCACCGATGCGCGGGACACGTCCGACGTGCACTCTTGCGGTGGCGGGACGGCCTGGCTTCGGCGGGCGATTCGGCCTGCGGAGCGCTGCTCGTCTCGTGTCGTCAGGAAGGGGGTGAAGACATGACGACGATCGAACGGAGCATCGTGATCGAGGCTCCGGTGAAGGACGTGTTCTCCTATCTCGAAGACCCCGCCCATCTGCCCGAGATCTGGCCGAGCATGGTCAAGATCGAGGACGTCGAGCCGCTTGCGAAGGGCGGCCACCACTATCACTGGCACTACAAGATGGCCGGCGTGCATTTCGAGGGCGACTCCGAGACGATCGAGTTCGAGCCCGAACGGCACTGGCTGCAGAAGGCGACCGGGCAGATCTCGAGCACGTTCGACTACCGGTTCACGCCGGAGAACGGCTCGACCAGGGTCGAGGTGAAGACCGAGTACGAGATGCCGGCGAGCCTGCTCGGCAAGCTCGCGGAGCCGTTCGTCCGCAAGCTCAACGAGCGCGAGGCGGACGCGTTCATGGCGAACCTGAAGGACCGCCTGGAGGCATAGGACGCCGGACCTCCCGAAGTCCCGGGCTCACGGCGCAGAGGGGCGATCGCCCCTCTGTCGCTACCGGCGCCGGACCGAACGCCGCCAGCCCCGGAGACATGAGTCCGGCCTCGAGCGACGCGCACGATGGAGGCGTTACACGCCAACGGCGGCAGTGCCCTCGCGCACGCCTGCCGCTACGCCGTCGACGATCCTGGCGAGCTCGTCCTCGGTGACGACGAACGGTGGCGAGATCTGCAAGGCGACGCCGCGCAACACGCGCGTCAACACGCCGTGACGTCGCGCCGCCAGCATCGCGGCAGCGGGAGCGCCCGGGCTCTCGGCGAGCAGAACGGGATCGAGCTCGACCGCTGCGGCGAGCCCGACGCTACGGATGTCGGCGACACCGTCCAGCTCCCGCAGCGGCGCCAGCAGATCCCGAAGCACCGGCTCGAGCGCGGCGACCCGCTCCACCAGACCCTCCCGCTCCAGGATGTCGAGATTGGCGAGACCGGCGACGCAGGCCCCCGGATGCCCCGAGTACGTGCCGCCCTGAAGGAACGGCGCAGCGCGCTCGTCCCAGAAAGGCGCCCGCACCGCGCCCGAGACGATGACGGCGCCCAGCGGCACGTACCCCGAGGTCAAGCCCTTCGCGCAGGTCATCAGATCCGGCACGAAGCCGTATCTCTCGCAGCCGAACCGGGTGGCAAGCCGTCCGAACCCGGAAATGACCTCGTCGGCGACGAGCAGCACGCCCCGCTCACGGCAGATGCGCTCAACGGCCGGCCAGTAGCCCTCGGGAGGCGGGAGCGCGCCTCCGGCGCCGATCATCGGCTCGCCGATGAGCGCCGCAGCACGGTCACCGAGCCGGTCGAGCGTCAGTGCGAGCGCCTCAGCGTCGTCGTACGGCACTTCGACGACGTCCTCGACGAGCGCGCCGTACCCGTCGCGAACCGCCGGTATGCCGGACAGCGACGTCCCATACGCATTCGTGCCGTGGTAGGCGTGGCTGCGCGAGACGATCACCGTTCGCTGCGGCTCGCCGACGAGAGCCCAGTAGCGGCGCACGATCTTGGCGGCCGTATCGACAGCCTCGCCGCCGCTGCTGGTGAAGAAGACCGCGGCATCCGGCACCGGCGACAACTCCGCCAGGCGCCGTGCCAGCTCGAGCGACGGCTCGTTCGCCTGATCGCCGAAGATGTGGTGGGCGGCAAGGGTGCGCAGCTGCGCAGACACGGCATCGGCGATCTCGACTCGGCCATGGCCGGCGGCGGCGAACCAGAGGCCGGCCGTCGCATCGAGGTACTCGGCACCGTTCGCGTCCCAGATGCTGCAGCCGTCCCCACGCACGAGCACGAGCTCATGGCCGTCGACCTTTCCCATCGCCGCAAACGGGTGCCAGAGCCGGTTCGTAGCCTTTGACATGCGCGGAAGGCTACAGCGCCCGCGCCGTGACGAGCACGAGCGCGCGGGGCAGCGAGAGGCCGTCGCCCTCGCGATACGGCTCGAGCCTCGCTTCGACCTCGCCCGCGAGCGCCACCCGTTCCACGTCGTCGAGGGAGGCGGCGACGCGCCGAAAGTGGCCGTTCTCGGCGGCCAGCGCCTGCCAGTAGGCGGCGGCGTCGGGCGCGGCACGACGCTCGCGCAGCAGTCGGGCTTCGACCTCCACCAGGCCGACAGCGCGATGCACGGCCGCCGCCTCGTCGGGGTCGCCCAGCTTGCCGAACGCCCGGGCGAAGGTGGCGCGCTCGGCGCCGAGCACGGCGGCGACCGCCTCGCGCGGCGCCGCGAACCACGGGTTCTCCGCCAGCGAAGCCCACAGCACCGTGGCAATCCGGCCACCCGGCTCGAGCACCCGGGAGAGCTCGCGCAGGGTGACGATCGGATCGCCGGCGGCCATCAGCGCGAGCCGGCTCGTGACCGCGTCGAACGAGCGCGTCCGCGAACGGCAGCGGCGCGTTGAAGTCGGCCGCGAGCAACCGCAGCTCGACCCCCGCGCCCTCGGCGCGTCCCCGCGCCTGCTCGAGCCGCTCGGGGCTCGTGTCGATCCCGGTCACCTCCGCACCCGTACGGGCCAGCGCGACCGTGAGCCTGCCGCTGCCGCAGCCCGCGTCGAGCACCCGCGCCGCGCCCGTGACTGCCGCCACGATCTCCGGGCAACCGAACGGCAGCTGCTCCGCAGCGGAGCGCCGTGCTAGTGCCCCGGTTTCGTCGCTCACAGCGCCACTGTACGAGCCCACCGAGAACGCCGCCGGGAACAACCTCACCGAGCGGGCGCCGGGTGGGCGCGGCTGCTCGACGTCCACGCCCCCGACGCGGGGCCCGCGGACGCCGTCCGCGGGCTATGACCCTTTCGAGGGATCTGCCATCCCCCCATCTAGCTAGGACGCATCACCCCGACTAGGGTGAGATCGGGATGAACGGGGACGTGTTCGAGGGAGTGGTGCCGGAGAGCTGCGACTGCTGCGGGCGCGACGCGGAGGACTGCGACATGGACGAGCTCGGCTGGCTCACCCGCGAGCCGGGCCGGGAGTATCCCGGCAACTACTGCCTCGGCTGCGCGTCGCTGCTCGGCCTCGTCCTGTGGTCGGAGCACTGCACCCTCTGCGGGACCGAAGCGGAGAGCGAGGACGCCGCCGAGCGTGAGGGCTGGCGCTACTTCGCAGACGCCTGGGGGCACCTCGTGCCGTTCTGCCCCGTCTGCGTCGCGTCCGAGTTCGGCATCGCACCGCCGGCGGCCAGCCACCGGCACTAGATGTCCGCGACTCGCGCAGACACGCCCTCGCAGCGTACGCTGGAGGCTTGCGGCTCCCGGTCGCCATCGCCGTCGCCGTGCTCCTCTTCATGGGGCTGCCGGCGCTGATCCTCGGCCTCGCCGCGGCCGGCCCGATCGGGTGGATCGTCGCCGCGACCGTGCTCCCGTTCGCGACCCTCGCCGTGCTGCTCTGGCTCGGCTGGTTCCGGCGCCGCCCGGACGACGGACCGTGGCAGTGAGCGACGCGGACGCGATACGGTCGTCCCTCATGGCGACGGCTCCCGAGCGCGAGGTGATGACGTGGGACGAGCTCGGCACGGGGTCGCGCGAGCTCGCCGCCGAGATCCACGACGACGGCTGGGTGCCCGACCTCGTGCTCGGCATCTCGCGCGGCGGGCTGCTCGTCGCCGGAGCGATCGCGTACGCGCTCGGCGTCAAGAACACGGCCACGCTGAGCGTCGAGTTCTACACCGGGGTCGACGAGCGGCTCGAGCTGCCGATGCTGCTCCCGCCGGTGCCCGACCTGGTCGACCTGGGGGAGGCGAAAGTGCTGATCGCCGACGACGTCGCCGACACCGGCGCCACGCTCGAGCTCGTGCGCGACTTCTGCGCCGGCCGGGTCGGCGAGGTGCGGATCGCGGTGCTGTACGAGAAGTCCCGTTCCACGCGTCGCGAGCGACTACGTGTGGCGGCGCACCGACCGCTGGATCACGTTCCCCTGGAGCGCGCTGCCGCCGGTCGGCGGCGGCGAGGCCGAGTAGGGCGCGCCGGCCCGGTCAGCGAAGGAGCGCGCAGGCGGGCCGGGTCGATCCCGAGCCACGTCCGGGCGAGGCGGTGCAGCGTGCCGTCGGCCCGCAGGCGGCGCAGAGCACGATCGACGTCGGCGACCCCGACGGGACCGTTCCTCGTGACGGCCACGACGAGCCCGTCTCCGTGCTCGACCTTCGTCACGACCGGGCCGAAGCGACCTCCCTTGCCGGCGAGCAGGCGGCCCGCCGAGGCGGCGTCCACGAGCGCGGCGTCGCAGACGCCCGTCTGGACGACCTCGAGCAGACGGTCGCTCGTGGGCACGAGCAGCGGGCGGGCGGCGGGGCGCACGGTTGCGGCGATCGTCGCGGCGCCCTCGCTGCCGCGAACGGCGCAGAGCGCGAGGCCGCGCAGGTCGGCGAGCGCGCGTGGGCGCTCAGGCCCCGACGCGGCACGACGGCCTGGTCGGTGCCGAGGTACGGCGTGCTGAGGTCGGCGCGCGCGGCAGCGGCACGGCTCGGGGCGCACCGAGGCGATGGCGACGGCCCAGGCCGGGGAGCCCGCCGTCAGCAGCCGGGCGCTCGGACGCACGTCGACGAAGCGAACGTGGCGGATCCGGAGCCGGCGCGCCACCGCTCTCGCCACCTCCACCTCGAAGCCCCGGGCGAGGATGACCCGACCGTCGCGCACGACCCCGGCCTGGAGCGCAGGATCGCCGAGGCTGAGGGCGACGACGAGCTCGGTGGGCGGCACGGCGCGGGCCGGCTTCGCAGCCGCGTCGTCGGCGCGGCCCTGTGCCGGCAGCCCGAGCGCGACGAGCAGCGTCGCCGCGACGATCGCGGTGGTGACGACGCCGGCGACGACGCCGAGCCCGCCCGCGAGGGCACCGACGGCACGCCGCACCGTCACACGCCCTCGTAGAAGACGTCGACGGGCGTGCCGAACGAGGCGAACTGGTAGAGCAGGGGCGCGTCGTAGTGGTTCACCCGCACGCACCCGTGCGAGGCGGCGTAGGTGGGCACCGAGCCGAACTCGTGGAAGGCGATGCCGCCGGTGAAGTAGCTCGCCCACGGCAGCCAGACCTTGAACGGCACCGACCACGAGTAGCGCTCCTTGCGGTAGACGCGGAACGAGCCCTGCGGCGTTGCCCCGCCCGCGCCGGACGAGATGTGCACCGTGCGCACGACCTTGTCGTTCTCGATCAGCAGCGCGAGCTGGCGGCCGAGCTGCACCTCGATCCGGTGACCGAGGGCGGCTCGCGCGGGCTGGGGCCGGGAGCGCCCGTTCGAGCGCCGCGACGGTGGCGGGGCCGAGTACGCCGTCGCGCGGCAGGCCCGCCCACTTCTGGAAGCCGAGCACGGCCGTGGCGACCTGGGTCGAGTCCGCGCCGGAAAGGCCCGAGTCGTCCATGAAGCCGAGGTCGACGAGCAGCTGCCGCAGCGGCGCGCGGAGACGGAGGCGCGGGTCACGGGCTCGACGGCGGCGCTGACGGGCCTGCGCAGGTCGTAGCCCGGGAAGAGCCCGACGGGGACACCGCCCTCGACGAGCACGCGCACGGCGCGCACGCCGGGCACGGCGCGCAACGTGCGGACGAGCTGGCCGACACGACCGCGCAGCGACGCCTCGCTGCGGCCGGCGGCAAAGCGCGCGCCGAGGTCGACGGTGACGATCCGGTGCTGGATGCTCAGGTCGCGCAGCGGCGTTCCGGCCGGGATCGCGGAGCGCACGCCGCGCGCGCGCTCGGCCGCGGTCGGGCCTGCGAGCAGCGCCCGCACGGCCCGCTCGATCGTCACTCCGCCTCGCGCGGCCGACACGGGCTCGCCGTCCTTCTCGAACCACACGGTGACGCCGGCCGCCGCCGAGGCCGGCAGCACGAGCGTCAGCGCAGCGGCTCCGAGCGCAAGCGCAATCCTCACGTTGACAAAGGTTGGCGATCGCCGCGTCATCTCCTACACCACCGCATCTCGACGACGTTGTCGGCAGCCGACGGGCGAATCTCAAGAGCGGGCCGTGCAGCGCCGATGAGTGGGCGAGGACCGTGAACCCTCCCTCGAACATCCCTGCGGCTGCTTCACCGATCCGGCTCGCCACCGGCGACGCTGCCCGCGGACGCGTCGCCGGCGCTCGTCGAGTCGTATCGGAAGCTCGCCGACGTCTTCCACGACGTGCTCTCCGAGCAGAGCCTCGACGCGCTGCTCGAGCGCATCGCCGACACGGTCGGCGAGCTGATCCCCCACGACGACCTCGCCTTCTACGAGGCGGACGAGGCCGAGTCGACGCTGCGCGGCGTGTTCGCACGCGGCCAGTACGCCGACGAGGTGCTCGCCGACGAGCCGTTCGCGTTCGGCACCGGGATCACGGGCTGGGCGGTCGAGCACCGCGAGCCGGTGCTCGCGAACCGTGCCGATCTCGACCCGCGCGTCCGCTTCGTCGAGGGCACCCCGCCCGACCCGGAATCGCTGATCGCGGTGCCGCTGATCGCGCGCGGGCGCGTCAAGGGCGCCCTCAACATCTACCGGGTCGGCCTGCAGGAGTTCAGCGAGGACGAGTTCCGCCTGGCGGTGCGCTTCGGCGACGCGGCGGCGCTCGCGCTCGACAACGCGCACGTCCACGCGAGCCTGGCGCTGCAGGCCCAGACGGACCCGCTCACCGGCCTGTGGAACCACCGTGCCTTCCACGAGCGCCTGCGCAGCGAGCTGCTGCGGGCGAGCGCCGAGCAGGCGTCCGTCGCGCTCGTGATGCTCGACCTGGACGACTTCAAGCGCGTCAACGACGTCTACGGCCACGCCGTCGGCGACCACGTCCTGGCCGAGCTCGCCGACCTCCTGCGGGCAGTGGTACGCCAGAGCGACGACGTGTGCCGTATCGGCGGCGAGGAGTTCGCGGTGATCGTGCGCTCGGGCGACCTGGCCGCCGCGCACTCGCTCGCGGAGCGCGTCGCAGAGCGCATCGCCGTGACGGAGTTCGACACGGCCGGCCGCCTGAGCATCTCGATCGGAATCGCGCTCGGGCCCGAGCACGCGGCCAACCCGCGCGAGCTCGTCGCGTGCGCCGAGCTCGCGATGATGACTGCCAAGGCACGCGGCAAGAGCCGGATCGTCGTCTTCCACGAGGACGAGAGCGAGCGCCCGGAGGCGCCTGCGGTGCGGCGCGACGACATCCGCTCGATCGCGCACCTGAAGATGCTGCACGGCGTCTCCTCCAAGCTGAGCCGCCTCAACGACGTCGCCGAGATCGGCGAGACGATCGCCAACGAGCTGCGCCAGCTGATCGACTACCACAACTGCCGCGTGTTCCTGCGGGAGGGGGACGACCTGCGACCGGTCGCCTTCCGCGGCGAGCTGTCGGCGGCTCCCGGCTCCGCGCTCGACGTGCTCGCGACGAAGGTGGGCGTCGGCGTCACCGGCCACGTGGCCGAGACAGGCGAGCCGTTCCTCACGGGAGACGCGGCCAACTGCGGCATCGGCCATCACATCGCCGGTACCGCGCAGATCGCCGAGTCGCTCCTCGCCGTCCCGCTACGGTACGGGCCGAACGTCGTCGGCGTGATCGTCATCTCCAAGCTGGGGCTCGACCAGTTCGACGGCGACGACGTCCGCCTGCTCGAGGTGCTCTCCGGCCACGCGTCCGTCGCCCTCGTCAACGCCCAGCTCTACGAGGCGCAACGGCGCGAGGCGGAGAGCGCGAAGGCGCTGCTCGAGCTGTCGCGTGAGCTCGCCTCGGTGACAGAGCTGGACGAGGTGCTCAACCGGGTGGCCCAGGGTGCAGTCCGAATCCTCGACCGTGACAGAGCCTCCGTCTGGCTGACCGATCCCGGGACGAGCGAGCTCGTCTGCCACAGTTCGGTCGCGGCCGACGGAGGGCCGGCGCGGATACCGGTCGGCTCGCGCATCGCTCCGGTCGCAACGGAGATCTTCGGCTCCCGCACGGAGCCGTTCGTGGTCACGAGGACGGAGTTCGCGGCCGTGCTCGGCCCGGAGTACGAGGACAACACCGCGGACGCATACGCCGTGGCTCCGATCACGCTCGACTCCGGCTGGGGCGCGCTCGCCGTGGGCCTCGACGACCGAACCGCGTTCGACGCACGCCAGCTCGAGCTGCTCGCCGGCATCGGCGCCCAGGCGAAGCTCGCCGTCGCCAACGCCTTCAGCTTCGAGGGCCTCGAGCGCACCTTCCTCTCGACCGTCGAGGCGCTCGCGAACGCACTCGAGGCGAAGGACGAATACACCTCGTCGCATGCCCGCTGGATCAGGGACATGGCGACCCGGGTCGGCGAGGAGCTGGGGCTCGACCCGCTCGCGCTCAAGCGCGTCGAGCTGGGAGCGCTCTTCCACGACATCGGCAAGATCGGCATGCCCGCCTCGATCCTCACCAAGCCGGGCCCGCTCACCGACGAGGAGCGCGAGCTGATCGAGACGCACCCCGAGCTCGGCGAGCGCATCCTCGCACCCATCGAGCAGCTCGAGAGCGTGCGGCCGATCGTCCGCGCCTGCCATGAACGCTACGACGGCAAGGGCTACCCCGACGGGCTCGCCGGCGAGGACATCCCGCTCGAGGCCCGTATCATCTTCGCCTGTGACGCATTCCACGCGATGACCACGACCCGTCCGTACCGGAACGCGCTCCCGGTGGAGGAGGCGCGGCGCCGCCTGCGCGACGCCTCGGGCACCCAGTTCGACCCGGCCGTCGTCGAGGTCTGCCTGCGCGTGCTCGAATCGCCGGAGTAACAGCGAACCGGCTAGCCAACCCGCCTGAGCAACAGCAGAGAGCGGCCCTCCACGACCGCCTCTCCACGGACCGGCACCTCGAAGGCTCCCGGCTCGAGCTCGGGCTCGGCCGTCGAGAGCTCGAGCGTCCAGGTCCGGCCGAAACGGGCCGGAGGCAGGCGGAAGGTGATCGGCCCCTCCCACGCGTTGAAGAGGATCAGGAACGAGTCGTCGGCGATCGTCTCTCCCTCGGGCGTCTGCGTGGTGATCTCGGAGCCGTTCAGGAACGCCCCCAGCGAGAAGGCATCGCCGCGCTCCCAGTCACGGCGCGTCATCGCTCTACCGTCCGACCGGAACCACCACACGTCGGGGGCGCCGGAGTCGCGCTGCTCGGTTCCCGTGAGGAAGTCCGGGCGGCGGAAGACCGGGTGCCGGCGCCGCAGCGCGATCAGGCGGCGCGTGAACTCGAGCACCCGCCGGGATCGCTCGCCGAGCCCCCAGTCCACCCACGAGAGCTCGTTGTCCTGGCAGTACGCGTTGTTGTTGCCGGCCTGGGTGCGACCGAGCTCGTCGCCGGCGAGCAGCATCGGCACGCCCTGCGAGAGGAACAGCGTGGTGAGGAAGTTGCGGATCTGCCGCTCGCGCAGCGTGTTGACGGCCTCGTCGTCGGTCTCGCCCTCGACGCCGCAGTTCCACGAGCGGTTGTCTGTCGTGCCGTCGCCGTTGCCCTCGCCGTTCGCGTCGTTGTGCTTCTCGTTGTAGGTGACGAGGTCGCGCAGCGTGAAGCCGTCGTGGCAGGTCACGTAGTTGATCGAAGCGAACGGCCGTCTCCCGTCGCTCTGGTACAGGTCGCTCGACCCGGTGAACCGCTGCGCGAACGCCGCCACCGCGGTGTGGCTGCGCCAGAAGTCGCGCATCGTGTCGCGGTACATCCCGTTCCACTCGGTCCACAGCACCGGGAAGTTGCCGACCTGGTAGCCGCCCTCGCCGACGTCCCACGGCTCGGCGATCAGCTTCACCTGGGACAGCACCGGGTCCTGGTGGATGATGTCGAAGAACGCCGACAGGCGGTCGACGTCGTGGAACTCTCGCGCGAGCGCCGAGGCGAGGTCGAAGCGGAAGCCGTCGACGTGGCACTCGATCACGAAGTAGCGCAGCGAGTCCATGATCAGTCGCAGCACCGCCGGGTGCGCGGGGTTGAGCGAGTTGCCGGTGCCCGTGTAGTCCATGTAGTGCCGCGGATCGCCGGGGATGGTGCGGTAGTAGGAGAGGTTGTCGACGCCCTTGAAGGAGAGTGTCGGCCCGAGATGGTTGCCCTCCGCAGTGTGGTTGTAGACGACGTCGAGGATCACCTCGATGCCGGCCCGGTGCAGCGCCTTCACCATGCCCTTGAACTCGCGCACCTGCTCGCCGCGCGTCCCGGTCGCCGCGTAGCCCGCGTGCGGGGCGAGGAAGCCGATCGTCGAGTAGCCCCAGTAGTTCGTGAGCCCCTTGCCGACGAGGGCGTGCTCGTCGGCGATGTGGTGGACGGGCAGCAGCTCGACGGCGGTGACCCCGAGCGAGGTGAGGTACTCGAGCGCCGGCTCGGAGGCGAGCCCCGCGTAGGTGCCGCGCAGGTCGTCGCGCACCCCCGGGAGCCGCTTCGTGAAGCCCTTCACGTGCAGCTCGTAGATGACGGTCTCGTCCCAGCGCTTGCGCAGGAGGCCGTCGTCCTGCCAGTCGAACGACTCGTCCACGACGACGCTCTTCGGGATCGCGGCGGCACTGTCCGTCTCGTCCATGACCCGGTCGTCCCCGTCCGCGTAGGCGAGCGTGCGGCCCCGCTCCCACCGGATCGGCCCCTCGATCGCCTTGGCGTAGGGGTCGATCAGCAGCTTGTTCGGGTTGAACCGGTGGCCGCGGTCGGGGGCCCACGGCCCGTGCACGCGATAGCCGTAGCGCTGTCCCACTCCCACGCCGGGCAGGTAGCCGTGCCAGTTGTGCGCCGTGTGCTGCGAGAGGTCGACGCGCGTCTCCCGGTCGGCCTCGTCGAACAGGCACAGCTCGACGCGCTCGGCGTGCTCCGAGAAGAGCGAGAAGTTGGTGCCGCGCCCGTCCCAGGCGGGACCGAGCGGAAACGGCTCTCCGGGCCAGGCTCTCATCCGCACCAACCTAGCGGTACCGGTCGGTCGGACTGTGCCGCTGACAACGCTTGTGGTGATTCACCACAAGCGGTGGCAACCGGCCGGCCGCTGCGCACCGGACTGCGCGGGAAGGATCGGATCAGCCGGCAGCCTCGGCGGCGCGGAGGCCCCGCATCGCCCAGGTCGTGAAGAGCACGCCGAGCAGCAGCGCCAGTCCGAACGCGAGCGCCACGTGCGTCGGCCCGCCAGAGATGAGGCTCCGGCCGGCCTCGAGCAGGTAGGACACCGGGTTCAGCCGCGCGGCCGCGTGCATCCAGCCGTTCAACAAGGTCAGCGGGACGTACACCGGCGCGATGAAGAGGAGCAGGAACACCGGCATCTGCATCAGCGGCCCCGCCTGGATGGTGCGGAGTCGCATCGCGATGCCGGCCGACCACATGAAGCCGCACACGTTGACGAGCACCGCGAGCGTGTACAGGCCGACGACGTCGACGGGGCCGCCTCCCACCTGCATGCCCGCGGCGAGTGCGACCACGGTCAGCAGGGTCGCAGTGATTGTCCAGCGAAGCATCGCGGCGAGCGCGTAGCCGAGCACGATGCCGGTGCGGTTGGGCGAGGCGAGCAGCAGCCTGCGGGCGAATCCGCCTTCGAAGTCGCGGGCGACGCCGAAGCCGGTGAAGACGCCCCCGAACGCCGCCGACTGCAGGAGGACGAACACGAACTGGAACGCGGTGTAGCCGTCCGGGAAGTCGAACCCCGGCACCTCCTGCACCTGGGAGAGACCGCCCGCGAACGCGATGAAGAAGAACATCGGGAACATCAGCGACGGCAGCAGCAGCGAGGGCGTCGTGATCACGTTCTTCAGCGTCCGCCAGGCGACCCCTGAGGCAACCGACCAGACTCTCACGTCCGCTCCATCCGCTGTCCGAGCGCCCACGATGCCGCGACGAGCGAGACCACGGCGAGAATCGCGGCGATGCCGAAGCCGAGTGCGAGCGCCTCCATGTCCCAGCCGGTGATGATCAGCCCGCGCACACATTCGATCAGGTACGACACCGGGTTCAGCGTCGCCAGGGTACGGAACCAGTCGACGGCGATGAGGTCGCGCGGCGTGTTCATGGAGGAGATGAACAGGAAGACGAAGAGCACGGGGAAGAGGCCCTGGATCGACTCGCCCGACCCCGTCCGCAGCGCGAGGAACGACCCGAGCGCGCCGAATCCGAGCGAGACGAGCGCCGCGTAGACGAGCAGCACGGCGATTCCCCCCGGACCGGACGCAAACCGCACGCCGAGCAGCAGGCCGACGGTGATGTAGAAGACGGCCTGGAGCACGCCCGAGCACGACGATCCCCGCGAGCTGCCCGGCGAGCAGCGCCGAGCCGCGCATCGGTGTCAGCGAGAGGCGCGAGAAGAACCCGGTCTGGATGTCGCGGGCGAGGTCGGTGCCGGCGTTCATGGTCGAGAACAACGCGCCCTGGATGAACGGCACGGCGAGCGCGAACGCGAGGAACGAGTCGGTCGGGAAGCCCGGCAGCAGGGTCGACGCCTTGAGGCCGCCCGAGTTGACGAGCAGGAGCGCGACGGGGAAGACGAGCGGCGGGATCGCGCTCGCCGGCTGCCGCGCGGTGCGGGTGACGGAGCGCTGCGCCAGCGCGCCGACCTGGGTCGCGAGCGCGCTCACCGGACGCCGTCGCCCCCCTCCGCTGCAGCAGCACCCTCGAGCGTCTTCCCGGTCTTCGCGAGGAAGACATCGTCGAGCGTGGGCGCCCGCAGCTCGACGTCGTCGGCCTCGACACCGTCCTGGTCCATGGCACGGATCACGTCGGCAAGCCCCAGACCCTCGCCGAGCCTGACGGCGAGGTCGTGGCCGTCGCCGAGCGGCTCGCCGAAGCGGGCGAGCAGCCCGGAGATGCGGGGCCGGTCCTCCTCGCGGCAGGGGATCACGTGCACGCTCGGCCGGCCGATCTCCGCCTTCAGCGCCGCGGGCGTGCCCTCGGCCACGATCTTGCCGTGGTCGATGATCCCGACGCGGTCGGCGAGCACGTCGGCCTCCTCCAGGTACTGCGTGGTGAGGAAGACGGTGACGCCGTCGTCGCGGGCGAGCCGCGCCACCTCCTGCCAGAGCGCGGTGCGGCTCTGCGGGTCGAGACCGGTCGTGGGCTCGTCGAGGAACAGGATGCTGGGCCGGTGGACGAGCGCCAGCGCGAGATCGAGACGGCGCTTCATGCCTCCCGAGTAGCCGCGCACCTTGCGGTCGGCGGCCTCCGTCAGCCCCACCCGCTCGAGCAGCTCCTGCTGGCGGGCCTTGCGCTGCGCCTTGGGGATCCCCTGCAGCATCGTCTGCAGGCGGAGGTGATCGCGGCCCGTCAGCAGCGGGTCGAGTGCCGCCTCCTGCAGCGCGGCCCCGATCACCGAGCGCACCTTCGGCCCTTCGCGCACGACGTCGTAGCCGCCGACGCGCGCGGTGCCCGGACGTCGGCGGGAGGAGCGTCGTCAGCATCAGCACGGTGGTGGACTTGCCGGCGCCGTTCGGGCCGAGGAAGCCGTAGATCTCGCCCGGCGCGACGTGGAGGTCGATCCCGTCGACGGCACG
This sequence comes from uncultured Gaiellaceae bacterium, assembly GCA_963731095.1. Classification (GTDB taxonomy): domain Bacteria; phylum Actinomycetota; class Thermoleophilia; order Gaiellales; family Gaiellaceae; genus Gaiella. The sequence goes on from CAVSUK010000028.1 coordinate 57,602, forward strand.
CGGGCCCTTTCGGAACTCGCGCACGAGCTGCTCGACGACGATGCTGTTGTCCCGCGCCATGCCGACGCAGGCTATCTCGCGCCGTTGGCCCGGGGCCGGGCCTCCGGCCCTACGAGGCGGGAGAACAGTCCGTCTCGAAAGCGGTGCGCTCCTCCTTGCCGCCCTGGGCCGGCAACGCTAACCGAGTAGCGACCCGGACACCACGCCCATCAAGCCTCGAGGGGCACGAGCCACACGACGCCGAGCGGCGGCAGCGTCACGAGCGCCGAGAACGGCTCGCCGTGCAGAGGCCCTGCGTCCGCCTCGACACCGAGGCCGTTGCCGACGTCCGAGCCCGCGTAGAAGCGCGAGTCCGTGTTCAGCACCTCGCGCCAGCGCCCGCCGCGCGGAAGCGGCACGCGCCACCCCTCGCGCACGACCGGCGAGAAGTTCGCGAGGCATACGAGCACCCGCTCCCCGCCCGCCGAGAAGCGGGCGAAGGCGAGCAGGTTCTCGTCGCGCGCATCGGAGACGAGCCAGCGGAACCCCTCGGGCCGGAAGTCGACCTCCCACAGCGCCGGCTCCGCGCGGTAGGCGGCATTCGCATCCCGTACGAGAGCCTTCACCCCCGCGTGCATGGGGTAGTCGAGCACGTACCAGTGCGAGCGACTCGCCCTCCGACCACTCGCTTCCCTGCGCGATCTCGCCCCCCATGAAGAGCAGCTGCTTGCCCGGGTGCGCCCACATGTAGCCGTAGAGGGCCCGCAGCGTGGCGAACGCCTGCCACTCGTCGCCCGGCAGCTTGCGCAGCAGCGCGCCCTTCCCGTGGACGACCTCGTCGTGGGACAGGGGCAGCACGAAGTTCTCGTCCCACGCGTACACGAGCGAGAAGGTGAGCTCGTCGTGGTGGAAGCGGCGATGCACGGGCTCGTGCTCGAGGTACGCGAGCGTGTCGTGCATCCAGCCCATGTTCCACTTGAACGTGAAGCCGAGGCCGCCGCCGTCGGTCGGGCGCGACACCCCGGGCCACGCCGTCGACTCCTCCGCGATCACCATCACGCCGGGCTCGCGGTCGTGCAGCACCGCGTTCAGCTCGCGCAGGAACGCCACCGCCTCGAGGTTCTCGCGGCCGCCCTGCTCGTTCGGCGCCCACTCCCCGGGCTCGCGCGAGTAGTCGAGGTACAGCATGGAGGCGACGGCGTCGACACGGAGCCCGTCGGCGTGGAACTCGCGCACCCAGTAGAGCGCGTTCGCGAGCAGGAAGTTGCGCACCTCGTGCCGCGAGAGGTTGAAGATGAGGGTGCCCCAGTCGGGGTGTGCCCCGCGGCGCGGGTCCGCGTGCTCGTACAGCGCCGTGCCGTCGAAGCGGGCCAGCGCCCATTCGTCGCGCGGGAAGTGGGCGGGCACCCAGTCGAGGATCACCCCGATGTCGTGGCGGTGCAGCTCGTCGACGAGGAGGCGGAAGTCGTCGGGGTCGCCGAACGTGGACTGCGGCGCGTAGTAGCCGCTCACCTGGTAGCCCCAGGATGGCGCGTAGGGGTGCTGCATCACGGGCATCAGCTCGACGTGGGTGAAGCCGAGCTCGGCGACGTAGGGAGGAAGCTCCTCCGCGAGGCCGCGCCAGGAGAGACCCTGCCGCCACGAGCCGGCGTGGAGCTCGTACGCGGAGAACGGCCGGGGGAGCGGGTCGGTCGTACGCCGCCGTGCGAGCCAGTCCCCGTCACGCCACGCGTAGCGCGAGCGGAACACGACGGACGCCGTTGCCGGCGGCACTTCCGCGTAGGCGGCGAACGGGTCCGCCTTGTCGCGCGTGATCCCGTCCGCGCCGGCGACGACGTACTTGTAGCGCGCGCCGTCGCCGGCGGCCGCCACGATCCCCTCCCAGATCCCCGACGACCCCACGGGCGCCAGTGGATCCGACCCCGCGCTCCAGAAGTTCCAGTCGCCGGCGACCGAGACGGCTCGCGCGTTCGGCGCCCACACGGCGAAGCGGACGCCGCCGTCCACCGGGTGCGCGCCGAGGCGCTCGTACAGCCGCTCGTGCCGCCCCTCGCCCGCGAGATAGAGGTCGAGCTCGCCGAGGCCGGTCATCTCGCCTCGAGCAGCCGCTCGATCCCGTCGACCGGGATCGACACCCAGTCGGGCCGGTTGCCGAGCTCGTAGCGCAGCTCGTACAGCAGCCGCTGCAGCTCGAACAGCTCGAGCAGCCGGTCGAACCCGCTCTCGCTCGCCGGCAGCACGCGCGGGTCGACGGTCGAGCGCCACCCGTCGAGGAACGCCGCCCGGCACGACCACTCCCACTCCTCGGGAGCCTCGACGCCGCGCAGCAGCGCGGTGGCGCGCGGCGCGTAGGCGAACGACCGCAGCATGCCCGCCACGTCGCGCAGCGGCGAGGAACGGCGGCGGCGCTCGGCGAGCGGTCGGGCAGGCTCGCCCTCGAAGTCGATCACGACCCAGTCGCCCGCCCTCGTCCACAGCACCTGGCCGAGGTGGTAGTCGCCGTGAACGCGCGACACGAGCCCGGGCGGGCCGACGTGCCCGAGCTCCTGCACGAGGTCGCGCACCGCCTCGAGACGGAGCGCCAGGGGCGTGCCGCCGAAGGCCCGGCACGTCCGCCGAGAGCCGCGAGATGTCCTCGTCGATCGTCGCGGCGAGCAGCCCCACCGCTTCGGCGCTCGGCTGCTCCGGCGCGAGGGAGGGATCGTCGACGGCGGCCAGCACGGCGTGCATCGCACCGGTCACCTCGCCGAGACGGTGGGCCCGTCGCGGCAGCCAGTCCGGCTCGCCGGACCCGAGAGCGTCGAGCGTGAGCTCCCAGCCGTCGCCGACCGCGTCGACGAGCCGCGTGACGACGGCGAGCACGGCGTCGAGCGGGTCGCCCCGGTGCTCCAGCCAGCCCGTCAGCCCGGGAGAGTTGGCGAAGCCGGCCTGCTCGAGCGCCCGCAGCAGCTCGAGCTCCGGGTTCGGGCCCGCCTCCAGCCTCCGGTAGAGCTTCACGACGTGCAGCTCGTCGAGCACGACCGAGCTGTTCGACTGCTCCACGCCCATCGACCGGACGGTCGCGCAGGGGGTCTCGACGCCGCAGAGGGCGGCCAGCCTGCGCATGCTGCCGGGCCGGTCGAGCGCGTCGGCCGGCCCGTCGTCGTCGAACGCGAGCGCGAGCAGGTAGGTGTCGTGCGTGCCCTCGTGGAAGCGCACCTCGACGAGCGCGAGCTCCAGGTCGGCGTCGGCGTGCGCCACCGCCGACACGTGGGCGCTTTCCGGCTCGCGCTCCTTCGAGGCGAACCAGCGCCGGCCCACGACGAGGCCGAGAAGCTGGTCGGAGGAGAGCGCCTCGACGCGGCTCATGCTCCGGCCTCCTCGAGGAGCTGGAACCAGAAGAAGCCGCGCGGCGCCAGCGTGAGCAGGTACGGGAGCTCGCCGATGGGCGGGAAGGGGCTGCGGCCGAGCATCTCCACGGGGATGCGCCCCACCCAGCGGGACAGGTCGAGCTCGACCGCCTGGGCCGAGCGCGCGAGGTTGTGCACGCACAGGACGACCTCGCCGTCCGCGCTCCGCACGTGCGCGAACACCCTCGGGTTGTCGGGCCGAAGCGCCTCGTAGTCCCCCACCCCGAAGACCGGATGCTGCTTGCGCAGCTCGATGAAGCGCCGCAACCAGCGCAGCAGCGAGGTCGGCGAGCGGAGCTGCGCCTCGACGTTGACGGCCGCGTAGCCGAACACCGGGTCCATCAGCGGCGGCAGGTACAGCTGCGCGAAGTCGGCGCGCGAGAAGCCGCCGTTGCGATCCCCCGTCCACTGCATGGGGGTGCGAACGCCGTCGCGGTCGCCCAGGTACACGTTGTCTCCCATCCCGATCTCGTCGCCGTAATAGAGCACCGGCGAGCCCGGCAGGGAGAAGAGAATCGCGTGCATCAGCTCGATCTCGTCGCGGCCGCCGTCGAGCAGCGGCGCCAGGCGGCGGCGGATGCCGACGTTGAGCTTCATGCGCGGGTCGTTGGCGTACTCCGCGTACATGTAGTCGCGCTCCTCGTCGGTCACCATCTCGAGCGTCAGCTCGTCGTGGTTGCGCAGGAACAGCCCCCACTGCGCGTTGTCCGGGATGGCGGGCGTGCGGTCGAGGATCTCGATCATCGGCTTCGCCTCCTCCCGCCGCAGGGCCATGAACATGCGCGGCATGACCGGGAAGTGGAACGCCATGTGGCACTCGTCGCCGTCCCCGAAGTACTCGACCACGTCCTCCGGCCACTGGTTCGCCTCGGCGAGCAGCACGCGGTCCGGGTAGTTCGCGTCCACCTCGGCACGGACGCGCCTGAGAAAGGCGTGCGTGGCCGGGAGGTTCTCGCAGATCGTCCCTTCCTCCTCGAAGAGGTACGGGACGGCGTCGAGCCGGAACCCGTCGAGGCCGCGGTCGAGCCAGAAGCGGAGGACGTCCAGCATCGCGTCCTGCACCTCGGGGTTCTCGTAGTTGAGGTCCGGCTGGTGGGCGAAGAAGCGGTGCCAGTAGTAGGCGCCCGTCTGCTCGTCCCAGGTCCAGTTCGACCGCTCCGTGTCGACGAAGATGATCCGCGCGTCCTCGTAGACGTGCACCGTGTCCGACCACACGTACCAGTCGTGCTTCGGGGACTCGGGCCCGAGGCGCGACTCCTGGAACCACTGGTGGTCGCTCGAGGTGTGGTTCATGACGAGATCGGCGATCACCCGGATCCCGCGCTCGTGCGCCGCCTGCACGAAGCCCTCGAAGTCGTCGAGCGTGCCGTAGTCGGGGTGGACGCCGTAGAAGTCGGCGATGTCGTAGCCGCCGTCGCGCAGGGGTGAAGGGTAGAAGGGCAGCAGCCAGATGCAGTCGATGCCGAGCCACTGCAGGTAGTCGAGCTTCTGGGTGAGCCCGCGGAAGTCACCGGACCCGTCGTCGGAGGAGTCGAAGAACCCCCGGGTGTGGATCTCGTAGAAGACCGCCGTCTTGAACCACAGCGGCTCCCGCTCGAACCACTCCCTGACATTGTCGGGCGAGCTCACGCCGGCGCCTCGACGGAGATCACGTGCGCGCCGCCGGGCGGCAGGTGCACGTAGTTGCGGCCGATGCGCCAGCGGTACGCCCTGTCCGCGAGCAGGTCGCGCGCCGTGAACGCCTCGGGCAGCCCGAGCGCCGCGGGCACGATGCAGAGCCCCTCCCGTGCGGCGAACGGGTCGAGGTTGACGACGACGATCACGGTGTCGTCCCCTTCCTGCTTGGCAAACGCGATCAGGTCGTCGTTCTGCGTCTCGAGCCACGCGAGGCTCTCGAAGCGGTGCAGCGCGGGGTGCCCACGGCGGATCTCGTTGAGCCGCCGGATCAGCGGCAGCAGCGGGCCTTCGAGGCGGCGCTGCTTCACCTCGTACTTCTCCGAGTCGAGGTATTCCTCGCTGCCCTCGCGCAGCGGCACGTTCTCGCACGCCTCGTAGCCCGAGTAGATGCCGTAGCTCGGCGAGATGGTGGCGGCGAGCACGAGCCGCGCCTCGAACGCCGGCCGGCCTCCGCGCTGCAGGTACGCGTGGAGGATGTCGGGCGTGTTCGGCCACATGTTGGGCCGGTAGAAGTCCGACCACGACCGCGCCTGCTCCACCAGCTCCACGAGCTCCGCCTTGCGTGTTCTTCCAGGTGAAGTAGGTGTACGACTGCCCGAAGCCGGCCTTCGCGAGCGCCGTCATCGGCGCCGGCCGCGTGAACGCCTCCGCCAGGAAGACCGTGTCGGGGAACGCGGCCCGCACGGCCGCGATCAGCCATTCCCAGAACGGCAGCGGCTTCGTGTGCGGGTTGTCGACCCGGAACACGCGGATGCCGCGCTCGCACCAGTGCAGCACGACGTCGCGCAGCGCGTGCCACAGCCCCTCCCGGTCGTCGGTCGTCCAGTCGACGTTGTGGATGTCGTCGTAGCGCTTGGGCGGGTTCTCCGCCGTCTTGATCGAGCCGTCCGGCCGGCGCTGGAACCACTCGGGATGCTGCGACAGCCACGGGTGATCGGGAGAGCACTGGATCGCGAAGTCGAGCGCGAGCTCGACCCCCGCGTCGCGCGCCGCCTCGACCATCGCGTCGAAGTCGTCGTCCGTCCCGAGCACGGGATGGACGGCGTCGTGCCCGCCCGCCTGGGAGCCGATCGCCCAGGGGCTGCCCGGGTCGGTCTTGCGCGCGCGAGGAGCATTGTTCCGGCCCTTGCGATTCGTCAGCCCGATGGGATGGACCGGGGGCAGGTAGACGACGTCGAACCCGAGCTCGGCGAGCTGCGGCAACACCGCTGCGACGCCGCGAAAGCCGCCCCACGAGCGCGGGAAGAGCTCGTACCAGGCGCCGAAGCGGGCACGTTCGCGCTCGACGTCGACACCGAGGGCCGGGCCCTTCACCGACTCCGGGCGCTCCGTCGCCGACAGCGCACCGGCCCGCTCTCGCCACTCCTCCACCGTGCCCGGACCGAACAGCGCCTCACCCTCCGACAGCTCACCGTGGAGGTCGGACTGGCCGGCCGCGATCTTGCGGTCGAACTCGTCGAGCCAGGTCGCGTACGGGTCGACCCACGCGTGCACACGCAAGCTCGAGAGCGGCCGAGCGCGTCCGGCGTGAGCTCTCCCTCCCAGCGGTCGTTGCCGACCGGCTCGAGCGGCGACTCGCGCCAGCGCCGCGTTCCCGCCGGCCGATAGCGCACGGTCGCGCGGAGCACGTCGTGGCCGTCGCGGAAGATCGTGGCCGAGACGCGCACCCGGTCTCCCAGGGTCGTCTTTGACCGGATATCGACCGCAGTCGACCTGCGGGCGAACGTCCTGGATCTGGATCCGCGGCGGCGGCATGTCCTGACAAGGTAAACAGTCCGGGCCATGTGGCTCACACGATCGCTCGGAATCTCCCTCCACCCGACCTCGCTGCCGGGCGGCCGCCTGGGCGCCGAGGCCTTCACGTTCGTGGACTGGGTCGCCGCGACGGGAGCCCGCTGGTGGCAGGTCCTGCCGCTCAATCCGCCCGACGAGTTCGGCTCGCCGTACGCGTCCGCATCGGCCTTCGCCTGCTGGCCGGGCCTGCTGGCCGACCCCGAGGCGCGAGTGGAGCCCTCCGAGGTGCGCTCGTTCGAGAGCCGCCACGCCTCCTGGGCGCAGGACTGGGCCGCCTACGCGGGCAGCGGCTCCCTGGCCGACCAGGTGCGGTTCGAGCGGGAGTGGAAGGCGTTGCGCGCGTACGCGGCCGACCGCGGCGTCGCGATCATCGGCGACGTGCCGATCTACGTCGCCGAGGGAGGCTGCGACCACGCGACGCACCCGGAGCTCTTCCTGCCCGGGGACTTCGTCGCCGGCGCACCGCCGGATCCGCTCAACGCCATCGGGCAGAAGTGGGGGAACCCGCTCTACGACTGGCACGCCCTGGCGCGGGAGGGCTACCGCTGGTGGGTCGACCGCATGCGGCGGACGCTCGAGCTGGTGGACGTCTTCCGGATCGATCACTTCCGCGGCTTCGCCGGCTACTGGGCCGTGCCGGCCGAGGCGGAGACGGCGCGCGACGGGCACTGGGAGAAGGGCCCGGGCGCCGCCGTGTTCCGGGCGGCCGAGCGGGAGCTCGGGCCGCTGCCGGTGATCGTCGAGGATCTCGGCGTGATCACGCCCGGACGTCGTCGAACTGCGCGACGAGCTCGGCTTTCCCGGCATGGCCGTGCTGCTGTGGGCGTTCACCGGCAGCAAGGACAATCCCCATCGCCTGGAGAATCACCGCGTGAACCAGGTCGTCTACACGTCGACCCACGACACCGACACGCTCGCCGGCACGTTCCCGGAGGAGAGCCCGTGGCCGCTCGTGGAGCTGGCGCTGTCGTCGCGCGCCGCACTCGCCGTCGTGCCCGTCCAGGACGTGCTCGGCCTCGGCAGCGAGGCGCGCGTGAACCGCCCGGGCACGACCGAGGGCAACTGGGAATGGCGGCTCGAGCCCGGCCAGCTCGGCCAGGGCGACGCCGCTCGCCTCCGTGCCGCGGCGGAGGCCGCCGGGCGTGCGTGACGACCTGCGGCGCCTCGCCCACGCGGGGCTGACCTTCAACGCGCCGCTCTCGGACGAGCGGGCGAACGCGCTCGTGCGGCGCTCCTTCCGATCGCACCCGGCCACCACGTGCTCGACCTCGGCTGCGGCTGGGGCGAGCTGCTGCTGCGCACGGTGGACGCGCATCCGGCCACGACGGGCACCGGCGTCGACACCGACCGGGGCTCCCTCGACCGCGGCCGCAGGCTCGCCGCGCAGCGCGGCCTGCTCGAGCGCGTCGACTTCGTCGAGGCCGAGGCCGCGTCCTTCGAGGAGCACGGCGACGTCGTCCTGTGCGTCGGCAGCTCGCAGGCCTTCGGCAGGCCCGAAGCTGCGTTGCTGCGCGCTCGCCGCCCGCGTCGCAGGCGGGCGGACGCATCCTGCTACGGCGACGCGTTCTGGGCGCAGGAGCCGGGCGCCGGTGGCGCACCGCGTGATCGGCGAGCTCCCGGGCTTCGACGATCTGCGGCCTTCGCGCAGGCTGGCCGGCCTCAGGGTCGAGCACGCGGACCGGTCGAGCCTGGAGGAGTGGGACGCGTTCGAGGCCGGGTGGCGCTCGGGCCTGGAGGCGTCGTCCGACCCGGACACGGTCGCGTTCGCCGTCGAGCGCAAGCGCGAGTACGAGGACGGCTACCGGGACGTGCTCGGATTCGCGTGGCTCGTGCTGGCCCCGGGTCGATAGGAGAAGCGCCGTGGACGGAAAGCCGACCCGGCCGGCGGCTCCTACGCCCGCTCGACCGGAAGCTTCGCCGCGACGACCGGCTGGCCGTCCACCTCGTACACGACGTCGACCGAGTCGTTCTTCCCGTAGCTGCCCGCGATGCCGAGCACGATCGACGTCCACCGCAGGAGGCCCAGCTTTCCCTCCTCCTTCAGCTCGCCCTCGAACACGAGGGCGCCGTCGCGCACGACGTAGTCGTCGCCCTCCCGCTTGAGCACCCCGTTGACGTACACCTGGAAGGGCCGCGTCACGTCCGCGGGAAGTCTGCACGCGGGTTCGAGTTCGCGCTGTCGTCGCTCACCCTCATAGAATGACACCGCTCGTGCGCTCCAGGCTGCTCGCAACCGTCACCGCGGCGATCGCCGCGCTCGCTCTCGCCGTTCCCGCGCTCGCCGGGAACGGCGGTTTTGCGCCGGTCCCGCCCGAGTCGCCGAACGCCGAGGGCATCAGCCAGAGCTACTGGTTCATCACGATCTTCACGTCGCCATCCTCGTCCTCGTCGAGACGCTGCTGATCACGTTCGTGATTCGCTTCCGCCGCAAGCGCCGGACGCGGTACGCGGACGGCGCCCAGATCCACGGCTCGTCGCGGCTCGAGACGATGTGGACGGTCGGCCCCGTGCTGATCCTGTTCGCCATCGCGATCTTCGTGCTCGCGAAGCTGCCCGGCATCAAGGACGTGCCCGCTGCGCGCGCCGGCGAGCCGAACCTGGTCGTCAAGGTGACCGGCCGCCAGTACTACTGGCAGTTCGAGTACCCGAACGGCGTGATCACGATCGACACGCTTGCGCGCCCCCGTCGGCGGCGTCGTGCAGCTCGACGTGACGTCGCCGCCGTTCGACGTGATCCACTCGTGGTGGATCCCGGCGCTCGGCGGGAAGATCGACGCCATCCCCGGCCGCGTCAACCACACGTGGTTCCAGGCCCAGAGGGCCGGCACGTTCACGGGCCAGTGCGCGGAGCTCTGCGGCCTCAACCACGCGCGCATGCTCGCCCGGGTCGAGGCGATGCCGCGTGCCACCTTCGACGCGTGGCTCGCGGACCGCAAGGCGCAGCAGGACGCGGGCACTTCGGAGCTCGGCCGCGAGGTCTACGACGGCGCCTGCGCCAAGTGCCACGGGCTCGCCGGCGAGGGCAAGGTCGCCGTCAACGCCCCGCAGCTAAAGGGCTCGTCCCTTCGTCGCCGACGCCGCCGGCATCGAGCAGCTGTTGCGCAACGGCAGATCCTGATGCCCGCCGTCGGCCGCGACTGGAACGACACGCAGATGCAGGCGACGACCGACTACCTGAAGGAGCGCTTCGCCAGTGGCAGCTGACCCCGCGGCAACGAACGTCGCGCCCCGGCCCGTGCCGCAGTGGCAGCGCGGGCGCGTCGCCGGCTGGCTCGTCACCGTCGACCACAAGCGCATCGGGCTCCTCTACATCGGGACCGCCGGCTTCTTCTTCGCCCTCTCCGGGTTCCTCGCGCTGCTGATCCGCACGCAGCTCGCGCAGGCCGACCAGTCGATCGTGACGGGGAATGCGTACAACGAGTCGGTCACGATGCACGGCACCGGGATGGTCTTCTTCGTGGTCGTCCCCATCCTGGCCGGCCTCGGCAACTTCCTCGTGCCGCTGATGATCGGCGCCCGGGACATGGCGTTCCCGCGGCTCAACGCCCTCTCGTACTGGCTGTACCTGTTCGCCGGCCTCGTCTTCTGCCTCTCCTTCTTCGCGAAGGGCGGCGCCGCGAACGCCGGCTGGACGGCGTATCCGCCGCTGTCGCTGGTCGACCACTCACCCGGCAACGGCCAGGACCTGTGGATCCTCTCGCTCCACATCCTCACGATCTCGTCGATGGTGGGGGCGATCAACTTCATCGTCACGATCCAGAACATGCGCACGGCGGGCATGAGCTGGACGCGGATGCCGCTGTTCGTCTGGTCGATCTACGTGTACGCGTGGCTGCTCCTGCTCGTGCTGCCGGCGCTCTCCGCCGGGCTGACGGCGCTCCTGCTCGAGCGCCAGTTCCCCGGCACGTTCCACTTCTTCGCGCCGGCGGGCGGCGGCAGCCCCGTGCTGTACCAGCACGTCTTCTGGTTCTTCGGGCACCCCGAGGTGTACGTGATGATCCTGCCGGCGATGGGGATCGTCTCGGAGATCCTGCCCGTCTTCAGCCGCAAGCCGATCTTCGGCTACAAGGCGATCGCGTTCTCGACGATCGCGATCGGGTTCTTCTCCATGCTCGTATGGGCGCACCACATGTTCACGGTGGGCCTGTCGACCCCGCTCAACATCTGGTTCATGCTCGTCTCGATGGTGATCGCGGTGCCGACGGGAATGAAGATCTTCAACTGGCTCGCCACGCTGTGGCGCGGCAACCTCAGCTTCGACACGCCCATGCTGTTCGCGGTCGCGTTCCTCTCGGTGTTCACCTTCGGCGGGCTGACCGGCATCTACCTCGCCGCCTTCCCGGTCGACTGGCAGGTGCACGACACCTACTTCGTGGTCGGCCACTTCCACTACGTGCTCTTCGGCGGCGCCGTGTTCGCCATCATGGGCGGGCTCACGTACTGGTGGCCGAAGCTGTACGGCCGCATGCTGGACGAGCGCCTCATGAAGACGACCTTCTGGCTCACCTTCGTCGGCTTCAACCTGACGTTCTTCCCGCAGCACCTGGCGGGCCTGCTCGGCATGCCGCGCCGCATCTTCACCTACTACGACACCGGGACACTGCAGGACTACAACCTGGCATCCACGATCGGGTCGTACGTGATGGGAGTGGGGATGCTCCTGTTCCTGGTCGCGATCGTGAAGAGCGTCAACGGGCGCCGCGCCGGGAACGACCCGTGGGTGGCCGACACGCTCGAGTGGTACACCACCTCGCCGCCGCCGCCGCACAACTTCGACTCCGTCCCGTACGTGACGAGCGCGCGGCCGCTGTACGACCTGCGCCGCAAGCTGAAGGAGTCCGGTGGCCTCTAGCACCCCGACCGGCGGCACGCCGGCGCCGGGCCCGCTGCTGCGGCTCGCGATCGTCGCCGGCGCCGTGGCGGCGGCGGCCGTCGTCGTCAGCGCCGCGCTCGACCTCGGCCGCGCGCACTGGGGGACCGCCCTCGTCGCGCTCCCGTTCCTCGCCGCCGCGACCGTCGCCGCCCGTGTCGCCTACCCGCGCCTGCTCGCTCCGACGCTCGCCGCGCTGGCGCTGATGCTGGCCGCGATCGCCACGGGCGGCATCGTGGCGTGGGCGGACGAGGCACGCTGGACGGTCGGGCTGCACGTTGCCGCCGCCGGTGGCGCCCTCGCGGCCGCGCTCGTCGCCCTCGCGGCGTCGTTCCGCGGCGAGGCGCTGCCGTTCGGCTCATGGCGCGACTACGTGATCCTGACGAAGCCGCGCATCATGACGCTGCTGCTGCTCACCGGCGCCGCGGGCATGTTCGTCGGGGCGCAGGGGTGGCCCGACGGCCCCGACTTCCTGGCCGCCATGCTCGGCCTCGCGCTCGCCTGCGGCGGCTCGAGCGCTCTCAACCACGTCATGGACGCCGACATCGACAAGCTGATGGGGGAGCGCACCGCTGCCCGGCCGGTGGCGGCCGGGCGCGTGCCGGCGCCGCGCGCGCTCGAGTTCGGCCTCGTGCTCATGGCTCTTTCCTTCGCGCTGCTCGCCTCGACCGTGAACGTGCTCACGGCTGCGCTCGCGCTCGCCGGCGGCCTCTTCTACGTCGTCGTCTACACCGGCTACCTGAAGCGCTCGACCGACCAGAACATCGTCATCGGCGGCGCCGCGGGCGCGGTACCCCCGCTCGTCGGATTCGCGGCCGCAACCGGCAACCTGACCCTGCCCGCGCTCTGGCTCTTCCTGATCGTGTTCCTGTGGACGCCGCCGCACTTCTGGGCGCTGGCGCTGATGATCAAGGAGCACTACCAGGCGGCGAACGTGCCGATGCTGCCCGGCACGCGCGGCGAGCGGGAGACGACCCGGCAGATCCTGCTCTACTCCCTCGTCCTCGTCGCGTTCACGATCGCCGTCGGCTGGTGGCTCGGCCCCGTCTACACGGCCGCAGCGGCGCTCCTCGGCGGCTACTTCCTCTTTCTCGCCTGGCAGCTGCGGCGGCACAGCTCGCGCCGGAACGCCGTGCTGCTCTTCCACTACTCCCTCGCCTACCTCGCCCTGCTGTTCGTGGCCGCGGCGATCGACCCCCTGGTGGCATAGACAATGGATCCGGAGCTCGAACGTCGGAACATGAATCTCGGCTGGGCCCTGTTCGGGCTCTTCGTGGTGCTCTTCCTCGGCACCTTCGCCGTCGCGCTGATCTACCTGCAGTTCGACTAGGTCGGGGCCTGCGCCCTGGCCCGTCCCCCGTTCGGGGGAGAGCACGCGCCACGCTCGTGCCGACATACGGGCTATGCGCACCGTTCGCCTCGCCTCCCTCGGGCTCGCACTCGCTGCGGCCGCCCTCGTCTCCGGCTCCGCCCTTGCACGAGAATCCGTCTCCGTCCAGGCCCCCTCGGGCCTGAAGCCGTTCCTGCTCCGCGCCAGCGAGCCCGCCGTCCGTGACTTCCCCCGGACACCGTCGTTCTCGTGGGCTCCGGTCAGGGGCGCCGCCCGCTACGAGTTCCAGCTCGCGAAGACACCGAACTTCCAGGACGGCACCATCTTCTGGGCCAGCTCGTCGCTGAAGAGCCCGGCCGTCGCCATCCCGCTGACGCTTCCGTGGATGACGGGAGCGCCGTACGCGGCGTACGCCCGCGTGCGTGCGGTCACCCACCGCGGCACGTCGCAGTGGAGCCCCGCCTACGGGTTCAACGTCCGCTGGAGCGACGTCCCCCGGCAGTCCACGTCGTACCCGGGCCTCGCCCGCTGGACGCCGGTCGAGGGCGCAACGAGCTACCAGGTGTGGTTCACGGGCATCAACCGCGTCGTCGAGACCCGCGTCAACGCGGTCGACCAGCGCGAGTTCTACGCGTTCCACCAGGACGCCAACTTCACCGGCACCGTCAAGTGGCGCGTGCGGGCCGTGCGCCGGGTCGCCAAGCTGCAGGGGTTCATCACCCCGCGTCAACTACGGGCCGTGGAGCCAGGAGTTCACCTCGACGAACCCCGCCATGGACGACGGCGTCGTCCGCCCGGTCGCCGCAGTGACGGCGCTCGCGACGAGCACGCCGACGAACGCCAAGGCGCACGAGATGACCCCGGCGTTCGTGTTCGCCGGCTCGCATGACGCCGCCGGCACCAAGTACTCCTTCTACCGTGTGTACGTCTTCAGCGACCGGCAGTGCGTGAACACGGTGCTCCGCGGCGCGATCGTGGGCGGCCCCGCCTACGCCGCCCGCAACAAGGGCACGCTGAAGCTGCCGACGGAGGAGAAGGCCGTCGCCGACGCCGCCAGCACGATCCTCGAGATCGGCGACGAGGGCAAGACGTTCACGGCCGAGGGCCTGGTCGCGAAGCCCGCGAGCGAGGCCGGCATCGACGTCCTCGGGCGCCGCCGCGACCACCCCGCCCGCCGCGACCTCCGGCTCGACGAGCACGCCGGTCGAGCAGGCGTCGAACTCGAGCTGGCCGCAGATCGAGCTGCTCGAGAGCGGCTGGCCCAACGGACGGTTCTTCTGGACCGTCGTCCCCGTCAAGCTGGTCGGCAAGGTCGGCTCCGACGGCAAGGTCACGGGCTACGAGTACTACGACGCCGAGGTGCCGCAGGACGCCTGCGCCGCGGGGCGCGTGATGGGCTTCGGCAAGGCGTCGTCCCCGGTCGTCGCCGGCCAGGGCTCCGCGTACGCCTCGGGCCTGTCCCCGTCGGGGCGCCTGATCGCCTCCTCGGGCAGCAAGCCCTTCTACGGCCGCCCGCTCGTCGCGTGGCTGCCGGCGCCCGGCGCCGACACCTACGAGGTGGAGTGGTCGCCCTCCCGCTATCCATGGCGTGCGGTCAAGCGCGTCTCGGTCGACGGCGGCACCGCCACGACGCTGCCGCTCAAGCCCGGCACGTGGTGGTACCGGATCCGCGGCCTCAACAGCGCGCTGCCGGAGGGTCACCAGTTCATGAGCTGGTCGACGCCCCTGCAGCTCAAGGTGGCCAAGCCGAAGTTCAGGCTCGTCGCCTCCCGGTAGGCCGAGAGCACGCGCAACACGATCGACTAAGGTCGGGGCTCGCATGAGCCCCGACCTTTCTCTTGCGCTCGAGCTCGCCGACGCGGCCGACGCGATCTCGCTCGGCCGCTTCCGCGCACACGATCTCGTGGTCGAGACGAAGCCCGACCTGACCCCCGTGACGGAGGCCGACCACGCCGTCGAGGAGGCTGTTCGCGCCCGCCTCGCCGCCGAGCGGCCGGATGACGGCATCCTGGGCGAGGAGTTCGGCTCCACGGGCTCCGGCAGCCGCCGCTGGATCGTCGACCCGATCGACGGGACGCGGAACTACTCGCGCGGCGTGCCGGTGTGGGCGACGCTGATCGCGCTGGAGGAGGACGGCGAGGTCGGGATCGGCGTCGTCTCCGCGCCGGCGCTCGGCCGGCGCTGGTGGGCGGAGCGCGGCGGCGGCGCGTTCGTGAACGGCGAGCGCCTTCACGTCTCGGCGGTGTCGACGGTCGAGGACGCGGTGCTGTGCTTCGCGCTCGAGCAGCCGCTGCCGGAGATCGCGCACCGCTGCTGGCACCCACGCGGCTACGGCGACTTCTGGGCGCACATGCTGGTCGCCGAGGGCGCCGTGGACGGGGCGATCGACGCGATCGGCGTCTCGCTCTGGGACCTGGCCGCGATCGTGCCGATCGTGGAGGAGGCCGGCGGCCGCTTCAGCGACCGCGCAGGAGCCCGCCGCGTCGACGGCGGCTCGGCCGTCTCCTCGAACGGGCTCCTGCACGACGCCCTGCTCGGCTGAGCCTCAGCCGACCGAGTCGCGGAACGCCACGCCCTCGGCGCCGATCGCCGACGACTCCTCGATCGGCAGGATCGGCGTCACCGTGAACGAGAGCCACGGCGTCCAGGGGGCCGTGGTACGGGCGAGCGTCGCCGCGCTGTCGACCTCGATGATGGCGCAGCCGCCGCTGCCGTCCGCGAAGCCGTAGAAGCCCTGGAACTCCGCTCCTGCCGGGGGCTGCCACCGGGAGAAGACGGCGAGCGACCTGCGCTCGGCTCTCCTCGGACTGGTCGGTGAACTGCCAGGTGACGTGAAAGAGCACTGCGGCTCCTTTCGCTCGGGGGCGCGACCGTACCAGGGCGAGCGTGCCGGGCGCTACCTGCGCGCCCGCGGAGCGGCGGCGCGCGCCGACGCCTCGTACACCCGGTCGCGGCCGAGCTGGTCGAGCTCGGCGGAGAGCAGGTCGCTCGCGCTCGCCCTCTCGCCGGGCGGCTCGACCGGGTCGCCGTCCACCCACACCGCCGCCAGGGCCTCGCCTTCGCGCCGCGTCAGCGAGACCGGACGCTCGAGCCGGGAGCGCAGCCAGCCCGCGAGCAGCTCCGCGTCGGCACGCGGCCCCTCGACGCGAAGCCGCTCGACCGAGGCGATCCCCGGCCACAGTTCCGGCGAGGCCGACCCGCCACGGCCGAGCGTGCGCGAGAAGGCGATGTCGGAGACGGCCACCCGCTCGAACAGCCCTGCCAGCCTCGCGTAGCAGGCGGGGGCGCCCGGCCACTCGGAGGAGTCGACGACGAGCCTGTCGCACACCTCGACGATCTCGTCGAGCGCGTCGGACCCCCAGGCGGGCTCGCCGCGCCAGCGGCAGAACGCCGGCAGGTCGGAGATCAGGAGCGGCAGCACGATCGAGCCGGGGTGCCGCCGGGCCGGGCCCCGCAGCCGGATCTCGATCACCTCCGAGAGCACCTCGCGGGAGAGGCCGTCCACCTGGAAGTCCCGCACCGTCACCTTCGCGCTGATGGCCGCCTTCCGGCCCGGCTCGGGCACGAGGAAGATCGTGCGGGCCGGATGGCGCTCCGCCAGCCCGGCGAGCGTCCTGCGCGCCTGCGGGAGCCACTGCGGGCGGCGCCCAGACGACGTGCGTCATCGTGCTCGTGCGCAGGTCCGGCGCGCCGTCGGCCTCTTCCCGTGCCCGCAGGCGGGCCAGCTTGCGCTCGATCTCGGCAACGACGCCCACCGTCTGCTCCTGCTCAGTGGCGGCGCCAGGAGCGCCCGTCGCGGTGGATCAGCTCGTCCGCCGCCGCGGGCCCCCAGGAGCCGCTGCCGTAGTTCGGGAAGCTGGGCCGGTCGCGCTGCCAGGCGCCGAGCACGGCGTCGACGAGCTTCCACTGCTCCTCGACCTCGTCCTCGCGCGTGAACAGGGTGGCGTCGCCGAGCAGCGCGTCGAGGACGAGGCGCTCGTAGGCCTCGGGCAGCCCGGTGCGGAAGGCGCCGCCGTAGAGGAAGTCCATGTGCACGGTGCGGATCGTCATGCCCGGCGCCGGGCACCTTCGCGCCGACCGCGAGCGAGACGCCCTCGTCGGGCTGGACGTGGATGAGGAGCACGTTCGGGCGCAGCCCGTCGCCGGCGATCGCCTCGAACGGCGGGTGCGGCGCGCGCTGGAACTGGATCGCGATCGTCGTCTCGCGGCGTGCGAGCCGCTTGCCGGCCCGCACGTAGAACGGCGTGTCGGCCCAGCGCCAGTTGTCGACGTACAGCTTGGCCGCGATGTAGGTCTCCGTCAGCGACCCGGGAGCCACCCCGGGCTCCTCGCGGTAGCCGGGCACCTCGACGCCCTCGACGTAGCCGCGGCCGTACTGGCCGCGCACGACCGACTTGGGGCCGGGCGTGTGCATCGACTTCAGCACCTTCACCTTCTCGTTGCGCACCGAGTCGGCGGTGAAGTCGATCGGCGGCTCCATGGCGGTGAGCGCGAGCAGCTGCAGCAGGTGGTTCTGGAAGATGTCCCGGATCGCGCCGGCCGACTCGTAGAAGCCGGCGCGTCCCTCGATGCCGATCGACTCGGCCACGGTGATCTGCACGTGGTCGATGAACTGGCGGTTCCAGATCGGCTCGAAGATGCCGTTCGCGAACCGGAGCGCCAGCATGTTCTGCACCGTCTCCTTGCCGAGGTAGTGGTCGATGCGGAAGATCTCGTCCTCGCCGAACCAGCGGTGCAGGAGCGTCGTTCAGCTCGCGGCCGGAGGCGAGGTCGTGACCGAACGGCTTCTCGACGATCAGCCGCACCCAGCCCTCCTTGCGCGCGCCGCTCCCCGATCTCCCTCACCGCGGCCGGGAACGCCTGCGGCGGCACGGCCAGGTAGTAGAGCCGGTTGCCGCCGGTGCCGCGCGCTGCGTCGAGCTCCTCCAGCACCTGGCCGACCCTGTCCTCGCCGGCCTCGTCGTCGAACTCGGTGCCGACGTAGCGGATCCCCGCGGCGAGCGAGTCCCACACGTCCTGGCGGAACGGGTCGCGGGAGAACTCCTTGACCGCCTTCTTCATGGCAGCCGTGAACGCCTTCGAGCTCTGCGGCGTGCGCGCGACGCCGACCACGGCGAACCGGTCCGGCAGGAGCTTCCGGTAGGCGAGCGCGTAGAGGGCGGGAAAGAGCTTGCGCCGGGTGAGGTCGCCGGAGGCGCCGAAGATGACGACCGCGCACGGCTCGGGCCGGCGCCGCAGCTGCAGGCCCTCGAGCAGCGGGTTGTCGCCGTCGGTCACGCCGCCGCCAACGACCCCTGTTTCGCCCGGATCCCGTCCAGCAGCTCCGCGAACGAGTCGGCGAACTTCTGCACGCCCTCGGCCTCGAGCACGTCGACGACGTCGTCGACGTCGATGCCGGCGGCCGCGAGGTCGGCGAACAGCCGCCGCGCGTCGTCGAGGCCGGCGGCGAGCGTGTCGCGCACCTCGCCGTGGTCCTGGAAGGCGCGCACGGTCTCGAGCGGCATCGTGTTGACGGTGTCGGCGCCGATCAGCTCCTCCACGTACAGCACGTCCCGGTAGGCGGGGTTCTTCGTCGAGGTCGACGCCCACAGGCAGCGCTGCGGGCGCGCGCCCTTGCCGGCGAGGTAGTCCCAGCGCTCTCCCGCGAAGGTGCGCAGGTAGTGCTGGTAGGCGAGCTTCGCGTTCGCGACCGCGAGCTTCCCCTGCAGGTCGGTGCGGCCGGCCTGCTCGAGCCGCCGGTCGGCCTCGGTGTCGACGCGGGACACGAAGAAGCTCGCGACCGAGAGCACCCGCGACGGGTCGCCGCCCGCCGCGACGAGCCGCTCGAGGCCGCGCACGTACGCCTCCGCGACGGCGGCGTAGCGCTCGAGCGAGAAGATCAGCGTCACGTTGATCGAGGTGCCCTTGGCGATGCAGTCCTCGACGGCGCCGAGGCCGGGCTCGGTGGCGGGGATCTTCACGTACAGGTTGTCGCGCGCCGACCTCGCGGTTGAACCGCATCGCCTGCTCGTAGGTGCGCTCGCGGTCGTAGGCGAGCGTCGGGTCGACCTCGAGCGACACCCAGCCGTCGACGCCGGCGGTGCGTTCCCAGACGGGGCGCATGAGGTCGCAGGCGGCGCGGATGTCGTCCATCGCGAGCGCGAAGAACACCTCGACCGGGTCGCCCGCGTCGAGGGTGCGCAGCTGCGCGTCGTAGCGGTCGCCCTCGGCGAGCGCCTTCTGGAAGATGGTCGGGTTGGAGGTGACACCCGACGACGGCGTCCTCCTCCATCAGCCGCGCCAGCTCGCCGGTCTCGAGCATCTCGCGCGAGAGCGAGTCGATCCAGACGCTGACGCCGTGCTCGCTCAGCTCGTGCAGCCGTGACTCAGCCATTGCTCATCCTTTCGAGCTCGCCGACCTTCTCGAGGCGGCGCAGGTAGCGCTCTCCGCCGTCGAAGCGGGCGCCGAGGAAGGCGCGCACGAGCTCGGCGGCGAGCTCGCCGCCGACGATCTCCGCTCCGAGGCAGAGGACGTTCATGTCGTCGTGCTCCACACCCTGGTGCGCGGAGTAGGTGTCGTGGCAGATCGCGGCACGGATCCCGGGGATCTTCGACGCGGCGATCGAGGCGCCCACGCCGGAGCCGCAGACGAGGACGCCGCGCTCGGCCTCGCCCCGACGGAGCGCCATTCCCGAGCTCGAGCGCCTTGTCCGGGTAGTCGACGCGCTCGGCGTCGGTGTCGGTGCCGAAGTCGACTGCCGTGTGCCCGGCCGCCTCGATGGCGTCGAGGACGGCGCGTCGCAGCTTCACGCCGCGGTGGTCGAACGACGCCGCGACCTGCATCACACCGCTCCGAGCAGGGCGCGCGCCCGATCGGCGACGTTCGCGGCGGTGAAGCCGAGCTCCTCGAAGATCCGCCCCGCCGGCGCGGAGGCGCCGAAGCGGTCGACCGCGACGGACGCTCCGCGCAGGCCGACCCATCGCTCCCATCCGAGCGAGATGCCGGCCTCGACGGAGAGCCGCGCCTCGACGGAGGGCGGCAGCACCTCGTCCCGGTAGGCCTGCGGCTGCGCCTCGAACAGCTCCCAGCACGGCATCGAGACGACGCGGACGTTCGCGTCGAGCGTGCGGGCGGCGTCGAGCGCGACGTGCACCTCGGAGCCGGTGGCGAGCAGGATCAGGTCGGGATCGCCGCGCGCCCGACTGCCACAGGGTGTACGCACCGCGCAGCGTGCCGTCGGCGGAAGCGACCTCGGAGCGGTCGAGCGTGGGCAGCTTCTGGCGGCTGAGCGCGAGCGCCACCGGGCCGTCGCTCGCGCTCGAGCGCGATGCGCCAGGCCATCGGCGGTCTCGTTCGCGTCGCCGGGACGCACGTACCAGAGGTTCGGGATCGCCCGCAGCGCCATGTGGTGCTCGACGGGCTGATGGGTCGGGCCGTCCTCGCCGACGCCGATCGAGTCGTGCGTCCACACCCACGCCGTCGGCAGCCCCGCCAGGGCCGAGAGCCGTACGGCCGGGCGCATGTAGTCGGAGAAGATGAGGAAGGTGGAGCCGAAGGGCCGAAGCATCGCGGGCTCGAGCGCGATGCCGTTCACGATCGACCCCATCGCGTGCTCGCGGATGCCGAAGGCGATGTTCCGGCCCGCGTGCGTGGCGGAGAAGACCCCCGCGCCCTCGAACTCGGTCTTCGTCGACTCGACGAGGTCGGCGGCGCCGCCGACCAGCGTCGGCGTGAACGGCTTCAGCGCCTGCATCACCGTCTTGCCCGCGTCCCGCGTCGCGACCTCCTCGCCCGCCGGGAAGACCGGCAGCGCCTCGCGCCACCCCTCGCGCGGCGTCCCGCGTCAGGTCGAGCTCGCGCTCGCGCGCCAGGTCGGGGTGCGCATCGGCCCAGGCGGCGCGGCGCGCCTCCCACTCTCGCTGCAGCTCTGCGCCCCGCTCGGCCACGATCGCCATGTGGGCGCGCACCTCGTCCGAGACGGCGAAGGTCGCGTCGGGGTCGAAGCCCATCCGCTCCTTGGTCGCGCGCACCTCGGCGTCGCCGAGCGGCGCGCCGTGCGCCTTCGAGGTGTCGACGGCGTTCGGGGCGGGGTAGGCGATGTGGCTGCGCAGCACGATCAGGGAGGGGCGCTCCTCCTCGGCCTTCGCGGCCGCGAAGGCCCCGCGCAGCGCGTCGAGGTCCTCCGCGTCGCCGACGTGCTGGACGTGCCAGCCGTGTGCCTCGAAGCGCTTGCCCTTGTCCTCGGTCGTATAGGTGAGCGAGGTGGTCCCGTCGATCGTGATGTGGTTGTCGTCGTAGACGTAGACGAGGCGGCCCAGCCCCAGGTGCCCGGCGATCGAGGCGGCTTCGTGGGTGACCCCTTCCATCATGTCGCCGTCGGAGCAGATCGCGTAGACCCACGAGTCGACGAGCTCATGCTGCGGACGGTTGTAGCGCTCGGCGAGGAACCGCTGCGCGATCGCGATGCCGACGCCGTTCGCGAAGCCCTGGCCCAGCGGGCCCGTGGTCGTCTCGACGCCGGCGGTGTGGCCGAGCTCCGGATGCCCGGGCGTGCGCGAGCCCCACTGGCGGAACTGCTTCAGGTCGTCGAGCGTGACGTCGTAGCCGGAGAGGTGGAGCGCCGCGTACTGGAGGATGCAGGCGTGGCCGGCGGAGAGGACGAAGCGGTCGCGTCCGGGCCAGGACGGATCGGCCGGGTTGTGGCGCATCACGTCGCGGTAGAGCAGATAGGCAGCCGGCGCGAGCGCCATCGCAGTGCCGGGATGACCGGCGTTCGCCTGCTGCACCGCGTCCATCGCGAGCGCGCGAATCGTGTCGATCGTCTGCGTGCAAGCGTCGGCTGTCACGTCCGTCGAGCATAACGGCACAGCCTTCTCGGCAGACGGCAAGGGGGGTCTCCCGCAACAGCAGGGGAGACACTCCGGCGGACGACCGCGTCTACCCTAGTGCGGTGGCCGTCCTGATCGCCTCCAACCTGCGCAAGGAGCTCTCCGGAGACCCGCTCTTCGACGGCGTCTCCTTCTCCGTCGACCGCCGCCAGCGGCTCGCGCTGGCGGGCCAGAACGGCGCCGGCAAGACGACGCTGCTGCGTGCGCTGATCGGCGAGACGTCGCTGCAGGGCGGCGAGGTGGCGCTCGCGAAGGGGACGCGCGTCGCCCTGCACGACCAGCGGCCGCCGCGCGACAAGGGCCTCAGCCTCCGCGAGTACGCGCTCTCGGGCGCCGCCGACCTGGTGCGTATCGAGGTGGAGCTGCGCGAGCTCGAGCAGGCGATGGCCGGCGGCGCTCACGACCAGACGACGCTGCGCCGCTACAGCGAGGCCCAGGCTCGGCTCGAGCACGCAGGAGGCTGGGGCTGGCGTGACCGTGCCGCCTCGGTGCTGCGCGGCCTCGGGTTCCGCGACGCCGACCTCGACCGGCAGCTCGCCACCTTCTCGGGCGGCGAGCTGACCCGCGCCTCGCTCGCACGGGCGCTCGCGGGCGACCCCGACCTGCTGCTGCTGGACGAGCCCACCAACCACCTCGACGTGGAGAGCCTGGAGTGGCTCGAGCGCGAGCTGACGGCACTCGACGCCGCCGTCGTCCTCGTCGCGCACGACCGCTGGTTCCTCGAGGCGGTGACGACGGCGGTGCTCGAGCTGGAGGGGGGCCGCTCGCTCTACTTCGCGGGCCCGTGGCACCAGTGGCGCCTGGAACGGGCGGCCCGGGCGCAGGCGGCGGCGAAGACGGTGGCGCGCGTCGGCGACGACATCGAGCGGCTCGAGCGCTTCGTGCAGCGCTTCCGCTACAAGAAGTCGAAGGCGAAGCAGGCGCAGGCCAAGCTGACGCAGATCGGCCGGCTCGAGCAGGAGCGGAAGAAGGCGGCCGGCGAGCTCGAGAACCTGACGCACCGGCGGCGCACGCTCGGCTTCGAGTTCCTCAAGCCGGCCCGGACGGGCCGCATCGTGCTGGAGGCGGACGACCTCGTCCTGTCGGCAGGGCGCAAGGAGCTGCTCGACGGGGCGACGCTCGTGCTGGAGCGCGGCGAGCACGTTGCGCTCGTGGGGCCGAACGGCTCCGGCAAGACGACGCTGCTCGAGACCCTGCTCGGGCGGCGCGAGCCGGACGCGGGCACGATCCGCATCGGCCACGGCGTGGAGCCGGCGTACTTCTCCCAGCACGACGTCGAGCTGGACGAGCGCGGCACGGTGCTCGAGTGCGCGATGTCGATGACCGGTCTGGCGCGGCCGCAGGCGCAGCAGCTGCTCGGGCGCTTCCTCTTCTCCGGCTGGAGCGAGCACGAGAAGCAGGTGTCGGTGCTCTCCGGCGGCGAGCGGCGGCGGCTCGTCGCTCGCCGTCGTGGTGGCATCCGGAGCGAACCTGCTCGTGCTGGACGAGCCCACGAACCACCTCGACCTGGAGAGCCGCGAGGCGCTCGAGGCGGCGCTGGAGGCGTTTCCCGGGCGTGCTCCTGCTCGTCTCGCACGATCGCGCCCTGCTCGACGCCGTCGCCGAGCGCACCGTCGCGATCGAGGGGCGGACGTTGCGCTCCTACGAGGGCGGCTGGGCCGACCTCGTGCGGGCGCGGGAGGAGGAGCGGCCGTGCCGGCGCCCGTGCCGGAGGAGCCGAAGAAGGCCAAGCCGGTGAAGCCCCGCCCCGTGAAGAGGCAGCCGACGGAGCTCGAGCAGGTGGAGTCGCGGATCGCGACGCTGGAGAAGCACGTCGAGCAGCTCGAGGCGACGCTGGCGCAGGACTGGACGAACATGGACGTGCTCACCGCAGCACCGGTCGCCCGCGACGAGCTGCAGAGGCTGCTCGCCCGCTGGGAGGTGCTGTTCGAGTCCGCGTCATGACAGCCGCGCGGCCCGGGGTGCCTCCCCGCCGTTTGGGGAGACACCCCCTTCGCGTGCCGGGCATCGGTGACGCGACAGCCACCCGGCGACGTACAACGGTCGTGCACGCCATGACGCTGACCCGCCCGCTCACGTACACGGCCGCGCCCGCGAGCTTCGCCGAGGCCGCCGAGCGCCATCTCGACGACGTCTACGGGTTCCTGCTCTACCTGACGCGGGACCGGACACTGGCCGAGGATCTCTCCGGGGCCACGTTCGAGAAGGCACTGAGGCTGTGGCCGCGCTTCGACGCGCGGCGCGGCAGCGCGCGCACCTGGTTGATCGGAATCGCCCGCACGACCGCGCTCGACTGGTTCCGCTCGGAGTCGCGCCGGCGGCGGCGCGAGGAGGCGGCCGCGCTGCCGGAGGCGCACGAGGGGGACTTCGTGGAGGGGCTCTCACCCGTGCTCCAGCAGGCGGTCGCGAGCCTCTCGGCGGGCGAGCGCGAGGTGATCGCGCTTCGCGTCGTGCTCGAGCTCGAAGGCGAGCAGGCTGCTCGCGTGCTCGGCATCAGCCCGACCGCCGTGTCGACCCGGCTCAGCCGGGCCCTGAAGAAACTCGAGGAGAAGGTGAGAGACGATGAACTCCGCTGACCTGACCCGGGAGCTGCAGGCCACGCGTCCCGTCGCCGGCGACGCCCTGCGCGAGCGCGTGCGCGCGATCGCCGCCACGGAGCCGGAACGGCGGCGCTCGCCGTTCGCGCGCTTCTCGCCGCGCCGGCTCGTCCTCGTCGCGGTGCCGGCGGCGGCCGTGATCGTGGCCGCCGTCGCCGGCATCACCTCGCTCACCGGCTCCGAGCAGCCGCAGCGCCTCGCCGACACGCCGCTCACGGCCACGTCCACCGCGGCGGGCGACGCGCTCGCTCCCTCGGCGAAGGCCGGAGCCGCCGGCACCGAGTCGTTCTCGACCACGGTTCCCGCACCCACGGCGGACAGGGCACAGCGCTACTCGGCGCAGCTGACCATCGCAGTGAAGGACAACGACGCCCTCTCGAAGGCGACCCAGAGCGCGCTCACGACCACACGCCAGCTCGGCGGCCACGTGGTGAACGTGCAGTACGCGACGGCCGAGTCCGGCTCCGCGTCGATGACCCTGCGCGTGCCGACGGAAGGCGTGCAGGAGGCGATCGTCCGCCTCTCCGGCCTCGGCACGATCGTCGCGCAGCAGATCCTGATCGACGACCTGCAGGAGCAGGTCGACGTGCTCGACAAGCGTGAGGCGGCGCTGCGCGAGCGCATCGCACAGCTGTCGGCCCGGATCGCCGCCCCCGGGATCGACGCCGAGACGAAGGCGACGCTCGTCGCACGCCGCGACGCCGCCCGCAGCGAGCTCGGGCAGCTTCGGGCGCAGAGCACTCGGCTGTCGGACGAGGCGAGCCTCGCGACGGTGCAGCTGACACTGCAGACCGAGCAGGGATCGGCAGCGCCGGTGCCTCCGTCGGGCTTCGACCGGGCACTCGACGAGGCCGGGCGCATCCTCGCCTGGGAGGCGGCGGCGGTGCTCTACGCGCTCGTGATCGCCGGCCCCGTCCTGCTCGTCGTGCTCGCCGCCTGGCTCGCCCGCCGGCTCGTGCGGCGGCACGGCGACGAGCGGCTGCTCGGGCTGCAGTAGGAACAGCAAGCGGGTGTCTCCCGTGCTCTCTCGGGAGACACCCTGCTTTCCGTTCCCTCGGCCGTTACGCGGACGGCACGTCCAGCGTGGCGATGAGCGCGTCGGCGACGACCTTGAGCGGCCGCCCCGAGATCTGGCTCGCCTTGCGCAGGCGCGCGAACGCCTCCTGCTCGGTCAGCCCCTCGCGCTCCATCAGCAGGCCCTTCGCGCGCTCGATCGCCTTGCGGGCGGCGAGCGCCTCTGACAGCGACTCCGCCTCCTCGCGCAAGCGCCGCCAGCTCCTCGTGACGGGCCCGCGCCGTCGCGATCGCCGGCAGCAGGTCGGACTCGCGAAACGGCTTCACGAGGTAGCCGAACACGCCGGCCTCGACCGCCCGGGAGACGAGCTCCTCCTCGCCGTAGGCGGTCACCATCACGATCGGGATGGGCCGGTCGTCCAGGATCCGCCGGGCGGCGTCGATCCCGTCGAGCTTCGGCATCTTCACGTCGAGCAGCGCCAGGTCGGGCTCGATCGGTGCGCGCGAGCGTCACCGCCTCCTCCCCGTCCTTCGCCTCCGCACAGACCTCGAAGCCCGCCTTCTCGAGCAGGGCTCGGAGGTCGAGCCGGATGATCGTCTCGTCCTCTGCGATCAGGATTCTCATCGTGCAGCATGCCTCCCCGTTCGGGCGCGACGCGTTCGCGTCGCTGCGATTTCGCACAACGGCCCGTCAGCGTCGACGGAGGCGCGGGGCCGGCATCGGCCCCACCTGGAACAGACTAGTCGACGACCGGAGGAGCGGCGCCGACGACGAGGTAGGAGGGCATCGTCAGGCGGGGAACCGGACCCGCGCGTGGAGCCCGCCCAGGTCGTCGAGCTCGAGGGTACCGCCGAGCTCGTCGCGGACGAGCGCGCGCACGATGGACAGGCCGGTGCCGTCGGCGGCATCGGCGTACCCCGTGCCGTCGTCGGCGACCGCGAGAACGACGTCCTCGCCGGCGAGCGCGAGCGTGATCGCGACGTGGTCGCCGCCGTGCTCGAGGGCGTTGCCGAACAGCTCGCTGAAGACGAGCGCGAGCGACGTCGCCCGCTCGCCGGCGAGGAACACCGACTCGAGCTCGGACGACACCTCCCGGCCGGCGACGAGGCCCTGCACGAGCATGGCGCGCAGGCGGTCGATCAGCTCGTCGAGCTCGACGTCGTCCTCGCGGTGCTCGGTCAGCACCTCGTGCACGGCGGCGATCGCGAGGATCCGGTTGACCGAGTCGCCGAGCGCCTTCTTCGGGTCGACGTTGTCGGCGCGGGCCTGCAGCCGCAGGAGCGAGGCGACCGTCTGCAGGTTGTTCTTGACGCGGTGGTGGATCTCCTGGGCGAGCACGCCGCGCAGCGCCATGCGGCCGTGCTCGAGCGCGACGGCGGCCTGGCTCGCGATCGCCTCCAGCAGCTGCCGGTCGTCGTCGCTGAACGGGGTGTCGCGGTCGACGACGAGCTCGCCGATCGTGCGCGCCCGCCAGCGCAGCGGCAAGCGGACGGCGTGCTTGCCGGCCCGGCCCTCGGGCCACGCGATGCGGCCGTCCTCGAGCACGATCGCGGCCCCGGTCGCGTGCATCGACTCGACGGTCGTCTGCACGATCGCCTCGAGCGACTCCTCCAGGTAGAGCGACTCGGAGACCGCCTCGGAGATGCGGGCGAGCGCCTCGAGCTCGTGCACCCGGCGCTGCGCCTGCGCGTACAGCTTGGCGTGCTCGATCGTGCGGGCGACCTGAGAGGCGATCGCGACGAGCAGGTCGATCTCGCCCTCGCTGAACACGCGCGGCTCCCGGGTGCGGACGTTGAGCGCGCCCTCGAGCTTGTCGCGCGCGAGGATGGGCACGGCCAGGATCGACTCGTAGTCGTCCTCGGGCAGGTTGGGGAACGCCTTGAAGCGGGGGTCGAGATGCGCCCGCGAGGGGATCATGATCGGCTCGCCCTCGGCGGCGGCGACGCCCGTGATGCCCTCGCCGCGGCGCATCCGCGGCGCCTTCGTCGCGTCCTCGACCAGCGTGCCGTGCGTGGCGCGGAGGACGAGCTCGTCGGCGCGCTCGTCGTACAGGTAGACGAAGCAGGCGTCGGTCTCGAGCGCCGCCGCGGTCTCGTGCGCGATCGCCTCCATCACCTCCTGCAGGTCGAGGGACGAGTTGACGACCTCGATCGTCTTCGTCAGCAGCGCAAGGTGGCGGGCGGCGTCCTCCATCGTCCGCTCAGTCGAGGTAGGTGAGGACGACGGCGCCGAGGATCGGCACGGCCAGCGTGAGCGCGAAGTTGAACCAGCCGACGATCACGAGACGGCGCCTCGTGGCCGGCGCCTGCGGCGCGCCGGCGCGGAGCTCGCGCTGCAGGCGCGGCCCGAGCACGTAGTCGTGGACGACCGCCCCGGCGCAGAGGAGGACGACGAGCGCCGACTTGAGCATGAGCGTGCGGTCGAAGTCGGTGGAGAGGGCGGCGCTGTCGAAGCCGCCGTGGTGATCCGTGAGCCAGAGCCCCGAGAGGATGGCGACGCCCATGGCGCTCCAGCCGAGCGGACGCCAGCGGCGCCCGAGCGCGCGCATCGCCGTCGCCCGCGCCTCCCCCTCGAGCTTCCGGATCGCGGGGACGCCGACGAACACGAGCGCGACCGTGCCGCCGACCCACACGCAGGCGGCGAGCACGTGCACGATGCGGAGGACGTTGAGCACGCCTGCAGGCTATCGTCGGCGCGGATGAGCAACGACGCGATCCTGTTCCTCCACCTCGCGGGCGCCTTCCTGTTCGTGGGCGGCTCGATCACGGCGGCGGTGCTGCGCTTCGGGGCGATGCGGCGCGAGCGGCCGTCCGAGATCGCGCTGCTGATGCGCGCCGTGCGTCCGGCGGTGCCAGTCGTCGGCTGCCGGCCTCGTGCTCACGGTGGCGGCGGGCTTCTGGCTCGCGGACCGGATCGGCTTCGACCTCGGCGCCGCCTGGCTCACCTCGACCTTCGCGCTGCTCGCGTGGCTGGCGGCGTCGGGGCCGTCGCAGGGCGCCAGGACCGCCACACACGCGAGCTGGCGGAGCGCCTGGCCGCGGACGGCGACGTCCCGAGCGAGGAGCTCTCCCGCAGGCTGCGCGACCCGCTCAACCTGCTGCTGAACGCCTCCATGCTCGCCGCCATCGTCGCGATCGTCGCGCTCATGGTCTGGAAGCCATGACGACCGCACGCGGGTGTCTCGCCTGCCGTTTCGGGAGACACCCTGCATTCCGTTTCCGGTTTCTCCCCACAACGACCACGGGCCCCAACATGGGGACCCGCGATCGGCCGTCAGACACAGGCTGGCCGCTCGCCTTGCGGCACGGCCTGCACCGTGGATGATGCGGCATCCGGCGGGCGTTGTCCAGTCCTTCGCCACCGGCCGCGAAGGAGGCCGCAGCAGGGGTCTTCCCGCCGCAGGCGGGACACCGCAGGGCGGCATCCCGCGCTCGCGGGATGCCGCCCGAGCGGAGGGCTACAGCGCAGCCAGGTACCGGTCCTTCTCCCACTCGCTGACCTGGATGCGGTACTCGTCCCACTCCTTGCGCTTGAGCTCCACGTAGCGCGGGAAGATGTGCTCGCCGAGCGCCTTCTGCATCAGCTCGGAGCCGGCGAGCTCCTCTGCGGCCTCGCCGAGCGAGCCGGGCAACGCCTCGACACCCTGCTCCTCGCGCTCCTCGTCGGAGAGCCGGTACAGGTTGGTCGTCATCTCGTCGGGCAGCTCGTAGCCGCGCTCGATCCCCTCGAGGCCCGCGTGCAGCAGCGCCGCGAAGGCGAGGTACGGGTTGCAGGCGGGGTCCGGGCAGCGGATCTCCGCCCGCGTCGCCTGCTCGGAGCCGGGCTTGTAGAGCGGGATCCGGATCAGGGCGGAGCGGTTGCGCTGCGACCAGGCAACGTAGACGGGCGCCTCGTAGCCGGGCACGAGCCGCTTGTAGGAGTTGACCCACTGGGCGAGCACGGCGGACATCTCGCGGGCGTGGACGAGCAGCCCGGCGATGAACGACTTGGCCGTCTTCGACAGGTGGTGCGGGTCCTTCGCGTCGAAGAACTGGTTGCGGCCGCCCTTGAACAGGGACATGTGGGTGTGCATGCCCGAGCCGTTCTCGCCGAAGAGCGGCTTCGGCATGAAGGTCGCGTAGTAGCCGTGCCAGGCGGCGACCTCCTTGACGACGATGCGGTACGTCATCGTCTTGTCCGCCATCGCGAGCGCGTCGTCGTAGCGCATGTCGATCTCGTGCTGCGACGGGGCGACCTCGTGGTGGTGGTACTCGATCTGGATGCCGACCGACTCGAGCGCCGCGATCGTGTCGTTGCGCACCTCGGTGGCCGCGTCCTGCGCGGTCATCGCGAAGTAGCCGCCCTCGTCGAGCGTCTCGGTGCCCTTGTCGTCCTCGAAGAGGAAGTACTCGAGCTCGGGGCCGACGTTGAACGTGTCGAAGCCGAGCTTGCGCATGCGCTCGAGCGCGAGCCGCAGCACGTAGCGCGGGTCGCCCTCGTAGGGCGTGCCGTCGGGCTTGACGACGTCGCAGATCATGCGGCCGACCTTGGCGCCGAGCGCGTGGCCGTGCTCGTCGACCGGTCGCGGCATCACCTGGAAGGTGGCCGGGTCGGGGATCGCGACCATGTCCGACTCCTCGATCCGGTTGAAGCCGGTGATGGACGAGCCGTCGAAGCCCATCCCGTCGTTCAGCGCACCCTCCATCTCGCTGGGGGTGATCGCGAACGACTTGAGGTGGCCCTCGAGGTCGGTGAACCAGAAGAGGACGTGCTCGATCCCCTCGTCCTTGATGCGCTTCAGCACGGCACGGCGAGCCGCGACGCTCGAGGTGGCGCGGTCCTTGCTCTGCACCGTCGCCGAGCGCCTGGCCGTCGTCGTCCCGCCGCTCCCACTCCGTGGTCTTGCCATCTGTTTTCCTCCCTGAAAACGAAAAAAGCCCCAGGCGCGGAGGCGCCTGAGGCAACGTCGCCTCGAAACTTGGCGAGCGAAGCCTAGCAACGCGCGCGGCTGCGTGCGACGTCAAGGGTCTGCGGAGGCGGTCTCCAGCAGCGGATCGCGCCCGTGACGGGCGACGGCCCGGCCGTAGAGCGCGAGCGCCGGCGCCAGGACGGCGGCGCCCAGCGCGAGCGCCGGCCGCAGCCCGACGGAGGAGCCGACGGCACCGATGGCGGGGCCGCCCGTCACCTGGCCGATCGCATCGGACTGGTTCACGATCGAGAGGACGGTGGCGCGCACCGAGGAGTCCTCGATCGTCCTGTTCACCCACACGGACTGGAGCGGGACGATGAGCTCGCGGCACGCGGTCACCGCGGCATAGGCCGCGATCGCGGCCCACGGCACACCGGCGAGGGCGAAGGCGAGCGCAGCGACGAGGATGAGCGTGTTCGCGCCGAGCAGCACGCGCGCGAGCCGCTCCCGGCTCGCGTGCTCCAGGCGCTTGACCGCGATCTGGGTGACGACGATGCCGATCACCATCGCCGCGCCCGTGAGGATCCCGATCCAGACGACGTCGGAGAGGCCGCCGACGTCGGGCAGCCCGGTGCCCTCGAGGAACTGCGCCTGCCAGAGCCGGTCGAAGCTCTCCGTCCACATGCCCCAGAAGAACGCGATCGCGAGCATCAGCAGCAGCAGCCGGTGGCCGCGCACGACGCGGGCGCCGCGCCGGGCGGTAGCGAGGAAGGCACGTGGGCCCGCCTCGCCGTCCGCGCTGGCCTGGGGCCGGAAGCCGGTCTCCGGCATCGTCACGGCGAGGAACAGCGCCAGCACGAGCACGGCCGCGCCGCCGGCGACGATGGCCGCCCGCAGGTCGAGCACGCCGACGGCCGTGCCGAGCGCCGACCCCCACGAGCGCGCCGACGTTCGCCGCCTGCGCGCCACGGAGCAGCACGCCGGTGAGGCGCTGCTCGCCGACTTCGTCGGCGATCCACGCCTCGTAGGCCCCCGACTGGAAGGTGTAGCCGACACCCCAGAGGGCGTACGCGGCGATGATCAGCGCCGGGCTCGTGAGCAGGCCGAACAGCATCCCGGCGATGCCGAGCACGGCGAAGGAGACGATGATCGAGAGCCGGCGGCTGATCGTGTCGGCGACGACTCCGGTCGGCACCTCGAAGACGAAGATGGCAAGCTCCATGGCGGTGCCGCAGAGCACGAGCTGGAGCGGGCTCATCCCCACCTCGGTCACGTAGTAGACGTTCGTGATCGTGAACGTGAGCATGAAGGCGAGCGAGCCGAAGCCCTCGATCAGCGAGGTACACGGGAACGGCGGGAAGCCGTCTCACGCGCGCCGCCCGAGCGCGCCGCGACCGTCTCGAGCGGGGCCTCGAGGCGGATCCACGCCGGCCGCGCGACGTAGCCGAGCTTTCGGTTGACGGCCTGCATGGCGTCGTTCCCCTCCTGCGTCCAGGTGACGAGCTCGCGGTAGCCGTGCCGGGCGGCCCAGGCGATCTGGCGGCGCTTCAGCGCGAGTCGCGATGCCGCGGCCGCGATGGCGCGCGGCGACGGCGGTGAGGCCGTGCTCGGCGAGCCGCGGGTCGGCGGCACGCCGCAGCAGCCCGGCGAAGCCGACGACGCTCGCCGCCGCGAGGGCGACGAGCGACGCTTCGGCAAGGACCGGCCGATCGCGCTCCTCATCGGCCCACTCGGCGAACGGGCGAACGAGCGTACGGCTCGGGCAGCGGCATCTCGGGCAGCGCCTCGCAGGCGAGCGGCGTAGGCGCCCTCGAGCAGGTCCGGGCGGGCGCCGACCGGCACGATCTCGATCCCGGCGGCGGCTGCGGCCACGCGCTCGGCTCCGAGGGTCGCGCACCTCGATCTCCCGGAAGTCACCTCCGCCAGGCCGAAGCGTTCGGCGAAGCCGCCGCGGCCGCGTCGGCTCCTCGATCGCGCGACGCGATGCTCGCGTAGCCACGCGCGGCGCGCGATCGCCGCGATGCGCTCGAGGAACGCCGTGCCGATACCGCGGCGGCGCGAACTCGGGGAGCACCGCGATCGCCGAGCGTAGGTGCGGCCGGGCAGGTCCGAGGGGATCGCGCCGGCGCAACCGGCGACGTGCCAGTCGACGCGCGCGAGCATGCGCACGTCGCCCGGCCTGCGCAGGCGGGAGCGCCCGATCTCCTCCGCGGTCACGGGCTCGCGCGGGACGACCGCGCTGCGGACCGCGGCATACGCCTCGAGCCCGGGGTGCGTCCCGGCAGGGATGACCGTCAGCTCCAGCTCCATCAACCGCTCCGCTTCAGCTTCCCGTGGCGCTTCGCGTAGACCTCGCCGCGGTGGAAGACCCACAGGCCGAGCGGGATGCAGACCGCCCCGATCACGGCGAGCGGCCACAGCACGCCGCCCATCGAGGACACGCCCTCGCCCTCGAGGATGGCGCCGCGGATCCCGTCGAGCGCGTAGGTGGCCGGCGAGATCTTCGAGAGCGCCTGCATCCAGCCGGGCAGCACCTCGACCGGGTAGTAGATGCCGGAGACGACGAGCAGCAGGCCGTGGGCGATGAAGCCGATCTGCATCCCCTTCTCCGGGGAGATCAGCGGCAGCACCGCGGTCATCATCCCGATCCCGAAGAACGAGACCGAGGCAACGACGAGCACGACGAGCGCGGCGGCGATAGTTGGCGCCGCCGAGGTCGAGGCTGAACATGAACGCCACCGCCGCGAACAGGAGGGACGCCCGCACGAGACCGTAGATGACGGCGAACACGCCGCTGCCGCCGAGATGCGTCACGCGCGAGAGGGGCGCCATGAACGTGTACTCGATCGTGCCCTCCCACCGCTCCCACGCGACCGTCTCGGCCAGGAACTCGAACACGACGCCGAGGTACGCCCAGACGACCGCGCCCACGAGCAGCGAGGTGGTGGCCCGCTCGACGTCGATCTCGCCGCCCGACGCCTCGATCCCCTTCGCGATGAAGACGATCGTGAGCGTGTTCGCGAGCGTCCAGACGAACCAGGCGAGATCCCAGAGGATGGTGCGCCGGGTGAGGTAGACGTTCCGCTCGACGACGCCGCCGAGCCCGATCAGCTCGTGGCGCAGCGGTGGCTGCAAGCGCCTTCATGCGAACACCTCCCGGTCGTCGTCGTCGTCCAGCTCGTCCTCGAACGTTCGCCCCGTCGCCGCGAAGAACGCCTCCTCGAGCGAGGACGCGCTCGTAGCGGCGCATCAGGTCGGGGGCGGGCTCCAGCACGAGGAGCCTGCCCCGGTCGAGGATCCCCACCCGGTCTGCGAGCCGCTCCGCCTCGGCCATGTCGTGCGTGCAGAGCAGGATCGTCGCGTCGTGGGCGACACGGACCTCCTCGATGAACTCCTGCACCTCGCGCCTCGAACGCGGGTCGAGCCCCGTCGTCGGCTCGTCGAGCAGGAGCAGCACCGGCGAGGTCAGCAGCGCGCGGGCGAGCGCGACCTTCTGCTGCATCCCGCGCGACAGGTGCTCCATCGGCTCGCCGCGGCGGTCCGGCGGGAAGCCGACCCGCTCCAGGATCTCCGGGATCCGCGTGCGCGTCTGCGACGCGGTCATCCCGTAGAACCGGGCCGCGTAGCTCAGGTTCTCGGCCGGCGACAGCCGCTTGAAGAACGACGCCTCGACCGAGACGCGGTTGACGAGGCGACGCACCGCCCTGGCCTCGTGGAAGACGTCGTGGCCGAACACCCGCGCCGAGCCGCCGTCGGCGAAGAGCAGCGTGGAGAGGACGCGGACGAGCGTCGACTTCCCCGAGCCGTTCTGGCCCAGGATCGCCACGCACTCCCCGCGCGGGATCTCGAGCGTCACGTCGGCGAGCGCAGCCACTGTGCGGCGGCCGCGGCGACGGCCCCCGCGCGTGAACTCCTTGCGCAGGTCGCGGACGTCGATGGCCGGCGGGCCGAGCGCCCGCTCGGGCAAGACGGGATCGCGTACTGCAAGACGGTTCATGGGCGATGCTCCTTCGGTTCGAAGGGTCCAGGGCGCGCAGAAGCAGAGGCCCGGCCAGGCGGGCCTCTACAGCAGATGTCCTAGACGTGGAGCAGCATCGCGGTCGAGACGCTAGCAGGCTCGGGCCGGTTGCGCCAGCGCGCGCGCCGGTCATCCGGGGGGCTTTCGCCGATACGAACCGAAGCGGCTTGCGCCCGGCACACCGGTCCCGCTACCGTGCTCCCAGGCGAGGCCGACGAAGGCCCCGCCGCAGTGGCAATGACGCCTCAGAGCTCCGTGCGGAGCGCTGGGGCTTTTTTCGTTGGTCCAGAAGGAGGGACGGACAGATGATGAAAGTCGAAGCCGTCGTCGTCCGTGATCGCGTCGAGACGGTGATGGAGGCCGTCGAGGAGCACACGGGACACGTCGGCGTCACCGTGATCGAGGCCGTCGGCCACGGGCGCGAGAAGGGCATCACGCACGAGTACCGCGGGCGGGTGTTCGAGTCGCGCTTCCTGCCGAAGGCCCACCTGACCTTCGTGGTGCGGGACGAGATCGCCGACGACGTGATCCACGCGATCGTCGACGCGGCCCGCACCGGGCACGAGAACGGCGACGGCATCTGCTGGATGTCGCCGGTGAGCAACGTCACCCACAACCGCACAGGCCTGAGGCTGGAGGAGGTCGAGACCGTATGAGCACCAAGGAGCTCGCATTCGCGGCGAGCACGATCTGGGTCGTGCTGGCCGCGATCCTGGTGATCTTCATGCAGGCCGGCTTCGCCTTCCTCGAGGCGGGCCTGACGCGTATGAAGAACGTCGGCCACATCGCCGCCAAGAACGTCCTCATCCTCGCGATCGCCTCGATCGTCTACTACCTCGTCGGCTTCGGCATGGCCTTCGGCGACGGCGGCAACGGCCTCGTGGGCGGCTCCGGCTTCCTGCCCTCCGTCGACGAGCTGCTCACGATCGGAGCAGGCGCCCTTCTCGTGGTTCAGCGCGATTCCCGCCGCCGCCGGCTACCTGTTCGAGGTGGCGTTCGCGGCGGTGTCGCTGGCGATCGTCTGGGGTGCGATGGCCGAGCGAACGCGCCTCTGGGTGTACTTCGCCTTCGGCGCCGTCTTCACCCTGATCTACTCGCTGGTCTCGCACTGGATCTGGAGCCCGGACGGATGGCTGTTCTCGAAGGGCATGCAGGACTTCGCCGGCTCGACGGTGGTGCACTACCAGGGCGCGCTCGCCGGGCTCGCCGGCGCGATCCTGCTCGGGCCGCGCATCGGCAAGCGAGGCCCGGACGGGAAGGTCAACGCGATCCCGGGGCACAACATGGCGTTCACGACGCTCGGCGTGATGATCCTCTGGTTCGGCTGGTTCGGGTTCAACCCGGGCTCGACGCTCAGCGTCGACTTCGGCGGCGTCGGCTTCTTCGCGTACGTGGCCCTGAACACGAACCTGGCAGCCGCGGCCGGCGTGCTGGGGGCGGTCATCACGTCGTGGCTCGTGATCAAGAAGCCCGACCTCTCGATGATGTTGAACGGCGCCATCGGGGCGCTCGTGGCGATCACCGCCGCATGCGCCTTCGTCGCTCCGTGGGCAGCGATCCTGATCGGCTTCGTGGCCGGCGTGATCGTGGTGCTCGGCGTGCTCGCCGTCGACAAGGTCGGCATCGACGACCCGATCGGCGCGATCGCCGCACACGGCATGTCGGGCGTGTGGGGCACGCTGGCGCTCGGCTTCCTGGCGATGCCATCGCTGGCCGAGAAGCTCGCGACCGGCAAGGGCGGCCTCTTCTACGGCGGCGGCTTCCACCAGCTCGGCGTCCAGGCGCTCGGCCTCGTCGCCGTAGGGGCGTTCACGTTCACCGCGTCGTTCCTGATCCTGCTGCTGTTCAAGGTGACGGTCGGCATCCGCACGGAGCCCGAGGTCGAGCAGATGGGCCTCGACGTCTCCGAGCACGGCATGTGGGGCTATCCCGAGTTCTACATCCCGGTTCCCGGCGGCTACGGGCAGGAGCACCACGGCGCACATCCCAACCTGGTGCCACGGGAAGCCCCTCCAGGCGCAACCGCAGCGCCGGCAGGAGCATGAGCCTGCCGGACGACGACCGCTGACCCTCGCGCCCGCCTCCCTCCTGCGGGCAGGAGGACGACCAGCAGAGGGTGGCCGGCCCGTTGACGGGCCGGCCGCCCTCGGTCTATGCAAGTGCGAAGGTGACCGTGACGGACGCGGTCGTCTCCTGCGAATCGCCCACCACGGGAGTGCTCGCATCCGCGGCGACGGCCTTCTCCATGAGCGGCATGGGCGTAGCGCCTCCGCTCTCGACCACGGTCGTGACTTTTCCGAGCGAGCGCCCCGACGCGGCGGCGAGCGCCTGCGCCTTCTCGCGGGCGTCGTCGACCGCGCCCTTCAGCGCCTGCAGGTACAGCTTCCGCTGCTCGCTGCTCGAGAGCGACGGCCCCCACACCTGGTTCGCTCCCGCCTCCACGGCCGCGTCGATAACGGCGCCCGCGCGACCAAGGTCGACCACCGCGGTGACGACGTTCGACGCCGCGTAGCTCGTGACGGCGCCGTTCTCGTCGGTGACCGGGGACAACGAGACCGACTGGGTCGAGATGTCGCGCCCGCCGGCGGCCCGCACGGCGTCGATCACCTTGCGCATCTCCCTCGCATTCGCGGCAATGGCCGCACGGGCTGTGTCGGCCCGGCTGTCGACGCCCAGCGAGAGGACGGCACGGTTCGGCGCCGACGTGACCGACGCGGACCCGGTGACGGTGACGGAGTCGCCGTCCGTCGTTCCCTCGACGGCGCCGGCGCCTTCCGGCCGTGCCACGCCGGCAAGCGCCGCGGCGGCGAGCAGCAGCGCGGCTGCGATGGCGAGACGTTTCATGGCAGATCCCTCCGGGGTTCGGTGTCACCCGATCTACGCCGCCGGAGGGCGTCTACGTCACGTCGGCCGCTGAACCTGCGCGCTGTACCGCCCGACGAGCTCGGCGCACGCCTGCAACCCTGCCGGCTCCCGGCGCCGGGCCGGGACGTCAGGCGGAGACGCCGAAGCGCCGGCGCGCCTCCGCGATCGCGTCGACGACGCCGCCCGGGCCCGGGGCACCGCGGGCAGCAACGCTCTCGGCCGCGGTCCCGCCGGAACGATAGGAACCGTCGCGCACCGAGGCGGCGACACGCTCGTGCGCCTCGCGGAACGGCACGCCGCCGCGCACGAGGTCCTCGGCGACGTCGGTCGCGAGCAGGAGCGGGTCGGCGACGGCGGTTGCGAGCCGCTCGCGATCGACGGCGAGACCGCTGACGAGCGCGGTCAGCGCGGCGAGACCGAGCCGCACGTCGCGCCGGGCGGCGAAGACGGGGCCCTTGTCCTCCTGGAGGTCGCGGTCGTAGGCGAGCGGAAGCCCCTTGACGGTCGCAAGCAACCCGGTGAGGCGGCCGATGGCCGTACCCGCCTTGCCGCGCGCGAGCTCTGCGACATCCGGGTTGAGCTTCTGGGGCATCATCGAGGAGCCGGTCGAGGCGTTCTCGGGCAGCTTCGCGAAGCCGAACTCGGACGAGGCCCACAGCACGATCTCCTCGCCGATCCGCGAGA
Organism: uncultured Gaiellaceae bacterium; assembly: GCA_963731095.1. Taxonomy (GTDB): domain Bacteria; phylum Actinomycetota; class Thermoleophilia; order Gaiellales; family Gaiellaceae; genus Gaiella. Next base: position 95,576 of record CAVSUK010000028.1, read on the forward strand.
GGTGGGTGTACAGGACGGCCGCGGCGTAGAGGTAGTCGAGCGCGAAGTCCCGGTCGGCGACCGCGTCGATCGAGTTGCGCATCTGTCCGCCCGGCGGGTCGAGGCCGAGCGTCGATCCGGCGAGCGCGCCGGCACCGAGAGGGCTCGCGGCCGCGGCCTCGCCGGCGGCCGCGAAGCGGGTGCGGTCGCGGTCGAGCATCTCCGCCCAGGCGAGCAGGTGGTGGCCGAGCGTCACCGGCTGCCCGCGCTGTAGATGCGTGTACCCGGGCATCAGCGTGTGGGCCTCCGCCTCGGCGAAGGAGAGGGTGACGAGCGCGAGCGCGTCGATCTCCTCACGCGCCTCGGCGCAGGCGTCCAGCACGTAGAGCCGGAACGCCGCCGCCACCTGGTCGTTGCGCGAGCGGCCGGCGTGGATCTTGCGGCCGACCTCGCCGAGCTGCCGCTCGATCGCGCTGTGCACGTCCTCGTCGCCGGCCGCGTAGCCGGCCGGGTCCTGGGCGATCTCGGCCAGGCGCTTCTCCACCTCGGAGAGCTCGGCGGCGGTGAGCAGGCCGGCACCGTAGAGCCGCTGGGCGTGCTCGGCCGTCGCCTCGCAGTCGTAGGGGAGCAACTCGGCGTCGTCCACCCGCAGGAACTCCCAGACGGCAGGGTCGAGCGACCCTTCCACCCTGCCCGACCAGAGGCTCACGTTCGGTCGCTCCGCATCGACTGCATTCTGACCGCTCGCACGCGGCTACGCGCCGCTGTCGAGGTGGCCGGCGAGCTCGGCGCAGAGCTCCGCCGCCTCCGTGCCGTGCCTGGCGGCGATGAAGATGGTGTTGTCGCCGGCGAGCGTGCCTGCGATCGCGGGGTGCCCACCCTCGTCGATCGCCTGCGCGAGGGCGCTCGCGTACCCCGACGGCGTCGTCACGACGACGAGGCCGCCGGCAGCAGCCTGCACGCCGATCGCGTACCGGCGCATGGCGGCGCCGATGGCACGCAGCCGGTCGGCGTCGCCGGCGCCCGGCGCCGCATACACGAGCCGGCCGCTCGGGGCACGCACCTTGACGAGCCCGAGCTCGCCGATGTCCCGGGAGACGGTCGTCTGCACGACGTCGTGGCCCTCGTCCCTCAGCGCCTGCACGAGCTCGCTCTGGGTCGAGATGGCCCGGTCGCGGACGAGCCGGAGCACGACCGCCTGGCGCTCCCTGCGATTCATAGTATGCGAGAACCTACCAGAATATGCGCCATCTTTATGCAGCCAGAGCCGAGGCGAGGAGCCCCAGCGCCTCGTCGACCTCGGCCGCGCCGATGACGAGCGGCGGTGTCAGGCGCAGCACGTCGGGCCCCGCCGACAGCACGATCAGGCCAAGCTCACGGCAGGCGTCGACGACAGGCCCGACGGGCCGGTCGAGCGTGGCCCCGAGCAGGAGCCCGCGGCCGCGCACCTCGACCACGCCGGGCAGGCCGGCGAGGCCGTCCGCGAGCCTGCGACCCTGCTCGCGGACGTTCGCGAGGAGCTCGTCGTCGAGCGCCTCGACGACTGCGCAGGCGGCAGCGGCTGCGATGGGATTGCCCCCGAAGGTGGAGCCGTGGTCACCGGGCGCGAACCCCGCCGCGGCCCGGTCGGAGGCGAGCAGCGCCCCTATCGGCAGGCCGTTGGCGAGGCCCTTGGCGAGCGTCACCAGATCGGGCTCGAGGCCGAGCTGCTCGAAGGCGAAGAACGTGCCCGTGCGCCCGCAGCCGGCCTGCACCTCGTCGACGCAGAGGAGCGCGCCGATCTCGCGCGCGAGCTCGGACGCCGCCCGCGCGAACGAGGCCTCGAGCGGGATCACGCCGCCCTCGCCGAGCACCGGCTCGAGCAGGAGCAGGGCGGTGTCCCCGGCGGGAGCGAGCGCGGCCTCGAGCGACTCGACGTCGTTCGGCCTGGCGAAGGCCATGCCGGGCACGAGCGGGCCGAAGCCCTCCCACTTGCCGGGCTGCCCGGTGGCCGAGAGGGCGCCGAGCGTGCGGCCGTGGAAGCCGCCCTCGAGCGCGACGATGCGGGCGCGGCCCGTCGCCTTGCGCGCGTACTTGAGCGCCGCCTCGTTCGCCTCGGCGCCCGAGTTGCAGAAGAAGGCCGCGCCGCCGCCGAGCCGCTCGCTCAGCAGGCCGGCGAGCTGGAGCATCGGCTCGGTCCAGTACAGGTTCGACGCGTGCCAGAGGCGGTCGATCTGCGCGTGGGCGGCGGCCACCGGCCCGGGGGCGCAGTGCCCGAGCGTGACCACCGCGATACCTGCCCCGAGATCGAGGTAGCAGCGTCCCTCGTCGTCCCACACGCGGCACACCTCGCCGCGCACGATCGTCAGAGGCGCTCGCGCGTAGGTGGGCAGCACCGCCCCCCGCAGCGCGGACGACCCTTGTGACACCGTGTCACTTGCGGGCTTCGACGTCACGCGGTCACCTCCGTCGTCCCGATCGAGGCGTGGACGCCGCCGCGCACCGCGTGCAGGGCTGCCTCGAGCTTGGGCACGATGCCTCCCTGGAAGGTGCCGTCGGCGAGCATGCGGCTCGCGAGCGCGGTGTCGATCTGCGGGACCACCTCGTCGTCCACGTAGACGCCCGGTACGTCCGAGACGAACCGGATCCGCTCCGCGCCGAGACCCACGGCGAGTGCAGCCGCCGCCTCGTCCGCGTTGACGTTCAGGGGGCCCGCCGCAAGCGGCGCGATCACGGGGATGCGGCCGGCGGCAAGCGCATCGAGCACCTCCGCCGGGGCAGACGGCACGGGATCGCCGACGAGCCCGAGCTCCGTCACCTGCGTGGCGGGGAGGCCGATCACGTCGCCCGCCAGCCCGACGGCATCCGGGCCGATGGCGCCACAGACGGCCTTGTTGACCTCGAGCAGCGACTCACGCACCACTTCCAGCACCTCCGGGGTCGTCACCCGCCGGCCGTCGACGAACGACGGCTCGATGCCGCGCCGCTCCATCTCCGCCGTGATCTGCGGCCCCGCACCGTGCACGACCACGACGTCGTACCCCTGTGCACGCAGGCCGTGCGCCTCTGCGGCAGCCTGCTCGGCGACACGGCCGCCGAGCTTGAGGACGACGCGGGCCGTCACGTCGTGTACTCCGCGTTGATGCGGACGTAGTCGTAGGTGAGGTCGGAGGCGAGGTACGAGGCGGCGCCGTCGCCGAGACCGAGGCGAAGGTCGACGCGGCAGATGGGCCCGGCGAGCTCGGGCACGCGGCCGGTCGGCGCCCCCTCGGCGAACACCTCGACGCCCTCGAACGCGACGGCGAGCCGATCGGGGTCGAGCATCGCGAAGCCGTCGCCGTGAGGAGCCGAGCCGGCGGCTGCGAGCACGCGGCCCCAGTTCGGGTCGTGCCCGAAGACGGCGGTCTTGACGAGGGGCGAGGTCGCGATGCGGCGGGCTATCGCCACCGCCTCACCTTCCGAGGAAGCGCCGGCGACGTGGATCTCCAGCACCACCGTGGCACCCTCTCCGTCGGCGACGATCTGCCGGGCGAGGCTGGAGCAGACGTCGTGGAGCGCCGCCGCAAACGCGTCGTCGTCGCGCTGCGCCGCGGCGGCGCCGTTCGCCAGGAGCACCACCGCGTCGTTCGTGGAGCAGTCCCCGTCGACCGAGATGCGGTTGAAGGTCTCCTCGACGGCAGACCGCAGGAAGCCCCCTGCCTCACCCGCTGCGAGCGGATAGTCGGTCGTGATCACGGCGAGCATGGTGGCCAGGCAGGGGTGGATCATCCCCGCCCCCTTCGCCATGCCGCCGACGGTGAAGCCGGGGCCGTGGGCGACCGCAGTCTTGGGGCCCGAGTCGGTGGTCAGGATCGCTCCTGCCGCGGCGTCGCCGCCTGACGGCGAGAGCGCAAGGGACGCCTCGCGCACGCCCGCGAGAACCCGCTCGAGCGGGATCGGGACCCCGATCACGCCGGTGGAGAGGACGAGCACCTCCTCGGGCGACAGCGCCAGCTCCTTGGCGACGCCATGCGCGGTCGCCTCGGCGTCCGTCTCGCCCTGGGCGCCGGTGGCGGCGTTCGCGGAGCCGGCGTTGATCACCACCGCCTGCGGCTCGGCGAGCTCGAGGTGCCGCCGCGACACGACGACGGGTGCTGCCTGCACCCTGTTCGTGGTCCAGACGGCGGCGCCGACCGCGCGGGGAATCGAGCGGACGAGCGCCAGGTCCGGCTTGCCGGACGGCTTCAGGCCGGCGGCGACCCCGGTTGCGGCGAACCCCTGGGCGGCGGTGACGGACATCCCTAGACCTGTATCTCGCTGCAGCAGGACCGCGTCGCACCGGCATCCGTCACACCGGAACCGCTCACACCAGTACCCCGTGCAGGCGCAGCCCGGTCGTGTCGCCCAGCCCGAACGCGCGGTTGACGTTCTGGATCGCCTGCCCTGCTGCTCCCTTGCCGAGGTTGTCCTCGGCACAGATCACCATCGTGCGCCCCGTGAAGCCGTCGGCGAAGACGCCGATCTCCGCCGTGTCCGTGCCCTGCACGCGGGCGAGCTCGGGGGAGATCCCCTCCGGCAGCACAGTGACGACCTCGCTCGCCGCGTACGCCGCCTCGAGCAGCGCGCGCAGATCGGGACCGGCCGACTGCACGTTGCAGGTGGCGATGAGGCCGCGCCGGAGAGGAAGCAGATGCGGGGTGAAGGAGACCGGGAAGCCGAGCAGCTGCGCGATCTCGGGTACGTGCTGATGCCGACCGACCCGGTAGGGCGAGACGTTCTCGAGCACGAAGCCTGCGTGCGTGGACGGCTTCAGCGTGCGGCCGGCCCCGGTCATCCCCGACATCGCGTCGACGACGACGGAGCCCGGGTCGATCGCATCCTTCAGCGGCCCGAGCGCGAGCAGCGTCGCGGTCGCGTAGCAGCCGGGATTGGCGATCAGGCGGCCGGTCCCCGGAACGAGCTCGGGCAGGCCGTACACCCACTGCTCGAGGTCGCCGGGCCTCGGGTGGGTGAACCCGTACCACTGCTCGTAGAGGGAGGCGTCGCGGAGGCGGTGCGCGCCCGAGAGGTCGACGACGACACCTTCGGCTGGCGCCTCGAGCTCGGCCGCCTCCTCGTGCGAGAGGCACAGGAACGTGACGTCGGCGCGGCACGCGAGCGCCTCGTCGTTCGGGACGAAAGCGGGCACACCGCCCCTCCCGTTGCGGCCCAGCCGTGGGTCGAGCGCCGCCGCCGGCTTGCCGGCGAGCGAGTTGGAACCGACCGCGACGAGCTCGAGCTGCGGGTGCGCGAGCACCCGGTCGAGAGTCTCCTGACCGGTGTAGCCTGCCGCGCCGACGATGCTGACAGAGAGCATGGATTGCATAGTATGCATTTAACTCCGTGATGTATGCGGTACCCCGCCGGTGGCGACGATAGCTAGCCGGCGTGGCGGGAGGGAATGGGGCCGCCGGCTAGCCGCTCGGCGGCAGCGCCACGAACGCGATCGGGAAGGCCGGCCCGAAGGCCCCCGCCAGGTGTGTCACGAAGTTGACGTCCGCCCGGTGCATCGAACCTCGAGGATAATGGCCACAAGCACACGGGACAAGGGCTTTCCCGGCCGGAGCGGCCGGTCGCTCCTTGCCACTAATCGATTGTTCAGGCACACTCAGATCTCCGATGCTCTGCCTCGCCGTATCCCCTCGGGTATGCGATCCGCGCCGCGCGGTATCGCGCGGCGTCGGCATCGAGCGGATTCTCATTCTCCCCGTCTAGGGGAGACATGTCGCTCACGCGCCTGCCAGTCCGGCGCACACGCCGACCGAGACGACGCCAGAGGTACGCCCAGCGGGCGAACGACGAAGGAGACCAAGCCACCGTGACACCCACAACGCGAGACCGACGATGAAGATGACCGGTGCGGACGCGATCCTGCGCTCGCTCGAGGCCGAGGCCGTCGAGGTGATGTTCGGGATCCCGGGCGGCGCGATCATGCCCACCTACGACGCGATGGCCCGCGGCACGAGCGTGCGGCACGTGCTGGCACGGCACGAGCAGGGCGCGGGCCACATGGCTCAGGGTTACGCCCGCGCCTCCGGCCGCGTCGGCGTCGCGATCGCGACCTCGGGGCCCGGCGCCACGAATCTCGTCACGCCGATCGCCGACGCCTGGATGGACTCCACGCCGCTCGTGTGCATCACCGGACAGGTCCGTTCAACCCTGATCGGCACCGATGCGTTCCAGGAGTGCGACATCACCGGCATCACGATGCCGGTCGTCAAGCACTCGTGGCTCGTGCAGGACGTGCGCGAGATCCCGCAGGTGATGAAGGCCGCCTTCCACATCGCGCGCACGGGCCGTTGCGGCCCCGTCCTCGTGGACGTACCGCGCGACATCCAGGAGGCCGAGATCGATTTCTCGTACCCGGACAAGGTCGACTTGCCGGGCTGGCGGCCGCCCACCAAGGTGCACCCGCTGCAGATCCGCGAGGCCGCCGAGCGGATCGCGCACGCCGAGAAGCCGGTGCTCTACGTCGGCGGCGGGACGCTGAACGGCGACGCCTGCGGCGAGCTGCTCGGGCTCGCCGAGGCGGGCCGGCTGCCGGTGGTGACAACGCTGATGGGCAAGGGCGCGTTCCCCGAGACGCACGAGCTCCACTTCGGCTGGCCCGGCATGCACGGGCCGAAGTGGTCGAACATCGCCATGAACACCTGCGACGTGCTGGTCGCGATCGGCGCCCGCTTCGACGACCGCGTCACCGGCAAGCTGTCGGCGTTCGCGCCCGGCGCCACCGTCGTCCACCTCGATATCGACCCGGCCGAGATCTCCAAGCTGCGGGACGCCGACATCCCCGTCGTCGGGCCGCTGAAGCAGGCGGTGGCCGAGCTGGCGAAGGCGGTCGCCGCCCATCGCACGGCAGGCGCGCCGGCGCCGGAGGCCTGGATTCGCAGGATCGAGGGCTGGCGAGAGGAGTTCCCGCTCCGCTACGGGACGAGCACGGAGTGGCTGAAGCCGCAACGGCTGCTCGAGACCCTGCAGGAGCTGACGGCCGGCGACGACGTCATCTTCACGACCGGCGTCGGCCAGCACCAGATGTGGGCGATGCAGTACCTCCTCACCGACCGGCCGCGGAACTTCATCACCTCCGGCGGCCTCGGGACGATGGGATACGGGATCCCCGCGGCGATCGGCGCCAAGGCGGCCCGCCCCGAGGCGAAGGTCGTGTGCATCGACGGCGACGGCTGCTTCCAGATGACCGCCCAGGAGCTGACGACGGCCGTGCTCGACGATCTGCCGATCGTGGTCGTGCTCGTCAACAACGGCTACCTCGGCATGGTCACCCAGTGGCAGGACATGTTCTTCGACGGGCGGCGCTCGCACGTGCACCTCACCGCGCAGGTGCCGGACTACGCCAAGCTGGCCGAGGCCTACGGCGGCGTCGGCATGGTCGTCGAGTCGGAGGCCGAGCTGCAGCCGGCGCTGGAGGAGGCGCTGTCCCTGAACCGCACCGTCGTCGTCGACTGCCGTGTCGACCCGTCCGAGCACGTCTTCCCGATGATTCCCGCGGGCGCGGCGGCGCTGGACATGGTGGAGTACGAGGATCAGGTGGAGGCAGCCTCGTGAAGCACAAGCACACGATCTCGGTGTTGGTGGAGGACCGGCCCGGCGCGCTCGCGCGCATCGCGACGATGTTCGCGCGGCGGGGGTTCAACATCGACTCGCTCGCCGTCGGCCCGACGGAGCGCCCCGGCGTGTCGTGCATCACCCTGCGCGTCGACTGCGAGCACCACCCTCTGGAGCAGATCGAGAAGCAGATCCACAAGCTCGTGAACGTGCTCCGCGTGACCGAGCTCGCTCCGAGCGAGGCGGTCGAGCGGGAGCTCCTGCTCCTGAAGGTGAGCGCGGCGCCCGACCGGCGCGCCGAGCTCGTGTCCACGGCGGAGGCGTTCAAGGGGCGCGTCGTCGACCTCGGCCCGGACGCGATCGTGTTCGAGCTGACCGGCACCCCGGAGGAGCTCGACTCCTTCCAGGAGCTGGCCCGGCCGCACGGGATCCAGGAGCTCGTCCGCACCGGCCGCGTCGGGATGTCCCGCGCCTCGACGAGAGGGCAGGCGCGGCGCCTGTCGGCGATCAACTAGAACAAGGGCGAGACATGGCCTCGCCCCTAGACGAAAGGGAACCACGAATGGCGACGATCCTCCGCGATGGCAACCTCGGCCTGCTCTCGGGCAAGGTGGCCGTGATCGGCTACGGCAGCCAGGGGCACGCTCACGCCCTGAACCTCCGAGACTCCGGCGTCCAGGTCGAGGTCGGTCTGCGGGAGGGATCCCCTTCCTGGGGCGAGGCGGAGGCGGCGGGTCTCGCCGTCGGCACGGTCGCCGACGCCGTCCGCGGCGCGCAGCTCGTCTCGATCCTGCTCCCCGACCAGGTGCAGCCCCAGGTCTACGACGACCACGTGGCAGCGAACCTCGAGCCGGGCGCTGCGGTGCTGTTCGCCCACGGCTTCAACGTGCTCTACCAGCGCGTCGCGCCGGATGCGTCCCACGACGTGATCATGGTGGCCCCCAAGGGGCCCGGCCACGTCGTCCGCCGGCTCTTCACCGAGGGCTACGGCACACCGGCCCTGATCGCCGTCCACCAGGACGCCTCGGGCCAGGCGCGCGAGCTCGCGCTCGCCTACGCCGTCGGCATCGGCGCCGCCCGCGCCGGGATCCTCGAGACGACGTTCAAGGAGGAGACCGAGACCGACCTGTTCGGCGAGCAGGCAGTGCTCTGCGGCGGCACGGCCGAGCTCGTCCGCGCCGGCTTCGAGACCCTCGTCGAGGCGGGCTACGCCCCCGAGATCGCCTACTACGAGTGCCTGCACGAGCTGAAGCTGATCGTCGACCTGATGTGGGAGGGTGGGCTCGCCGGCATGCGCTACTCGATCTCCGACACGGCCGAGTTCGGCGACTACACCCGCGGCAAGCGGGTCGATCGACGCGCACGTGCGAGAGCAGATGAAGGGCATCCTCGCCGACATCCAGTCGGGCGAGTTCGCGCGCGAGTGGGTGGAGGACATGGACAACGGCGAGGCGCGGCTGAAGGCGATGCGCGCCGAGGCCGCCCAGTCCACGCTCGAGACGGTCGGCAAGGAGCTTCGCTCGCTGATGCACCGCGCCGGAGACCGTTGAGGTGACGTCGGTCGACGTACCGGTCGCCCTGCTCGGGTACGGCACCGTCGGGGCGGCCGTCCACCGGCTGCTCGAGGAGAGCGCCGACGAGATCGAGCGCTCCACCGGCCACCGGTTGCGGGTCGCGCGGGCGCTCGTCCGCGACACGGCGAAGCAGCGCGGCTTCTCGCCGGACCCGGGCGTGCTGACGGACGACTTCGCGGCGATCCGCGACGACGACTCCATCCAGGTCGTGGCCGAGGTGATGGGCGGCGTCGACCCGGCCGGCGGCTACGTGCTCGAGCTCCTGCGGTCGGGGCGACCCGTGGTGACGGCGAACAAGCAGCTCGTGGCGCGCCGCGGCGCCGAGCTGTTCGAAGCGGCCGCAGCCGGCGGCGTGCAGCTGCGCTTCGAGGCGTCCGTGTGCGCCGCGATCCCCGTGATCAAGGTACTGCGGGAGTCGCTCGTCGTCACGAACGTGCACCGCGTGCTCGGCATCGTCAACGGCACCACCAACTTCATCCTCTCGGCGATGGAGGGCGGACGCTCCTACGCGGACGCGCTCGCCGAGGCGCAGCGGCTCGGCTTCGCCGAGGCCGACCCGACGGAGGACGTCGCAGGGCTCGATGCCGCCGCCAAGACCGCCATCCTCGCAACCGTCGCCTTCGGCTCCCGGGTCCCGCTCGAGTGGGTCGACGTCGAGGGAATCGAGGGCGTCACGCTCGACCACGTCGCCGCCGCACGCGCACTCGAGATGCACGTGAAGCTGATCGGACGCGCGAGCCTCGTCGGCGACCGGGTCGACGTGCGCGTCGGCCCGGCGTTCGTCGACCGGCACCATCCGCTCGCGGCGGTGGAGGGCGCCTTCAACGCGGTCATGCTCCAGGGCGACGCGATTCGCGAGATCACGCTCGAGGGCCCCGGCGCGGGCGGCATCGAGACGGCGTCGGCGGTGGTGGCGGACATGGTCTCCGTCGTCGGCACCACCGGAACCGGCTTCCTCCAGAACGACCCCGTCTGGCGCGACCTCGAGCAGCTCCCGGCCGGCGAGCTCTCCTCGCCCTACTACCTGCGTCTCGAGGTCGACGACCGCACGGGCGTGCTCGCACGCATCGCGCAGGAGCTCGCTGCGCAGGGCGTCTCGGTGGCGCAGCTCGTGCAGCAGCCGGGCGACGGGCACGCGGTGCTCCACGTCATCACCCACGACGCGCCGGCCGGGAGCGTGGAGGCGGCGCTCGAGGCGATCCGCGGCCTGTCCGAGTCGCGCGGCGACGCGAGCGCGCTGCCCGGTGGTGTCCGACCGCGGCGTCGAGCAGCTCGGCTGGGGCTAGGGACGGCACGTGGCCACGCCCCTGATCGAGCGCTTCCGCGACCGCCTTCCGGTGAGCGCCTCGACACCGGTCGTCTCCCTCGGCGAGGGCTCGACCCCGCTCCTGCCCGCTCCGCGCCTGTCGGAGCGGCTCGGGGTCGAGCTGTGGCTGAAGTGGGAGGCGTCGAATCCGACCGGCTCGTACAAGGATCGCGGCATGACGGTCGCCGTCTCGAAGGCGGTCGAGGAGGGCGCGGAGGCGGTCATCTGCGCGTCCACCGGCAACACGGCGGCTTCCGCGGCGGCGTACGCCGCCCGGGCGGGCATCCCGGCGCTCGTGCTGACGCCCGCAGGGAGCGGTGGCGGGCGCCAAGGTCGCGCAGACCCGCATGCTGGGCGCGAAGGTGCTCGAGGTGCGCGGCGACTTCGACGAGGCGCTCGAGGCGGCGCGCGAGCTCGGGCGGCGCGGCACGCACGTGCTCGTCAACTCCGTCAACCCGTACCGGCGGGAAGGGCAGAAGACGGCGGTCTTCGAGATCGTCGAGGAGCTCGGCGCGGAGCCGGATGCGTTCGTGATCCCGTACGGCGGCGGCGGCAACACGTCCGCGTACGCAAAGGCGCTCGGCGAGCTCGGCTCGACGACTCCGATCTACTCGGTCGAGGCCGAGCACCGGCCCACCACGCTCGCCTCCGCGATCCGGATCGGCGTCCCCGTACACGCGGAGAGCGTCAGGGCGGCAAAGGCGCACGTCGTCACGGTCTCCGACGAGGAGATCGTGGAGGCGTGGCGTGAGCTCGCGATGACGGAAGGGCTGTTCTGCGAGCCCTCGTCGGCGGCCGGGCTGGCGGCGATCAAGCGCGGCGCCGTCGCCGGGGAGCGGCTCGCCGTCACGATCACCGGACACGGCCTGAAGGACACGGAGAACGCCGACCGCTACGGGCCGCCGCCGATCCTCGTCGACCCGGACCCGGACGCGATCGCGGCCGCAGCGCGCGGATGATCGTCCGGGCGCCCGCCACGTCGGCCAACCTGGGCCCCGCCTTCGACTGCGCCGCCGTCGCCTTCGACCTCTGGAACGAGGTGGAGGTGACGGACGGCGAGGGCGTCGCAGTGGCGGGCGAAGGGGCGGGAGAGCTCGCCGAGGATCACACGAACCTGGCCGTCCGCGCGTACGCGCTGCTCGCGGATCCGCGGGGCAAGCGCTTTGCGTTCACGAACAGAATCCCGCTCGAGCGAGGCCTCGGCTCGTCGGCTGCGGCGATCGCGCTCGGCCTCGCCGCAGCCGCGCCGGCCGCGCCGCTCGACGAGCTGCTGGCCGCCGGGCTCACGCTCGAGAGCCACGCCGACAACCTCGCGGCCGCACTGCTCGGCGGGCTCACGCTGGCCTGGGACGGCCACGCAGCCCGGGTGGCCGAACGGCTGCCGCTCGCGGCCGTGGCGGTCGTGCCCAAGGTCAGGACGTCCACCGCCGCCTCCCGGTCGACGCTGCCGACGACGGTGGCCCACGCGGATGCCGCCGCCACGGCCGGGCGGGCGGCGCTGCTCGGGGCGGCTGCCGTCGCCGGCGACGCACGAGCTGTTCGCGGCCGCCCTCTGGGACCGGCTGCACGAGCCCTACCGGGCCTCCCGGGAGCTCGAGGCGATCCGCGCCGACCTGCCGGAGGGCTGCGCCGGCGCGACGCTCTCCGGCTCGGGCCCGACTGTGATCGCGTGGGCCACCGACACGGGCCCGTGCGTCACCGCGCTGCGGGAGCGCTTCCCCGAGCACGACGTGCTGGAGCTGCAGGTGTCCCCGCGGGGAGCGCTGTGAGCGTCCGCTTCGTGGACGTGCGCCCACGCGCCGCCTACGAGGCCGGCCACCTACCCGGCGCCGTCCACCTCGACCCCGAGCGCGACCTCTCGGCTGCGGGCGCCGATCCCGCCGAGGGCGGTCGCCATCCACTACCCTCCGCGGAACAGCTCGCCGAGGCGTTCGGCCGGGCCGGCATCGACGGTGACACGTTCGTGCTCGCGCTCGACGACGGCACCGGCTGGGCCGCCCGGTGCTGGTGGCTGCTGCGCCACGCCGGCCACGACGCGGCGGGAACGCTCGACCTTCGCGGCTACGCCGGCCCACTCGTCGCCGACGAGCCGCCGCCCGCGAGCGCCCGCTTCATCGTGCGCGAGCGTGCCGGCGACACGATCACGGGGGAGGAGATCCTGTCACGGCTCGGCGACCCGGCCCTGACGCTCTACGACGCGCGCAGCCCGGAGCGCTGGCGCGGCGACGCGGAGCCCCTCGACCCGGTCGCCGGACGCATTCCCGGCTCCCGCAACGCGTACTTCGAACAGCCCCTGCCGCAGGAGGCGGCGGCGCAGCCGGAGCTCGTCGCCTACTGTGGCTCGGGAATCACCGCCTGCGTCCTCGTCCAGCGGCTCGCGCTCGCCGGGCGGGACGACGTCCGCCTGTACCCCGGCTCCTGGAGCGAGTGGTGCCGCCGCAACGGCTACCCGATCGAGAAAGGAACACCGTGACCACGCCGTACGACCGCCCGTCCGATCCCGCCAAGCGCCACAGCGCCGCCCTCACCGACGGCCCCGACCGCGCCGGGGCGCGCGCCATGCTGAAGGGCACGGGCTTCACCGACGAGGATCTCGCGCAAGCCGATCATCGGCGTCTGCACGACGTGGATCGAGACGATGCCGTGCAACCTCAACCAGCGCGCCCTCGCGCCGCACGTGAAGGAAGGCATCCGCGCGGCGGGCGGCACGCCGATGGAGTTCAACACGATCGCCGTCTCCGACGGCGTCTCCATGGGCACGACCGGCATGCGCGCCTCGCTCGTCTCGCGCGAGACGATCGCCGACTCGATCGAGCTCGTCGCGCGCGGACACCTCTTCGACGGGCTCGTCTGCCTGATCGCCTGCGACAAGACGATCCCCGCCGCCACGATGGCGCTGGCCCGGCTCGACATCCCCGGGCTGGTGCTCTACACGGGCTCGATCGCCCCGGGCCGCTGGCGCGGCAAGGACGTGACGATCCAGGACGTGTACGAGCAGATCGGCGCCTACAACGCGGGCAAGATCACCGCCGAGGACCTGCACGAGCTCGAATCGGTCGCGTGCCCCGCGGCCGGCGCCTGCGGCGGCCAGTTCACCGCGAACACGATGGCGACCGCGATCGAGTTCCTCGGCATCAGCCCCGCAGGCCGCAACGACATCCCCGCGCTCGACACGTCGAAGAAGGCGGCGTCCGAGGAGGCCGGCCGGATCGCCGTCGACCTCGTTCGCCGGGACGTGCGCCCGTCCTCGATCATCACCAAGGCGTCGCTCGAGAACGCTGCCGCCTCGGTGGCGGCGACGGGCGGCTCCACGAACGGCGTGCTCCACCTCGTCGCGATCGCGAAGGAGCTCGGCATCGACTTCACGATCGACGACTTCGACGCCATCGCGGCGCGCACGCCGATCGTGGCCGACCTGAAGCCGTTCGGCCGCTTCGTCGCCACCGACGTGCACAAGGCCGGCGGCATCGCGCTCGTCGCGCGCGAGCTGAAGAAGGCAGGGCTGATCGACCCGTCCACGCCGAACGTCGACGGGCGCACGCTCGGCGAGATCGCCGACGCGGCGGTCGAGACGGAGGGCCAGGAGGTCGTCGTCCCGATCGAGACGCCGATCAAGTCGCGCGGCGGCGTGGCGATCCTGCGCGGCAACCTCGCGCCCGACGGCTGCGTCGTCAAGCTGGCCGGCTCCGAGCGGAACCACCATCGCGGCCCCGCCCGCGTGTTCGACTCCGAGGAGGAGACGTTCGCCGCGGTCAAGGCCGGGAAGATCGTGGCCGGGCGACGTCGTCGTGATCCGCTACGAGGGCCCCGTCGGCGGGCCCGGCATGCGCGAGATGCTGCACGTCACCGGGGCGATCGTCGGCGAGGGGCTCTCCGACGAGGTGGCGCTCGTCACCGACGGGCGCTTCTCGGGAGCGACGCACGGCTTCATGGTGGGGCACGTGTGCCCGGAGGCCATGAAGGGCGGCCCGATCGCGGCGCTGCGCGAGGGCGACATGGTCGTGATCGACGTGGAGAGCCGGCGCCTGGACGTGGAGCTCGCCGACGAGGAGATCGCCGCGCGGCTCGCCGAGACGACGATGCCGCCGGCCAAGGTCACGACGGGCGCGCTCGCGAAGTACGCGTCGCTCGTGCAGCCCGCGTCGGAGGGGGCGGTCACGACACCCGCCTGATTCGGCTAAGATCGGCCACGGCAGCGGGCAGAGCCCCGCTCCACATCGAGAGAGGCTGAGGGACCGGCCCTGTGACGCCTCGGCAACCTGCCCCACATATCGGGCGAGGTGCCAAACCCGGACGGATGTCGAGCGTCTACCCAGGAGGTCCCAGCCCATGCCAGCCCTTTCCCTCGCCTGCCGCGTCTGCGCGACGGAGCACGCGCTCGTCGCCACCGGCACCTGCTCGAGCTGCTTCGGCCCGCTCGACCCGGTCTACGACTGGGACGTGCTGCGTGCCACCGTCACGCGCGAGCGCATCGAGGCCGGCCCGCCGTCGATCTGGCGCTACGCCGACTTGCTGCCGGTCGACGCGCCCGTCCGAGCCGCGGCTCGCACCGGCCTGACCCCGCTCGTGCCGGCACCGCGGCTGGCGGCAGAGCTCGGCATCGGCGAGCTGTGGCTGAAGCTCGACACGGCGAACCCCACGCACTCGTTCAAGGATCGCGTGGTGGCCGTTGCCGCCCGCAAGGCGCAGGAGCTCGGCTTCGAGACGCTCTCCTGCTCGTCGACGGGGAACCTGGCCGGCGCCGTGGCGGCGCGGGCTGCCGCCGAGGGGCTCGAGGCGGCGGTGTTCGTGCCGGCCGACCTCGAGCCGGAGAAGCTGCTCTCGGCAGCCGCCTACGGCCCCACCATCTACGCCGTGAACGGGCACTACGACCACTGCTCGCGCCTGTCCGTGGAGCTCTCCTTCGAGCTGCCGTGGGGCTTCGTCAACGTGAACCTGCGCTCGTACTACGCGGAGGGGTCGAAGACGCTCGCCTACGAGATCGCCGAGCAGCTGGGCTGGGAGACGCCGGACGCCGTGGTGATCCCGATCGCCTCGGGTGCGCTCTTCCACAAGGTCGGGCAGGGCTTCGGAGAGCTGCGCGCGCTCGGGCTCGTCGACGGGCACTCGCCGCGTCTCTTCGGCGGGCAGGCGGAGGGCTGCCGCCCGGTGGCAACCGCGTTCGAGACCGGGGCCCGCGTGGCTCCCGTGCGGCCGGACTCGATCGCGCGCTCGCTCGCGATCGGCAACCCCGCCGACGGCGACTTCGCCGTATCGACCGCCCGCTCGAGCGGCGGCGCCATCTACGCGATCGCGGAGGACGCGATCGGCGAGAACATGGCGCTGCTCGCCCGCACCACCGGTGTGTTCGGCGAGACCGCAACGGGCGTCACGCTCGGGGCCTTGCGGGCCGCGGTCGACGCAGGCGAGCTGGATGCACGTTCGCGTGTGGTGCTGCTCGTCACCGGTGACGGCCTGAAGACTCCCGGGCCCGTCGCGAGCTCCTACGACCCGGTGCTGATCGAGGCCGACGCCGACGCTTTCGTCGACGAGGTGCTGGCGGCCGTGTAGGGCCACCACGCACCGTCCGGCCGTGCCCGGGCACGTACGATGGAGTCGATGGGCCGCACGCTGTTCGAGAAGGTCTGGGAGCGCCACGTCGTCCGGGAGGAGCCGGGCGAGCCGACGCTGCTCTACGTCGACCTGCACCTCGTCCACGAGGTCACCTCGGCGCAGGCGTTCGAAGGGCTGCGTCTGGCCGGCCGCACTGTTCGCCGCCCGGAGCTGACAGTCGCCACGATGGATCACAACGTGCCGACGCTCCCCGGGCCGATCACCGACCCGATGGCGAAAGCGCAGCTCGACGCGCTGCGCGCGAACTGCGAGGAGTTCGGCGTCCGCCTGCACGCGACCGGCTCGGGGCTGGAGGGGATCGTCCACGTGATCGGCCCGGAGCTCGGCCTCACGCAGCCCGGCAAGACGATCGTCTGTGGCGACAGCCACACCTCCACCCACGGCGCCTTCGGCGCGCTCGCGATCGGGATCGGCACCTCCGAGGTCGAGCACGTGCTCGCCACCCAGACGTTGAACCAGCGTCGGCCGAAGACGATGCTGCTCGAGTTCGTCGGCGCGCTGCCGCCGGGCCTGACCGCGAAGGATCTCATCCTGGGCGCCATCGGCCAGGTGGGCGTGGACGGCGGCGTCGGCTACGTCGTCGAGTACGCGGGCGAGGCGATCCGCGCACTCTCGATGGAGCACCGCATGACGGTCTGCAACATGTCGATCGAGTGGGGCGCCCGGGCCGGGATGATCGCCCCCGACGACACCACGTTCGCCTACCTGGAGGGGCGCCCGCACGCACCTCAGGGGACGGGCTGGGAGCGCGCCGTCGAGGACTGGCGCTCGCTGGCCACCGACCCCGGCGCGTCGTACGACACCCACGTCGAGGTCGACGTGAGCGAGCTGGCGCCGCAGGTGACCTGGGGCACGAACCCCGGCATGGTCGTGCCGGTGACCGGGCACGTGCCGGATCCCGCTTCGTACCCCGACCCGGACGACCGGGTCGCGGCCGAGCGCGCGCTCGAGTACATGGCGCTGCGTCCCGGCCAGGCGATCGAGGACATTCCGGTCGACCGCGTCTTCATCGGCTCGTGCACGAACTCGCGCATCGAGGACCTGCGCGACGCCGCCGCGATCGTGGCGGGCCGCAGGGTCGACCCGCGGGTCAAGGCGCTCGTCGTGCCGGGCTCGGCGCAGGTGCGCCGCCAGGCGGAGGAGGAAGGGCTCGACCGCGTCTTCCTCGACGCCGGCTTCGAGTGGCGGCTTGCCGGCTGCTCGATGTGCCTCGGCATGAACCCCGACGTCCTGTCGCCCGGCGAGCGCTGCGCCTCGACGTCGAACCGGAACTTCGAGGGCCGACAGGGCCGCGGCGGGCGCACCCACCTCGTCAGCCCTCAGATGGCCGCCGCCGCCGCGCTGCACGGGCACTTCGTCGACGTGCGCGCCCTGGACCAGGAGGCAGTGCCCGCATGAAGCCGATCTCGCACGTGGCAGGACGTGTCGCCGTGCTCGACCGTCCCGACGTCGACACGGACCAGATCATCCCGAAGCAGTTCCTCAAGCGGATCGAACGGACGGGCTACGGCGAGTTCCTGTTCTTCGACTGGCGCTACGACGAGGACGGCAACGAGCGGCCCGGCTTCGAGCTCAACCAGCCCCAGTTCGCCGGCGCCCGCGTGCTGCTCGCCGGACGCAACTTCGGCTGCGGCTCGTCGCGCGAGCACGCCGCCTGGGCCCTGCAGGACTACGGCTTCGACGTCGTGATCGCACCGTCGTTCGGCGACATCTTCCGCTCGAACGCCGGCAAGGTCGGCATCATCGTGGTGCAGCTGCCGGAGCAGGAGGTGAAGGCGCTGATGGAGGCCGTCGACCTCGACCGCGGCTCGGACGTCGTCGTCGACCTGGAAGCGCGCACCGTGACCGCCCCGAACGGGAAGGTGATCCCCTTCGAGTTCGACGAGCCCACCCGCTACCGGCTGCTGAACGGGCTCGACGACATCGGCCTGACGCTCCAGCACGAAGACGCGATCGCTGCCTACGAGGCCGAGCGGGCAAGCGCGTGACCCGTCCCGCTTCGCTCCCACGAGCGAGAACGGTCGAGCGCCTGTGACACAGTGTCACAAGGGATCCACGGCGTGACGCACGTTGCCGTGCTCCCGGGCGACGGGATCGGGCCCGAGGTCGCCGCGGAGGCGATCCGGGTACTCGACGCTCTCGGCATCGGCCACTCCGAGCACGCCTTCGGCGGGAACGCGATCCTCGACCAGGGCACGCCGCTCCCTGACGAGACGCTCGCCGCCTGTCGCACAGCCGACGCCGTCCTGCTCGCCGCGGTCGGCCTGCCCGAGCTCGAGGGACAGCCGGTGCGTCCCGAGCAGGGACTGCTCGGCCTACGCAAGGAGCTCGGGGTGTACGCCAACCTGCGCCCCGCGATCGGCAACGGCGTCGACATGATGATCGTGCGCGAGCTCGTCGGCGGCCTCTACTTCGGTGCCAAGGGAGTCCGTGACGACGGCACCTGGTTCGACACGTGCGAGTACTCGAGGCCCGAGGTGGAGCGGATCGCGCGGCGCGCCTTCGCGATCGCACGCGGCCGCGGCGGGCGTCTCACGTCGGTCGACAAGGTGAACGTGATGCACACGTCCCGCCTGTGGCGGGACGTCGTCACCGAGATGGGCGCCGCCGACTACCCGGACGTGACTCTCGACCACGCGCTCGTCGACTCGTTCGCGATGACGATCGTCCAGGCGCCCGAGACGATCGACACCGTCGTCACGGAGAACACGTTCGGCGACATCCTCTCGGACGTCGCGGCCGCGGTGACCGGCGGGCTCGGGCTTGCCGCCTCCGCATCGCTCGGCGACAGCGGCCCCGGCCTCTTCGAGCCGGTGCACGGATCAGCCCCACAGATCGCAGGGCAGGGAATCGCCAACCCGGCCGCAATGCTCCGCTCGCTCGCGCTGCTGCTCGACCACGGCCTCGGCAGGCGCGACGAGGCAGCCGCACTCGCCCGGGCCGTCGACGCGGCGCTCGCAAGGACCCCCACTCCCGACCTCGGCGGCACCGCGACGACCTCGGCGTTCGGTACGGCCGTCTTGCGCGCGCTCGAGACTGCGCCTACCCTGTGACGACGATGCAGAGCGCACAGCCCTTTACGGCCTTCTCCGGCTTTGCGCTCTTCGGCTTCGCCTTTACGGGCTAGCCGGCGCCTTCGCTCTCCGCCCGCGCCCGGCTAGCTGAGATCTCCCGCGGATTCCGTCGTCCCGAAAGGCCTGACCGCATGACATCGAACGAGCTCACCGTCGCCTACCCCGGCCGCGAAGGCGCCCACTCCGCCGCAGCCTGCGACCGGCTCTTCCCCGCCGCCCGCCTGATCCCGCAACCGACCTTCCAGGACGTCGTGGAGGCCGTCGCGTCGGGGAGCATCCGCTTCGGCGTGCTGCCGATCGAGAGCTCGCTCGTCGGCCCGGTGGCGGAGACGCTCGACCTGCTGTTCGACTCGCCGCTCTCGATCGTGGCCGAGGCGATCCTGCCCATCCGGCACTGCCTCGTCGGGCCGGCCGAGATCCCGCTCGACCAGGTGCGAGAGGTGCGCTCGCACCCCGTCGCCCTCGACCAGTGCCGCAGGCTGCTCGCCTCCCTCCCGGCAGCGACCGCGACCGCTGCGCCCACGACCGGCGACGCGGCGGCGATCGTAGCCGGCCTGGGAGACCCCGCCGTCGTCGCCATTGCGAGCGATCGCGCGGCCCGTCTCAACAACCTCGTGATCCTGGCCGACAACGTCGGCGACCATCCGGAGGCGTACACGCGTTTCGTCTCCGTGGCCCCGTACACCCGGCTCGACCGGCGTGACGGCCAGTGGCGGACGGCGTTCTCGTTCATCACCAACCATCAGCCGGGCGCCCTCCACCGCGCCCTCGAGCCGCTCGCGCGGCACGGCATCGACCTCAACCTGCTGGTCTCGCGGCCGATCCCGTCACGCCCGTGGAGCTACCGCTTCGACGCGGTCTTCGCCGGCCACCCGCTCGACCCGGAGATCTCCGCCACGCTGCGCGAGATGCAGTCGCTGACCGCACACCTGCGCGTCTTCGGGTCGTACCGCGCCGACAGATAGCGTCCTCTCATGAGGACGGTCGCGTCCGTCCCTAGGCGGCCTCCAGCGAGGGGAGGTACTGCCGCCAGCTGTCCGGCACCCGCTGGGCGGCGAGGCGGATGAAGAGCACGGGCGCCGGCGCCCGCGGCGGGCGAGGGAGCGACATCGCCACCTCGTCGAGCAGGCGGTCGCCCTTGCGCAGATTGCACGGCGCACACGCGGTGACGACGTTCTCCCAGACCGAGTCGCCGCCGCGCGAGCGCGGAACCACGTGGTCCAGGGTGAGGCGCCCCGCAGCGGTGCCGCAGTACACGCACCGCCAGCCGTCACGGGCGAAGAGGGCCCGCCGGGAGATCCTGCGCTTGATCGCGCGTGGCACCCGGACGTACTGCAGCAGTCGGATCACATGGGGTCGCACGAACTCGACCGCGGCGGAGCGAAGCGGCTGCTGGTGGCTCTCGACCACCTCGGCCTTCCCTTTCCACACGAGAACGTGCGCCCGGCGGACCGAGCACACGTTGAGCGGCTCGTAGCTCGCGTTCAGGACGAGAACCTGATGCACGTGAGGAGAGCGTACCGGAGGAGCGGGAGCACACCCGCCGCCACAAGCCGCCGGTCGGTCAGGATTCCCGGTGGCGTACCGCTGACGCCTCCGACGCGGTGCTGCGTATGCCGGGCCGAAGGGGATAGTGCGTCAGCACAGACCCGAAGAGCCCGGTGCGCGCAGCCGAGCTCGGTGGCGTCAGCGGGCCATGGCGCGTTCGACGGCCTCTTGCTCCTCGGGCGAGAGCGCGACCAACGCCTTGCCGCGGTCGAGGTCCTTGACGTAGATGCGCGCGTAGTCGCGTCCCTGGATCGCGGTCACGACGGTGCCGGTGCGCGTCGCGTCGAGGAAGGCGAAGGAGGCGGACTGCTGGCCGCCGGTGTCCTCGTAGGCGTCGTAACGGACGACCGACGTGTTCGTGATCGCACCGTCGACGCGCCGGTCGACGCGCGAGAGGCCGGCGGCCACCTCGTCGACGGCGCGGTGCAGGTCGTCGATGCGCCCCTGCAGCGAGACGGCAAAGTCGACCATGTCCCGTGAGGAGCCCCCGAGGATGGCCTGCTGCGCTGCGTGGATGCTGCGCACACGACGCAGCGTGAGCACGGCGGTGAGGAGCGCGAGTGTTGCCACCGCGCCCGCCACGATCGCGACGACCAGCTCGACCGACATTCGCTGCCTAGCCGAGCGAGAAGATGACGGGGTACTCGGCCGTGTTGTTCGTCTTGTTCTGCTCACCGGGGACGGGCTCGACGCTCACCTGCACGGTCGTCTTCTCGCCGAAGTCCACGTTCGAGAAGTCCTTGAACGTGACGGTCTTGGTCTCGCCGACGTCGATCAGGTCGATCGTCGCCTTTTTCACGATTGAGCCGGTGCCCTTGGGCACAGTCAGCGTCACCTGCACCTGCACCTCCTGGTTCTCGCCGGTATTCGTAACGCCGACGACGAAGCCGAGGTCGGTGGAGAGGTTGATCGTCGCCTCGGTGTCGGTCGAGAGCTGGCCGTTCGTCCCCGAGCACCCCTGGGTGCAGCTCGACGCCGGGGAGACGAGGGTGTACTCGAGGCCCGTGCCGTGCACGCCGGAGGGAGTGCCGCCCGTGGAAGCGCCGTGGATGCGCTGCCAGATCGCGGTCATGGACTTCGTCGAGTAGAGCTCGACGTTCTCGACGAAGATGGACTGCGGCACGGTCACGTCGGAGAGCCCTTCGTCCTCCAGCACCGCGGTCGCCGGGAGCCGGAACAGGTCCTGCCAGACGACGTCGCCCGCGATGAGGCGACGCGCCTGCGCCGAGAGCTGCTCGCCGGCCGCGGTTGCGTCCTTCGACCCGGCCGTGGCCTTGAAGGTGTCGAGCATCCCCTGCATGCCTCCCACCCGCAGCTGCAGCGCCTGCACAGCGTGGTCGTGGGCCGGGCGCAGCGGGCCTGGGACGTCGAGCCCCTCCGCCTGCTGAACGTACTGCTGCTCCTGCTGGACGTACCCGCCGAGCTTCGTCTCGAGCTCGGCCTGCTTCAGGCCCGGTGTCGTGAGCAGGTCGGCGAGGTTGGCGCCCAGCTTGGCGGAAGCCGTGCCGACGTCGCCGATCTCGGTCATGTAGTCGTTGTATGTCGTCCGCTTCTTGTCGCTTGAGCAGCCCTGGCCCCAGATCACGAGCAGCACGACGATCACGATCGCGAACGCGACCAGGCCGACGAGGCGCAGGAGCGGCGTCAGCCCCTGGGGAGCGCGCAGCTGCGGCCGCCGCGAGCCGCCCCCGCCCTGGCCGTCCGACGGCGGCCGACCGCCGCCTCCCGGTCGCGCCTGGGACTGTGCCTCGCGGGTGGCGTCGTCTTCGAAGAAGTCGAAGTCGAGGATGTCGTCGTCGTGCGAGCTCACGCGGATGCTCCCGTCAGGGGACGGCACGAGTGTACGGGATGTCCCGGTCACAGCGGCCGGAAGGGAGGCCGTTTCCGGCGGCGAAGAGTCGACAGACGTGTCGAGTACCGCCTACGCCCTTCCGGAACGAGACCTCGTTCTCGACCGGTATCGCCCCCTGCGCCCACTCGGGCGAGGCGGCTCGGGCTCCGTCTGGCTCGCGCGCGACGAACGCACCGGTCTCGAGGTGGCGCTCAAGATCGTGCCGCGCGAGGGCAAGCGCGCCTCGCGCGCCGCACGCGAGATGGAGGCTGCGTCGCGCCTGCGCCACGAGCGCTGCGTTCGTGCATACGACTTCGGCGGCGACAGCGGCCACGTCTACATCGCCTACGAGTACGTCCAGGGCCAGACGATGCGCGAGGCGCTGCGCACCGGCAAGCTTGGCGACCGGGACGCCGTCGAGGCGGCGGCCCAGATCCTCGACGGGCTGGCGCACGCGCACCGGCTCGGGATCGTGCATCGCGACGTGAAGCCGTCGAACGTGCTCGTGGAGGACAAGCCCGCGATCTCGGTGCGCCTCCTGGACTTCGGGCTGGCGCAGTTCGACGAAGCGGACACGCTCACCGCGGTCGGCGACGTGCCCGGCACGCTCGCGTACATCGCGCCGGAGCGGCTGCGCGGCGGCGACGCCACCGCCTCGAGCGACGTCTGGGCAGTCGGCGTGCTGCTCTGGGAGGCGCTGGCCGGCCAGCATCCGTTCTGGGGCGTGCCGCTGCCGCAGGTCGCCGCGGCGATCGAGTCCGGCGCCCCCCCGCTCGCCAGGCAGCGCTCGGGCCTGTCGCCGGCCCTCCTGGCCGCCGTCGAGAGCGCGCTCTCCGTCGACCCCTCGCGGCGGCCGAAGGCCGACCGGCTCGCACACGACCTGCGCACGGCGCTCGAGGCTCCCCGCCGCGACCGGCCCGCCGAGCCGCGGCCCCGACCGGCGACGAAGCAGAAGCGGGCGCCGAAGCCCCAGGCCGCTCCCGTCCCACCCGGCAGGCGCGTTGCCGGGGCGGCGCTCGCAACCGCGACGGCCACCGTCGGCGCCACGCTCCTCCCGTTCTGGCCGCCCGGGCTCGTGCTCCTGCTCGCGGTCGCCGCGGGCGCCGCGGCGTGGCGCTCGCCCCGTGCGGGGCTTGCAGTGGCGCTGTTCGTCCCCGTCTTCCCGCTCGGGAACGTCGCGCAGGCGGCGGCGGTCGCGTACGTTGCTTTCGCCCTCGCATGGATGGCGCTCTGCTGGCGCGACGCGCGCGCGGGCCTGCTGTTCGTCGCGGGGCCGATACTCGCCTCGTTCGGCGGCCTGGCACTGCTCCCACTCGCCGTCCAACCCGCACGCGGGCCAGTCCGCAAGGCGGCGCAGGCGTTCGCCGGCGTGATGGCGGCGGCGCTCGTCGCGGGCCTCCGCGGCTCGGCGCTCCCCCTCACCGGCGCGACGACCGGCGACCTCGGCATCGACGGCACCGAACGGGTGTCGGACGTCGTGAACGGGATTGCCACGGTGCTCCAGGCGAACACCGCGCTCGTCACGACAGGCCTTGCGCTCGCCGCCTCCGCCCTCGCCCTGCCGCACGCCCGCCGGCGCGGTCCGTGGGGCATCGTCGCTCTCGGAGCAGGTCAGCTCGCGCTCGTGCTGCTTGCCGCACCGTCGATTCCGGCGTTCTCGATCGTGGTCGGCACGTGGGCGCTGTGCGGAGCAATCGCGGTCCTCGAGCTCCGTCGCGAGCGCTACCCTTAGGACTCGTTTCACCATGAAGCCTTGTGCCGACGGGACGTGCCGTGCAGCACGCTGGGCGGAGGAGGCGACCCCCCCATGAGCCTGCTGCGCAGCATCGAGAGCAAGATCGAAGGCCTGTTCGAGGGCGTCTTCGGGCGCGCCTTCCGCACCCACGTGCAGCCGGTGGAGCTGGCGCGCAAGCTGGCGAAGGAGATGGACGAGCACCGCTCCGTCTCCGTCTCGCGCGTGTACGTCCCGAACGAGTACACCGTGTACCTCTCACCCGGTGACCGGCAGCAGTTCAGCTCCTACGAGGGCTCGCTCGTCGGCGAGCTACAGGAATACCTGACCGAGCACGCGAAGCGCGAGGGCTACGCCCTCCTGACGCCGCCGCGCGTGTCGATGGCAACCGATGCCGACCTCGCAATCGGCGAATTCGGGATCGCTACCCGCGTCGCGCAGCCGGACGGCTCCGTGCCGCCGCTCCCGCGGGTCGAGCCCGAGCACGCCGCCGCCGCGAGCGTCTCGATCCCAGCGCCGCCGGAGCCCGCACCGGCCGCGGCGCTCCCCGCCCCGGTCATCCCGGTGCCCCTTCCCGTGCCCGAGCCCGGAGCTCGTACCCGAGGCAGCGTCGACCATGGTCTACCGCGAGCCGGACCGGAGCCCGAGCCGAGCCCGAGCCCGAGCCGGAGCCTGAGCCCGAGCCGGAGGTCGTGACGCTGACGGTCGACGGCCGCGCCTTCCCGTTGACCACGTTCCAGGTGGTGCTCGGCCGCTCGCGCGAGTGCGACATCCAGGTCGCGGACGGAAACGTCTCGCGGCGCCACGCCGAGGTCACCCGCGTGGGCGACGACTACTGGCTCGTCGACCTGGGCTCCACGAACGGCACCGAGGTGAACGGCCGGCCGATCAAGCGCCAGCAGCTCGACGACGGCGACCGGATCACGATCGGCTCGAGCGAGATCGTCTTCGGCCGCAGGCAGCCGTGATCGCGGCGATCGACGCCGAGCAGGCGCTTCTCGTTCTCAAGATCGCCTTCCTCGTCCTCCTCTACCTCTTCATCTGGGCGATCGTCCGGTCGGCCACGCGCGACCTCAAGGTCGCGCCACAGGAGTCGATCGTCCTGAGCGCACAGGAGGCGGAGGTGCTGCGCGCCCAGATCGACCCGGCGCTCGCACTTCCCCGCGGCCGGCTGCTCGTTCTGCAGAGCCCGGCCCTGCAGGTCGGGAGCACCGTCGAGGTGGCGGCGCCCACCCGGGTCGGGCGCGGCGCGGAGAACCGGGTGCAGCTCGACGGGGACGACTTCGTCTCGAGCCGGCACGCGGTGCTGGAGCCGCGCCCGGACGGGCTCTGGGTCGAGGACCTCGGCTCGACGAACGGCACGTTCGTGAACGGTGCGCGGGTGACGACCGCACGGCTGCTCCAGGCCGGGGACGTCGTCCGGATCGGCCAGACGGACCTGCGAGTGGAGGCATGAGCCCGACGCGCGGGACGAGGAGCGGGCGGTGAGGACGGGCCGTGCCAGTGCCCTGACGGACACGGGCCGCAGGCGCGTGCAGAACGAGGACGCATTCGTCTGCGACCCACCGCTCTACGCGGTCGCGGACGGCATGGGCGGCGCGCAGGCGGGCGAGCTCGCCTCGCGCCTCGCCGCCGCAGCACTCGAGGAGCGCGCCCAGGGATTGCTGGGGGAGGAGACCGTGGCGGAGCTGATCCGCGAGGCGAACGACCGGATCTACCGCCACGCGCTCGCCGACCCCGCCGCTGCCGGCATGGGCACGACCGTGACCGCGCTGCTCGTCGACGAGCAGGCGGGGACGATCGCAGTCGGCCACGTCGGTGACTCCCGTGCCTATCGGGTGCGAGACGGCGCGCTGCAGCAGCTGACGGCCGACCACTCCCTCGTCGCCGAGCTCGTTCGCACCGGCCGCCTGACACCGGAGGAGGCCGAACAGCACCCTCACCGCTCGGTGATCACCCGCGCGCTCGGGACGGAGCCGGACGTCGAGGTGGACACGTTCAGCGTCGCGGCCGAGCCGGACGACCTCTATCTGGTCTGCTCCGACGGCCTCTCCTCGATGATCAGGGACGATCAGATCCTCGCCGTCGTGGAGGAGGCCGAGGGCGACCCGGACGGCGTTGCCGACGGGCTGGTGCGCGCGGCGAACCGGGCCGGCGGTGAGGACAACGTCACCGTCGTCGTGTTCGAGATCATCGCGGGCGAGCCGGAGCCGCCGCCGCTCGAGCCGGACGGGCCGACGGCCGAGGCGGCCGCCACCGTCGCGCCGGCCGCAGAGACCTCCCCATCCGAGACCGTCACTGCCGCTCCCGCCGCCGAGCCGGTCAAGCGGCACGGCGCCGGCGCAGGTGGCCGCTGGCTCGCCCTCGCCGCGATTCTCGTCGCCCTGGCCGCCGCCACTCTGCTCGTCTGGTGGGGGATCGCGCGATGACGGCGCGGAACAAGGAGCTCGCCAACCTCGTCCTCGCAGCGCTCGTCGCATCGGCGGCGTTCGCAAGCGTCTCGATCGCCACGACGGGGATCGTCACCGCCCGCTGGCTCGGCTACGTCGGCGTCGTCTTCGGCCTCTACGTTGCCGCGCACGTGGTTGCCCGCCGGGCGGTGCCGTTCGCCGACCCGACGCTGCTGCCGCTGGCCGGGCTGCTGACGGCCGTCGGGCTGACCGTCATCTACCGGCTCGACCCCGAGGACGCGCGCCGGCAGGCGGTGTGGGTCGCGCTCGGCATCGCCATCTTCGCCGTCGTGCTCGTCTGGCTGCGCTGGGACTACCGCGTGCTGGAGCGCTACAAGTACCTGTTCGGCATCTCGGCCGTGGTGCTGCTGCTCCTGCCGTCCGTGCCCGGCCTCGGCTACCGCGTCAACGGCGTCAAGCTGTGGGTGAAGGTCGGCGGACTGCAGTTCCAGCCGGGCGAGCTCGCGAAGATCTTCCTGATCGTCTTCCTGGCCGGCTACCTGCGGGACAAGCGCGAGGCGCTGGCACAGGGACGCCTGAAGGACCTGGGGCCGCTGCTCGCGATCTGGGGCGCGGCCATGCTCGTCCTCGTGCAGACGAGCGACCTGGGATCGGCGCTGCTCAACTTCGGCATCTTCCTCGCCATGCTGTACGCGGCCACCGGCCGGGCACTCTACGTCGGCGTCGGGCTGGGGCTGTTCGTGGCCGGGTCGGCCGCGCTCTACAACTCGCTCGACCGCGTGCAGCAGCGCGTGACGGTGTGGCTGCACCCGTGGACCGACGAGCGCGTGTACTGCGCCATCAACGGCAAGCTCGAGTACCGCCAGAACTGCGACTCGTACCAGCTCGTGAAGAGCCTGTACTCGATCGCCAACGGCGGCTACGGCGGCACGGGGCTCGGCAAGGGCACGTTCGAGACCGTGGACGGGACGCCGCTGATCCCCTACCTGAACACCGACTTCGTCTACTCGGCGATCGCGCAGGAGATCGGGCTCGTGGGCGCCGCCGCGGTGCTGCTCCTGTTCATGGTCTTCGTCGCCCGCAGCTTCCGGATCGCGCTGATCGCGCAGGACGGCTTCTCGAAGCTGCTCGCGGCCGGCCTCGCCTTCGGCTTCGCCCTGCAGACGTTCATCATCGTCGGCGGCGTGCTGCGCGTTGTGCCGCTCACCGGCATCACGCTCCCGTTCGTCTCGTACGGCGGGTCGTCGATCCTCTCCAACTTCGTCATGCTGGCCCTGCTCCTGCTCGTCTCCAACCGTGCCGTCGCCACGGCGGACCGCCCGTGAACGGTCAGATCAAGCGCGTCGCGACCGTCGCGATGGGGCTGCTCGTGGCACTCGTCGTCGCCACCACCTACTGGCAGACATGGGCGAGGCCTGCGCTCGCCGAGCGCCAGGACAACGAGATCCAGCGCGTCGCCCAGTTCGAGATCCGCCGCGGCGTGATCCTGACGCCGTCCCGCGTCGTCGCCCGCAACCGCGCCGAGGTGGTGCGCGGCAAGACCTTCTACTTCCGCCGCTATCCGCAGGGCAAGCTCGCCGCGCACGTCGTCGGCTACTCGACCGCGGCACGCTCCCGCACGGGGCTCGAGCGCTCGCTGAACGACTATCTGACCGGCTCTGTGCGAAGCCTCTCGTCCCTCGTCGACCAGTCGCTCGACAAGCTCAACGGCAGGCCCATCGTCGGCGACTCGGTACGGCTCACGCTCGACCTGAACGGCCAGAAGGCGGCACTGGACGCGCTCGGCGACAACTGCGGCGCCGTCGTGGCGCTCGACCCGCGCACCGGCCGTTTGCGCGTCATGGCGTCCTCGCCGAGCTACGACCCGAATCAGGTGGAGAACGACTTCGGGAAGATCGAGGCGATCCGCGCCAACTGCACCCCTGCCTCCCCGCTCCTGAACCGGGCCAGCCAGGGCCTCTACCCGCCGGGCTCGACGTTCAAGGTCGTGACCGCGTCGGCGGCGCTCGAGTCCGGGGCGTACGAGCCCACGTCGACGTTCTACGACCCCGGCTACTGCACCGTGTACGGCAAGCGCGTGAACAACTTCGACACCTCGAGCCCGTTCGGCAACGTCAGCCTGGCGACCGCGCTGCAGTACTCGGTCAACTCCGTGTTCTGCAACATCGGGCTCAAGCTGGGCGCGCGGCGGATCCTCGAGCAGGCGAAGGCGTTCGGCTTCTACGACCGGCCGCCGCTCGAGACCCCCGAGAGCGAGCGCCGCCCGAGCGGGCTCTACAAGCTCGAGGACAGGGAACTGCGCCTCTACGACCCGCGACGCGACACCGACGTCGACGCGGGCCGCATGGCGTTCGGCCAGGAGCGGCTGCTCGTGACACCGCTGCAGATGGCGATGGTGGCCGGCACGATCGGCAACGGCGGCATCCTGATGCGCCCGTACGTCGTCGACCGCATCGTCACCCCGAACGGGAAGACGCGCGAGAAGACGAAGCCCGAGCGGATCCGGCGCGCGGTCTCGCCGGTGACGGCCCGCGACGTCGGCGACATGATGGTGCGCGCGGTGCAGGCGGGCACGGGCACCGCCGCCCAGATCTCCGGGCTGCGCATCGGCGGCAAGACGGGCACGGCGGAGACCGGCGTGGCGGGCAGCAACGTCACGTGGTTCATCGCCTTCGCAGGGCCGGAGGGGGAGCGGCCCGAGCTCGCGATCGCGGTCGTGCTGCAGAACCAGTCCCTCACCGGCGGCGCAACTGCCGCCCCGATCGCACGTCAAGTGATGCAGGCGCTCCTGCAGCCGACGGCGAATCCCTAACGTACGGAGACCAATGAACCAGAACGATCTCACCGAAACCCTCTTCGCCGGCCGCTACCTGCTCGAGCGCAAGCTCGGCTCGGGCGGCATGGCCGACGTGTGGCTGGCGGAGGACCAGGAGCTCGGCCGCAAGGTCGCGGTGAAGATCCTGCACGAGCGGTACGCGAACGACGAGCAGTTCGTGGAGCGTTTCCGGCGCGAGGCGACCCACGCCGCCGCGCTCTCGCACCCCAACATCGTCTCCATCCACGACCGTGGCGTCTCGAACGGCTCCTACTACATCGTGATGGAGTACGTCGAGGGCCGGACGCTGAAGGAGCTGATCGTGACGCGCGGCCCCTGCCCGGTGCCCGTCGCCGTCTCCTACACGCGTCAGATCCTGGCGGCGCTGCGCTACGCGCACCGCAACGGGATCATCCACCGGGACATCAAGCCGCACAACGTGATCGTCGACCGCGAGGGCCGCGTCAAGGTGGCGGACTTCGGGATCGCCCGCGCGGGCGCGAGCGAGATGACGGAGGCCGGCTCGATCGTCGGCACCGCGCAGTACCTCTCTCCCGAGCAGGCGCGCGGCGCGCCGGTGGACGAGAGCTCCGACCTCTACTCGACGGGCGTCGTGCTCTACGAGCTGCTCACCGGCGCCGTGCCCTTCACGGGCGAGACGCCCGTGGAGATCGCGATGAAGCATCTCTCGCAGGCGCCGGACGCCCCCTCCGCCCGGGGCGCGGAGATCCCCCGCGACCTCGACCTCGTCGTGCTGCGGGCGCTCGCAAAGGAGCCGACCGACCGCTACCGGAACGCCGGCGAGATGGACCGCGACCTCGAGCTCGTCACGCGCGGCGAGTCGGTGGGCAGCGACACGGAGCACGCAGCGACCATGGTGCTCGCAGGCGCGGGCGCGATCGACGAGACCGCCGCGACGCAGCTGACGCCGCGGCTCGGCTCCGGCACGTCGGGAGGCACCTACGGCGGAGACGAGCGCTACCGGGCCTACGACGGGCCGGTCGCGCGCGGTCGCAACTGGTGGCCGTGGGTGCTCGGGCTGGGCGCCCTGCTCGCGCTCGCCGTCGCCGGCTACTTCCTCTACGACAAGGTGCAGAACCAGATCGACGAGGGCAAGCCCGTGGCAGTGGGCGAGTACGAGGGGCTGCTGGAGGCGAAGGCGCGCACCCTCATCGTCGACGCGGGCTTCGAACCGAAGATCCGCCGCCTGCCGAACGGCGACGTGGCGATCGGGATCGTCTACGACCAGGAGCCGTCGCCCGGGACGCGGATGGCGAAGGGCAGCATCGTCACGATCCTCGTCTCGAGCGGCAAGCCGACCGTGGTGACGCCGAGCGTCGTCGGCCTGCGCCTCACCGACGCGGTGACCGCGATCACCGAGGCGGGCCTCAAGGCGAGGACGGTCGAGGTCAACTCCGACAAGGCGACCGGCACGGTGACCGCGCAGGCGCCCGAAGCGGGGACGAAGCTCGTCTCCGGCGCCGAGGTGCGGATCAACGTCTCGAAGGGCCCGAAGCCGATCGGCGTGCCGTCCGTGATCGGCCTGCTCTACGACACCGCAGCCTCCCAGCTCCAGGCGGCGGGCTTCGCGGTCGCGCGGGTCGACGTCGACAACGACCAACCTGCGGGCGTGGTCGTCGACCAGGTGCCGGCGGGCAACTCGACAGCCTCGAAGGGCTCCACGGTGACCCTGTCCGTGTCGAACGGACCGACGACGACGCCCGCTGCCCGACGTGGCCGGCCAGACGGTCGCGGACGCCAGGGCAACGCTCACGGCAGCCGGGTTCAAGGTGACCGTGACGATGCAGGACACCGACCAGGAGGTGTACGACGGCATCGTGATCACCCAGGACCCGCCGGGGAACACCCAGCAGGACCCGGAGACGATCGTGACGCTGTTCGTCGGCCGCTACGTCGCACCGCCGGACACGACCCCGACCGACACGACCGCGAGGACGACGCCCACCGACACGACGGCGACGACGCCGACACCGTGAGCGGCCGCGTCCGGGTCGCGATCCTGGCGGGCGGCCGCTCGAGCGAGCACGGCATCTCGCTGACCTCGGCACGATCCGTGCTCGACGCTCTCGACCCGGCGCGCTACGACGTGCAGACGATCGAGATCGGCCGGGACGGGGTGTGGGCGCTACCGCCGGCAGCACAACAGGACGCGCTGCCGTCCCCGGCCGCCGGCTCGCTGCCCGTCCCGACGGCGGCGTCGCCCGCCGCGCTCGGCGCCGTCGACGTGGTGCTCCCGATCCTGCACGGCCCCTTCGGCGAGGACGGAACCGTGCAGGGGCTGCTCGAGCTGGCCGACGTCCCCTACGTCGGGGCGGGCGTGCTCGCGTCGGCGCTCTGCATGGACAAGGATCGCTTCAAGGCCGTGCTCCGTGACAGCGGCATCCCGGTGGCCCGCAGCGTGACGCTGCGGCCCGGCGACCCGGTGGAGAACCCGTTCGGCTACCCGGTGTTCGTGAAGCCGGCGCGCCTCGGCTCCTCGGTGGGGATCTCCAAGGTCTGCTCGGAGATCGAGCTCGGGCCTGCCGTCGAGCTGGCCCTGCGCCACGACGACAAGGTGCTGGTGGAGGACTTCCAGCCCGGCACGGAGGTGGAGGTGGGCGTGCTCGGCAACCGGAAGCCCGTCGCTTCCGCCGTGGGCGAGATCGTGGCGCACGCCGACTGGTACGACTTCGATGCGAAGTACGCGGAGGGCGGCATGGAGCTGATCGTGCCCGCGCGCCTGCCCGCCGAGACTGCCGCCCGGGTGCAGGAGCTCGCGGTCGCCTCGTTCGTGGCGACGGACTGCGAGGGGATGGCGCGCGTCGACTTCTTCGTGCGGCCCGACGGGGAGGTCGTCGTGAACGAGCTGAACACGATCCCGGGCTTCACGTCGACGAGCGTGTACGCGAAGCTGTTCGAGGCGAGCGGGATCCCGTACGCGGAGCTGCTCGACCGGCTGATCGCACTGGCGCTCGAGCGGCACGAGCGCCGCCGCGCGCTCGCGTACTGAGCGGGCGCCGAGGGCTGCACAGGGCGGAACGGAGGGGGTATCTTCCGAACGAGCAGGGGAGACACCCTTCCTTGCTGTTCTGTTGGTGGCTACGGCGCGAGCACGGCTGCGAGCGCGTCTTCCCAGGCGGCGAGGCCCTCGTCGAGGACGGCGTCCTCGATCGTGAGCGGGCAGAGCACCCGGATGCAGTTGCCGGAGACCCCGGCCTTGAGCAGGATCAGCCCGCGGGCCAGGGCGGCGTCGATGATCGCGGCGGCGAGCTCGGGCGCGGGCTCCTTCGTGGCCGGATCGTGGACGAGCTCGATCGCGAGCATGGCTCCGAGGCCGCGGACGTCGCCGATCGACGGCCACCGCTGCTGCCAGGAGAGCATGCGCTCACGGATGCGGTCGCCGACGACCCGGCCGCGGGCGACGAGGTCTTCCTCGGCGAAGACGTCGAGCACGGCGAGAGCGGCGGCGAGCGCGACGGGGTTGCCGATGTAGGTGCCGCCGATCGCACCGGAATGCGGCGCGTCCATCACCTCGGCCTTGCCGATCACGCCCGACAGGGGCAGGCCTGCGGCGATCGACTTGGCGACGACCATCAGGTCCGGCTCGATCCCGTAGTGCTCCATCGCGAACATGCGCCCGGTGCGCCCGAAGCCGGTCTGCACCTCGTCCGCCACCATGACGATGCCGTGGTGGTCGCAGAGGGCGCGGAGCCCCTCGACGAACTCGACAGGGGCGGGCACGAACCCTCCCTCGCCGAGCTGCGGCTCGAACACGATCGCGGCGACGTGATCGGGCGAGACATGGGTGTGGAACATCCGGTCGAGCTCGGCGAGCGCCTCGACGGCGGAGGGGCCACGGTAGTCGTTCGGGAACGGGGCCCGGTACACCTCGGGGGCGAACGGCCCCATCCCGGTCTTGTACGGGTGCACCTTCGACGTCATCGTCATCGCGAGCAGCGTGCGGCCGTGGAAGCCGGCCTCGAAGGCGATCACCGCGGGCCGGCCGGTGTGGAGGCGCGCGATCTTGACGGCGTTCTCGACCGCCTCGGCGCCGGAGTTGAAGAACGCGGCACGCGTCGGCCCGCTGATCGGTGCGAGCGTCGCCGAGCCGCTCCGCCACCTCGATGTACGACTCGTACGGGACGACGGTGAAGTCGGTGTGGACGAACTGCGCCGCCTGTTCCTGAATCGCCTCAACGGCGCGGGGGTTGCAGTGGCCGACGTTGACGACGCCGACGCCGCCCGCGAAGTCGACGAACGTGTTGCCGTCGACGTCGGTGATCGTCGCGTTCACCGCACGCGCGGCGAAGATGGGGAGGTACACCTGGAGCGGCCGTGCGATCGCATGCTCGGCGCGCTCGATGATCTCGCGCGAGCGGGGGCCCGGTATCTCGGTGCGGATCTCTATCGTCCTCGTCACGGCCACGCCGATGAGCGTACCGGAGCGCGCCGCGGGTAGTCTCGGCTCTCGTGGACGTGGAGGAGCTGCGATCCCGACCCGCACGCGCAGTTCGACGCGTGGTTCGCGGAGGCGTCTGCGGCGGGGGTGCCGACGCCGGAGCAGATGGCGCTCGCGACGGCGACTCCGGCGGCCGTGCCTTCGGTGCGGATGGTGCTGCTCCGCGGCCACGACGCGCGCGGCTTCACGTTCTTCACGAACCGCGAGAGTCGCAAGGGCGAGGAGCTGGAGGCGAATCCCCGGGCGGCGCTCGTCCTGCACTGGGAGGCTCAGTCGCGGCAGGTGCGCGCGGAGGGACGCGTCGAGCGCATGTCCGACGACGAGTCGCTCGCGTACTTCCGCGCCCGGCCGCTCGGCAGCCGCTTCGGGGCCTGGGCTTCCCCGCAGTCGCGGCCGCTCGGGTCGCGCGAGGAGCTCGAGCGCGCGTACGCGGAGGTGGAGGCGCGCTTCGCCGGTGCGGAGGACGTGCCGCTCCCTCCGTTCTGGGGCGGCTACCGGCTCGTCCCGGACGCGATCGAGTTCTGGCAGG
The DNA here is from genome assembly GCA_963731095.1 of uncultured Gaiellaceae bacterium. Classification (GTDB taxonomy): domain Bacteria; phylum Actinomycetota; class Thermoleophilia; order Gaiellales; family Gaiellaceae; genus Gaiella. The sequence continues at coordinate 130,007 of CAVSUK010000028.1, forward strand.
GGCGGCCGAACCGTCTGCACGACCGCGTTCGCTACGCGCGCGTCGGTGGCGGGTGGACTCGCTGCCGGCTCGCGCCGTGAGCCGTCCGTCAGGCGCCGTCGGCGGGGGCGAGCGCGCGCACGGTGTAGATGCCGTTCGCGTTCCAGAGCAGGAAGCCCTTCGCGCCCTGCAATCTCGCCGCGTCGATCTGAGCGAGCACCTGCTGGACGTCGTAGTTCCAGTCCTGCACCCAGGGAACGATCTGGGCGCGGGAGCCCTTGAGCTGCCTGCGGAAGTCGGCAAGCGTGCGGAACACCGTCTCTCCCGGCTGGGCACTGGGATGCTCGATCCCGAGCTCGCCGCCGCCGTAGAGGGCGGGGTAGGACATCGGCACGATGGTGTCGGCGTGGCGGGACATGTAGCGAGGTACCTGTCCGATATGCATGTCCCGCGTAGCGGAGAGCCCGAACACCGCCGTCGAGACGCGGACGCCGAGCGGCTGCAGCCGTTTCCTGGCGTAGGCCACGAAGTCGGCGATCAGCCGCCCGCGCGGAACGGTCGTCTTGCCCGGATAGACGGCGCTGCCGACGTCGCCGTCGGAGGGGAAGCGCACGTAGTCGAACATGATCTCGTCGAAGCCGGCCTTCGCGGCTGCGACCGCCACGGACACGGAGTAGTCCCAGACGCGCCGATCGTAGGGGTTGACCCACCCGAGCCCTGCCGTGGTCGTCCAGACGGAGCCGTCGGGACGGCGCACCGCGAGGTCGGGGCGACGCGCCCGCGAGCTGCGGGTCCTGGAAGGTGACGACGCGGCCGATCAGGTAGACGCCGTTCCGGTGGGCGAGCCGGGCCACCTGGCGCGGGTCGTAGTACGGGCGCGTGGCCCGCACCTGGGTCGCGAGCGGCACGCCGGCGGGAACGAACCCGATCTCACCGCCCTCGTCCTTGACGTCGAGCTCGATCGTGTTGAGGCCGTAGCGGGTGTAGCCGACGTACTCCTTGAACTTGCCGGGCAGCGACGCGAGGGCACCGGTGACGTGGACGCCGCGGATCTCGACCGGCAGCGGCCGGGGGCGCGTGGCCGCCGCCGCCGTGCCGGGAAGCGCTACAGCGGCAGCGGGCTGCTTCGCAACCGGTCGGGGCTCGCCGCCGATCAGCGTCGCGCCCATCGCGACCGCGATCACGATCGACGAGCAGGAGCGCCAGGACCGCGGCGCGCCGACGCCGCTTCGTCCGACGTATCTGGTTCCGGCGAGCGCGGAAGCGCTCGTTCGGATCCATAGGTCCGTAGAGCATCGACACCGGGCAAGGGAGCGTAGCGCATCCCGGGCGCCCTGGACGATCTCCCCCGGCTTCGCCGGGGAGGCGCTCGAGCCTCTAGGATCGGCTCGATGGTTCTCTCCGACAGCGCCATCCGGCGCCTGATCGAGGCCGGCCGCATCGGCATCGACCCGTACGATCCCGCGCTGATGCAGCCGTCGAGCCTCGACGTGCGCGTCGACCGGCTGTTCCGGGTGTTCCGGAACTCGCGCTACCCCTACATCGACGTGAAGGTGGAGCAGGAGGGGCTGACCGAGCTGGTCGAGGTCGAGGACGACGAGCCGTTCATCCTGCACCCCGGCGAGTTCGTGCTGGGCTCGACGCTGGAGCGCGTGACGCTGCCGGACGACCTCGTCGCACGGCTCGAGGGGAAGAGCTCGCTCGGGCGGCTCGGGCTGCTGATCCATTCCACCGCGGGCTTCATCGACCCGGGCTGGGACGGGCACGTGACGCTGGAGCTCTCGAACGTCGCGAACCTTCCGATCACGATCTACCCGGGCATGAAGATCGGACAGCTCTCCTTCGTGCAGATGACGGAGCCGGCGGAGACGCCCTACGGCTCCGACGCGCTCGGCTCCAAGTACCAGGGCCAGCGAGGACCGACCCCGAGCCGGTACTGGAAGAACTTCACGGGATGATCCTGGTCACGGGCGCAGCCGGGTTCGTCGGGCGCCACGTGACGCGAATGCTGGTTGGGCGAGGTGAGCGCGTGCGGGCGCTCGTTCGCGGCGCGAGGGCGCGGCCCGGCTCGACGACGTCGATTGCGAGCTCGCGCAGGGGGACGTCACCGACCCGGATTCGCTGCGGACGGCGCTCTCCGGCGTGGACGCGGTCGTGCACCTCGTGGCGATCATCGCCGGCCGGCCGGCCGACTTCGACCGCGTGATGACGCAGGGGACGGCGAACCTGCTCGTCGCTGCGCGGGAGGCGGGAGCGGGACGCATCGTCTACATGAGCGCGCTCGGCACGACCGAGCAGACGAAGGACGCCGTCCCCTACTACGCCGCAAAGTGGGCGTGCGAGCAGGCGGTTACCGCGTCGAGGATCCCGTACGCAATCCTGCGGCCGAGCTTCGTCTTCGGCTCCGACGGCGGCGCTCTGCCGCGCTTCCTGCGCATCGCCCGGCTCGCGCCGGTGACGCCGGTGATCGGAAGCGGCAAGCAGCGCATCCAACCGATCTGGGTGGACGATCTCGCCCGCGCCGTCGCAGCCACGCTCGCCGGACAGCCGGGGGACAGCGTGATCGAGCTGGGCGGCCCGGACGTCGTCGACTGGAACGAGCTGTGGTCACTGCTCAAGGGCGCGCAGGGCGCCAGGCGTCCGGCCCTGCACCTGCCCACCTGGCTGATGCGCCCGCAGGCGCTCGTGCTGGAACGCCTTCCCGGTGCGCCGCTGACCCGCGACCAGCTGACGATGCTCTCGCTGGGAGACAACGTCGTCACGGACGAGGGACGCTCCCAGGAAACGCTCGGCCTCGGCGAGCTCATGCCGCTCGGCGAACAGCTCCGCCTCGCCGTCGCAGCCACCTCCGGCTGACCCGCACCTCGCGCGAGCGGCGGGCACGCATCGCTGCGGCGCTCGCCAGCCTGGTCGAGCTGGCGACACGGCGCATCCCCGTCCCGCCACCCCCACTGCGGAAAAGGAACGGGGCCGCCCTGAGGCGGCCCCGCGTAACCCGGTAGCCAGCGTCGAATTGGTAGAGGCGCTTCCTGCCTTGCCGGAGGATTCCGGTCGGCGGCGCGGGTCGCGCGTCCCCTACGCGTGGCTATGGCGATTCCCCAGTGGGTCTCGGGGACACGCCTCTACCCGCTGGTACCTCCACTGCCGGTACTGCTGGAATCTGTCACGTCCGGACCACCTCCTTTCCGCGGTACGCGCAAACGTACCATCAGAGACGGTCGTCGCGAAAGCCCTGCTCAGGTGTCGGTATCAGAGCGACGCGACGTCGACGACCACGAAGCCGTCGTCGCGCAAACGCACCGGATACGTCTCCACCGGGATGTACGCGGGCAAGGTCAGCGCCTTGCCCGTCGCGATCTCGAAGCGCGCGCCGTGACGCGGGCAGATCGCCACGCCGTCGGCGCAGTCGAAGTCGCCCTCGCACAGCGGGCCGTCGTCGTGGGAGCACCGGTCCTCGAGGGCGTACAGCTCACCGTCGCAGTTGTAGACACCGATCGAGAGCAACGGCGCCGCCACCAGGATCCGCACCGTGCCGGGCGGCAGCTCCGCGAGCGGGCAGACCTCGAGCTCCGCCATGCTCAGCTCAGGCTGATGTCGCCGGACGACGTGCCCCACTCCTCGGGCAAGGGCGTGCCCCTGGCCTTGTTCAGCGCCACCTTCAGCACGCCGAGGCCGAGCAGCGCGCACTTGAGCCGCACGGGAGTCAGCGGGATCCCGATCTCATCGAGCAACTCCTCCTTGGGCATCGCCGCCACGTCCTCCACGGTGCGGCCCTTGACGAGGTCCGTCAGCATCGAGGTCGCGGCCTGGCTGATCGCACACCCGCGCCCCTCGAACCCGACCTCCTCGATCACGTCCCCGGCACCGAAGCGGACGGAGACGGTGACCTCGTCGCCGCAGAGCGGGTTCTGTCCCTCCGCGACGGCGTCGCTCGGGTCGAGCAGGCCGTGATTTCGTGGCGCCTTGTAGTGATCGAGGATCACCTCGCGGTACAGCTGTTCGAACTCGCTCACGCGAAGGCCTTCCTCACCGTGTGCAGGCCGGCAACGAGCCGGTCGATCTCGTCGTAGGTCGTGTAGAGGTAGAAGCTCGCGCGATTGGTCGCAGCCACCCCGAGCTTCCGCATCAGCGGCTGGCAGCAGTGGTGACCCGCGCGGATCGCGATTCCCTCGAAATCGAGCACCTGCGCGACATCGTGCGGATGCACCCCGTCGACGTTGAACGAGACGATGCCCGCACGCCGGTCGGCCGGCGGCCCGTACGAGGTCACCCACGGGAGCTCCTCGAGACGACCGAGCGCATACGCCGCCAACTCGTGTTCGTACCGCTCGATGGCGTCGAAGCCGACGTCGTTCAGATAGTCGACGGCCGCGCCAAACCCGACGGCCTCCGCCATCGGGGCAGTACCGGCCTCGAACTTGTGCGGCAGCTCGGCCCACGTCGTCCTCTCGGCGCCGACGGAGCGGATCATGTGCCCGCCGAGCAGGAAGGGCTCCATCGCCTCGAGCAGCTCGGCCCGACCCCAGAGCACCCCCACGCCGCTCGGGCCACACATCTTGTGCGCCGACACGGCCGCGAAGTCGCACCCGAGCGCCTGCACGTCGACTTTGCGGTGCGGTGCCGCCTGCGCGGCGTCCGCGACCACGATCGCACCCTGCCCGTGCGCCCACGCGGAGAGACGTTCCACCGGGTTGACCGTCCCCAGCGCGTTGGAGACGACGCCCACCGCAACCACCTTCACGTTCCCCTCGCGCTCCAACGCCTCCAGCGCATCGAGCTGCAGCTCCCCGTGCTCGTCGAGCGGAACGACGCGGAAGCTTGCCCCGGTGCGCGAGGCGATGTACTGCCAGGGCACGTAGTTCGAGTGGTGCTCGAGCTCCGTCACGACCACGAGATCTCCCGGCTTCAGAGTCGTCAGGCCCCAGGCGTACGCCACCAGATTGATCGCCTCGGTCGCGTTGCGAACGAAGATCACCTCGCGTGCGGACGGGGCGTTCAGGAGCACGCGGATCGTCTCGCGCGCCGCTTCGAGCGCGTCGGTCGCACGCTCCGCCAGCTGGTACACGCCGCGGTGGACGTTCGCGTACGAAGTCTCGTAGAACTCCGTCATCGCCTCGAGCATCTGCCGCGGCTTCTGCGAGCTCGCGGCAGAGTCGAGGAATGCGAGCGGCTTGCCGTAGAAGCGCTGCTCGAAGATGGGGAAGTCCGCGCGCAGGCGGTTCGCATCGAGAGCGGGCAGAGTCACGGAAGCCATCACGGCATCGTACCCGGGCGACCTCAGCCGGCCGGGCGGCGCAGCGGCACGAAGCGGTCGTCCGTCAGCCAGAGGAAGCTGATCGCGATCGCGGAGCCCACCGCAACGAGCATCACTGCGGCCAGGTTAGGCACCGCGAGCTCATAGAAGTCACGCACCGCGGGAACGGCAATGATCAGAAGGTAGACGGCGAAGAGCGCCGCGCACATGATCGCGACGAGACGCACGCGCTTCGTGCTGGTCGCCTCGAGCGCGAGGACGAGATAGAGGCCGACGACGATGAGTGTCGACGTGGCCGCGGTGCGCGCCTGGAGAAGGCCGAGGTCGAAGACGTTGAGCGCAACCAGGTAGCTGGTGGTGACGCCGAGCCCGGCTGCGACACCCGCGGGGACAGCGAACCGCGCCACCTCGCGCAGGAACCCCTCGGTTCGCCAAGGGCCGTCGCTCGGGGCGAGCGCGAGGAAGAAGGCAGGAATGCCGACGGTGAGGGCGCCGACGATCGTGAGGTGCCGCGGCAGCAGCGGATAGTCGGTCGGCGTGATCCCGATCGCCACGATCAGGAAGCCGGCGAACACCGACTTCGTGACGAACAGCTTCGTGACGCGCTGGATGTTGCGCAGGATGCGGCGTCCCTCCGCCACCATTCCCGGCACCGCGGCGAAGTTCCCGTTTACGAGGACGACGTCGGCGACCGCCTTCGCCATCTGCGTGCCCGAGCCCTGGGCGATCGCGAGCCGGGCGGACTTGAGCGCCGGCACGTCGTTGACGCCGTCCCCGACCATCGCCACATACCGGCCCTGCGCGCTCAAGGACTCGACCACGCGCCGCTTCCCCTCCGGGGAGATCCGTCCCACGACGGACACGTCGCGGGCGACCACGGCCAGGCCGGCGTCATCGTCCGGCAGCTCACCGCCCGGGATCGGGCCCGTTCGCATCGGGATTCCGGCGTCGCGGGCGATGGAGCCGACCGTGTCGGGTGAGTCTCCCGACAGCACCTTGAGCTCCACGCCCTGCTCGGCGAAGAACGCAACCGTCTCGCGGACGTCGGCCCGCAACTCCTCCGCGAGCACGGCGAGGCCAAGGGTTCGGAGCGGCGGCAGCGCGTCGTCCGGGTCGTCCGGGAACGGGGCGCTCGCCGTCCCGAGCGCGACGACGCGGCGACCGGACTGCCTGCTCGTCTCGCGCAGCCTCGGCGACCCCGTCGAGTGGAAACAGCTCGGGCGCGCCCAGGACGTAGCGGGCACCGCCGACGCGCATGGCGCTGAAGCGGCGTCGGGACAGGAACGGGATCTCCTCGTCGGCCGGCTCCGAGGGGGAATCCGACGGCGACGGCGATCGCATCGAGAGTGGCGTTTCGCGCGCCGGCCGACGCGGCGAACCGCCCGAAGGCCTGACGGAGCGCCGGCTCCTCGACATCGCTCGACGGGACGAACGAGACCACCCGCAGCCGCGGCTCGGTCAGGGTGCCCGTCTTGTCGATGCACAGCGTGTCGACGGAGGCGAGCGACTCGATCGCGTTCAGCTGCTGCGCCAGCGCGCCGGCGCGCGCCATGCGCAGCGCAGCCGCCGCGTAGGTGATCGAGACGAGCAGGATGAGCCCTTCCGGGACCAACGTGACCATGCCCGCGACCGACGTGTCCACAGCGTGGCGAACGCCAACGTCCTGCTTCCAGAGCGCGACGACCAGCATGGCGCCGAGTGGCACCATCACGCCGACGAGCACGTACAGGAGGCGGTTGACCGACCGCTCGAGCGGAGAGCGTGGGTGCCGGAACTCGCGCGCGGTGCCCGTGATCCTGCCCGCGTAGCAGTCCTGGCCCACGGCGGAGACGACGAACGACCCCGTTCCCTCGGCCACGAACGAGCCGGACAGGATCTCGTCGCCCTGCTCACGGGTGACGGAACGCGACTCGCCGGTGAGGATCGACTCGTCGAGTTGCAGCCCGGACGCCTCTGCGAGAGACCCGTCGGCGACGACCTGGTCACCGGGAGCCAGGCGCACGAGATCGCCCTCGACCACCTCCTCCACACGCACGTCCCGCTCGCTTCCATCGCGGACGACGGACGCTCGGGGCGCGACCAGCGCGGCGAGCGCATCGAGCTTGTTACGGGCGCGGAGCTCCTGCCAGATCCCGATCCCCGAGTTGGTGACGATGATCCCCAGGAAGAGAGCGTCGCGCCAGTCGGCGAACACGAGCGTGAGGATGCCGAGCGCGAGCAGGATCGCGTTGAAGGGCGTGACGACGTTGGCGCGAACGATGCTCGCCGTCGAGCGGCTCGTCGTGGGCTCGACCGGCTCTCCTTTCGCCTGGAGCCGCCGGCGCGCCTCCGCCTCTGTCAGACCCTCGGGCACGGGCCGAGGCTAACAGCGTCCGGGAGGACGACCTACCCGGGCGGGTGCACCTTGCCGTTCGTCTGGGCACGAGCGGCGATCTCCCTCTGACGCTCCACGGTCTCCGCGGCGGCGGCGAGCAGCTCGCACAGGCGCCGGAGCCGCACGCGCTCCGACGTCGCCTCGAGCAGCTCCTGCTTCAGGTCGGGCGAGAAGTCGAACCTGCCTGCGACGGCGAACGACAGCTGGGGGACGTCGGTACGCGGCGCTTCGACGTCCGCGCCCGTCAGCTCGACGAGTTGGGCGAACAGCTCGAGCGCACGGTCGGCGTCGGCGGCGTCGGCCGGGTCGTGCTGATCCTCGACTTCCTCCACCTCGGCGGTGTGGAAGCTGCGTCCGTCCGTCAGCTCGACGACCCGGAAGCGCTCGCCCCCCTCGACGACGATGGTGAGACGGCCGTCGGGGAAGCGTTCCGTCACCTCGGTGACGGTCGCGAGCGTGCCGACCTCACGCATGCCGTCGTCGTCGGCGTAGACGAGCCCGAACGGCGATCCCTGCTCCAGGCACTCGCCGATCAGCTCCCGGTAGCGCGGCTCGAAGATGTGGAGCGGCACCTGCTCGGTGGGCAGGAGCACCATGCCCAGAGGAAAGAGGCCGAACTCGCCCATCTACCGAAGCGTAGAGGACGAACCCCGATCGGGGGATCCGAGTAGGTCTACAGGCGACGAGGCCGCCGGCGGACGGCCCCGTCAACCCCTCCCCCGGATCAAGCCTTTCCTCTGGACGAGCGCGTGCCTTCCCAGAGTCGGCCGACGTCCTCGCGCACCGTCACAGCGCCGGCGGAGCATCGCATCCGAGAACTCCCCGATCTTCCCGGCCGGAAACTGCTGAGCCTCGTGCGAGCGAGTAGCATCGGGCGACCACATGCCGACCCGGGCCTTCATCAGCGTCACCTCGCTCACGGCAGCCGCTCTGGCGTGTGCGGCCGCTGCTGCAGGGTCGATCGACGTCACCGTCAAGGGCTCGCAACCGGCGCTCAAGGTCGATGCGCGAGGCGCGGCCGAGGTGAGCTGGACGGAGGGCGGCGTCCGCAAGACGTTGCTCGTGCCGCCGTCCGGCCGGTATCTGCCGGGAGGCCGGATTCTCAGCGCGGACGTCAGCTCGCCCGCACCGAAGGCCGGCATCGCCCAGGCTGTCGTGGTGCGGAAGACGCCGGACGGCCGGCTCTGGGCGCTGCAGCGCACGCCCATGCGGCCGGACGGATCGACCGCCCTCCGGCTCGCCCGCTGGAAGGGTGACGCGACCGAGCTCGAGGCATCGCTCGAAGACGACCGGATCAGCGGCACCGCGTCGTTCGCAGGCCGCGGCGTCTACGGCACCTCCCCGACCACCGCCGGAACGGCCGTGACGCATTTCGCGTGGGTGGACTGCTGGCGCTGCGACGGCGCCGCCGGCTGGAAGCGCCTGCTCGGCGTGCGCCTGCGCGGGCCGAAGGGCACGTTCGCGCTGGCGCTGCGGCCGGGCTGGCGCTCGAGCCGCTACCGCGTCACGGTGCTGGGCCCGAATCGCGGCGCGGACTACGCGCCCGACGCGGTGACGTCGTCACGCCGTAAGGGCGAAGGCCGTCGCTCTGCCCGACGAGAGGCCTACGCTCTACGGGATGCGCGCCTCGAGCGCCCGGCCGAGCGCGTCGCGCACGGGCTCGAGGTCGATGCGGTCGAGGACGTCCTGGAAGAAGCCGCGCACGATCAGCCGCTCCGCCTCCCGGCGGGAGAGGCCGCGCGCCATCGCGTAGAAGAGCTGCTCGCGGTCGACCTGGCTGAGCGTCGCGCCGTGCGTGCAGCGCACGTCGTTCGCGAGGATCTCGAGACCCGGGATCGAGTCGGCGTGCGCCGTCTTCGACAGCAGCAGGTTTCGGTTCTCCTGGTAGGCGTTGGTCTTCTGCGCGCCCTCCTCGACCCGGATCATGCCTCGCCAGACGGCGCTCGCCGTGTCGCGCAACACGCCCTTGAAGGCGAAGTCGGACGTCGTGTTGGGCGCGATGTGCTCCTGAAAGGTGTCGTAGTCGAGACGCTGCTCGTGGTCGGCGAAGTACGCTCCCGTCACTCTCGACGTGGCGCCCTGGCCGGCGAGGTCGTTCTGGATCCAGACCTTGCCGCCGCCCGAGCCGAAGCCGCCCGCGACCCAGTCGAGCTCGGCGTCACGACCCACCCGCGCATGGTGGGAGGCGAAATGCCACGTGCTCTGCGAGTAGTTCTGAACCGAGACGTATTCGACCTTGGCGCCCTCCTCGACCACGATCTCGACGGCTGCGTTGGAATACCCGGCGAGTGTCGGCGCGGCGGAGGCGTACTCCTCGATCACGGTGAACCGGCTCTGCTCCTCGGCAACGATGAGGAGGCGCCAGAAGAGCGAGCCACCCTCGATCGCGTTGGCGATCCTGATGTAGAGAGGCTTGTCGAGGACGATGCCCTTCGGTACCTGAACGAGCAGCCCGTGCTCCCACATCGCGGCGTTGTGGGCCGCGAACTTCTCGCCGTGCCCGACAAGCGTGCCGAGCAGCGGGTGGTCGTCCGTCAGCAGCTCGAAGCGGATGCCCTCGGGAGCCGACTCGATCGTGATGCCGGCCTCACCGACGGACGCGACGCCGGACGCGTCGATCTCGAGCATCGCCGCCGGCAGCGCGGCGGCCGCATCTCCCTCCGCGGTGTACCCGTCCGGGTCGAAGCCCGCCAGATCCGTGAAACGCCAGTGCTCATCGGACTTGGTGGGCAGAGGAATCGCCCGGTAGCGCTCGAGCAGCTCAGCTCGCATGCGGCGCGTACCGGTTGTGCAACATCAGGTCGTTGCCGTCGGGATCCGTGAAGAACGCCATGTGGCAGACGCCGGTGTCCAGGATGTCGCCGAGGAACTCGACGCCCTTGCCCTCCAGCTCGGCCCGAGCAGCGGCGACATCCTCGACGTGGAGGGCGATGTGCGCGTTCTTCTGCGGCGCGAATTCCATACCGAACGTCGCCGGCTCGTAGATCCCGAAACACGTGTCGCCGACCCAGAACTCCGACTGGCCGTGGTCGTCGGGCCGCAGCCCAAGCGTGTCGACGTAGAAGGCACGGGACCGGTGCCAGTCGGTCGACGGCACGGCGACGAAATCGACTCCCGTCACCGGATTATCCAACGGAGCCCTCCATCTGGAGCTGGATCAGCCGGTTCATCTCGACGGCGTACTCGAGCGGAAGCTCCTTGGTGATCGGCTCGACGAAGCCGGAGACGATCATGGCGCTCGCCTCGGACTCGGAGAGGCCGCGGCTCATCAGGTAGAAGAGTTGCTCCTCCCCGATCTTCGAGACGGTCGCCTCGTGGCCGAGATCGACGTCGCTCTCGTCCACCTTGATGTACGGGTACGTGTCGGAGCGCGACTCCTCGTCGAGGATGAGCGCGTCGCAGACCACCTTCGACTTCGAGCCGCTGGCGCCGCGACCGACCTCGAGCAGGCCGCGGTAGCCGGCTCGGCCACCGTCCTTCGAGATCGACTTGGAGGTGATCACCGACGTCGTGTTCTTGGCGACGTGCACGACCTTGCCGCCGGCGTCCTGGTGCTGACCCTTGCCCGCGAATGCGATCGACAGCACCTCGCCGTGCGCCCGCTCGCCCATCAGCCAGATGGCCGGGTACTTCATCGTCAGCTTCGAGCCGAGGTTCCCGTCGACCCATTCCATGGTCGCGTCCTCGTATGCCACCGCGCGCTTGGTGACGAGGTTGTAGACGTTGTTCGACCAGTTCTGGATCGTCGTGTAGCGACAGCGGCCGCGCGGCTTGACGATGATCTCGACGACCGCCGAGTGCAGCGAGTCGGACGAGTAGATCGGCGCCGTGCAGCCCTCGACGTAGTGCACGTAGGCGTCCTCGTCGACGATGATCAGCGTCCGCTCGAACTGGCCCATGTTCTCCGCGTTGATGCGGAAGTACGCCTGCAGCGGCATCTCGATGCGTACGCCCGGCGGCACGTAGATGAACGAGCCGCCCGACCAGACGGCCGAGTTGAGCGCCGCGAACTTGTTGTCGTTCTGCGGGATGATCGTGCCCATGTACTGCTTGACGATGTCCTCGTGGTCGCGCAGCGCAGAGTCCATGTCGAGGAAGATGACGCCCTTCTTCTCGAGATCCTCCTGCAGCTTGTGGTACACGACCTCCGACTCGTACTGGGCGCCGACGCCGGCGAGGTACTTCTTCTCCGCCTCCGGGATGCCGAGCTTGTCCCACGTGTCGAGGATCTCCGCCGGCAGGTCTTCCCACTTGTCGACCTGCTTCTCGGTGGGGCGGATGTAGTAGTAGATGTTGTCGAAGTCGATCTCGGCGACGTTGCCGCCCCACGCAGGCAGAGGCCGCGCGTAGAAGTAGTCGAGCGAGTCGTGGCGGAACTTCCGCATCCAGGCCGGCTCGTTCTTGTGCTCGGCGATCGCCTCGACGACCTCGTGCGAGAGCCCTCGACCCGACTTGAAGAAGTAGTCCTTGGCCTCGTCGGGGTTCGAGAACCCGTACTGGTAGTCACTGCGAATCCCCTTGACGACCTCGTTCTCGGCAGTGCTCATGCGTTGTCGCCCCCCACACCGGCGGGGATGAAGGCCTCGTAGCCGTCCGCCTCGAGCTGGTGAGCGAGGTCGGCGCCGCCGGACGCGACGATGCGGCCGTCCACGAAGACGTGCACGTGATCGGGCGTGACGTAGTTGAGGATTCGCTGGTAGTGCGTGATCACGAGGGCCCCCATCTGCGGCCCCACGAGCGAGTTGACCCCGTTCGCGACGACCTTGAGCGCATCGATGTCGAGCCCGGAGTCGGTCTCGTCGAGCACGGCGATCCTCGGCTTCAGCATCGCCATCTGCAGGATCTCGACGCGCTTCTTCTCGCCGCCGGAGAACCCGTCGTTGAGGTAGCGCGACGCGAGCTCGCGCGGCACCTTCAGGTCCTCCATCGCCGCAAGCAGATCCGTGCGGAACTCGGGGATCGGCACCGGATTGTCCTCGCCGCCGTTCGCCGCCTTGCGCTTCGCGTTGATCGCGCTGCGCAGGAAGCTCGTGACGGTGACGCCCGGAATCGCGTGCGGATACTGGAAGGCGAGGAAGAGTCCACGCTGAGCGCGCTCGTCGGCCCCCATCTCCGACACGTCGTCGCCGTCGAGCAGGATCTCGCCCTCGGTGATCTCGTACGCCGGGTGGCCCATCAGCGCGTAGGCGAGCGTCGACTTGCCCGACCCGTTCGGGCCCATGATCGCGTGCTTCTCGTCGACGTCGACGGCGAGGTCGACGCCCTTGACGATCTCGGTGCCGTCCTCCAACGCGACGTGGAGGTTCTTGATCTCGAGCAAAGCCACTGTGTTCGTTCCTCGTTTCCGTCGAGCAGAGAGGTGAACCCTGCTTCCGATGGTTTGTACGGTCGCGGTTGGAACATGTTAGCCGGACCCCGCCGGAGGGGAACCATCCCCTCTGTCGAGCTAACGTCCGTTGCGCGCACGTTGTTCCCTCGGCTCCCCCGTGGGGGCCCATGCACGCTGCTACTCTACGCGCCATGCCTTTCGGAATCGGTATCTGGGAAATGCTCATCCTGCTGCTCGTCCTGCTGCTCGTCTTCGGCCCGAAGCGGCTGCCGGAGATGGGTCGCCAGCTCGGCAAGGGGATGCGCGAGTTCAAGGACTCGATCAGCGGCGACGGCAAGGACGACGACTCATACGCCACGGAGCTGCCGCCGGCCGAGCCCGCCGAGCCCACGACCGTGACGTCGCAGCCGCGCGAGCGGGACTCCGTCTCCTAACCAGAAGCACAGCGGGATGAGGCGACTCCGGCGGATCGCCCCCCGACGCCTCGGGCCGGACGAAGAGGCGACGCTCGTCGAGCATCTGGGCGAGCTGCGGCACCGGCTCGTGATCGGGCTGGTGGCGCTCGTCCCCGCGTTCCTGCTCGCGTTCGCCTTCCACGCGACGCTGATCGAGTGGCTGAAGCGGCCACTGCCGGACGACAAGGAGCTCGTCACGCTCGGCGTCACCGAGCCGTTCACGACGGCGGTGAAGGTCAGCCTCCTCGCCGCTATCGGGATCGCCCTGCCGATCCTGCTGTGGCAGATCTGGGCGTTCCTCGCCCCCGCGATGAACCGCGCCACCCAGCGCGTGATCTCGGTGTTCGTCGTGGTCGCCACGCTGCTGTTCGCAACCGGCGTCGTGTTCGCGTACTTCGTCGTGCTGCCCGCCGCGGTGGAGTTCCTCACCAACTTCGACGACTCGCTCTACAACATTCAGATCCGGGCGAGCTACTACCTGTCGTTCACGTCGATGGTGCTGCTCGCCTCCGGGCTCGCGTTCGAGATGCCGATCTTCATCCTGGCACTCGTGCGCATCGGCGTGCTGTCGTCGGCGATGCTTCGCCGCAACCGCCGCATCGGCATCGTGCTGATGGTCTGCTTCGCGATCCTGTTGCCGACCGTCGACCCGGTCTCGCTGCTCTTCGAGACGATCCCGCTGCTGATCCTGTTCGAGTCGTCGATCTGGCTGTCCGTGCTGATGGAGCGCCGCTGGGCGGCTTCACCCCTCTACACCTGGGAGGACGACGACGGCGGCCCGACGGGCCGACGACGGCGGGCTCGACGACGGGCCCGAACCGGGTGGCGACGAGCCCTCCGAGGAGCCCTACGACGAGACGCTCTACGACGAGGAGCTCTACGACGACCACTCCTTCGCGGAGGAGCTCGGCGTCGAGGACGACGGCTACGTGGGGGACGGTGTGGAAGACGGCGACGTGGAAACGGTCGGCGCCGACGAGGACGGCGGCGACACGACACGGACGTGATGGGACAGGTCGTCTCCGCCGACTGGGTCGTGCCCGTCGAGGGCGACCCGATCCGTGACGGAGCCGTCGCGATCGGGGACGACGGGCTCATTGCCGCGGTCGGCCGCGCGGCCGAGCTGGGAGCAGGACAGCGCCACGAGGGTTGCGTGATCGTCCCCGGCTTCGTGAACGCCCATTCCCACATCGAGTACGCGAGCTACGCGGGGTTCGGCGACGGGCTGCCCTTCGGGCCCTGGATCGCAACCCATATCCGGCGCAAGCAACGGCTGGATGCCGAGGACATGATCGCGATCGCCCGGCTCGGCGCAGCCGAATGCCTTCGCTCGGGCATCACGACAATCGGAGACGCCAGCTTCTCCGGCGCGGCCGCCGTTGCAACGGCGGAGATGGGACTGCGGGGCATCGTCCACCTCGAGGTTTTCGGTGGGCCCGAGGCGCTCGAGCCGTCATTCGTCCCCGCGCGCGAGCGGATCGAACCGTGGCTGTCGGACCGCGTCCGGCTCGGCATCTCACCGCACGCCCCGTATACGTGCACGCCCGAGATGTACGCCGCCTGTCTCGCCCTCGGCCTTCCGGTCGCCACGCACTTCGCCGAGAGCCTGGGGGAACAGGAGTGGCTGACCGCCGGAGCCGGGTTCGGGCCCGACTTCCCGCCAGGATGGCTGCCGGCCCCACTCGGTCGAACCGGCATCAGGACGCTCGCGGCACGCAACCTGCTCGGCCCCACGATGCTCGCAGCCCACTGCGTGCATGTCGAGGAGGATGAGATCGCCCTGCTCGCGGAGCACGACGTGGCCGTTGCGCATTGCCCGCGCTCGAACGCCTACCTCGGATGTGGCGTCGCTCCGCTGGAGGAGCTCCGGGCAGCGGGCGTCCGCGTCGGTCTCGGGACGGACAGTCCCGCCTCCACCCCGTCGTTCGACATGTTCGCGGAGATGCGGGCTGCGATCGAGGCGGCCCGGGCACGGGCACGGCGACCCGATGCACTCGGCACAGCCGCGGCGCTCGAGCTCGCGACGCTCGGGGGCGCGCGCGCACTCGGCCTGGACGCCGAGATCGGCTCGCTGGGGGTGGGCAAGAAGGCCGACCTGGCTATCATTTCCCTTGCCGAGACGAGTTTCGTCCCGTGGGAGGACCCCGTCACGGCGGTCGTGCTCGGGGGATCACCCCAACATGTGGTCGAAACGTTCGTCGAAGGACTACGAACGTCCGAGAAAGGAATCGAATGGCACGCTTTGATCGAGGGGGCCCGAAGGGCGCGAAGCCGAATGCTGGCGTAGCGAAGCCCTCGGCCCGCACGTCGACGATGGCTCCCGCGATCGAGGACACGATGTTCTTCCCGCGCCTGCGGCGGCACGCGAAGTGGATGTTCGTCTTCCTCGCGCTCGTCTTCGCCGTCGGCTTCGTCGGCTTCGGAGTCGGCGCCGGCGGCACCGGCATCGGCGACATCCTGCGCGACAGCGGCGGCACGGGCGACCTGCCGTCCGTGTCCGAGGCGCGCAAGCAGACCGAGGAGCGGCCGCAGGACGCGCAGGCATGGCGCGACCTCTCGACCGCACTGCAGACGGAAGGCGAGACCGCGCCGGCGATCGACGCTCTCGTGCGTTACACCGAGCTGAAGACGGGTGACGCGGAGGCGAAGCGGGAGTTGGCCGGCCTCTATCTCGCCCTCGCAAACGCCGAAGCAGAACGAGGCAGCGCAGGTCCAGCTCGCGGCTTCGTACGCCGGAGTGAGCCAGAGCTTCCCCGGGTCGTTGACGGCGAACGGCTCGACCATCCTCGACAGCAAGATCGGGGCCGGCGGTGAACGACAAGGCAACGGCGAAGGTGAACGAATTGCTCGGCGAAGCGAGCTCCGCTTCCGTACGGGCGGTTGCGACGTACCAGCAGCTCGCCGCCGCACAGCCGAACGACCCGAACGTCCAGCTCGAGCTAGCCTCGACGGCGGAGCAGGCGCAGCAGCCGGTCATCGCGATCGCGGCGTACGAGCGGTTCCTCGAGGCTCGCCCCGGACGATCCGAACGCGTCGATCGTGAAGACGCAGCTGAAGCAGCTGAAGCAGCAGGTAGCTGCGTCGGCATCCGGCTGATCGGGATAGACTCGCCCCGAGTGAGGGTTCCGTTCGGCAAGGAGTCAGGCCGGTCGCGCGCGGCTCGTCGCAGCTGCGGCGTCGTGCGCTGCCGCCGGCCTGCTGCTCGCCGGCTGCGGCGGCACCGTCGGCTACTCCGAGGGGACCGGTGACCGCGCCAACGGCAAGGTGCTGTTCACGGAGAAGTGCGGCAGCTGCCACACCCTGGCCGACGCGGGCACGACGGGTCAGATCGGCCCCAACCTCGACGACGCCTTCTACGCCTCGCGGCGGGACGGCCTCGGCCAGGAGACGATCCAGCAGGTCGTCCGCGGGCAGATCGCCTATCCGGTGATCACCCCGCCGACCGGGGCGCCCGGCATGCCCGCCGACATCGTCACGGGCCAGGACGCGGAGGACGTCGCGAGCTACGTCGCCGCGGTCGCCGGGATGGCGGGCTCGAACGCCACGGCATCGTCGCAGCCCACGACCACGACGACGCGACACCACGCACGACGGACACCACGACGACCGAGGAGCCCTCGGGTGGCGCCGCGCTCGTCGCCGAAGGCAAGAAGGTCTTCGAGTCGGCCGGGTGCACCGGGTGCCACACGCTGGCCGACGCCGGCGCCACCGGCAGCGTCGGCCCGAACCTCGACGAGGCGAAGCCCGACGCGGCCCGCGTGACCGATCGCGTCACGAACGGCCAGGGTGTCATGCCCGCCTTCAAGGGCCAGTTGAGCGACGACGAGATCGCGGCCGTGGCGGCCTACGTCTCGTCCGTCGCAGGCTCGTAGAGAGCCCCGGCGCCGGGCCCATCCGGCCCTCCCGCGTCCTACGCCTTCGGGTCGGGCGTGTCCTCGACCTTCGCGCGCTCCTGCGTCCGAGGCTGCTTCTGCCGGCGGCGCAGCCCCGCAAGCAGCCACCAGACGGCGAGCGCAGCGAGCGCGGCGGTAACCGCGACCCCGAGCCACGTGCTGATCCAGGAGGCCGCGACGATCACGGCCGCCACGACCAGGGTGCCCAGCACCCAGTGGAACGCGGCCGCCTCGCTGCGCAGCGGGTTCGCCGCCATCACCTGCCTCAGAGGAGGTAGACGGTGACGTACACGACGATCCACATGACGTCGACGAAGTGCCAGTAGATCCCGGGTATCTCGACCCCGTGGTGGTGCTCCGGCGAGTAGTGGCCGCGGAAGGCGCGCACGGCGGCGATCGTCAGAAGCGTGAGACCGACGAAGACGTGGGCGCCGTGGAGCCCCGTGAGGCCGAAGAACGCCGAGGCGAAGGCCCCGTCGCTCGTGTTGAAGCCGACGTGTGCGTACTCGATCATCTGAGTGAGCAGGAAGGCCGCGTCCCATCAGGATCGTCAGCACCAGGCCCGCCTGGAGACCGCGCCGGTTGTTGCGCTTGATCGACTGCAGCGCCCAGTGCATGGTGAAGCTCGACGTGACGAGCACGGCGGTGTTGATGCCCGCGACGAACTTCGGGAACTCGTACGGCTCCGGCGGCCACGTCTCGGGCGCCGTCGGGTTGACGACGCGGACGAAGAAGTACGCGGTGAAGAACGCGCCGAACAGCATCGCCTCGGAGCCGATGAAGAGGAACATGCCGAGGATCGTCGGCGCGAGCCGCGAGGAACTGTTCGCGACGGGCGGCCCGTGATGGTGGTCGTCCGCGTGCCCGTGCAACGCCTCCGCGTGCGCGCTCATGCGGCCACCTCCAGCAGGGACGGGTCGACGACGATGTGCTCGACCGGGAGCTTCGAGTCGCCGCGGAGACGGCCGACGAGATCCCGTCGCAGCCACCCGGACCGCTCGCCCGGGAACGTGGACACGATCACCTCGTCGATCCGCTCGTCGTGGATCGCCTGCATCGCCGCGGTGTACGGGTCCGGATGCGCGATCTGCCCGTGCGCGTCGATGCCGTCCGCGCGCAGCTGCGAGAGCGCGGTACGCAGCCGGCGCTCGGCCTCGGGGTGCTCGGCTGCCTGGGCGTCGCTCTGCGGGCTGACGAGCAGGAAGCTCGTCGGGCCCTCCGAGGCACGACGGCGGATGCGCTCGAGCAGCGGCTCTCCGAGCACGGTCTCGTTCGCGACCACGAGCACGTTGGCGGTGCCGGTGCGCGCGGCGACGTCGGCGACGACGTGCTCGACCGGGCGGTCGCCCGCGGCCTTGCGGATCTCGTCGATCAGGTTGCGGCGCAGCCAGCCGGACTTCGCCTCCGGATGCGTCGACACGATCAGCTCGTCGACGTGCTCCTGCGCGACGATGTCCTTCACCGCGTCGAGCGGCCCCGCCGCGAAGACTCCGCCGTGCGCCGGGATGCCCGCGGCGCGGAACGCCTCGACGGTGCGGTCGAGACGACGGCCCGCGGCCGCGCGGCGGGAGTCCTCGTAGACGACGTAGCCGGCGCTCGGCTCGTTGACCGGGGCGACGACCACCGCACGGATCGGGCCCTGCTCGGCACGCCGCCGTACGGCCGCGATCAGCTCGTCACCGATCAGCGTCTCGTTGGCGACGACGAGGACGACCTTCTGCCCGTCGCTCATGCGCGTGCCTCCTGCGCTGCGCCGCCCTTCAGGACCGCGTGCCGGGCCCCGGGCACGCCGTACTCGTACGGGCCGCCGACCACCTGCGGGATCTCGTCGAAGTTGAACACCGGCGGCGGCGAGCTGACCTGCCACTCGAGCGTCATCGCGCGCCACGGGTTCGACTCGGCGACGGGGCCGCGGGCCCAGCTGACGATCACGTTGTAGAAGAAGATGCACGACGGAGACGCCGAGCGCGAACGACGAGATCGTGACGAACAGGTTCAGGTCGGCGAAGCGGTCCGAGTAGTCGGCGACGCGGCGCGGCATCCCGACGAGCCCGACCCAGTGCATGGGGAAGAACGTCATGTTGAAGCTCACGAACGTGAGCCAGAAGTGCCACTTGCCGAGCCGCTCGCTGTACATCCGCCCGGTCATCTTCGGGAACCAGTAGTAGATGCCGGCGAAGATCGTCAGCACGGAGCCGCCGAACAGCACGTAGTGGATGTGCGCGACGATGAAGTACGTGTCGGAGGCGTGGATGTCGATCGGCACCGACGCCAGGTAGATGCCCGACAGGCCGCCGATCACGAACATCGAGATGAACCCGAGCGCGAACAGCATCGGCGTGTTGAGCCGGATCTTGCCCTCCCACAGGGTGGCCAGCCAGCTGAAGACCTTCACTCCCGTCGGCACGGCGATCAGCAGCGTGGAGATCATCATCGGCACCCGCAGCCAGTCGGCCATGCCCGCCACGAACATGTGGTGCGCCCACACGGAGAACCCGAGCACGAGGATCCCGAGCAGGGAGAGCGCCATCAGCCGGTAGCCGAAGATCGGCTTGCGGCTCATCACCGACACGATCTCGGAGATGATCCCGAAGCCGGGCAGGATCATGATGTAGACGGCCGGGTGGCTGTAGAACCAGAAGATGTGCTGGTAGCCCAGCACGTAGCCGCCGTCGTCGGGCACGAAGAAGCTCGTGTGCATGACCCGGTCGAACATGACGAAGAACTGGGAGCCGGCGATGAAGGGCGTCGCGATCACGACGAGCAGCGACGTGGTGAAGTTCGCCCACACGAGCAGCGGCATGCGCCAGAACGTCATGCCGGGCGCGCGCATGGTGATGATGGTGACGAGGAAGTTGAGCGCGGTCAGGATCGACGACGCACCCGCCCACTGCACGCCCATGTTGAAGAACACCTGGCCGATCGGCTGCTCGGAGGCAAGCGGCGCGTAGCTCGTCCAGCCGGTCGCGAAGGCGCCGCCGGGGGCGAGGAAGCTGGCGAGGAACATCGCGCCGGCGATCGGCAGCAGCCAGTAGGAGAGGGCGTTCAGGCGAGGGAACGCCATGTCGGGAGCACCGAGCATGAGCGGCACGGCGAAGTTCGCGAGGCCGGCGAAGGCGGGGATGATGAACACGAAGATCATCAGCGCCGCGTGCATCGAGACGAGCCCGTTGTAAGGTCTGCGTGTCGACGAACTGCATGCCGGGCTGTGCCAGCTCCGCCCGGAACAGCATCGCCATCAGGCCGCCCAGCACGAAGAACACGAACGTCGTCGCGAGGTACTGGACGCCGATCACCTTGTGGTCGGTGTTGACCTTGAAGTAGTCCTTCCAGGTGCGTGCGCCGTGGCCGGAGTGGTCCTCGGGCAGCGTGGGCCGGCCGGAGATCCAGTAGAGCCAGTAGTCGAAGGCGCCGAGCCCGAGCAGGAAGCCGATCGGCCCCATGGTGAGAGCGCCGACGATGACGATGATGTTCCAGTCGTACACCGGCTCCCAGCCGGCGAGCGCACGGATCCCGACGACGATGAACATCCCGATCAGGAAGAAGACGCCGGCGCACCACGCGGCCCGCACGAAACCGGGTCGCATGAAGATGCCGCGCGGCCGCGGAGCCCACTGCCCCGCTCCCGGCCCGCTGCCGTGTGGTGTGCCGTGCTCGACGACGCTCGTCACCGATTCACTCCTTCGCTGATCACTGTTCCGCCCCCGTCAGGTACTGCACGAGCGCGTCGATCTCCTCCGCAGAGTACGACTCGCCGTAGTTGCCCGGCATCACGCCGTCCGAGTACCCGTCGGCGACGACCTTGCCGGGGTCGACGATGGACTCGCGCGTGAACATCGTCGACGTCCTGCCCGGCCGCCTCGGCGGCCGCGGCGAGGTCGTCGAGCGACGGGACCGATCTTCCCGGTGGCGCCGGCGGGCGCGAACGTGTGACAGCTGCCACAGCCGGCGGCCGTGAACAGCGCCGCGCCCGTGCCGCCCTCGCCGCCACCCGACTGCTTCTCCTTCACCCACGCTCTGAAGTCCGCCTGCGAGAGCACGCGCACGGGCGCGCGCATCGTCGCGTGGCCGAGCCCGCAGAGCTCGGTGCAGATGAGCGTGAAGGTGCCCGTCCGCGTCGGGGTGACGATGATGCTCGTGTTGATGCCGGGCACGAGGTCCTGCTTCTGGCCCATCGCGGGGATCCAGAACGAGTGGATCACGTCCGCCGAGGTCATCTCGAACTCGACGGTGCGCCCGAGCGGGAGCACGAGCTCACCGGACCTGAGCTTGTCCTGCTGCGGGTACTCGAAGCGCCAGGCGAACTGCTGCGCGAACACGTTCACCTTGAGCGGGTTGGTGCCGGCGTTCCCGTTCTGGGAGAGCACGACGGCGCTGAGCACGCCGATGGCGACGACGAGGATGGCGGGAACGAGCGTCCAGATCACCTCGAGCCCCGTGTGGCCGTGGATCGACGGCCCGTCGGACTCGTCCTCGGGCGGCGCCCGGAAGGTGATCACCGAGTAGATGATCACGGCCGACACGAGCGCGAAGATCCCGATGCAGATCACGGTCGCGAACCAGTAGACGAACTCGATCCGGTCCATCTCCTCGGACGCCGACGTCGGCAGCCACGGAATCAGGACGGCGACGAGCGTGACCAGGATCGCAACGACGATCCCGATCCCGGCCATGCGGACGATCGCTCCCCTGCGCACCCGTGCGAGACTACATCACCGCTCAGGCGGAGGCGGCGGTCAGGCGCCCTGCACGACCTGCTCCAGGAGCTGCGCCAGCTCCTTCACGCGCGCCTGGCGCGACACGCGCTCACGCCAGGCGGGCGTCAGCGCCGTGGCCTCCAGGGTGCCGTCCCGCCAGCGGTCGCGCAGGGCCGCCAGCTCACGAGCCATCCCGGTGACGTCGTCGGGTGCGACGACGACACCGGCGCCCGACTCACGCAGGAGCTCCGCTGCGGCCCCGTCGGGAGGCACGACGGCGAGGATCGGCCGCTCGGCCGCCAGGTACTCGAACACCTTGCCGGAGAGCACGCCGCGGCCGCGGCCGCCCGCATCGGGAATCAGCAGCAGCAGCGCCTCGGAGTCGCGCTGCAGCTCGAGCGACCGGCGCCGGGGGGCGTACGGCACGAGCTCGAGCCGGTCGCCGAGACCCCGGCGCTCCGCCCACTCGCGGTCGGCGGCGCGGAAGTCGCCGACGAAGCGTGCGGTGACGTCGCCGAAGTCGCCCTCGGCGAGCGCCGTCAGGAACGGGCGTGGATCGCGCTTCCCGAAGAAGGAGCCGGTGTGGGTGATCCGGAAGCGGTCGCCCCGCGTGTACGGGAGCCCGGCGAAGTCGTCGAAGTCGGACCCGTTCGCGATCTCGACGACCGGCCCACGTGGATCACGCTCCCGCATCTCGGCCGCGATCGCCTCCGAGACGGCGACGATCGCGTCGGCGCGTCGGGCGACGAGGCGGGCGACGGCGTGCTCCGCCTGCTCCTTCACGCGGACGGCGCGGACGCTCGGCTCGCCGGTGCGGGTGCGCCACGATCGAGTCGCGCAGGTCGGCCACCCAGGGGACGCCGGTCGCCCGCTTCACGGCGGCGCCGACGAAGTGGACGGACGACGGCGGCGACGTCGTGACGACCACGTCGATCCGCTCTCGCCGCACGATCCGGATCGCCTCGGGAATCGCGGTCAGGTTCCAGGCAACGCTCGGCGTCGGGCAGCAGCAGGCGGCGGCCGGCGAGGCTCGCCTGCCGCGCCAGCCGCTCGGCACCGCCCGTGCCGTGCAGCTCCTCGGCCGGCTTGCGGGCGTGCGGCCCGACGAAGCGGGCACGGTGGACGATCGCCTCGGGAGGAGGCACGGCCTCCTCGTCGCGGTGGATCCACTTCGGGTCGCTCGGTGCGAGCACGTGCGTCTCGATCCCGAGCGCGGGCAGGTGCGTGGCGAACTTGAGCGGGCGCTGCACGCCGCCGCCGCCGGCCGGAGGGAAGTACATCGCGACGATCAGGGCCTTCAAGGGCCGCACACGATAGTGGAGCGGCTCGAGGCCGCATCCCGGCTACCATCCTCTCGCCCGCCATGCGAGACCTCGGCTCCCATTCGTCGCGACCCCGGAGGGTCACGTGAGCACGCCCGGCGCGGGCTTCACCGTCTGGCTGACCGGCCTGCCGAGCGCGGGCAAGACGACGATCGCCGGGCTGCTGATCGCCGAGCTGGAGCGCCGCGGCCTCGTCGTGGAGTCGCTCGACGGCGACGTCGTGCGCACGCACCTGTCCAAGGACCTCGGCTACTCGCGGGCCGACCGCGACACGAACATCGCGCGCCTCGGCTGGGTGGCGTCACGGCTCGTGCGCCACGGCGCCCCCGTCGTCGTCGCCGCCATCTCCCCGTACCGCGAGGCCCGCGCGCAGGCGCGCGCGCTCGTCGAGGAGCACGGCACGTTCGTCGAGGTGTGGGTCAACGCACCGGCCGCCGAGTGCGCCGAGCGCGACGTGAAGGGGCTCTACGCGAAGGCTGCCGCGGGCGAGATCACCGGGATGACCGGCGTCGACGACCCGTACGAGGCGCCCGAGGCGGCGGAGGTGGTCGTCGACACGGTCGCGCTGGAGCCGCACGAGAGCTGCGAGACCGTCGTCGCCTACCTGGAGCGGATCGGGGCGATCCCGGCCGCGGGGGTTGCGTCGTAGACGGCCCGCGCCGAGCGCTGGCGGAGGTCTCGCAATACGGCCGCAGCGCCGTCCGGGTGCTGAGACGGCGACGCCGCGCAGGCCTGGAGGAGCGGCTGGTGTTCGTGATCGGGTCGCCGCGATCCGGCACGACGTTCCTGGGCGAGTCGCTCGGCGCCCAGCCCGGCTTCGTCGACCTGAGCGAGGTGACGCCGCTGAAGGCGGCGCTGCCGGCGCTCGCCGGCGCGAGCGAGGAGGAGGCGGCGCGGCGCATCCGGCAGATCCTCGAGCGGGTGCGGCGGCTCGCGCTCGCCCGGCGGGTACGGGCGGTCGAGCAGACGCCCGAGATGAGCTTCTTCGCGTCGGCGGCGCTGCGCGCCTACCCGCAGGCGCGGGCCGTGCACATCGTCCGCGACGGCCGTGACGTCGTCAGCTCCCTGCTCGAGCGGGGCTGGCTGAAGACGTCCCAGGCGGAGGCGGACGACGCCGGCCTGAGCTACGGACCGCACGCACGCTTCTGGGTGGAGCCCGAGCGAGCGGAGGAGTTCGGACGGGCGAGCGAGGCGACCCGGGCCGCCTGGGCGTGGCGCCGCTACGTGACGGCCGCCCGGCGCTCGGCGGAGCGGACGCTCGAGATCCGCTACGAGGACCTCGCCGCCGACCCGGCCGGCACGGCGCGCGCGCTCGCCGCGCACCTCGGCAGCGATCCCGCGCCGCTCGCCGAGGCGCTCTCGCTCGTGCACGGCCGGTCGGTCGGCCGCTGGCGCGAGGCGCTCTCGCCCGACCAGGTCGCCGACGTCGAGCGCGAGGCAGGCCCGCTCCTGCGCGAGCTCGGCTACCTCGGGTGAAGCGCCCGCGGCTGCGGGCCGAGTCGATCCCCACGCTGCCGGCTCCGGTGCGGGCGGTGCTGCGGAATGGTGTCTGGGCGTACGGACGCGCCACCGCCCGGTCGCGGCCACTGCCCGACTTCCTCGTCATCGGCGGGCAGAAGTGCGGCACGACGGCGCTCTACGCCTACCTGCGCTGGCATCCGCGCATCACCGGGCCTGCCTGGAAGGAGGTCAGCTACTTCGACCGCCACTACGGGCGTGGCGAGGCCTGGTATCGCGGGCAGTTCCCGTCGCGGCCCCGGCTCTGGCTCACCGGCGGCCGCTCGGGGCGCCTGCCGCTCGTGGGCGAGGCGAGCCCGAGCTACGTGCTGCACCCCAACGCACCGGAGCGGGTGCACGCGCTCGTTCCGGACGTCCGTCTCGTCGTCCTGCTGCGCGACCCGGTCGACCGGGCGCTCTCGCACTACAACCACGAGGTCGCGCTCGGCCGGGAGCCGCTCTCGTTCGAGGAGGCGCTCGAGCGGGAGCCGGAGCGCCTGGAGGGCGAGCTCGAGCGGCTCGGCGACACGAGCTACTTCAGCCACGCCTGGTGGGACTACACCTACCTCGCCCGCGGCCGCTACGCGGAGCAGCTCGAGCGCTGGCTGGCGGTGTTCCCGCGCGAGCAGCTGCTCGTGCTCGCGAGCGAGCGCCTGCGCGCCGATCCCGCGGCCACCTACGCGCGCGTGCTCGAGCATCTCGGCGCAGACCCCTTCGACCTGCCGGATTACCCGCCCGTCTTCGAGCGCGAATACGCGCCGATGGCGGAGGAGACGCGGCGACGCCTCGAGGAGGTATTCGCCCCGCACAACGAGCGCCTGTACGCGCTGCTCGGCGAGAACCTCGGCTGGTCGCACCCCTGACGCGACGGTGGCCCGCCGACGGCGGGACTCGGCCGGTCGGCGTCGTCGCAGCCACGACGGAGGGCCCGACGAAGCAGGCCCTCCGGTCGTGGCGATCCGCCCTCCTACAGCGGGCTCATTCCACCCCGCTCTCGATCTCCGGGGAGCACCCCTCTCCGGTGCCGTCGCCCGACTCCTGGTGGTGCCCGGGCCCGGTGTGGCCGTTCAGCGCACCCGCGCTGCCGACCTCGATCACGACGACGGGATTCTTCGCGCTACCCGTGTTGTGGCAGACGGTGACCTTCTGGGCCGGTGCGCCGAACGCCCCCGGCGCCGCGACGGCAGCAACAGCGAGCGCTGCCAGCAGAACCTTTCTCATGCCTCTTCCCCCTTGCCCCCGGTGTGTGTCTCTCACGTTGTGGCTGCGCACGGCGGCGAGGTACATCCCTCGATGGAGTGAACTGCCGCTTCAGCGGCCGCCGACGGCGTGGCGGGCGCACGCAGCGAGCCACGGCGAGCGCCAGACACTTTCCGGATCGCCGGCGATGTCGGCAATCCATTCCTCCGGGAGGCGCGCCGGCGGTTGCGCGCGCCGCAGCCCGGCGAGCCGCTCGGCCGGTGTGAGGTCGCGACGCACGAGCGGAAGCGCGAGCGCGGCCTCGTCACGGGAGAGGGCCACGTCGACGGCCTCGACCCCGAGCGCGCGGCGAGCCCGCTTCCCGTGATCCACGACTCGCACGGCCTCGCGGATCCGATCACCATGACGAAGCGCGAGCACTGCGATCACCAGCCGGCGTGCCAGCTCGACCTCGTCGTCGAGCGCCCGGGTGAGCGGGCCGTCCTGCTCGGCGAGTGCCTCACGGGCGGCCAGAGCGCGCGCCGCGAGGGCGGCAGCGTCGTCGAACAGGCCGTCGAGGACATCGGGCGCGACGAGGCCGCGGCCGCCGGCGGCATCGAGAGCGTCGAGCGCGGCGAGCACCACGCCGCGATCGGGGTCGTCGAGCGCCGGTGCGACGATCCAGATCCCGTGGTCGGCTGCGGCCACCGCAGCAGCCCGCACGAGCGATGTGCTCCTGGGTGCGCCGTCCCGGGCCAGCGCGGCACCGAGCACCGGCACCGCGGCGTCTCCGAGTCGCCCGAGCGCTGCGGTCGCCCGGCCCGCAGTACGCGCCTCCTCGACCGCCGCAACGACGTGACGGACGACTTCCGGGTCGACGGCGTCGGCAGGCGCGACGCCATCGAGCGCCGCGGCCCGCACCGACGGGTCGGGGTCGTCGAGGAGTGCGACCAGCACACCTCGGTCGGCAGCCACGACCCCGCGCCGGCCGAAGGCGGTGGCCGCCGCCCGCCGGTCGCCGGCGTCGGCGGACCGGGCGAGGCCGCCTGCGAGGGACGCAAGGTCGGCGGCCGCTCGGGCGTCGCCGGTCGCCGCGAGCTGCCCGAGCGCCCGCACGCGAACCTCCGGGGTCGAGTGCTCGGCGAGCGTGCGGAGCTCGACCTCAGCGGCCGGTGAGGCGACGCCTGCAAGCATATCCAGGCCGAGACGCACGTCGCGCGCGTCGTCCGACCGGAGCAGCGCACGAACTGCCGGCTCGTCGCCGGTGACGCCGAAGTCGGTCGCCGCGAGCGCGCGGCGCCGCACCTCCTCGGCGAGGCCGTGTGTGTACGACCGGTAGACGCCCACCGCGACCGCTGTCCAGATCACGCCCAGAACCAGGCCAAAGACGATCACCGCGCCGATCCCGAGGTCGAGCGCCTGCAACGCAAGCAGGAGCACTCCGGTGGCGCCGATCGCGACCGGGACGCCGATCCCTTCGACGACGGCCTGTACCGCCAGCCGCTCCTCGACCGGGACGATCTGGTACGCCGTGTTGATCGACGTGCGCGTCGTGCCGTCGGTCGCCGCGATGTCGGCGATGCGAACCAGGCCTGCCAGCACGAACAGCCCGTACGACGCGGCACCCGGCCCGGCCGCGACGACGGTCATGACCGCGAGCACCGCGGCCACGACGGCAGGGTTCATGACCAGCCCCAGCCGCAGGCCGAAACGGCGCATCAGAGGGCCCGCGAGCAGGGCGAGGAAGAGGATGTCGACGAGGTTGAGCGCCGCCGTGTACGTGGACAGGAACCGCGTCAGGTCGTCGGCGCTGTAGTGCGCCGCGGCACGGTCGAACAGCAGGAAGTCGACCACCTGCGACCCCATCGCGGACAGCACCTGGTAGGTGAGGAGCAGCAGGACGAGGCCCGAGGCGAAGAGCGTCCGCAACGGCGGCCGGATCACCGCCGGAGCACCCGCCGCGACCGGTGCGGCCCGCACCTCCGGGAACCGCCGCTCGGTCACGAGCAGGAGCCCGAGGAACACGACCTGCGCCGCGGTCGTGGCGAGCATCAGGTTCTCGGTGGAACCGAGCAGCGCGAGGAGCGGGATGCCGAGCAGGCCTCCGAGGAGGAACCCCACCGCGAATCCCGACACCACGCGCGGGAACAGCTCCTTCATCTGGCGCACGTCGAGCAGCCGCCCCGCCTGCCCGCCGATGAATACGAACCCGATCTGGAGCGCGATCGGGAAGAGGACGAGGAGGGCCGCCGACACCCAGACTCCGCCGGCGACGAGGATCGCCCAGGATGCGCCGTAGAGCACCGCGAGGGCGCCAAGGCTCACCGCCGCGACCTGCACGAGGCGCTTCCGACGCGCCGCCCGGGCGATGAGCGCCGCAGCGCCGCTGCCGACCACCGCGATCGCGATGTAGGTCGCCGGCAGCCACTCCGAGCCGTAGGCGTCGAGGAACAGCGCGTTCGCGGGGATGACCAGCAGCGCGAGCGTGACGCCGAACGCGAGTGCCTGCGCCGCCAGCAAGCCGACGGCGCCGCGCTGCGGCTTGCTGCTCACTGCGCTCGGCCGGCGTGGTCGGCAGTGGCTCGCAAACGCGACACGAGCGCCGCGATCACGCCGTGGGCGAGCTCGGGCCAGTCGACGAGGAGCTCGTCCAGCACCGGCTGGTCGATGCGCAGGACGAGCGTCGGCTCGAGAACGGTGACCGACGCGGAGCGCGGCTCGGGCACGAGCGCGGCGAGCTCGCCGACCACCGCTCCCGGCCCGAGCTCGGCGAGCGTCCGGTCGCCACGGTGCACGCAGACACGACCCTCGACGATGGCGTAGAGGTGCGCCTCGACCGCACCTTCCTCGATGAGCACGGCTCCGGGGGATGCGCGCACCTCGTCAGCAGCTTCCGCTACCGCGGCGAGCACACGGCCGGGCACGCCGGCGAACAGGTCGACGCGATGCAGCGCAGCCACACGCTCGACGAGGCCGAGCGGGGCGCTCACCCGGCGCTCGCCCCTGCGAGCAGCTCGGCGACCTCGTGCTCCTCGTACGCGGGACGCCGGAACCGCTCCGCGAGCACCGACCTGGCCTCCGCGGGGAGATAGAGGTCGAGCGACACGGGCGAGGGGTCGGTCACGGCCGTGCCAACGTACCGCATCGCCGGCCGTGCGCTATGACAGCGGAGAGCGGGCCCACGAGCGCCGCATCTCGGGCGCCGAACGGCGCTCGCGCCTCCCGTGCTCCAGGCGAGACGCCGTCGCTAGGATCGCCGAATGCGACTCCATCACCAGCCTCGCTCCCGGTCGACACGCGTGCTCTGGCTCCTCGAGGAGCTGGGGGTGCCGTTCGATCTCACCGTCATCCCCCGCGAGGCCAAGCAGACGCCCGAGTACCGCGCGCTGCATCCTCTGGGCCGTGCGCCGGTGCTCGAGGAGGAAGGCGGGCCCGGTGTTCGAGTCCGCCGCGCTCATCCTGCACCTCGCCGACCAGAACCTCGACGCCGGCCTGATCGCCCCGCTCGCCTCGCACGAGCGCGCGCTGCAGTACCAGTGGTGCTTCTTCGCGATGACCGACATGGAGGGCGCGCTGATGGACATCGCCCGCCAGCTCTGGAAGGACTCCGGCGACCCCGACACCGCGATCGTCGACCGAGCGGCTGCGCGCTTCGTCGCGACCGCAGGCGTGATCGAATCCGCGCTCGGCGGCGACGAGTACCTCGTCGACAACGCATTCTCGGTCGCAGACATCGTCGTCGGTTCGGTGCTCGGCTTCGCCCGCACAGGTGAGCTGACGGAGCTTCCCGCAGGTGTCGTCCCGTACGTCGACCGACTGGAAGCCCGGCCGGCACGCCTGCGGGCCGTCGCCGTCACGGGGTAGCGCGCCCGCGCTCGACGGACTGTCTGAAGGAGCCGGTGCCCCGCGGAGGTGCTTCTCCGGGAATCGGAAGTGGGCCGTGAAGGATTCGAACCTTCGACCTTGGGATTAAGAGTCCCCTGCTCTACCAACTGAGCTAACGGCCCGGGCGGATCGGAAGTGTAGCCGTGCCCGGCCCAGGCAGGACAGCCCGACCGTTGCCCCCGTACCCGCCCGAGTACGCTGACTTCATGCGGATTCTCTCAGTCGTCGGCAACCGGCCGCAGTTCATCAAGTCGGCCGCGGTATCGGAGGCGCTCCTCGCCGCCGGCGTGGACGAGACGGTGGTGCATACCGGACAGCACTGGGACGAGGCGATGTCGGAGGTGTTCTTCACCGAGCTGGGCCTGGCCGAGCCTGGCCATCGGCTCGACCTGCGCACAGCCGACCCGGAGGCGATCCGACCCGGAATCGCCGCGACAATCGGCAAGGAGCGGCCCGAGCTCGTGCTCGTCTTCGGCGACACGAACACGACGCTCGCCGGAGCGCAGGCAAGCGTCGAAGAAGGCGTTCCCGTCGCCCACGTCGAGGCCGGCCTCCGCAGCGGCGACCTGGAGATGCCTGAGGAGCGCAACCGCATCGCGGTGGATCGCATCTCGACGGTGCTCTTCGCCCCCGACGAGCGCTCGGCGGCGACGCTGCACGCCGAAGGCGTGCCCGGCGAGGTGCACGTGGTCGGCGACGTGATGGCGGACGTGGCGAGGTGCTTCGCACCGCTCGCGCGAAGCCGGTCCCACATCCTCGAGGCGCTTGGGCTCCAGCCCAACGCCTACGTCGTCGCCACGGTGCACCGGGAGGCCAACGTCCGGCCGGAGCGGCTGCGGCGCATCGTCGCCGGCCTCTCCGCCTCGACGCGTCCCGTTCTCCTGCCGGCACATCCCCGCACGCGGCAGGTGCTCGAGGAGCAAGGGATCGAACCGGCGGCGCACGTGCGCGTGATCGAGCCACTCGGCTACCTCGACCTGGCTGCGCTCGCCTCCCAGGCGGCGGTGATCGCGACCGACTCCGGCGGGCTGCAGAAAGAGGCGTACTGGTACGGCGTTCCCTGCGTCACCATGCGCCCCTCGACGGAATGGGTGGACACGGTCGAGACCGGCGCCAACACGCTCGTCGACGACGATCCCGCGCGCATTGCCCACGCGCTCGCCGACGCCCACATGCCGGACGACCGGCCCGCCCTCTACGGCGACGGGTACGCCTCCGAGCGAATCGCGGCCGCGGTCGCCGCTACGATCAACCGCCGTGGCATATGACGTCGCCATCGTCGGCGCCGGGTACGTCGGCGTCCCCCTCGCCCAGGTCTTCGCAGGTGCGGGACGCGCCGCCCTGCTCGTCGACGTCGACGCCGAACGTGTCGCGCAGCTGAACCGCGGCGAGAGCTACATCGAGGACGTGACGAGCGAGACGCTGAAGGCACTCGTCGAACGGGGCCTCGTGCACGCCACGACCGACTACGACGAGCTTCGCGATGCCGACGCGATCCTGATCGCCCTCCCCACGCCGCTCTCACGGCAGCGCGAGCCCGACCTCGCGATCGTGCGGTCGGCCACGAGGAGATCGCGAAGCGGCTCCGTCCCGGCCACCTCGTCGTGCTCGAGTCCACCACCTATCCGGGCACGACCCGCGACGAGATCCAGCCGATCCTCGAGCGCGGCTCCGGGCTGAAGGCGGGCAAGGACTTCCACCTGGCGTTCTCGCCCGAGCGCGTCGACCCGGGCCGCGTCGACCACACGACCAAGACCGTGCCCAAGGTGGTGGGCGGCATCGACGCCGCCTCGACGGAGGCGGCCGCGGCGCTGTACGGCTCCGCCGTCGACACGATTCACCGGGTCTCGTCGCCCGAGGCGGCGGAGCTGACGAAGCTGCTCGAGAACATCTTCCGCTCGGTCAACATCGCGCTCGTCAACGAGCTCGCCCAGCTCTGCGACCGCATGGGCATCGACATCTGGGAGGTCGTCGACGCCGCCGCGACGAAGCCGTTCGGCTTCATGCGCTTCGAGCCCGGCCCCGGCCTCGGCGGCCACTGCATCCCGATCGACCCCTTCTACCTCACCTGGAAGGCGCGCGAGTACGACTTCTCGACCGCGCTTCATCGAGCTCGCGGGCGAGGTCAACCAGAACATGCCCTACTACTGCCGCTCGCGCGTGTCGCAGGCGCTGAACCACGGCGCCGGCAAGTCGCTCAACGGCTCACGCATCCTCGTGCTCGGCGTCGCCTACAAGGCCGACATCTCGCGACATGCGCGAGTCGCCGGCGGTGAAGCTGATCGAGCTGCTCGACAACGCCGGCGCCGAGGTCTTCTACCACGACCCCCACGTGCCCTCCTTCGAGGAGCACGGCCACGCACGCAGCTCCGTCCCGCTCGATCCCGGCGCATACGACGCCGTCGTGATCGCGACCGCCCACTCGGGCATCGACTACGCGAAGCTGGTCGACGAGGCCGCGCTGGTCGTCGATCTCCGCAACGCGATCGGACGGCGCGGGATCGTCGAGCGACAGGGTCTGGAAGCTGTGACCCGGGTCGCCCACGCCGGCGTCGGCGGCTGGGGCAAGAACGTCGTGCGCGTCGTCGGCGAGCTGGCCGACCTGGCCTGGGTCTGCGACACGGACGAGCGCCGCCGCGCCGAGTACGCCGAGCGCTACCCGGCGGCTCGCGTGACCGCCTCGTTCGAGGAGATGCTCGAGGACGACACGGTCGACGCCGTCGTGATCGCCACGCCCGTCCCGACCCACTACGCCCTCGCGAAACAGGCGCTCGAGGCCGGCCGCCACGTGTTCGTGGAGAAGCCGCCGGCGATGCGGGGCGAGGAGATGGAGGAGCTCGTCCAGCTCGCGCAGACGGCGGGGAAGGTGCTGATGCCCGGCCACCTGCTCCTCTACCACCCCGGCCTCCGCAAGGTGAAGGAGCTCGTCGACGCCGGAGAGCTCGGGGAGGTCGCGTGCGTGTACGGCAACCGGCAGAACCTCGGCGTGATCCGCTCCAACGAGAACGCGCTCTGGTCGCTCGGCGTGCACGACCTGTCCGTCATCCTCTGGCTGCTCGGCGAGGAGCCGAGCGAGGCGGTCGCACACGGGATCGACCGGCTACAGAAGGGCATCGAGGACGTCGTCTTCTGCTTCCTGCGCTTCCCCTCGGGCAGGGTGGCGCACATGCACCTGTCGTGGCTCGACCCGCACAAGATGCGCAGGATGACGGTCGTCGGGCTCGAGAAGATGGTCGTCTTCGACGACATGGAGCTCGAGCGCAAGGTGACCGTCTACGAGAAGGCGCCCTGGGAGCCTGCGGAGACCTACGGGGAGTGGCGCACCCGCACCGGGGACATCTCCAGCCCCAAGATCCCGAACGACGAGCCGCTTCGGCTGGAGATGCAGCATTTCCTCCAGCTCGTCGAGCAGGGGCCGGGCGACCACCGCGAGGCGCTCGACGGGCTCGCAGTCGTCCGCGCGCTCGACCGGCTGACGACGTCGCTGCGCACCGGAAGCCCGGCGTGAGCGCCGATGTCCACCCGACCGCTGTCGTCCACCCGGGGACGGTGCTGGGCGAGGGCGTGAAGGTGCTCGAGCATGCCGTCGTGGGCAAGCAGCCGACGCTGTCGCCGCGCTCGACGGCGAAGCGCGAGCCCGTCCCTCCGGCCGTGATCGGCGCCGGCTCGATCGTCTCGACCGGGGCGATCGTGTTCGCAGGCTCGACGATCGGCGAGCGCGTCGTCCTCGGCGACCAGTCGTGCGTGCGGGAGCGCGTCACGATCGGCGACGACGTCGTCGTCGGCCGCGGCTCGCTCGTCGAGAACGACACCACGATCGGGGCCATGACGAAGATCCAGGCCGACGCCTACATCACCGCCTACTCGACGCTCGAGGAGCACGTCTTCATCGCCCCGTGCGTCGTCACCACGAACGACAACTGGATGGGGCGCACCGAGAAGCGGTTCGGGAACGTGAAGGGACCGACCATCCGCCGCGGCGCGCGTGTCGGCGGCGGCGCCGTCATCTGCCCGGCCGTCGAGATCGGCGCCGAGGCCTTCGTCGGTGCGGGCGCCGTGGTGACGAGGGACGTGCCGCCGAGGAAGGTCGTCGTCGGCAGCCCCGCGCGGGTGCTGCGCGACGTGCCCGACGACGAGCTGCTCGAGAACGCCTAGAGGCTTACCGCTTCGCGACCGACAGCTTGTACTCGCCGCCGCCGGGGGTACCGAGCTTGACGTGCAGGAAGTACCAGCCGGCGCTCTTCGCCCGGTAGCCGAGATGCTCGTTGGGACCGGCCCTGGACGAGAGCTGGGCCCTCAGGTCCTGCCGGGAGAGGTCGTCGACCTCCACCGTGCCGGGCCGCCAGAGCGCCAGCGCCGGGTCGAGACCGGGCGCTCCCGCGAGTGAGACGAAGACCCTCTGGCCACGGCGGAGGTAGAGCCGGTAGACGTCGTTCTGGTCGTCCCAGAAGTCGAGCGTGGCGGTGACGGTCCGCTTCGCCCCCCAGAGGGTGAACGCCTGGGTGCCCGCGTCGTCGTTCGGCTCGCGCCAGTCGGGAACCGGCAGCGGCAGGGCGAGCGCACCGAGCGCGGCGGTGACGTCGAGGCGACCCCAGCCGGTGAGCGCATCGCGCCCCGGGAGACACCTGGGACAGCCGTTCGCCGCGGACGAGTCCACCGCGGAGCGCTCGAGCACGCTGACGACCTGGTCCGAGGTGAGGTTCGGCATGGTCGCGAGCAGCGTCGCGGCGGCGGCGGTTACCTGGGGCGTCGCGAAGCTCGTTCCCTCCGCCTCCTGGTACTCCCCCGGGCCGCAGGACGAGTAGCCCTGGTCGGCGCAAGCGGGCCGGAGGGCCGTGAGCGAGAGCGGGAACGTCGAGAGGATCTCCTGCCCGGGAGCGGCGATGTCGTTGTAGAGCGCGTCGCGGTTGGAGAACGTCGGCGACGCACCGTTGCGGGCGAGAGCGCTGACACCGAGCACGTGCGGCAGCGCGGCGGGCCAGCTCGCGAACTTCCAGGGCTGGGAGGGCGCCTGGTCCGCGTTACCCACGGCAGCGACGACCGTCGCGCCGTGCTTGACGGCGAAGGCGACGGCCTCCGCCTCGAGCCGGGAGTACGTGTCGCGCGACCCGTCGTTCGGGTCGCGCAGGCCGCCGAGGCTCATGTTGATCACCTGAGCCCCGCTCGCGACCGCCCAGCGGATCGCCTTGACCTCGGCCTCCACGGGAATCGTCCCCGTCGACGAGACGACCTTGGCAACCACGAGCTCGGCCGACGGTGCGAGGCCGGCGATGCCGACACCGTCATCGGCTCCGGCCGCGATCAGGCCCGCCACGAAAGTGCCGTGACCCTGGGTGTCGATCCGAGGCGACCCACCCACGAAGCTGCGCGCCGCGGCGATGCGCGGCGCCAGCTCCGGATGGGTGCCGTCGATGCCCGAGTCGATCACGGCGACGCGGACCGGAGCGAGGGGAGGCAGCTCCTGCCACGCATCGTAGGAGCGGTTCTGCGCCAGGTACCACTGCCGGGGGACGAGCGGGTCGTTGAGGGCGAACGCGACGCGGCGCTCCCCGAGCCGCTCGACGTAACGGACGCCGCGAATGCCCGCGAGAGCGCGGACGGACGGCGCGGTCGCCACCAGCGCATCGAGCGGGGCGAGGCTCTCCGCCGGCGAGCCCGTGCGGCGCTCGAGCTCGGCGCGCACCGCCGCACGGTCGGCGCCGTGCTCCAGTCCGACCGCGTAGCGCCCCGCCGTGGCCGCACCGGGGGCGCCGAGCACGAGCACGGCGGCGGCCGTTGCGACGACGCGTCCGGGCGCGTTGCGCAGGACGGTCAACCCGTCGTCCCGGGAACGACCGTGAGCGTCAGGGCAGGCCCCGGCAGGCCCACGGCCGAGAGGCGATACGTCGAGGTGCGCCTGGGGCGCACAGTGACCGTGAACGTTCCGTCGGGGGCCGGCGCGAGCCGGGCAGAGCGCACCCACGCGCCGTTTGCGCCGAGCTTCTCGAGCACCGCGTCCTCCACGTCGCGGGCGATGCCGCTGAGCTGCACCGGCGCACCCGGTGTCGTCGGGCCGCCGGGCCGGACGAAGCGGAGCACGCCGAGCCGGAAGGCGGTCGAGCGGAGTCCGAGCCGCGCCCGCACGTCTGCCGCACGGAGCTGCACCGTGGTTCCGTTGCGCAGTCCCAGCCGCTACCGTGACAGGGCGCCCCGAGACCGTCTCCACCGCACTCACGTCGGTCACCGCCGATGGGAGGCCGAACGCCTTCGCGAGCGCTGCCGCGGAGAACGCGCGCGGCTGCCAGCGGTGGAAGGGTGAGACATCGTCCCACGGATCGTCCACGGACTGCAGATAGGCGACGGGCACGCCGAAGACGTCCTCGCTCGCAGCCGTGCGGCCGCCGGAGGACGAGTAGTAGAAGGCGGTCACGACCTTGCCGTCGTAGGTGAGCACCTCGCCACCGGTCGCCTTGACGGCGGCTGTGGTGGCGGGAGACTCACGCTCGACACCGTAGTAGACCTGGCTGCGCACGTCCGCGTATAGATCCCACTGCTTGCCCTTCACCAGGCTCGCGAGCGCGTACGAGCGCGCCGCCACAGCCTGCGCCTTCAAGGCCTCGACCGGCCACTCCTTCGGCACCTCGCCCGGCACGACGCCGAACAGATAGGCGTCCAGGGCGACGTAGTCGACGACCTGGAGCACTCCGTCCGCTACCGAGACGCGCAGGTCACCCCGGTAGCCCCTGCCGTCGAGCAGCAGCGGGGCACCCTTCCCGGGGCGGAAGGTCAGCGGCCCGGCGAGGCCTGCCTCGACGCCGTCGACCATCACCTTCAGGTCGGGTGTGACGACGATCTCCCCGGCAGGCAGCTCGTATGCGGTGGAGCGGACGTCACGCACCCGGAACGGCACCGTCGAGCCGATCCGGAGCGACCGGCGGCCGCTCGCGACGAGCACGCGCACCTTCGCGACGGGCGCCTTGCCGATCTCCGCACCCCGGTAGTAGAAGGCGAGGATGTCCCGGTAGCTGCGGCCGGCGCCGGCCTGCGCGAAGGCACCGTACTGGCTCATGCCGACGCCGTGCCCGTAGCCGCCGCCCGTAAGGACGAACGCCGGCGTGGCCAGCATCGTCGCCGAGACGGGCTGCGGCGCCGGCGCCGCGGACGCGGCGGCGGGAAGCAGGACGAGCGTGATGGCGAGGAGGATGAGATGCCGCATTGCGGTTCCTACCGACTGTTCTCGGTTGGACGGCTCAGGTCTTGAGTCTGTTGGCGTACTGCTCCTCGTAGTAGGCGCGGTACGCGCCGGACTTGATCGGCTCCCACCACTCCCTGTTGCCGCGGTACCAGTCCACCGTCTCGGGCAGGCCGGCCTCGCCGAACGAGTGCTGTGGCGCCCAGCCGAGCGCGCGGAGCTTGGCGTCGTCGACCGCGTAGCGGCGGTCGTGGCCGGCGCGGTCCTCGACGTGGCGGATGAGCGACGGGTCGGCTCCCGTCAGCTCGAGGATCCGGTAGGTGACCTCGAGGTTCTCGTGATCCTCGCCGCCGACGTTGTAGATCTCGCCCGGCGCGCCCTCGCGCAGGACGAGCTCGATCCCGGCGCAGTGATCCTCGGCGTGCAGCCACTCGCGCACCTGCTTGCCGTCGCCGTAGACCGGCAGCGGCACGCCCGTCGAGCGCGTTCGTGACGAACAGCGGCACGAGCTTCTCGGGGTACTGGTTCGGGCCGTACGTGTTGGCGCCCCTGGTGATGGAGGCACGTACGCCGTACGTGCGGACGTAGGCGAGCACCTGCAGGTCGCCGCCTGCCTTGGCCGCGCTGTAGGGGCTGGACGGGGCCAGCGGATCGCTCTCGCTCGCCCGCCCTCCCGCCTCGAGGTCGCCGTACACCTCGTCGGTGGAGACCTGGACGAAGCGCGCATCGTGGGCGCGGGCCCACTCGAGCAGGGTCATCGTGCCCAGCACGTCGGTGTGCACGAACTCCTGCGGGCCGAGAATGGAGCGGTCGACGTGGGTCTCGGCCGCGAAGTTGACGACCGCGTCGCACCCCTCTGCAGCCTGGGCGACCGCGTCGGGATCGGCGATGTCCCCGACGACGAGCGAATGTTCGACGCCTTCCAGGTTGGCCGGGTTTCCCGCGTAGGTGAGCTTGTCGAGCACGACCACCTCGTCACCGGCAGCGGCCATGCGCTTGACGAAGTGCGAGCCGATGAAGCCGGCACCGCCGGTGACGAGCACGCGCATCCGGACAGGTTAGCCTGCGTTCGAAGCCCGGGAGCCCACGGCTCGCTGCAAGCCCTCCCTTCACCCTGCGCGTCACGCCACGCCTGTGGCGCTCAGTCGGCCAGCAGGAGTCGGGCGCCGAGCAGGCGGGCGAGGCCCTCGCCGCCGCTCTTCATCACGTGGTCGTGATTCCAGGCGAAGAGCGGGCGAGCCACCGGGGTGAGCAGGTTCATCCAGCGCGCGGTCGTCTCGACGTGCCATTCGTAGGTGACCGCTGTCGTGCCCTCGCCTCGAAAGAAGCGCCAGCGGCCGAAGCCGGCGAGCTCGCCCGTCGCGACCCCCTCCATCAGCACGTGCCGCTCGACGCGAGTCGAGCGCATGTCGAAGGTGAGGTCGTACGGAAGCCGGGAGCGAAACGTGAAGCGCGACACGCCGCCGACGCCGTCGGGACCGCGCGGGACGAGCTCGTCCGACCGGCGGACGCCGCGCCACCAGCGGGGCCAATCGCAGGTGTCGTAGATCGCGTCCCAGACCGGCTCCAGCGGGGCGTCGACCACCCAGGTCGTTGTGAACGAGTAGCCGGCCACGTGGCTATTCGCCCTCTGCGGCCGAACGGTTCGCAGCGAGCCGGCTCAGGCACTCCGCGAGGCCGTCGCGCCAGTGCGGCAGCTCGGGCGCGCCCTTCTCGCTCCGCAGCACCGAGTAGGCAGGCCGCGGCGCCTTCGCCCCGAACGCCTCGGAGCTGATCCGGCGAACGCGGCAGTCGAGGCCCGCCTGCTCGAAGATCGCCTCGGCGAATTCCGCCCACGTGCAGTCGCCTGCGGCCGCAACGTGCCAGGTGCCGAACGGCAGCTCCGTCACCTGCCGGGTCGCCTGCGCGAGGTGGCCGACGTAGGTAGGGCATCCACGCTGGTCGTCCACGACCGCCACCTCGTCGCGCTCGGCGCCGAGGCGCAGCATCGTGCGCACGAAGTTGTGGCCGGTCGGCCCGAAGAGCCACGAGCTGCGCACGATCCAGGCCGACTCGCCGGCGGCTGCCTCGCCGTGGAGCTTCGTAGCGCCCGTACGCCGACAGGGGCGCCGGCGAGTCGGACTCGACGTACGGGGCCCGCTTGCGCCCGTCGAAGACGTAGTCGCTGGAGAATGCGACGAGCGGCGCCCCCAAGGCGGCCGCGTGAGCCGTACCGCCGACGTTGACCGCCGCCGCCCCCTGCGGGTCGTCCTCGGCCCCGTCCACGTTCGTCCAGGCCGCGGTGTGCAGCACCAGGTCGACGGGCCCGACGCCTGCCGGCGGAGGCAACGCGACGTCCCAGTCCGCGTGGCCGAGCGCGAGCACGTCGTCGCCGGAGAACACCTCCTGTAGCGCCCGGCCCAGCTGGCCGCTGGCGCCGGTGATCAGGACGCGTCGCGGGCGGACAGAGTTGGTGTCGACGTGCTCCACAGATGCGCTACGCGCGGGTCGTTCCAGGGGATCCCGTGCTCGTCCGGGTCGTCCGGGTCGTACTCCTCCGTCACGTGGTAACAGAAGAGCAGGTCGGTCAGCGCCTCGAAGCCGTGCGCGTGCCGTCCCGGGATGTAGAGCGCGACCGGATTGTCGTCGCCGATGTCCTCGCTGAACGTCTCGCCGGTATCGCGGTCGAGCACGACTACCCGCGCCGTGCCCTGCAGGCAGGCGAACAGGTCGTCCTGGCCGCGCTCGTGGAAGTGGAGCCCGCGGATGACGCCCCGGTGGGAGAGCGACACGTTCGTCTGCCGCGTGGGCTTCGGCAGCAAACTCTCGCGCCGGAGCTCGCAGAACCAGCCGCGCTCGTCCTCGAACCGCCGCAGCGGGATACGCAGGATGCCCTCGACCATCAGGGCTTGTTGACGCCGGTCTCGTCGATCGTGCGCCCGATCTCGGCGAGATGCTGCCAGTGCTTGCCCGCATCCTCCCACCAGCCGCGCACCCGGGCCACCGCGAGCTCGCCGTGCTGTGCGTACCAGCGGTTCACGTCCGTGATCTCGAGCTCGCCGCGGCTGGAGGGCTCGAGCCGGTCGATCACGTCGAACACGTCGGGCGGATAGCAGTAGAGCCCCACGACGGCGTCACGCGTCGGCGGCGCCTCGTAGCGAAGGTCGACGACACCCGCCTTCTCCGCCAGATCGACGACCTGTCCGGCGTCGTCGTAGACGACGACGCCGAAGTTCTCCGGGTCGGGTACCTCCTTGACGAACACCTGGGCGCCCGTTCCCGCGCGTCCCCATGTCGCGATCTCGTCGGCGTGCGAATGCTCGAAGATGTTGTCGCCCAGGACGACCACGAGCGGCTCGCCTCCCGCGAAGTCCCGGGCCATTCCCACGACCTGGGCGATGCCGCCGGGACGCGTCTGCACCTTGTAGGTGAGGTCGAGCTCGAGCAGCGGCTCGTCGCTGCCGCGCACGGCAAGACGGCCGTCGCCGAGCAGGTCGATCATCTGGCCGGCGTGGCCCTTGCCCGTGACGACGAGCACCTCGCGCACACCCGCGAGCTGAAGCAGCTGCAGCGGGTAGTAGACCATCGGCCAGTGCCCGACCGGCAGGAGATGCTTGTTCGTGACGCGCGTCAGCTCACCGAGCCGCGTCGCCTCGCCGCCCGCGCAGACCAATCCCTTCATGGTGCGGATTGTAGGGGCCGGGTCAGGCAAGGCCTGCGAGGTGGGTGCTGCCCGCCGATCCAGGACACTCACACCGCGTGGCGAGTGTCCGGTGCGGGATCGGCGAGCGGCGAGCGCTCCAGCGTCCAGAACGCCAGTTCCACGGACGGGCCGATGCCGACCACGAACGCGAGCGTCCCGATGCCCACGGTGCCGCCGAGCGCGAACCCGACCACCGTGACGGCGGCCTCCAGCACGCCGCGCACGATGCCGATGCGGACGCCGCTCCGCCACGCGAGCACCAGCATCAGCGAGTCGCGCGGCCCTGCTCCCATGCCCGCACCGATGTAGAAGCCGGAGCCCGCGCCGATCACGAGGATGCCGCCCACCATCAGCGCGATGCGGGCACCGAGCGGCTGGTCGGACAGCCGGGCGATCGCGCTCAGGCCGAGCAGGCCGTCGACCATCAGCCCGATCAGGACCGCGTTCGCGACGGTGCCGGTCCCGATTCGGGCCCCAAGCATCCGCGCCACGACGAGCACGACGAGGGCGATCGCGATGTTCGCCGACCCGAACGACAGGGGCGTGTGCTCGGACACAC
Organism: uncultured Gaiellaceae bacterium; assembly: GCA_963731095.1. Lineage (GTDB taxonomy): Bacteria > Actinomycetota > Thermoleophilia > Gaiellales > Gaiellaceae > Gaiella. The sequence goes on from CAVSUK010000028.1 coordinate 171,283, forward strand.
CCTGGTTGAGGACGTCCCAGGGCGAGAGGCCGAGCTCCGACTCGAGCAGCAGCACGATCCCGAGGGCGAAGAGGAACAGGCCCGCGAGCAGCGAGCCGATGCGGGCGGCGGCGTTCCCGCGGACGAGGGGCGGTGCTAGCACCCTGGCACCCTACGCCCAGGCGCCGGGGTGGGCCGGCGGCCTCAGCGTGCTGCGCTGCGCAGCGCGGGCCGTTCCGGCTCGAGCGGAGAGGGCTGCACGCGCAACGCTCTCGCGACACCCTCCGGGAGCCACCAGTTGTAGTGCCCGAACAGCTTCATCGCGGACGGGACGAGGAGTGACCGGACGATGGTGACGTCGATCAGGATGGCGGCGGCAAGGCCGAACCCGAACTGCTGCAGGCCGACGATCGATCCGGCTACGAAGCCCATGAACGCGGCGAACATGATCAGGCCCGCCGCCGTGACGAGCCGCCCGGTCTTCTCGAGCCCCATCACGACCGCCGCCTCGTTCGAGGCGCCCGCATCCCACTCCTCGCGCATCCGGCTGACGAGGAAGACCTCGTAGTCCATCGAGAGGCCGAACAGCATCGCGAAGAGCATCACCGGGATCCACCCCTCGATCTGGTCGTACGAGATCAGCCCGAACGACTCGCCCGCGCCCCACTCGAAGACCACGACGAGCAGTCCGTACGCGGCGCCGATCGAGAGGCAGTTGAGGATGATCGCCTTCAACGGGAGGAGCAGTGACCGAAATGCCCGCACGAGCAGCACGTAGGTGGCGATCAGCACCGCGACGACGAGCCAGGGGAACCAACTGTAGGTGAGGGCGAGGAAGTCCTTGCCGCCGGGCGGCCCGCCGCCGGCGTAGACGCTCGCAGTATCGGGGAAGCCCGACGCCGGCACGATCTCGTGCCGCAGCCGGTCGACGAAGTCCAGGCTCTCCGGCTTGCCGTAGTCGCTCTCGCCGATCACCTGGACGTTCAGGTAGCGCCCGGTTGCATCCACGTGTTGCGGATCTCCGGGGGTGAAGTCGACACGTGCGACCTGCGGGTCCGCCTCGAGACCGGCCCGCAGGCGGTCGACAGCCGCCACGACCGCGGCACCCTCGGCTCCTCCCGCACGCCCCGCGTCGACGACCACGGCGGTCGGAGCGGTCGCACCGGCACCGACCGCCTCGGTGAGGATGTCCAGCCCCCGCACCGACTCGAGGGTCCTGGGGATGCCCTCGTTCGAGCCGGGGCCGAGCTGCAGCGCGAAGACGGGGGCGGCAAGGAGGAGCAGGAAGGACGTCGTGCAGATCGCCACGGGCCACGGGCGGCGCATGATCCAGTGCGCCAGCCGGGCCCAGAAGCCGTGCTCGTGATCCGCGCGGCGGTCCATCCAGCTCTTCGGCAGCATGCGCACCCGTTCGAGGCGCCGGCCGGCGAGCGAGAGCACGACCGGGAGAAAGGTCAGGGCGGCGATCACCGAGACGGTGGGGATGATCAGCCCACCGATGCCGAAGCCGCGCATGAACGGCAGAGGCATGAACAGGAGCAGGGCGAGGCCGATAGCGACTGCCGTTCCCGAGAAGACGACCGCACGGCCGGCCGTGTTCATCGTCGTCACGATGGCGTCGGCCGTGCCGGTGCCCTTTCGCAACTCCTCGCGGAATCGGTAGACCATCAGCAGCGAGTAGTCGATCGCGATCCCGAGCCCGATCAGCGACACGAGGTTCGTGAGATAGGTCGTCAGCTCCATGAAGTTCGCAACGATCCAGATGATCCCGAGCGTGGTCGGGATCGTCACGAGCGCGAAGGCGAACGGGAGCAGGAACGAGAGGGTGCCGAAGGTGACGACGAGGATCGCGAGCGCAATCGGGACCGCCAGGTAGAGCTCGCCCTTCTTCAGGTCCTCGGAGAAGACCGGATCGAGGTCGTGCTCCGTTGCCGCCTGCCCCGTCAGGTAGGGCGTCGCGCCCGGGATCCGGCCGACGGCCTCCCGCATCGCGCCTGTGTGCCCCTTGGCGTCGGCCGGCTCGAGGTCGGACACGATCTGCGCCGCGACGACGGACCCCGAGAGCGCCTGGACGGAGACGAGCCTGCCGGTCGGCAGCTTCGCGGTCACCCGCTCGGCGGCCGCCCTCACCTCGGCTACGAGCGCCTCGGCGTCCCCGTCCGGAGCCTGGACGACGAGCGTGAACGACCCGGTGGACCGCTGTCCGAAATTGTCCTGGAGGATCTGCTCCGCTCTCTCGGTGTCCGTTCCCGGAAGCGTGAAGCGATTCGTCAGGAGCGCCGAGAGCCGCGAGGACGCGACCAGCGCGACGAGGAAGACGGCCGCCCAGGTGACGAGCACGAGCCACCGGTGCCGCAACACCAGCCTCGTCCACCGCTCCACGTCAGCTCCGGTGTTGTCGTGCCGCTGCCTTACGCCGGCGCACACCGGGCACGGCGCGCACTGCGGCCACCCACACGTAGATGAGCCCCGCGAGGAGTGCGCCCGCTAGGAGCGACAATCGCTTGAGTCGACGCATGGCCGAACACATCGTAGGCGGACGGCGCGCGTCATACTGGAGCTGAACAGAAAACCGAGGAAAGGACGGCCTGCGATGGCCAAGACCAAGACCGGCAAGGTCGCTCCGACCGTGGAGACCCTGAAGCCGTACCTCGACCGCGCGCTCACCGACCCGGAGTTTCGCGACGACCTCAAGGAGGCCCTCTCCGCCGCCCGCAAGCTGTACGGGCCGCTCGTGAAGGAGAACGGGGGCATCACCCAGTCGGCGTCGAAGCTCGCCACGGACGCGAAGGTGCAGGAGAACCTGCGCAAGGCGCTCGAGGACTTCGGCAAGGCGGCCGACACGCTCAAGGGCGGCAAGAAGAAGAAGGGGCACAAGGGCCGCAACGCGATGTTGCTCGCCGGCCTCGTCGCCGGAGCGCTCTACAACCCATGGACGGGCCCGGGTACCCGGCAGTGGCTGCTCGACAAGATCGCAGGTGACGACGACCTGCAGCCGCTCGAGGGCTTCGAGGTCGAAGTGCCGACGGCGGACGCTGCCGAGACCGTCGAGGAGGCCGTCGACGACGCGGCCGCCGCAGACGGCGCCTGACGCCTCGGCCGGCTACCTGTCCTGCGCGGGCCGGGTGCCCTTGGGCGCCCGGCCCGACATTGCCTGCTCCAGCGCGCCGGGCACGAGCCCGCTCGCGCTCGAGATGTCGTCTGCCTCGAGCAGCACCGCCCCTACCGGGCGGTGCCACGCCGACGCCGCCTCCCGATCCGTCGATCGGCAGGTAGACGCGCCCCGCCGTGAACGAGACGTCCTGCGCGCGGCGCCAGGAGACGAGGAACGCATAGGGCGCGACGACACCGTGGTAGCCGAGAGTGAGCATGCCGACGGGGTGGATCTCGAAGTGCAGGTGCACCGCCGAGTACCGCGCGTCGCCCGTCTTGCCCATGAAGCCGATCACGTCGCCGGCCTTGACCTGCCGTCCGTTGACGGCGAGCGGCGAGTACGCGGACAGGTGTGCGTAGTAGAACTCGTTCCCTTCGCGATCGCGCAGCCAGAGGCGCCAGCCGCCGATGTCGTTCCAGCCGACCGAGAAGATGGTGCCGTCGGCGACGGCCAGCAAGGGCGTGCCGAGCGGGGCGAAGATGTCCTCTCCGTGATGCCAGCCGCCGTCGACGTCGGCCCGTGGAGCGCCGAACGTGTCACCGAACGAGGCCGGACCGTAGACGGGGAACACGTAGCCGCCCGCGCTGAGGCGCGCGGACACGTCGGGTGCCGGGCGGACGAGCTCCGCCGGAGCGCCCCGGGATGATCGTGCCACCAGGCTCCCGCGGCGCCGAGGCGGGCACGACGGGCCTGGCCACGGCCGGCTTCACGGGCTTCGGGGCCGGCACGACCGCGGTCGGCTCCTCGGCCCCGGCGGCGGCGGCCGTCGCGCTCGCAGCGCCGATCTCGATCACGCTGCCGGCGGGCAGGCCGCCGTGATCGAGGAGCAGCTTGACCCGCAGGCCCGTGACGGTCGCGCGGGCGGCGCGTGGCGGCTCGAGCGTGGACTCGACCGTCGACGCGAGGATGTCGAGCAGGCCCCAATCGGCGAGCGGCACCTGCGTGTTCGCCGACGGGGTGATCAGCTGGCCGAGCACGGTCAGTCCGGTGACGGTCGACGCGGAGGCGTCGGACGAGGCGTTGACGGCGCCCGCCGCGGCGGTCGCACGGCTGCGCACGGACTCGACGGTGATCTCACCGCCGAACAGGGTGACGGCCAGCAGCTCGACGATCGCCTGGGCGCTCGAGGATACGCCCGGCTGCGCCGCCGCCGAGCCCGTCGCCGATCCGATGCGCGCCACCGAGCCGTCCTCCGGATAGCTCCACCCGCTGATGCTGTCGTCGGCTGTCGGAGGAGCGTAGACCGAGAGCCCGACCTGGTCCTGCAGGCCGAGTTGCGTCACGCGGACGGCCACTGCCGTCCCGACCGCCTCCGGCTCGGAGGGAGCGGCGTCGGCGATCGCCGCTACCGCGACCGCCAGCACGAGCAGCGCGAGAGGGATGAGGCGTCTCACGTCGCCCCAGGGTAGCGGCGGCGGATGCGAACCGTCTGCCACGCGAGCTGAGCGGCGACGAGCAGGAGCAGCAGCCCGAAGAGACGCCGCAGCGCATGCTCCGGCAGCGCCGTGGCGATCCGGACGCCGACCTCCACGCCGGCGATCGAGGCGACGCCGACCACGACGGCCGGTCTCACCCGCATGTTGCCGTAGCGGCTCTGGCGCCAGATCCCGACGGTGGCCGTCGGCACGATCGCGAGCAGCGACGTCGCCGCTGCCTCGACCTGGCCCGAGGCCGAGCGCGACGAGAGCGGGGACGAAGAGGATCCCGCCGCCCACCCCGAACAGCCCCGACAGCACGCCGGCGGCGAGCCCGAGGGTGACGCCGAGCAGGATCGTCGTCGCGCTCATCCGACCAGGAGCCAGACGCCGATGACGGTGAGCAGGCCGGCGAACCCGAGCATGAAGCCGGGCCCGGAGAGCCGGCGCTGCAGCGACGCGCCTCCCAGCGCGCCCACCATCGCCGGCACGCCGACGAGCGCCGCATGGGCCACGTCGACCTTGCCGTGGAAGGAGTAGAGGATGACGCCGGCGAGCGCGGTGATCGCGATCGCCCCGAGCGAGACGGCCGATGCCTCTTTGCCCGCGAAGCCTGCCACCATGATCAGCAGCGGAACGATCACGATGCCGCCCCCGACTCCGAACACCGAGCTGAAGACGCCCGCGACGAGCCCGATCAGGACGAGGCGCACGACCGTATCCTAGGGACGCGTGCAGATCCCCGATCTTCTTCGCCGGATCGCCGCCGAGCCGGGCGCGACGGCGCTTCTCCTCGACGTCGACGGGACGCTGGCCCCCATCGTGCCGAGGCCCGCCGACGCGTCGGTGCCGGAACGCACGCGCACGGAGCTACGACGGCTGCACGGCCGCTACGCGCTCGTCGCGTGCGTGAGCGGGCGTCCCGGGCCGGACGCCCGTCGCGTCGTCGGCGTTCCCGAGCTGACCTACGTGGGCGAGCACGGCCTCGAGCTCGTGCCCGAGGCACGCGCCTGGGCCGCGCGTGTAGCGGCCTTCGCGGACGGCGTCGCACGCGAGGCCGAGCGGAAGCCGTTGACCGTCTCCTTTCACTTCAGGCGCGACGCGGACGAGCGGGCCGCGGCGGCAGAGCTCGAGGCGGTGGCGGCACGGGCACGCGCCGCCGGGCTGGAGCCGCGCTGGGGCCGCAAGGTGCTGGAGATCCGGCCGCCGGTCGCGGCCGACAAGGGAACAGCGGCGCGCACCCTGCTCGAAAGGGCCGGGCTGGGCCGCGCCCTTTACGCAGGCGACGACGCAACCGACCTGGACGCCTTCCGGGCGCTGGACGGTCTCGACCTCGCGGTGCGGCTAGCGGTCGTCACCGACGAGGCGCCCCCGGAATTGCGCGCGGCCGCCGACGTGACGGTCGCAACGCCCGCAGAGCTGCTCGAGCTGCTGCGGCTGCTGTAGGGCCGGGCGAAGTCCGGCCCAGCTGCATCACTCAGCGGGACCCGGCCCGCAGCCCGGCTAGGAGAGGGCGGCCGCCTCGCGTCTGAGCACGTCCCACGCGAGGCGTACGTCGTCTTCGGTCGTCCGCGCGTTGCCGATCGTCAGCCGGAGGACGTAGCGGCCGTTCAGCTTCGTGTGGGAAAGGAAGATCTCGCCGCTCTGGTTGACACGGTTCATCAGCGCCTCGTTCTCCTCGTCCGTTCCCTCGCGCCGGAAGCAGACGAGCGAGAACGACCGCGGTGTGACCACCTCCCACCCGGGCTCGTCCTCCACCCAGCGCTCGAACTCGCCGGCCAGCCGCACGTGCTCGCGGATCAGCGCCTGCAGTCCCTCGCGGCCGTAGCAGCGGAGGGTCGCCCACAGCTTCAGCGCCCGGAAGCGCCTACCGAGCGGAGCTGCGAACTCGCTCAGGCTCACCACGTCCTCGCTGACGCGCAGGTACTCGGGCACGAGGCTGAAGGCGCGCCGCAGGTCGTCCGGCCGGCGCGTCCAGAACGCCGAGCAGTCCATCGGCGTGAACATCCACTTGTGCGGGTTCACACCGATCGAGTCCGCACGCTCCCAACCGGCGAAGGGTCTGCGCAGCTCGGGACAGACGGCCGCCGAGCCCGCGTACGCGGCGTCGACGTGCAGCCAGGCACCCGCCGCCTCCGCCAGGTCGGCCACGACGGCGATCGGGTCGACGGCCCCCGACGAGGTCGTGCCGACCGTCGCCACGATCGCGCAGGCGTCCGAGAGGTCGACGAGATCGGTGCGCATCGCGAAGGCGTCGTCTCCCGGGACGGTTCGCACGTCGAGCTCGAGCAGCCGCGCCGCCTTCGTCGTCGACGAGTGCGTGTGCTCCGAGCACACGACGACGCGGCGGCCGGGTGCGGCCGCGCGCGCCGCTGCGAGCGCGGTGATCAGGCCGGACGATGCCGTGTCCTCGATGTGGCCGTGGAGCCCCTCCGGCAGGCCGAGCAGCTGCCGCAGCCAGTCGAGCGTCACCTCCTCGAGCTCCTGCAGCGCCGGCGAGGCGCGCCAGAGGATGCCGACCTGGTTGAGCCCCGCGATCAGAAGCTCCGCCAGGATGCCGGGCTCGCCGCCCGTGGTGGCGAAGTACGCGAAGTACCGCGGGCTCTGCCAGTGCGTGATCCCCGGCATGAGCACCTCGTCGAGGTCGCGCAGGACGTGCGCGAACGGCTCCGGGGCATCGGGGGGTGAGGAGGGCAGGGCCGCCCGGATCTCGCCCGGCTCGACGCGTGACAGCACCGGGTACTCGCGCAGGCTCTCGAGATAGGAAGCCACCCATTCGAGCGCGGCGGCCCCGTCTTCGCTGAACGAGCTCACGCGAGCATCTTGGCGATTTTCGGCCAGGTGCGCGTGTTCAGCACCTGATCCCTGGTCAGCCAGGCCCGCCGCGCCTGCCCGATCCCGAACTCCGCGTAGGCGAGCGCGGCCACGGAGTGGGCGTCCGTCGTCACCGGGACGCGCACGCCGGCCTCGCCGGCGAGGCGGGCGTGCACGTCGCGCATGTCGAGACGGTCGGGCTGCGCGTTGATCTCGAGCGCCGTCCGGGTCTCCGCGGCGCGCGCGACGATCCGCTCGACGTCCACCTCGGCGCCGGGGCGGCGCGAGAGGCGGCGGCCGGTCAGGTGGCCGATGCAGTCCACGTGCGGACTGTCGATCGCGGCCAGGATCCGCTCGGTGGGACTGCGGTCGAACGACGTGTGCAGCGACGCGACGACCCAGTCGAGCTGCGCAAGGTCGTCGTCGGCCACGTCGAGCTCGCCGTTCGCCCGAATGTTCGCCTCGATCCCCCGCAGCACGCGGAACGGCTTCACGCGGGCGTTCACCTCCTCGATCTCCTGCCACTGGGCCTGGAGGCGCCCCTCCCGCAGGTAGTGCGAGTGATCGGTCAGGCAGAGGAACGAGTATCCGCGTCGCCGCAGCCGCGACCGCCATCTCCTCGATCGTCGCCTTGCCGTCCGCCGACCAGGTCGAGTGGCAGTGCAGCTCGCCTCGCAGGTCGCGAAGCTCGACGAGCGCCGGCAGGCGCGCCTCGCGGGCAGCCTCGAGCTCGCCCGCGTCCTCGCGCAGCTCCGGCGGGACGAAGGCGTAGCCGAGGAACGCATACAGCTCCTCCTCGCCCCGGAAGGTGTGCACTTCGCCCGTCTCGACGACGGTGACACCGTACTCGGAGACGGAGAGCCCGCGACGCTGCGCCTCCTCGCGCATGGCGACGTTGTGCTCCTTCGAGCCGGTGAAGTGCTGGAGCAGGTCGCCGTAGCTCTCGGGCGGGACGACGCGGAGGTCGAGGCGAAGCCCCTGCTGGGTGACCACCGTGGCCTTGGTGTCGCCGTGGGCGACGATCTCGAGCACCCACGGAAGCGACACGAAGTGCCCGGTCAGCGCCGCCGGATCGGTGGCGGTGGCGATCACGTCGAGGTCGCGGAACGTCTCCTTGCGCCGCCGCACGCTGCCGGCCTCGGACACGTCCACGGCAGCGGGGTGCGACCGCAGCGCCTCCACCACCTCGCGGACGACCGGCAGTCCGGTGCCGAGCAGGCCGCGCCTCGGCTCGGCCGCGCCCTCGCCCTGTTCGAGCGCCTTGAGGATCTTCTCCTCGGACTTCTGGCCGAGGCCCGCCAGCGTGCGAACCCTTCCCTGCTCCGCCGCCTCCTTCAGCCCCGCGAGCGTCGTCACGCCGAGCTCGCGCCAGATGCGCGCCGTCGTCTTCGGCCCCAGGCCGGGAAGGCGCATGAACGATGCGACTTCGCCGGGAACCTCCGCCCGTCGCTTGGCGAGCGCGTGCATCTCGCCGGTCTCGATCACCTCGACGATCTTGGTCTCGATCGTCTTGCCGATGCCCGGCAGCTCCTTCGCCTTCCCCTCCAGCGCCAGCTCGGCGACGGAGGCGGCCGTCTCGCGGATCCGCGTCGCCGCGCGGCGGTAGGCGAGCACGCGAAACGACTGCTCCCCGAGGATCTCGGAGAGGTCGGCCAGGAGGTCGAGCTGGTCGGCGAGCTCGTCGTTGCGGGGAAGCGCGGGCACGTCGCCCGATCATAGGGGCGGCGGAACGGGCAAGATTCCCCGATGCCGCGCGCCGTCGTCTGCCTGCCCACGTACGACGAGCGCGCGAACGTCGAGCGGATGGTGCGAGCGCTCGGGGAGGTGCTCGACACCTCCCGCGACCGGGTGCTCGTGATCGACGACAACTCGCCCGACGGCACGGGAGAGATCGCCGACCGCCTCGCACGGGAGCTGCCGTGGGTCGAGGTGCTGCACCGGCCCGGCAAGGAGGGGCTCGGCCCCGCCTACATCGCAGGCTTCCGGAGCGCACTCGCCCAGGGCGCCGAGCTCGTGCTCGAGGTCGACTGCGACTTCTCGCACGACCCGGAGGACGTGCCCCGGCTGATCGCGGCCTGCGAGGGCGGCGCCGACCTCGCGCTCGGCTCGCGCTACGTGCAGGGAGGCGGCACCGTCAACTGGGGGCTCGCACGCCGGACGATCAGCGCCGGCGGCTCGCTCTACGCGCGCACGTTGCTCGGCGTCGGCGTGCGCGACCTGACCGGCGGCTTCAAGTGCTTCCGGCGCGCGCGTGCTGGAGACGATCGACCTGGACGCGGTCGCCGCCCGCGGGTACGCCTTCCAGATCGAGACGACCTACCGGGCGCTCGCGCGCCGGCTTCACCGTGGTGGAGGTGCCGATCACGTTCGTCGACCGTGCGGTCGGGGGCTCGAAGATGAGCCGCTCGATCGTGCTGGAGGCGGTCTGGCAGGTGCCGCTGCTGCGCTGGCGGACACTACGCGGCCGCCTGCAGGACGAGTCGTGCCTCGCCGGGCTCTAGCCTGGCGAGGCGGGCGCCGGCCGGACGGTCTCGGTCGTCGCAGGAACCGGCGCGCGCCGCTCCGACCGTCGCACCCGGAACGTGCGGCCGCCGACGCGCGGGTCGAGCACGCCCAGCGCGAGGTCGGCGATCAGGTTGCAGACCACGATCACGATGGAGACGATGACGACCACGCCGAGGATCACGGGCAGGTCGCGCCGCTGCAGCGACGTGATCGTGAGCATCCCGATGCCGGGGATCCGGAAGGCCCGCTCGACGAAGAGCGAGCCGGCGAAGGCGAGGCCGACGTCCATCCCGATCATCGCGACGATCGGGAGCACCGCGTTGCGGAAGGAATGGCGTCGCACCGTCGCCCACTCCGAGAGACCCTTCGCCCGGGCGGTGCGGACGTAGTCCTCGTGCGTCGCCTCGATCAGGTTCGCCCTGATCATGCGGGCGTACATGGCGGCGAACGCGAGCGCGAAGGTGAACCACGGCAGCATCAGGTGATAGGCCCATTGCACCGGCCCGCCGCAGCTGACGCCGTCCTGGGGGCGGATCACGTCGCAGTAGCCGGCGATCGGGAACCACTGCAGCCGGTACCCGAACACGTAGGCGAGCACGTAGCCGAGCCAGAGCGGCTGGGCCGCGATGCCCGACGAGCACGAACACCATGCCGGCGCGGTCGAACAGCGAGCGGGGGCGCATGGCCGAGATCGACCCCGATCACGAGCGCGAACCCGATCCACACGACGGCGCCGCCGACCACGAGCGACGCCGTCGCAGGGGCGGCGCGGCCGATGATCTCCGTCACGTCCTCCTTTGTCCGCCACGACTGCCCCAGGTCACCCTGGGCGACCTGCCCGAGGAAGCGCAGGTATCCCGTCAGCGACGGAGCCCTCCACCTCGAACCGGTTGACGCCCGTGTCCTCCGAGGCGTTCGCGAACGCGCCGCCGAAGCGCGCGTCGTCGGTGGGGACGACGTAGAAGAGCACGTACGCGTTCAGCGTCACCGCGACCAGGAGCACCGCGGACCACGCGAGCCTGCGTACGACGTACACCGCCACCGTCGGCCCAGGGTTGCACCGTCGGCCCCGGCTGGTCAAGGGGCACGGGGGAACGTCTACCCTCTCGGCATGAGGGAGCCTGTCGAGGTCACGGACGCGACGTTCGCCGACGAGGTGCTGGCGAGCGACGTGCCCGTGGTCGTCGACTTCTGGGCGCCCTGGTGCCGCCCGTGCAAGGCGATCGAGCCGGCCCTGCGCGAGATCGCCGCGACGAGCGAGGGGCGCCTGCGGCTCGTGAAGCTCGACATCGACTCGAACCTCGGCACGCCGTCGCGCTACGGGGTGCTGTCGATCCCCACCGTGATCCTCTTCGAGAAGGGCGACGCACGCGAGACGATCGTCGGTGCCCGGGGCAAGGGGTTCTACGAGAGGGCGTTCGCGCCGTACCTGGAGGCGTGACGGGACGGGCCGTCGCAGGCTGGGCCGACCTGCTCACGGGGGAGGAGCTCGCGTCCCTGACGACCGAGCCGGCACGCGCCGGGCGCGATGGAGCGCCTGCCGGACGGCCTCGACCCGCTCGTCGTGTCGGCGCTCCTGCGACGCGGGCATCGACGGCCTCTTCGCGCACCAGGCGGAGACGTGGGAGGCTGCCGCGCGCGGCGAGCACGTGATCGTCACGACCGGGACGGCGTCCGGCAAGTCGCTCGCGTTCACGCTCCCGGTGCTCGATGCGATCGCGCGCGAGCCGTCCTCGCGGGCGCTCTACCTCTACCCCACCAAGGCGCTGGCACAGGATCAGGCGCGGTCGCTCGCCGAGCTCGGCCTGAAGGGTCTCCGGCCCGCGATCTACGACGGTGACACGGAGACGGAGCGGCGCTGGCAGATCCGCCGCTCCGCGAACGCGATCCTCACCAACCCGGACATGCTCCACATCGGCATCCTCCCGAACCACGACCGCTGGGGCGACGTGCTGCACAACCTCCGCTACGTCGTCGTCGACGAGGCGCACGTGTACCGCGGGGTCTTCGGCTCGCACGTCGGCAACGTGCTCCGGCGGCTGCGGCGGCTCGCCCGCGCCTACGGGGCCGAGCCGCAGTTCCTGCTCGCGTCGGCGACGATCGCGAACGCGGGCGAGCTCGCCCGCTCGCTGACGGGAGTGACGGCGACGGTGGTCGACGTCGACACCTCCCCGAGGCCGGAGCGGGACGTCGCGCTGTGGAACCCCGCCCTGCTCGACCCCGAGCTGGGGCTGCGGGCGAGCGCCCTCGGCGAGGCGTCCCTGCTGATGGCTGCGCTCGTGTCGCGCGGCCTGAGGGTGATCTGCTTCGCGAAGAGCCGCAAGGCGGCCGAGCTGATCCACCGCTTCACCACGGATCGCGTCGATGCCGCGACGGCGAAGCGCCTGGCGCCGTACCGGGCCGGCTACACGCGCGAGCAGCGGCGCGAGATCGAGCGGCGGCTCGTCGAGGGCGAGCTGCTCGGCGTGGCGGCGACCGACGCGCTCGAGCTCGGCATCGACATCGGCACGCTCGACTGCGCCATCTCGGTCGGCTTCCCCGGCACCGTCGCCTCGCTGCGGCAGCAGTGGGGGCGCGCCGGACGGCGCGAGCGCGGGCTCGCGGTGCTGGTCGCGAGCGAGGACGCGCTCGACCAGTTCTTCATGCGGGAGCCCGAGGCGCTGCTCGGACGCCGGGTGGAGGCGGCGCTGCTCGACCACGCCAACCCCCGGATCCTCGACGCGCACGTCTACGCGGCCGCCTACGAGGGCCCCGTCACCGACGCGGACGCCGAGACGCTCGGCCCGGAGGCGCTCGAGCGGGCGGCGCTGCTGCCCGAGCTGGAGCGAACGCCGGCCGGATACGTGTGGAAGGGAAGGGACACGCCGGCGGCGCGCGTGTCGCTCCGGTCGGGCGACGCGGAGTCGTTCACGATCGTCGACGGCGAGACCGGCTCCGTGCTCGGCCTGGTGGAGCGCGAGCGTGCGTACTCGACGGTGCACGAGGGCGCGGTCTACCTGCACCTCGGCGAGCAGTACCTCGTCCGCTCGCTCGACCTCGAGCAGCGGGTCGCGGTCGTCGAGCCGGCGCGCGTCGACTGGTACACGCAGGTGAAGAAGGACACGCAGACGGCGATCGAGGCGCCGCTGCGCGTCGTCGCAGGCGCACGGCGTGGAGCTGCACTTCGGCCGCGTGTCGGTGACCGAGCAGGTGATCGCCTACCAGCGCAAGGCGATCGCGGACGGCTCCACGCTCGACGTCGTCCCGCTGATCCTGCCCGAGTCGACGTTCGAGACAGAGGCGGTGTGGTTCTGCCCCGCAGGGCTCGCTGCTCGAGGGAATGGAGGAGATGCCGACGCTGCTCGGCGCCCTGCACGCAGCGGAGCACGCGCTCATCTCGCTCCTGCCGCTGTGGGCGATGTGCGACCGCTGGGACATCGGCGGGCTCTCGACGAACGTGCACTTCCAGACGGGGCTGCCGACGGTGTTCGTCTACGACGGCCACGCGGGCGGGGTCGGCATCACCGCGCGCGGCTTCGACCGCTTCCCCGGCTGGGTGGCCGACACGGCGCGGATGCTCGCCGGCTGCCCCTGCCACGACGGCTGCCCCTCCTGCGTGCAGAGCCCGAAGTGCGGGAACCTGAACGACATGCTCGACAAGGGCGCCGCACGGACGCTGCTCGAGCGCATGGTCGCGGCCGCCTGAGCGACCGGCTGTCGATTTGCGGGCACGCCGTTCGTCTTCGTGGTGAAATCACCCATCACGAAGGAGGGACAGTGGAGTACATGGCGTTGATCTACGCCGACGAGGGCGGCTGGGAGGAGCTCTCGCCGGAGGAGCGCGAGCGGCTGGATGGAGCGCTACGCGACGTTCGCGCGCGATGCCCGCGCCGCGGGAGTGATGGTGGACGGCGACGAGCTGGCGGCGTCCCGCGACGCCACCACCGTTCGCGTCCGCGACGGCCAGGTGACCGTCACCGACGGCCCCTACGCCGAGGTGAAGGAGGCGCTCGGCGGGTACTTCGTGCTCGAGTGCCCGACGATCGACGAGGCCGTCGCGTGGGCGGCCCGGATTCCCGGCGCAGAGCACGGCGCCGTCGAGGTACGCCCCGTCCACGTCGACGCGGAGGAGAGCTGAGATGCGATACGCACTGCTCGTCTACACCGACCAGTCGGCCTGGGCAGAGCTGACCGAAGAGGAGGCGGCGGCCGCTCGCGCGGAGGCGATGCCGAAGTGGATCGCACTCTTCGAGGAGCTCGGCAAGGTCGATCCCGGCGTGCAGGGCCGCGAGCTCGCCGCCGCGTCGGAGGCGAAGGTCGTCCGCGTCCGCGACGGCGAGACGCTCGTCACCGACGGCCCGTTCGCCGACGACGAAGGAGCAGATCGGCGGCATCTTCCTCACGGAGCTGCCCGACCTCGACGAGGCGATCCGGCTCGCTGCGCTCGTGCCGGCGGCGGAGTACGGCTCGCTGGAGATCCGGCCCCTGGCACGGTGACGGTCGAGGCCGCCTTCCGGGACGAGTGGGCACGTGCGGTCGCCATCCTCACCCGCGTCCTCGGCGACCTCGAGCTCGCCGAGGACGCGGTGCAGGACGCCTTCACGACCGCTCTGGAGCGGTGGCCGGCGAGCGGCGCCCCCGGCAACCCGGGAGCGTGGATCGTCACGACCGCGCGCAACCGCGCGATCGACCGGATCCGCCGAGAGCGCGTCCTGCGCGAGAAGACCGCGCTGCTCGCCCGTCTCGAGGCGATGCCCGGGGAGGAGGCCGACGTGAGCGCGATCCCGGACGAGCGGCTGGCCCTCGTGTTCACGTGCTGCCACCCGGCGCTCGCGCGCCGAGGCGCAGGTCGCCCTCACCCTGCGCGAGGTGGCCGGCCTCACGACCACCGAGATCGCCTCGGCCTTCCTCGTGCCCGAGGCGACGATGGCACAGCGGCTCGTGCGGGCGAAGCGGAAGATCCGCGTGGCGGGGATCCCCTTCCGCGTCCCGGCCGACCCCGAGCTGCCGGACCGGCTGCGCGCCGTGCTGCGGGTGCTCTACCTCGTCTTCAACGAGGGCTACGCGGCGAGCGCCGGCGAGGCGCTCGTGCGGCGCGATCTCTGCGCCGAGGCGATCCGCCTCGCGAAGCTCGTCTGCGTGCTGATGCCGGACGAGCCCGAGGCGCTCGGGCTGCTGGCGCTGCTGCTCCTGCAGGACTCGCGCCGCGACGCCAGGCTCGACGCCGCCGGCGAGATCGTCCTGCTCGACGAGCAGGACCGGTCGCTCTGGGACGCGGCCGAGATCGAGGAGGGCCTGCGGCTGCTCGAGCGGGCGCTCGCCCGGCGGAGCCCCGGCCCGTACCAGCTGCAGGCGGCGATCGCCGCCGGACATGCCCAGGGCGCGAGCTGGGAGACGATCGCGGACACGTACGCGCTGCTCGAGCAGCTCGAGCCGACACCGGTCGTGCGCCTGAACCGGGCCGCCGCGATCGCGCTCGCCGGCCGGACGGCCGAGGCGCTCGAGCTCGTCGACGCTCTCGAGGGGCTCGACGGCTACCGGCACTTCCACGCCACGCGTGCCGATCTCCTGCGCCGGCTCGACCGCCGAGCGGAGGCGGCAGCCGCCTACCGGGCGGCGCTGTCGCTGACGGACGCCGGCGCCGAGAGGCGCTTCCTGGAGCGTCGGCTGCGCGAGCTCGACGGCGAGCCGCAAGAATGAGGCGATGCGCGTCTCCGCGAAGGTCGACTACGCACTCCGCGCGATGGTCGAGCTCGCGGCCGCGCCGCCCGGCCCGCTCAAGAGCGAGCGGATCGCCTCGGCGCAGGCGATCCCGCAGAAGTTCCTCGAGAACATCCTCCTCGACCTGCGCCACGCCGGGCTCGTCACGAGCCAGCGCGGCGCCGAGGGCGGCTACGCGCTCGCCCGGCCGGCGAACGAGATCAGCCTCGCCGACGTGATCCGGGCCGTGGAGGGGCCGATCGCGACGGTGCGCGGCGTGCGGCCCGAGGACGTCTCGTACGTCGGCCGGGCCGCTCCGCTGCGCCAGGTCTGGATCGACCTGCGCGCGGCCATGCGCGGCGTCCTCGAGGAGACCTCGCTCGCCGACGTCCTCGAGCGAGGCTAGACGGCCCCGACGGCGACATCCCGGGCCGCGAAGACGTGCTCGTTGGCCGGCGTCACCCAGACGATCTGGCCGCGCTCGAGCTCGAGCTCGTCGAGCCGGTCGCGGGTCAGCTGCACGAGCAGCTGGTCGCCGTCGGCCGGCATCAGCTCGACGCGCGACGTCGAAGCCGAACTGGGTGATCCTGTCCACCATCGTCTCGACGCCGTCGGTGACCGGGTCGAGCGAGATCTCGAGGTCGTGCGGACGAACGAAGCGGTCGCCGATCCGGTTCGCCTCGCCGACGAACTGCATCACGAACTCGGTGGCCGGCTCGTCGTAGAGCGTCGTCGGGCTTCCGACCTGCTCGATGCGCGCGTTGTTCATGACCGCGATCTGGCTCGCGACGTCCATCGCCTCGGCCTGGTCGTGCGTGACGAAGATGGTCGTCACGTGCACCTCCTCGTGCAGCCGGCGCAGCCACTCGCGCAGCTCCGGCGCGCACGCGCGCGTCGAGCGCGCCGAACGGCTCGTCCAGCAGCAGCACCTCGGGCTTCGGCGCGAGCGCCCGCGCCAGGGCCATCCGCTGCCGCTGTCCGCCGGAGAGCTGCGCGGGATAGCGGTGGCCGAACGCCTCGAGCTGCACCAGCCGCAGCAGCTCGTCGACGCGGTCGCGGATCTCGGCCTTCGGCCGCTTGCGCACGGAGAGGCCGAACCCGATGTTGTCGCGCACCGTCATGTGCTTGAAGGCCGCGTAGTGCTGGAAGACGAAGCCGACGTTCCGCTTCTGCGGCTTCAGGTCGGTCGCGTCCTCACCCGAGATCAGGATCTCTCCCGTGTCCGGGATCTCGAGCCCGGCGATGATGCGGAGCAGCGTCGACTTCCCCGAGCCGCTCGGCCCGAGCAGCGCGGTGAGCGAGCCGCCCTCGACCTCGAGCGAGACGTCGTCGAGCGCCGTGAAGTCGCCGAAGCGCTTGGAGACGTTGCGGACGAGGATGGACATGACTAGGCGGGCTCCTCCCTGGGCTTGATGATGGTCATGGCGAGCAGGACGGCGATCGCGATCAGCGCCAGCACGATCGCGATCGCGTACGCCCCGGCGAGGTCGAAGCTGTCGTAGCGCTCCTCGACACGCAGCGTCGCGGTCTCGGTCTCGCCCTGGATGCGGCCGGAGACGACGGCGACGGCGCCGTACTCGCCGAGACAGCGCGCCGTCGTGAGGATGACGCCGTAGATCACGGCCCAGCGGATCGAGGGCAGCGTGATCCGCCAGAAGGTCTGCCAGCCGCTCGCACCGAGCGTCTTCGCCGCCTGCTCCTGCTCGTCGCCGATCTCGCGCAGCATCGGCACCACCTCGCGGGCGACGAACGGCAGGGAGACGAAGATCGTCGCCACGACCATCGCCGGGAGTGCGAACAGGAACTGGATGTCGTGACGCTCGAAGAAGCCGCCGAACCAGCCGGTGCGGCCGTACAGGAGGAACAGCGACAGCCCGACGACGACCGGTGAGAGCGCGAGCGGCAGGTCGATGAACGCGTTGAGCAGTCCCTTGCCGGGAAAGCGCTGGCGCACGATCGCGAGCGCGCAGACGATCCCGAAGACGGTGTTCAGCGGCACGGCGATCGCGGTGATGATCAGCGTCAGCTTGAACGCGTGGATCGTCTCCGGCGTGGAGAGCGCCTCCCACGCAGGCGCGAAGCCGTCCTCGAACGTGCGGTAGAAGACGATGCCGAGCGGCGCGATCAGGATCGCCGCCAGGTAGAAGAGCGCGACGAAGCGGAGGCGCGTACCTACGCACGCTCGTACCTCGTCGTGAAGTGGCGGATGGCCCCGACGCCGAGGAGGATCGCGAACGAGAGCACGAGCAGGACGACCGCCACGGCCGCCGCGCCGGCAGGGTTGCCGCTCTCGATCTGGCCGAGGATGAAGACCGACGAGACCTCGGTCTTGTACGGCAGGTTGCCGGAGATGATCACGAGCGAGCCGATCTCCCCGACCGCCTTCGCGAAGCCGAGGGCGAAGCCCGAGAGGATCCCGGGCAGGATGTTCGGGAAGATGATCCGCCGAAACGTCGTCAGCTCCGAGGCGCCCAGCGACGCGGCCGCCTCCTCCATCTCGTGGTCGAGCTCGCTCAGCACGGGCTGGACGGTGCGCACGACGAACGGGAGCGTGACGAACATCAGGGCGGCGACGATCGCGAGCCTGCGTGAACGCGATGTCGATCCCGATCGGCGACTGCGGGCCGTAGAGCGCCAGCAGCGTCAGCCCGGCGACGATGGTGGGGAGCGCGAACGGCAGATCGATGATCGAGTTGATCACCGACTTGCCGCGGAAGTCGTCCCGGACGAGCACCCAGGCGGTCACCGTCCCGAGCACGGCGTTCACCAGCGCGACGAGGAACGCGGCGCCGACGGTCAGCTTCAGCGCGGCGACCGACTGCGGGCTCGTGACCGCGTCCCAGAAGGCCTCGCGGCCCTCGCTTCGCGACGACCAGACGAGCGCCGCGATCGGGAGCATCGACGATCAGCGTGAGATAGAGCGTGACGATGCCGAGGGAGAGGGCGGTCGACGCCCTCTCCCTCGGAGCCGGGATCCTGCGGGGTGCGGCCGGCGCGGCGGCGATCTCAGCCAGTGGGGCCTCCGATCGCCTTCTCGATGTTCACCATGATGCTGCCGTCGGGGTCGAACCACTTCTTGTCCGCCGCCGCCCAGCTGCCGCCGAAGATCGGGTCGCTGATCCGGAAGATCGTCGGGCGGCCCGGGAACTTGGACTTGAACTCCCTGGCCACCTGCTTGTTCACCGGCCGGAACCCGTACTCGGCCCAGATCCGCTGCGCGGCGACCGTCTTCGTGAAGCGGATGAACTGGTTCGCCTTGTCCTTGTTCTCGCTGTTCTTGAGCACCGCAATCGGCGTCTCGATCAGCATGGTCTGCTTCGGGATGTAGAACTGGATGTCCGGCCGTTCTTGCGCGAGAGCAGCGCCTCGTTCTCGTAGGCGAGCAGGACGTCGCCCTTGCCGGAGAGGAACGCGTTCGTCGCGTCACGGCCGGACTTGGCCTGCACGACGACGTTCTTGAACAGCTTGCAGGACGTAGTCGCGCGCCTGCTTGTCGGTCTTGCCCTGCTTCCGCTGCGCGCCGTAGGCGGCGAGGATGTTCCACTTCGCCGCGCCCGACGTGAACGGGTTGGCGGTGATCACCTCGACGCCGGGCTTGATCAGGTCGTCCCAGCTCTTGATCTTCTTCGGGTTGCCCGGGTCGCACCGCGAACACGACGACCGAGTTGGAGACGATGCCGTTGTACGACTGCTTGTTCCACTTGGCGTCGACGAGACCGGCCTTGACGAGCTAGTCGACGTCGAGCCCGGTCGAGAGCTGCACGATGTCCGTCTTGAGGCCGTTCGCGACGGCGCGCGCCTGGTCGCCCGACGCACCGTACGACTGGGAGAAGCTGACGTCCTTCCCGTCAGGCGTCTTCTGCCACTCCTTGATGATCGCCCCGAGCGCCTCGCGGGGGACGGCGTAGCCGACGAGCCCGAGCCTCGTGTCGGCCTTCCGCGCGGACGCCGCCGGAGACGGCGATGCCGGCGACGAGTATCACGAGCAATGCGAGTGCGATGCGGCGCATGAGTGACGAGAGCCCCTTTCGATCTTCCCTACTGGCTTACTGGACATTTGCCGTCTAATGACAGCAATAAGACATTGTCAAGCTGCAAGTGCGCCGTCCGCGGGCTTGCCACGTCCGCGCTCGGCGCAGCGAGCATCGGCCGAGGGACGAGAGGCCGCGTGGAGGCGTACTCCTCGTGCTACGACACCGCTGACGGCAGGCACCTCGGAAGGTGCGCGAGTGATCGACGCCGCACCTCTCTACGGGCTGCGGCTGCGCACACCGCGACTCGAGCTGCGGCTCGGCGTCGCCGACGGACATCGAGGACGCTCGGCCGCGCTCGCCGAGCGCGGCATCCACCCGCCCGAGGAGATGCCGTTCGCGGTCGCCTGGTGCGACGGCATCGGCGAGCCCGGCTTCGTCGAGGCGTTCGTCGCCTTCCACGCGGGACGCGCTCGCCGCCTGGAGCCCGGACGACTGGCATGCTCGAACCTGCTCGTCTGGGCGGCGGGCGGCTGGCGGGCACGCAGTCGATTCGGTGGCGACGCCGCGCGAGCCAGGGCGCGTGGTCACGACCGGCTCGTGGCTCGGCGCCGCCGTTCCAGCGCCGCGGCTTCGGACACGGAGATGCGGGCGCGCCGTGCTCGAGCTCGCGTTCCGCGGACTCGGCGCGGTGGCGGCCGAGTCGGCGCTGGCTCGAGGGGAACGCTCGGCTCCGCACGCGTCTCGGAGAAGCTCGGCTACCGCGAGCGTGCGGGTCGGCGAAGTCGCCCGCGCGGTGACGCCGGTCGTCAGCCACGACGTGCGGCTCGAGCGGGCGGCTGGCTCTGCCCGTTCGCGGTCGAGATCGACAGGCTGGGCCGAGTGCCTACCGCTCGTCGGTGTCCGCCTCGGCGACCCGGTCAGCCCGAGCGCGCGGAGCGCCGCGGCGAGCGACTGGCGCAGCTCGAGCACCGGGGCGAAGAGGTCGCCGTCCCGGGCAACCCGGTCGAGCACCTCGCCCATCGTGAAGGCCGCCGGATCGAGTCCGGCCCGCACCTCCTCCCAGCGCAGCGGCGTCGAGACGGGCGCCCCGGCGCGCGGCCGCACCGAGTAGACCGCACGCCGTCGTCCTGCCCACCCCGTTCTGGTTCGCGTCGACGAGGACGCCGCGCCGCTTCGTCTTCGCCCACTCCGTCGTCACGAGCCCCGGATGCGCGCGGGCGAGCGCCGCCGCGACGATCGAGGCGAACGACCGCGTGTCCTCGTAGGTGTGCCGCCGCGCGATCGGCACGAGCACGTGGATGCCGCGCGAGCCGCTCGTCTTCGGGAAGCTCTGCAGCGAGAGCGAGGTCGAGCGCCTCCTTGACGAGCAGCGCCACCTCGACGACCTCGTCGAAGCCGACGCCCTCCGACGGGTCGAGGTCGAAGATCACCCAGTCGGGGCGCTCCGGCCGGTCGACCCGCGACGTCCAGGCGTTCATGTCGATGCAGCCCATGTTCACCACCCAGAGCAGCGCGAGCTCGTCGTCGACGAGCGCGTAGTCGATCGTCCGCGTCTCCCCCGCCCGCGTCGAGGCGGGGAACGGGGCCGTCCGGAGCCAGTCCGGCAGGTGCGTCGGCGCGTCCTTCTGGAAGAAGTGCTTGCCCTGCCAGCCGTCGGGGTAGCGCTTCATCGTGAACGGCCGGCCGCGCAGGTGCGGGACGAGCACGGGTGCGATGTCGCGGTAGTACGCGAGCAGGTCGCCCTTGCGTGATCCCCTCCTCGGGCCAGAAGGGCTTGTCGAGGTTCGAGAGCCTCAGCGACCGCGCGGCCGCGCCGCAGCTCCGGCTCGATCGCGGGCGCTCGCGCCGCACCTCGCGCGGCCGCCTTGTCCTCGCGCAGCCCGACGTAGACGGGCGCCCGCAGCCGGCCGTCGCGCGTCCACTCGGCGAACGACACCTCGACGACGAGCGACGGGCTCGACCCAGACGACGTCGGCCTGCCGACCCGCGGCATGCGCGGCGCCTCGCGAACGGGGCGTCGGTGCGCTCGAGCGGTCGCAGCAGCCGCGACGAGGCGCTCGAGCTCGGCGTCGCCGAAGCCGGTGCCGACGCTACCGGCGAAGCGCAGCGCGCCGCCGTCGTGGACGCCGAGGACGAGCGCCCGAAGCGTGCCGGCGCGGCGGCCCGCTGCCGCGCGTGTACCCGACGACGACGAGCTCCTGCGCTGTCCTTCAGCTTGACCTTGCGCCAGTCCGGCGACCGGCGGCCCGGCTGGTACCGCGATCGAGGCGCTTCGCGACCACGCCCTCGAGGCCCTGCTCCCCGGCGGCGCGGAGCAGCGCCTCGCCGTCGTCGAACGCCGGCGAGACGATCACGGCGCCCGCCGACCGCGTCGAGGGCGGCGGCGAGCAGCTCGCGGCGGCGCGCGAGCGGCTCGTCCACGAGCGGCTCGCCGTCCAGCTCGAGCAGGTCGAAGACGACGAGCGCCAGATCGCCCTCCCCGCGCTGCAGGAGCGAGAAGCTCGAGCGGCCCTCGTCCGTCGAGCGCGCAGACCTCGCCGTCGAGCACCGCGTCGGGCGACCGCACCGCGAGCACGACGGCACGCGCGAGCGGCGCGAAGCGACTCGGTCAGGTCGTTGCCGTTTCGGCTCCGAGCGTGGCCTCGCCGCCCGCGATCGTCACGATCGCGCGATAGCCGTCCCACTTCGGCTCGAACGACCAGCCGTCTCCTGCCGGCAGACGCTCGGCGGCGGTGGCGAGCATCGGGGCGTAGGACGCGCGGCCGGCTCCGCACCGTCCTTGCGCAGCAGCAGCCAGTTCTTCGGGTCGCCGTCGAGCCCGGCGCGGGACGAGCGTCCAGACGCCGTCGAGCCGCCGGCCGTGCAGGCGCACGGTCAGCCCGCCGTCGCGCTTCTCCTCGAGCAGCTCGTAGGTGCCGCTGTCCCAGATCTCGACGGTGCCGGCCCCGTACTGCCCGGCCGGGATCTCGCCCTCGAAGGAGGCGTACGTCGAGCGGATGATCCTCGACGTGCACGGCGAGACGGCGCTCGCCGCGCTCGAGCGGGATGCCCTTCGGCACCGCCCAGCTCGCGAGAGCGCCGTCCCGCTCGAGCCGGAGGTCGTAGTGGAGCCGCCGGGCGGCGTGGCGCTGCACGACGAAGACGGGTGCGCCGTCTGCCGCACTCGCCGCCGAACGGCTCCGGCGTGCGCCGCGGTCGCGCTTGCGGCGGTACTCGTCGAGGCCCATCCGCACATCATCCACCGTGACGGCCCGCGCCTTAACACCACCGTCACAGATGCGGCGTTTTCCCCTGCTCACGGCGATTTCAAGTCCGGGGATAAGCCTGTGGAAAGTGTGGAGAGAGTTCTTCGCAGGTCAGGAGAGGACGCCCATCGCGCGGAACTTCGCCCGTCGCGTCGCGCCGCAGCTCGCCGGAGCTCGATGCCGACGAGCTCGGCGAGGTGTGAGACGAGCGCCTCGCCGCAGCAGCGCGGCGGCCGCGTCGTGATCCGTGTGGGCGCCGCCCTCCGGCTCCGGCACGATGCCGTCGATGACGCCGAGCTCCAGGCAGTGCGCGGCGTCCGGCTTGAACGCCGACGCCGCCTTCTTCGCCTGCGAGGCGTCGCGCCAGAGGATCGCCGCACAGCCCTCGGGCGAGATCACGGAGTAGATCGCGTTCTCCTGCATCAGCACCCGGTCGGCGACCGCGATCGCGATCGCGCCGCCGGAGCCTCCCTCGCCGATCACGACGGACACGGTCGGGACGCCGAGCCGCGCCATCGCCGCCTGCGACCGCGCGATCGCGCCGCCCTGGCCGTGCTGCTCGGCCGCCACCCCGGGATACGCACCGGGCGTGTCGACGAGCGTCACGAGCGGGAAGCCGTGCCGGTCGGCGAGCTCCATGACGCGCATCGCCTTGCGGTACCCCTCCGGGTAGGCCATGCCGAAGTTGCGGTTGGTGCGCTCCTTGATGTCACGGCCCTTCTGGTGGCCGATCAGCGCGACGGTGCGGCCGTCGAGCTTGCCGAGACCGGCGACGACCGCGTGGTCGTCGAGCCGGCCGCGATCGCCGTGCAGCTCGAAGAAGTCGTCGAGCATGCGCTCGACGTAGTCGAGCGTGTACGGGCGGTCCTGGTGGCGGGCGAGCTCGACCCTTCTCCAGATCTCCTCGTCCGACGTGTCCGTCCGCAGCCGCTCGAGCTGGCGCTGCAGCCGCTCGATCTCCGCGGAGAGCTTGGTGCCCCGCAGCAGCTTCACGCCGGACAGCTTCGCGAGCCGGTCGCGCAGGCCGAGCTCGGCCTCGGTCGCCATCATCCGGCGCTCCGAACAGGCGCAGCAGCCGCGCCACGGTCGGTCGCAGCTCGGGCCGCGGCACGATCGCGTCGATGTGGCCGAAGCGGAGGTTCGACTCGGCGAGGCCGAAGTCGTCCGGCAGCTTCTCCCGCGTCGTCTGCGCGACGACGCGCGGGCCGGCGAACGACATCAGCGCTCCCGGCTCCGCGAGCAGCACGTCGCCGAGGCTCGCGAAGCTCGCGAGCAGGCCGCCGGTGGTGGGGTGCGCGATCACGGAGATGAGCACGCCCCCGGCGTCGTGGAGCTCCTCGACCGCGCAGACGGTCTTCGGCAGCTGCATCAGCGCGAGGATGCCCTCCTGCATGCGGGCGCCGCCGGAGGCCGACACCGACACGAGCGGGACGCGGTCCTCCGCGGCGGCCTCGCACGCGCGGGCGAACTTCTCGCCGACGACGCTCCCCATCGAGCCGCCCATGAACGAGAAGTCCATCACCGCAAGCCGGCAGGCACGGCCGTCGATCGCCGCCGCTCCCGTGATCATCGCGTCGCCGAGCCCGGTCGACACCTCGGCCTCGGCGAGCCGCTCGACGTACGGCCTGAGGTCGAAGAACTCGAGGGGGTCGGCGGAGCGGAGGCCGGTGTCGTCCTCGGCGAAGCTGTCCGGGTCGACGAGCTGCGCGATCCGCTCGAGGCTGCGCACGGGGAAGTGGTGCCCGCACTGGGGGCAGACGCGGAGGTGCCCCGCGAGCTCGTCGTCGCGGTAGTGGGAGCCGCAGCCCGGGCAGGTGTTCGGGTGCGTCTTCGCGGCCGGGTCGTCCGGCGCGGCCCGCTTGTGCTCGATCGAGACGTCGATGCGGCTGGGGGCGGACATCTACGGGATCTTAGACCGGCCCCGCCGCGCCGGAGTTGCACGCGCGTCGAGCTACAGGCCGGCCGCCGTCGTGAAGCGGACGAGAGTCGCCACGTCGGCGTCGGGAGCGAGGCCCGTCAGCCCCATGCCGGCGACGGGCAGGCGGGCGACGATGTCGGCGAGAACGCGCTCGACCTCCTCGACCGTCGGGCCGCCCGGCTCGGGCATGAAGCAGGCGATCTGGTCGGGCCGGAGGACGTCGCAATCGAGGGCGACGTAGACGCGGTCGGCGCCGTCGAGGGCGCGGGTGACGTCGTCGTCGATCCCGGTCTCGGCGATGAACGCCTGCTCGGGCGGATCGAGCGAGCGGGCCCCGACCAGGGCCACGTCCGAAACGCGGACGGCACCACGGTCGATCACCATCCGCAAGGGCATCCCCCAGGCGTTGCCGGACGGCGAGCTCTCGGGCGTGTTGAGATCGCCGTGAGCGTCCAGCCACACGACGGCGAGTCTCCCCGGACGTGCCGCCAGCGCCTCGATCGCGCCGACGTGAGCGCAGCAGCAGCCACCGAGGACGAGAGGGCACGGCGGGCTCGCCACAGCCTGCGCGGCGATCTGCTCGTCGAGTGAGTCGCACGCGATCACCGCCGCCTCGGGATACGGTAAGGGCAGCGAGGCCGCCTCGACCATCGGCTCGCCGTCCCGCCCGTGCGCGCGGGGAACCCGCACGAGGCCGGCCGCGAACTCGCGTCCGCAGGCGTGACACTGGTAGCCGTCCGCGACCCAGACCGCGGTGAGGGTGCGGCAGTCGGGGCACTTCGCCCGCAGCCAGGACATCAGTCGAGCACCTTCTCGTACGTGTCGTTGCGTCGCTCGACCCGCATGCCGACACCCTCGTAGAGAGCGACGGCGCCGGACGTATTCTCCGCGTCGACGCCGAGCCCGACCTGGAGCTTGCCGCGTTCCCGGAACGCTGCGAACGCATGGAGCAGCAGCGCCCGGGCGATGCCGCGCCGTCTCCACGGGGGCCGCACGGTGAGGATGCTGACCCAGCCCATGTCCGGCTGGCCCGTCTCCTCCCGGCAGAGACAGAGCGCCGCGATCTCGTCACCGTCCTCGGCGAGGAACCAGAGCGAGGGATCGTGAAGCGGGTGCCCCACAGTCCTGCTGGCGCCACTCCCCGAGCGGCGTGGGATGGAACTCCCAGTGGTCGGCAAACCCGTCCTGGTGCGCCTCGAAGACGCGCTCGTCGCCGTCGGCGGGATCGAAGGCCCGTACCGCGATCCCGTCCGGCCACGCGGGCTCGGGCTCGGCGTCGCCGAGCTCGATCGTCATCCGGAACGAGCTGCGGACGACGCGCATGCCGACGTCCTCCAACATGCTGGCGGTGACAGCATCCCGATCGGCGGCGATCGCGCGCAGTATCGTGCCGTGCCCGAGCGCTCCCGCGCACGGCGCTCCATGACCGCGAACAACGGTGGCCCCACCTCCTCGTAGGAAGGCCGCACGCGCAGGTCGAGCCAGAGCCGCACCGGGTCGCCGTACGCCACCCTCGAGGTCGGCGTAGGCGACGATCGAGCCGTCCGGGACGCCGCGACGCAGGCGTCCGTGGCCGGATCGAGGTCAGGGCCGGCAAACCACGAGCGCACCTCGGCGCCGGTGGAGTCGTCGGTCCCGTACAGCGACCGGCTGCCAGCGTTGAGCGCGTCCGCGATCGCGTCCGCATCGTCCTCGGTCGGCGCACGGATCTCGAGCTCAACCACCGGGCCGAGCCGCTGTATGCCGTTTCCGCCCGCCACGACACACCCATGCCGGCGCGCTGGTACGGCCGCGTGGCGACCGTCGGGTTCTCGGCCTCGACGCCGAAGGCGATGATACGCTCGCTGCGTGCGTGGAAGCGGCGGATGCTCTCGCGCAGCAGCGCCGATCCGAGCCCGCGGCGGCGTGCCGGAATTGCGGTTGTCGCAGGGGCGAGGCCATGCCTCGCCCCTGCGGCGGGCGGCGTCAGCCGCTCGGCCAACGGCGGAACACGAGGCAGGCGTTGTGACCGCCGAAGCCGAACGAGTTGGAGACGCCGATCTCGACCTGCTCGTGACGCGCCTCGTTCGGGATGTAGTCGAGATCGCACTCGGGATCGGGAGTCGTCTGGTTGATCGTCGGCGGCAGGATGCCGCGGTCGAGCGCGAGGATGGTGAACGCGGCCTCCACCGCGCCTGCCGCTCCGAGGCAGTGGCCGGTGGCGCCCTTCGTCGACGAGACAGGGGTGCGGTAGGCCTTTTCCTCTCCGAGGGCGACTTTCAGCACCCGCGTCTCGGCCGAGTCGCCGACCGGCGTCGACGTGCCGTGTGCGTTGACGTACCCGACCTCGGACGGGTCGATCCCAGCGTCTCCGAACGCCATCCGCAGCGCCCGGGCCGGGCTTTCGCCCGT
>CAVSUK010000029.1:0-162355 GCA_963731095.1 uncultured Gaiellaceae bacterium
TCGGGCAGGCCCAGGCGAACCACTGGGGCGCGGGCGGCGGCGGCAAGCTGATCCTGCCGGGCGTCGTCTCCGACGCGACGATCGAGTCGAACCACTGCGCGTTCGTGACCTCGCCCCAGACCCACTACGGCGCGTATGCCGGCCCGATGCGCTCCGACATCGACGAGGTCGCGTCGATGTGCGGGCTCGACTGCACGATGAACGTGATCCTCGACACCCACGGCCGGGTGGTCGACTGCATCTTCGGCTCGCACCCGGAGGCGCACCGCGAGGCGATCCGGCGCTTCAACGCGATCTACGCCTACGACAGCTGGGTCGAGGAGAAGGGCCAGGCGGACATCGTGATCTGCGGCGTGTTCGCGCCCACCGACCACCTCTTCTTCCACACGGGCTGGGGCTGCATGTCCGCCGACCTGGTGCTGAAGGACGGCGGCACGATCATCTACACGAGCCCGTCGCCGGGCGTCTCGACGGCGATCGGCGACTTCCCCGGCCTCGCGCTGATGGACCTGATGAAGCCCTACATGCCGCCCACGACGGAGAACTACCAGCGCGTGCTGCAGGACATCCACAAGCGCGAGATCCAGATGTGGGCGGGCTGCATCTGGGTGCCGATCTACGAGGTGATGACACGGAAGCACCTGACCGTCGTCACGCTCGAGGAGAACCTGGCGATGGCCGCGGACATCGGGATCGACGCGACGACGTCGCTCGACGAGGCGTTCGCCGCGGCGATGGAGCGGCACGGGCCGGACGCGAAGGTGGCCGTGCTGCCCTACGCCCGCTACCAGCTGCCGAAGAACGCCGTCCGCATGGCCTCCGGGGACAGCCACTTCTTCGAGCACGCGCTCGCGCACTGACGTGGAGGACACGGTCCGGACGCTTCGAGGGCTCGAGGCGTCCGGGCTGCGTCCCGGCGAGCCGGCCGCCCGCACGATCCGCGGCTCGACGACGATCCTCGAGATCCTGCGCATGTACCCCGACGGGCGGGCGGCGTCGCTGATGGCGCGCCTGTACTGGCCGTGCGCCCACTGCGGCGGCGCCGTGCGCGAGCCGCTGACGATGGCGGCGAAGCGCCACGCCCGCGACCCGCGGGCCGTGCTCGAGGCGTTCCGGGCGCTCGAGCAGGGCGGGCCGACACCCGAGCAGGTCGAGCGGGCGACCAGGAGGGTGGCGCGGGGTTAGAGTCGCGAGGCGATGACCACGGCCACCGAGCAGACGACCTGGGTCGGCCGCCCGCTGCTCCGCGTGGAGGACGATGCCCTCCTGCGCGGCGAGGGCCGCTTCCTCGACGACCTCGAGCCCGCAGCCCACGCGGGGCATGCGGCCATCGTCCGCTCGCAGCTCCCCCACGCCCGCATCGCCGTCGACGCGTCCGCGGCGCTCGAGGCACCGGGCGTGATCGGCGTGCTCACGGGCGAGGACGTCGTCGCTCTGTCGCGCCCGTTCCCGGCCGGGATCGACTCGCCGGTGAAGCAGTACGCGCTCGCGATCGACGAGGTCCGCTACGTCGGCGAGCCGGTCGCGGTCGTCGTGGCAGCGGACCGCTACCTGGCCGAGGACGCCGCCGAGCTCGTCGCGGTCGACTACGACCCGCTCGAGCCGACCCTCGACCCGGTCGCCGCAGCGGAGACGACCGCCTGCGTGCACGACCGCTCGTTCCACTACGGAGACGTCGACGAGGCGATGCGCCGCGCCGACCTGGTCGTGCGGCGAGACGTTCACGGTACCGCGCTTCACGTGCACCCCGGTCGAGTGCTACGCGGTCGTCGCCGACTGGGACGAGACGGAGGGCCGGCTGACGGCGTGGGCGAACTTCCAGGGCCCCTTCACGCTGCACGGCGTCGCCGCGGCCGCGCTCGGCCTGCGCGGCGACCGGCTGCGCCTGCTGACGCCGCCCGACTCGGGCGGCTCCTTCGGCGTCAAGTCCTCGGTCTTCGCGTACGTCGTGCTCGATCGGCCTCGCGGCGCGCAAGCTCGGCGTCCCCGTGCGCTGGATCGAGGACCGGCTCGAGCACCTGGCGGCCAGCTCGGCCGCGACCGGGCGCGTGACGGCGGTCGAGGCGGGGTTCACCACGGACGGGCGAGCTCGTCGCGCTCCGCTACGACGCGATCGAGGACGTCGGCGCCTACGTGCGCGCCCCGGAGCCCGCCACCCTCTACCGCATGCACGGCTCGCTGTCCGGCGCCTACCGGGTGCGCGACGTCGCCGTCCGCAACCGCGTCGTGCTCACGAACACGATCCCGTCCGGGCTCAACCGCGGCTTCGGCGGCCCGCAGCTCTACTTCGCGCTGGAGCGGACGATGGCGATCGCGGCGCGCAGGCTCGGGCTCGATCCCGGCCGAGCTCGCGCGCCGGAACCTCGTGCCGGCCGAGGCGATGCCGTACCGGACGCCGTCCGGGGCGCTGTACGACTCGGGCGACTACGAGGCCTGCCTGGAGCAGGCGCTCGAGCTCGCCCGCTACGACGAGCTCAGGGCCGGGGTCGAGGCGGCGCGGGCGGAGGGACGGCTCGCCGGCGTCGGCCTCGCGTGCGTGGTCGAGCCGTCCATCTCGAACATGGGCTACATCACGCTGGCGCAGACCGCGGTCGAGCGGGCGGGCGTCGCTGCCGAAGTCGGGCAACGCGGAGGGGGCGTCGATCGCGATCGACCCGCTCGGCGGCATCACGGTCCGGCTCGCGACGACGCCGCAGGGGCAGGGCCACCGCACCGTCTGCGCGCAGGTGGTCGCGGACGTGCTCGACTGCGAGCCCGCTGCCGTCACCGTCCTCTCCGAGATGGACACGGCCACGGTGCCGTGGACGGTGGCCTCCGGCAACTACTCGTCGCGCTTCTCCGGGGTCGGCGTGGGCGCCGTGCGGGCGGCCGCCGCGAAGCTGCGCGAGAAGGTCGACGCGATCCGCGCGCACGCGGGCGACGAGTCGCTCTCGCTGCGCCGGGTGGCCGGGATGGCCCACTGGAACCCCGAGGGCCTGCCGGCGGGCATGGAGCCCGGGCTCGCCGCCGTCGCCTACTGGTCGGCGCCGAACCTCGACCCGCCGGACGCCGAGGACCGCGTCGCCTCGTCCGCCGCGCACGGCTTCATCGTCGACGTGTGCGCGGTCGAGGTCGACCGCGAGACGGGAGTCGTACGGGTGCTCGACTACGTCACCGTCCACGACGCCGGCGTGCTCCTCAACCCGCTGCTCGCCGACGGCCAGGTGCTCGGCGGCTTCGCGCACGGCGCCGCGGCGGCGCTCTTCGAGCGCCACGTCTACGACGAGTGGGGCAACCTGATGACCGCGTCGCTCGTCGACTACCTCGCCCCGACGGCGCCCGACATCCCTGCGCTGCGCATCGGCCACCGCTCCACTCCGTCTCCCTTCACCGCACTCGGCGCCAAGGGCATCGGCGAGGGAAACACGATGAGCGCACCGGTCTGCGATCGCGAACGCGGTCGCCGACGCGATCGGGCGCGACGACGTCGAGCTGCCGCTGACGCCGCCACGCGTGTGGGAGCTGCTGCGCAGCGGCGCGGGAGGTCGGCACGTGAAGCCGGTCGCCTTCGACTACGTGGCCGCCGGATCGCTCGACGAGGCGCTCGCCGCCCTCGCCGAGGGCGGCGAGGACGCGAAGCCGATCGCGGGCGGCCAGAGCCTCGTGCCTGCGCTCAACATGCGGCTCGTCCGGCCCACGCTCCTCGTCGACCTGAACCGGGCCGGCCTCGACGGAATCGACGTCGAACGGCAGCGTGCGCATCGGCGCTACGGCCCGCCAGGCGACGGTGCGAGCGCGATCCCGCGCGCCCATCCGCTGCTGCGCGAGGCGCTCCCCTTCGTGGGTCACTACGTGACGCGGAACCGCGGCACCGTCGGCGGCTCGGTCGCCCACGCCGACGGAGCGGCGGAGATCCCGCTCTGCCTCGCCGCGCTCGGCGGCACCGTGTCGTGGCCGGCCCGGGCGGGCGGCGCGAGCTCGCGACCGAGGACTTCTTCGTCACGCACTACCTGACGACGCTGCAGCCGGGCGAGCTCGTCGTCGAGACGCGTGTGGCCGTGCCCCGCGGACGGCGAGGGCTCGGCGTTCGAGGAGCTCGCGCTGCGCGCCGGCGACTACGCGCTCTCGATGGTCGCCGTGGTGCTGCGGCGCGAGGACGGGTCGCCCGCGACGTGCGCGTGACGGCGGCGCCGTCACCGACCGGCCGACCGCGCTCCCCGAGGCCGCCGCCGCTCTCGAGGGCGCTGAGGTCGACTGCCGCGTCCGCCCGCCGCGGCCGGCGCGGCGGCGGCGGCCTCCGTCGATCCGCCGGGGTCGATCCACGCCGGGCCCGGCTACCTGCGCAGCGTCACCGGCGACGCTGGTCGAGCGCGCCGCGCTGCGCGCTGGGAGCGTGCCGGATGACGGAGATCGCGCTGACCGTCAACGGCCGGGCCGTGCGCGAGAGCGTCGAGCCGCGCCTGCTGCTCACCGACTTCCTGCGGCACCGGCTCGGGCTGACCGGCACCCACGTCGGCTGCGAGCACGGCGTCTGCGGCGCCTGCACCGTGCGGGTCGACGGCGTCGCCGTGCGCGGCTGCTGCCTGCTCGCCGTCCAGGCCGACGGCTGCGACGGTCGAGACGGTCGAGTCGCTCGCCGGGACGATGCGCCTCTCGCCGCTGCAGGAGGCCTTCAAGCGCCACCACGCGCTGCAGTGCGGCTTCTGCACGCCCGGGCATCCTGATCGCGGCCGACGAGCTGCTCTCGCACGGGCACGACCGACGCCGGGCCGAGATCGTCGACCTGCTGTCCGGCCACCTCTGCCGCTGCACCGGCTACGCACCCGATCGTCGACGCGATCGAGGACGCTCGCGACACGCGCCTCGAGCCGCGAGGGCAGGCCGTGAACCTCGCGCAGTCGCTGCTCGCCGCGTGCGAGCGCCATCCCGAGCGCGAGGCGTTCCCCGGGCTCACCTACGGCGAGCTCCTCCCGCGGGTGCGCAGGATCGCCGGCGGGCTCGATGCCGAGCGCGGGAGACCGGGTCGCGGTCGTGCTCGACAACCGCCTCGAGACGGCGCTCCTCTACTGGGCGGCGCAGTGGGCGGGCGCGGTGCTCGTGCCGCTCTCGTGGCGGCTGTCCGAGGACGAGCTCGACTACTGCGTCGCACGACTGCGGCGCGCGCCTCGTGCTCCGCGACGGCGATCCGCTGCCCGACGGGCCGGAGCACCCCGGCGCGCTCGACCGCGACGAGCGCGAGACGTCGTTGATGCTCTACACGTCGGGCACGACCGGCCGCCCGAAGGGGGTGCCGCGCTCGCATCGCCGCCGACCGCGCGGGCGGCTGGTCGCAGGCGCTGCAGCACGGCTACGCGTTCGGCGACCGCACGCTCGGCGTGATGCCGCTCTACCACACGATGGGGATCCACTCGCTGGTCGCCATGCACCTCGTCGGCGGCTGCTTCGTGCCCCAGGCCCGCTGGGACGCGGGCGAGGCGCTGCGCCTGATCGAGGAGCAGCGGATCACCTCGCTGTACCTCGCGCCGACCCTGTTCCACGACCTCGTCCGTCACGCGCGCTTCGCCGACCACGACGTCTCGTCGGTGCGTGCGCTCGGGTACGCGGGAGCCGCGATGACCTCCACGATGGTCGCCCGCTGCGTCGAGGCCTTCGCGCCCGAGGTGTTCGTGAACCACTACGGCTCGACCGAGGTGTACACGTTCTCGATCGGGCGCGACCAGGCGCGACAAGCCCGGCTGCGCCGGGCGGCCGGCCGTGAACACGCGCCTGGAGCTCGAGCCGGGGGGCGAGATCTGCGTGCACATGAGCTCGGACGAGGCGTTCACCGGGTACTGGCACCGGCCGGACGCCGACGAGAAGGCGATTCGCGACGGCTGGTACCACACCGGCGACACCGGCCACCTGGACGACGACGGCGACCTCTGGATCGACGGGCGCGTCGACGACATGATCATCTCCGGCGGCGAGAACATCCATCCGCTCGAGGTCGAGGACGTGCTCGCCCGGCACCCGGCGGTGCGGGAGGTGGCGGTGGTGGGCGTCCCGGACGACCGCCTGGGGCAGCGCGTGGTGGCGATCGTGGTGGGCGACGTCACGGCCGAGGCGCTCGACGCCCACTGCCTCGCGTCGCCGCTCGCCCGGTTCAAGCGGCCGAGGGAGTACCGCTTCTGCCGTCTCGCTCCCGAAGAGCGCATCGGGGAAGATCCTGCGCAGGGTCCTGCGCGACGAAACCGACACGAAGGAGCAGGTGTGACCGAGTTCGACGGCTTCCGGGTCGACCGCGACGGGGAGCGCGGCGTCGCCACGATCACGCTCGACGTGCCCGGGAAGTTCAACCGGGTGTCGATGCTCGCGCGCGACCAGCTCTCCGCGCTCTTCGCGGAGCTCGACCGGGACGACACCGTCCGCTTCGTCGTGCTCACGGGCGCCGGAGGGCAGTTCACCGCGGGCGGCGACATCGCCGGGTTCCTGACGCGCTCGCCCTGGGTGATCTCGCAGCTCGCGAAGAACGTCGCCGCGCCCGAGCGCTGCTCCAAGCCGGTGATCGCGAGCCTGCAGGGGTACGTCTTCGGCGTCGGGCTCGAGCTGGCGCTCGCCTGCGACTTCCGCATCGCGGCCGACGACGTCCAGCTCGCGCTGCCGGAGGCGACGATCGGGATGATCCCCGGGTCGGGCGGCACCCAGCGGCTTGCACGGCTGATCGGCCTCGGGCGCGCGAAGGACATGATCATGCGGGGCCGGCGAGTGGGCGCCGACGAGGCGCTCTCGCTCGGCCTCGTCACCGAGGTCGTGCCGCGCCGACGAGCTCGACGCGGCCATCGACGCGCTCGTCGCCGAGCTCGCGCGCCACTCCCCGCTCGCCCTGGCGATGGCCAAGCGGGTGCTCAACACGGCCTACGACGGGCCCCTTCACGTCGGCCTCGAGCTCGAGGGCCTGGCCTACGGCCTCCTGCAGCAGACGCACGACTTCCGCGAAGGCGTGCAGGCGTTCGTCGAGAAGCGCCCGCCCGACTTCGACGGCACGTAGCCGGGTCCTACGGCGTCGGGGAGGCACCGTCGCGCGGACGCGATGCAGGCGACGGTGCAGGCAAGAGCGGCGAGAAGGGGCCGACGCACGAGCGGCAGGTTACCGACGTTCCCAGGCCAGCCCGGCCGCGAGCACGACCTCGTCGCGCGGCGCGATCAGCTGCATGTTCCCGATCGCGAGCCCGGCCCAGCCGATCAGGTTGACCCAGCGCAGGAAGGACGAGAGCGGCAGCCGCACGTCGAGCTCGTCGGCGTCCTCGGGCGGCAGCGCGACCGCGTAGCACGGGCTCGACGTACAGGTCGACCTCGGGCTCGTAGGCGCGCCACCGCTCGAGCGCCCGGTAGGCGGCGGCGACCGCGGCGGGATCGACGCGCTGCGCGGCCTCGAGCTTCGGCCGGATCGTGCCGGCGTACTCGTCGGCCCGGGCCGGGAACGTCGTCGCGGTGGGACTGCGCCGCCTCGTGCAGGAAGAGCGGCCAGATGTCGGCCTCGGCGGCCGGGACGCTCGACTCGACGACGCGCGCACCGAGCCGCTCGAGGTCGGCCGCCCATGCCTCGGCGGCGTCGCTCGCCTCCGTCTCCCTCCCGTCCGCGAGATCCGGCGCCTTGCGCAGCAGGCCGACGGTGAGCCCGTCCAGGCGCGGCTCGGGCACGGCACGGCCGGCTGAGCGCCGACCAGAGCAGCGCCACGTCCGCGACGGAGCGCCCCATCGGCCCGACCGTGTCGAGCGAGGGGCACAGCGGGAAGACGCCGTCGAGCGGGATCAGCCCCCACTGGGACTTGAGGCCGACGGTGCCGCAGGCCGCCGACGGCAGGCGGATCGAGCAGCCGGTGTCGGTGCCGATGCCGAGATCGACGAGGCCCGCGGCGAGCGCGGCCGCGTTGCCGGACGAGGAGCCGCCCGTCGTCCTGCCGGGGCAGGCCGGGTTGTGCACGGTGCCGTACCAGGGGTTGGCGCCGAGCACGCTCCACGCGAACTCCGGCAGGTTCGCCCTTGCCGACGACGACTGCGCCGGCGTCGAGCGCCCGCTGCACGACGGTCGCGTGCGCGGCCGGCACGTGGTCGGCATAGATGCGGGAGCCGTACGTCGTCCGGATCCCGGCCGTGTCGATCAGGTCCTTGACGAGCAGCGTGCGCCCGGCGAGCGGGCCGTCCGTGCGCCCGCGCAGCGGCTCGTCCAGCCAGGTGATGGCCGCGTTGTAGGCGTCGCTCACGACGGGATCAGCGCCACGCACTCGACCTCGATCTTCGCGCCCGGGATCACGAGGGCGGAGATCTCCACGAGCGTCGAGGCCGGCCGTGTGTCGCCGAACACCTCCTGCCGCACCGGGTTCACGAGCGGGCGGTCCTCCACGTCGGTCAGGAAGACGGTCACCTTGACCACGTCCGCGAACGAGCAACCGCCGGCGGCGAGCACCTGGCGCATGTTCTCGAACACGCACCGCGCCTGGGCGACGACGTCGTCGCCGCCGACGAGCTCCCGCCGCTCGTCGACGGGGACGATGCCGGAGACGAACAGGAAGTCGCCGGCCTGGACTGCGTCCGTGAAGTGGGAGATGGGCTCGGCCTGGCCGTCGACCCGGAGCTCGCGCCGCACCGCCATCTACGAGGCGAAGTGCGCCTTGAGCGCGTCGAAGCCGCCCTGGAACACCTGGGAGGCGAAGAAGTCCACCCAGTGCGCCTGCTGGTCGCGGTCGCAGTCGAACGTCGTCCACCACTCGACGAAGCTCGTGCCGCCGTCCGTGACCGGGGTGACGCGGATCGTGGCGCAGTAGTTGTCGACGTCGAAGGGCGTCTTCTGGAAGTCGTACGTGTACGACCGCTCCAGGTCGGAGTGCGCCAGCAGCTGCTCGCGGATGTGGGTGCCGTCGGCAAGGGTGAAGCTGCGGATGGCGCCGACCTGATCGCCGGCCTTGCCCTCCTCGATCTCGCTCTGGGACACGAGCCCGCTGTGCCACGTGGCGAGGCCGTTGAAGTCGCGGATGCGCTCCCAGACCTGGTCCGCCGATGCGTCGATCACCGTGCTCGCGTACGACTTGGCCATGCGTCGCTCCCTCCTTGGACTGACTATCGATTGGAGTGAGCCTACGGCTGCGTGAAGGCGCCGCCAAGCGAGAACTACATCGAGGGGGCGACGACCTTGGTCAGCAACGGCTTGTGGAGCCGCGAGAAGGCAGCGTTCACCTTCTTCTCGGAGCCGTACCACCACAGAACGAGATTCGATCCGTACTGTTTCTTCGCGAGCCAGTAGGCGCCGCCCGTGAGGTAGCGCCCGCTCTCCCAGTAGATGCTGGAGGGGCCAGGCGTTCCGAGGGCACCGGTGTGCCCGTCGGCCAGCAGCTTCCGGACATCGCCGACCGTGTCGGTCGGCCCGACGACGAAGAGCAGGAAGCGCCCGTACTTTGCCTGGTTCGAGATCGAGGGGGACAACGACAGCGCCGTGTAGTGGCCCGGATAGGACGACCGCGCGTCCACCGCCAGTTTCGAGCCGGTGGCAGCCTTGAACCGCGCAACCGCCTGGGACGCGGTCAGTGCCGTCGCACCCGAGGCGGGAGCGACGGCGACCGCGAGGGCGACGAATGCCGCCAGGAGCGCGAGCCGGAGATGTGCGCGCCGCATGGACGCATCTTGGCCACCCCGTTCAGGGGAGGCAATCCCTCGTTCGAGGGTCGCGACGGGTCAGCCGGCGGCCCGGCGCAGCGCCGCCTCGCGGATCTCGGTCAGCGTCTGGCGGGGCGTCAGCGCCTCCGGGTCGACGCGCAGCTCGAGCAGCGCCGGTCGCCGGCTCGCGAGCGCCGCCTCGAAGGCTGCGGGAAACTCGTCGGTGCGCTCGACGACGGCACCGTGGGCACCGAACGCCCTCGCGAAGGCAGAGAAGTCCGGGTTGACGAGATCGGTGCCCGAGACGCGGCCGGGGTACTGCCGCTCCTGGTGCATGCGGATCGTGCCGTACATGCCGTTGTTGACGACGAGCACCACGATCGCGGTCTCGTACTGGACGGCGGTCGCGAGCTCCTGCCCCGTCATCAGGAAGTCGCCGTCCCCCGCGAACGCGACCACGATGCGGTCCGGGTGCAGCAGCTTCGCCGTCACGGCGGCGGGCACCCCGTAGCCCATGGCGCCGCTGATGGGCGCGAGCTGCGTGCGGTAGCGGCGGAACTCGTAGAAGCGGTGCGCCCAGACGGAGAAGTTGCCGGCCCCATTCGTCACGACGGCGTCGGCCGGGAGGCGCTCCCGGAGGTACACCATCACGTCGCCCATGTTGAGCTCACCCGGCAGCTCGACGTGCGAGAGGTTCTCCAGGTACTCGGCGCGCGCCTGCTCGGTCTCGGCGCGCCAGGCGGAGCCCTCGACGGGTATCACGTGGCGGAGCGCGGCCGCGAACTGCGGCGGGCCGGCGTTGATCGCCACGTCGGGCTGGTAGACGCGCCCGAGCTCGTCGGGGTCGGGCTGGACGTGGATCAGCGCCTGACGCGAGCGCGGCACGTCCATCAGCGTGTACCCGGACGTCGTGATCTCCCCCAGCCGGGCACCGACGGCGAGGAGCACGTCGGCGTCGCGCACGCGCGCGGCGAGCCGCGGGTCGGGGCCGAGGCCGACGTGACCGACGTAGACGGGGGACGTGTTGTCGACGTAGTCCTGGCAGCGCCACGCCGACGCCACCGGCAGGGCGCTCTCCTCGCACCACGACATCAGGTCGTCGTGCGCCTGCGCCGTCCACGGCGCGCCGCCGACGATGACGAGCGGGACGCCGGGCCGCCTGCAGCAGGTCGCGCATGCGCTGCAGGTCGTCGTCGCCGGGATGGGCCTGCGTGGCCGTGTAGGGGGCCGCGTCGGCGACGTCGGAGCGCTCGACGAGCATGTCCTCGGGCAGGGCGAGCACGACGGGGCCCGGCCGGCCCGAGGTGGCGACGTGGAAGGCGCGGGAGACCATCTCCGGGATCCGCTCCGCCAGGTCGATCTGCGCCACCCACTTCGCCATCGGGCCGAACATCTGGCGGTAGTCGATCTCCTGGAACGCCTCGCGCTCGCTCATGTCGCGGCCGACCTGGCCGATCAGCAGGATCAGCGGCGTCGAGTCCTGATGGGCCGTGTGCACGCCGCACGACGCGTGCGTGGCACCGGGCCCGCGCGTGACCATGCACACGCCCGGGCGGCCGGTCAGCTTGCCGTAGGCGTCGGCCATGTTGGCGGCACCGACCTCGTGCCGGCAGATCACGTAGCGGATGGGAGAGTCGTGCAGTGCGTCGAGCACGGCCAGGTAGCTCTCGCCCGGCACGCCGAAGGCGACCTCGACGCCGTGCACGGCGAGCTGGTCGACGAGGATGCGGCCGCCCGGGCGCATCAGGGCCTCATGCGACGGAGACCGGGTGGTCGAAGTAGACGGTCGCCCGCTGCAGCTTCGGCTTCTCCTCGTCGGCCGCGTCGACGTAGCGGATGGTGCGCTTGCCGGCCCATTCGGCGGGCAGCACCAGCACGCGCACGAACGCGGTCTCCTGGTGCTGCGACGCGGCCGCGTAGACGGGGTCGGGCCCCGCCTCGAACCAGGCGCCGCCGGGGCCGTACGCCGTGCTGCGGCCCTCCGTGT
Organism: uncultured Gaiellaceae bacterium; assembly: GCA_963731095.1. GTDB lineage: Bacteria > Actinomycetota > Thermoleophilia > Gaiellales > Gaiellaceae > Gaiella. Next base: position 11,597 of record CAVSUK010000029.1, read on the forward strand.
GGATCTCGATCTCGCCCTCGCAGCAGGTAGCGGATGCCGGGGCCGGGATGCGTGTGCAGGTAGGCGACGCCGCCGAGAGGGAAGTCGATGCGGTCGCAGCGGACGATCCACTCCGCGAAGGGGTCGAGCTCGACGTGGCGCGAGAGGAGCGCGCCCTCGGCCTCCTCGGGCGCGGCGTCGAGCTGCCACACGAGGGCGTGGCCGTCGACGGAGGCGGCGCCGAAGTGCGCCTCGCCACGCGCGACGTCGTAGACGACGCGGTTGCCGCCGATCGTCTCGGCGCCCGTCGCGGACTCGTAGAGGGAGAGCCTCAATGGAAGGTCTGCCCGCCGTCGATCACGATCGTCTGCCCGGTGACGAAGTCCGAGCCGGGGCCGGACAGGTAGACGACGGCGCCGACGACGTCCTCCGGCAGCTGATCGCGCTGGAGCGTCCTGGCCGAGACGGACACGTCGCGCAGCTTCTCGATCACCTCCGGGTGCTCCTCCACGCCGGCCGACATCGTGAACCCGGGCGCGACGCAGTTGACGAGGACGCGGTCCTTGCCGACCTCCTTCGCGAGCGCCCGCGTGAAGGCGACGATGGCGCCCTTGCTCGTCACGTAGTGGAGCAGGAAGGGGACGCCGCGGAAAGGCGTGCCGGAGGAGATGTTGACGATCTTGCCTCCCCCCTGCTCGCGCATCACCGGCACGACGGCCCGGCACGTGAGGAACATGGAGGCGACGTTGACGTCCATCACCTGCCTCCACTCCGCGAGCGGGATCTCGGTGAAGGGGCGCATCGCGAGCGACGCGTAGAGGCCGGCGTTGTTGACGAGGACGTCGATCGAGCCGCAGCGCGTGAGCGTCTCGTCGACCATCGCCTGCACGGCCTCCTCGCTCGCGACGTCGACCGTGAGCCCGACGCCGTCCGGGAAGCCGGCAGCGGCATCCTCGGCGCCCTTGAGGTCTGCCACGACGATGCGCGCCCCCTCGGCGGCGAGGCCCTCTGCGATCGCGTGGCCGATGCCCTGCGCGGCGCCCGTGACGATCGCCACCTTGCCGTCGAGCTGGCCCACTGCGCGCCTCCTATGAAATGGGTGAGAACGGGGTCGGGGTGAGGATCCGGTTCTGCTGGGTGTGGATCAGCGGCTGGATCTTCGCCAGGAACGCCTTCCAGTCGTCGCGCGCCTGCAGGGCGGCACGGCGCTCCTCGCGCTCCGCGAAGCTGTCGTAGCGCCACAGGCTCGTGTAGGTGGAGAGCGCGCCCACGTCGGTGGTGAACGCGCCGACGAAGCCGCCGAGCACCTCCGCCTGGATGACGATCCCCTCGGTCTCGTAGAGCCGGACGAGCTCGGGGAGCTTCCCGGTCGTCACGTGGTAGTCGCGCTGCTCGACGATGACCACTAGATCGGCTCCCCGATGCCGCCCATGGCGAGGTACTTGAGCTCGACCCAGTCGTCGACCCCATGGGAGGAGCCCTCGCGGCCGATGCCCGACTCCTTCATGCCGCCGAAGGGCGCCACCTCGGAGGAGACGAAGCCCGTGTTGATGCCGACGATGCCGTACTCGAGCCCTTCCGCCACCCGCCACGTGCGCCCGAGATCGCGCGTGTAGAAGTACGCCGACAGCCCGTAGGGGGTGTCGTTCGCGATCCGCACGGCCTCGGCCTCCGTCGCGAAGCGGTTGATGCCCGCCACGGGCCCGAACGTCTCCTCGCAACTCATCGCCATGTCCATCGTGACGCCGGTGAGCACGGTCGGCTGGAAGAACTGGCCCTCGAGGCGCCGCCCGCCGTGCACGAGCTCGGCGCCCGAGCCGAGCGCGTCCTCCACGTGACGCTCCACCTTCTGCACGGCTGGGCCGTCGATCAGCGGCCCGACCTGGGCGCCCTCGGCGAAGCCGTCCGCCACCTTCAGCCTGGCGACCGCCTCCGTGAAGGCGGCCACGAAGCCGTCGTAGATGCCGTCCTGGACGAGGAAGCGGTTGGCCGAGATGCACGTCTGGCCGGAGTTGCGGAACTTGCAGAGGAGCGCGCCCGCAACTGCCTCGTCGAGATCGGCGTCGTCGAAGACGATGAACGGCGCGTTGCCGCCGAGCTCGAGCGACACCTTCTTCACCTGGCCGGCGCACTGCGCCATCAGCAGCTTCCCCACCTCGGTCGAGCCGGTGAAGCCGAGCTTGCGGACGATCGGGTTGGAGGTCATCTCGCCGCCGATCGCGGGCGCGTCGGCGGCGTCGCCGGTGACGATCGAGAAGACGCCGGCCGGGACACCCGCCTCCTCCGCGAGCACGGCAACGGCGAGCGCGGAGAGAGGGGTCTGCTCGGCCGGCTTCAGGACCATCGTGCAGCCGACGGCGAGCGCCGGCGCCGACTTCCGGGTCGGCATGGCGGAAGGGAAGTTCCAGGGCGTGATGCCCGCCGTGACGCCGATCGCCTCGCGCAGCACCACGATGCGGCGATCCGGCAGCGGCTGCGGCACGACGGCCCCGTCGAGCCGCTTCGCCTCCTCCCCGAACCACTCGTAGAACGAGGCCGCGTACGCGATCTCGGCCTTCGCCTCCGCGAGCGGCTTGCCCTGCTCGCGCACGAGCAGCGCGGCCAGCTCGTCGCCGCGCTCGAGCATCAGGTCGGAGAGGCGGCGCAGCACGCGCGCCCGCTCCTTCGCCGTCCGGTGCTTCCAGGCGGGCAAGGCGCGCTGGGCCGCCTCGATCGCGCGGCGGGTCTCGGCGGCGCCCATGCGCGGCACCTCGGCGATCACCTCGCCGGTGGCGGGATCGAAGACGGGGAACGTCTCGCCCGAGTCGGCGTCGACCCAGGCGCCGTCGACGTAGGCCTGCGTCTTCAGGAGATCGGTCTCGAGGGCGGTCATGGCGGTGACGATAGCGCGTCGCGAAACGGAGTCGCTGCAGTGTGCTCATCGATTATCGATGAACGCCGGGGTGACGGACGATGCGATACTGCACCGCATGGAGCCCCAGTTCCTGCGTTTCGACGAGGTGCCCGCGTTCGCCCTCACCGCCGGCGTCACAGCCCGGCCGCTGTTCGGCGAGGGCGCGATGGTCAACGTGATCGAGTTCGAGGCGGCGCAACGGTCACCGCTCACAGCCACCCGCACGAGCAGCTCGGCATCGTCCTGCGCGGCATGCAGGCGCTCGTGATCGACGGCGTCGCACACGAGCTCGGCCCCATGGAGGGCTACGTGATCCCGGGGCACGTGGAGCACTCCGCCTACTGCGGGCCCGAGGGGGCGACCGTGATCGACATCTTCTGCCCCGTGCGCGAGGACTACCGCGAGCGCTGGGCGAGCTCGACCGGCGCCTCCGGTTCACGCTGACGGCGTGGGCCGCACGGAGCCGGCGCTCGCTCGTCTTTCCCGGCCCTTAACGGATTCGCCAGGGCACGAGGAGTACCGTCGATGCCATGGCGACTCGCGCAGTGAAGGCACTGGTGCCGACGGCGGTGGCGGCCATCCTGCTCTCCCAGGAGTTCCCCGTCTCCAACCTCGACACCGACGGCACGCTCTTCACTGTCGTCATCTACGGCGTCGGCTACTCGGACGCGGTCACGAGGATCAGTGCCTGGATGAGGACATGGCGCATCGGCCCCGTCCTGGTGACCGATGAGCAGACCGCCGAGGAGCTCCTGCCCGACTTCGCTCCTCGATCGCGCCGCTCCGGCCTTTCGGCCGTGCCCCCGCTCTAGCCCGACGGTGATCATCGCGCGACGGGCCTGCCGCGACGCGCCACAATGTCGAGCGTGAGCCAGACGATCGAGGCCCCAATCGAGGTTCGGCAGCCCGAGGGCGACGAGGAGCGCCGCGAGGACCGGCCGTGGATCGTGATCGTCTGGAACGACCCGATCAACCTGATGAGCTACGTCACGTTCGTCCTCCGGAAGCTCTTCGGCTACTCCGAGGCCGAGGCGACGAAGCTCATGCTCCAGGTCCACAACGAGGGCAAGGCCGTCGTCTCGTCGGGCACGAAGGAGAAGGCGGAGTTCGACGTCGCCCGCCTCCACGGCCACGGCCTCTGGGCCACGCTGCGGCAGGACTGACGTGACCCGGCGGCGGATCGAGCGGCAGCGCGACGGCACCATCCGGCTGCGCCTGCCGGCAGAGGAGCGCGACGTGCTCCGCGCGCTGCCCGGCCAGCTGCGCGAGCTGCTCGGCACCGACGACCCGAGCCTCGTGCGCCTCTTCCCCCCTGCCTACGCGGAGGATCGCGAAGCGGACGACGAGTACGGCACCCTCGTTCGCGACGAGCTGCGCGAGGACCGGCTCGACGCGCTGCGCGTGGTCGAGGCCACGCTGGACGCGGAGCGCCTCGACGAGAAGCAGCTCGCCGCGTGGCTCGATGCGCTCGAGAGCCTCCGTCTCGTGCTCGGCACCCAGCTCGACGTGACCGAGGAGACGTACACACACGACCTCGACCCGTCCGACCCGGCCGCCCCCGCACTGGCGCTGTACGGCTACCTCAGCTGGCTGCAGGAGCAGGCGGTCGAGGCGCTCTCCGCCGGGCTCCCCTGATCACGCGGTCGCCCTTGGCTCTCGATCCGAATGCCGGCAGGCGGATGCCGACAGGATCGCAGCGTCACGACAGGGTCACAGCATCACGGCAGGATCCTGAAGGTCGCTCCACGCCAAGTCGCAGGGCGCTGGGGGACAGGACGGCCTTAACTTGGAACACTGTGTCACAAGCTTCGACGGTGCACGCGGTGAACGGCATGGTCGAACCGTCCGCGCCAGCCCCGAGAATGACGTGTGACACTGCGTCACAAGCGCGTCGTGGCGGCGAGCGGCCGCGCGGGCCGGCCGATTTGCGACCAGGCTACGACGGGATCAGAAGCACGCGGCCCGCCGCGCCGGCGAGGCTCTCGGCCACGGCGGCGTCGATCTCGTCGAGCGGGTACCGCGTGCCGACCAGCGAGGCGAGCTCGAGCTTGCCGCCGCGCACGAGCTCCAGCATGGCGGGAAGCGAGACAGCCGGGTCCTCCGAGCCGTAGAGCGTCCCGGTGAGGCGCTTCTCCTTGCGGATCAGCTCGAAGGGGTCGAGGTCGAGGCGGAGGCCGGCCGCCGGCAGGCCGACGATCACCGCCAGGCCTCCGTCGCGCGTGAAATGGAGCGTCGTCGCCGTCGTCGCCGGGTCGCCGACGGCGTCGAAGCCGACGTCGGCACCGTCCGGCAGGACGGCCTTGAGCGTCTCCTTGAGGCCGTCCGGCTCGACGGCGTGGGTGGCACCGAGGCTCAGCGCCTGCTGCCTGCGCGCCTCGGCGGGATCGCAGACGACGATCGTGCCGGCGCCGGCGATGCGCGCACCCTGGACGACGAACTGCCCCACCCCGCCGGCACCGAGCACGAGCACGCTCGAGCCCGCCTCGAGGTGGGCGGCGTAGAGGACGGCGCCGACGCCCGTGAGCACCGCGCAGCCGAGCAGCGCGGCCTCCTCGAGGGCGATGCCCGCGACCGGGAGCGCAACCTGCTCCGACACGACGACGCGGTCGGCGAAGCACCCGGTGGCCGTGCCCCGGTAGACCGTCTCGCCGCGGTACGACATGCCGGTGCGGCCGTCCGGCAGCGTCCCGTTGGGGATGGCGGCGTTGAGCTTCTTGCAGGTCGCGGGGCGCCCGCGCCGGCAGCCCGCGCACGTGCCGCACGAGGGAGCCCACGAGAGCACCACCTCGTCGCCGGGCCGCACGCGGGTCACCGCCGAGCCGACCTCCTCCACGACGCCGGCGCCCTCGTGCCCGAGCACCATCGGCGTCGGCCGGCGGAACTCGCCCTTCACCTGGTGGAGGTCGGTGCCGCAGATGCCGACGGCGGCCATGCGGACGACCACCTCGTCGGGGCGCGGGTCGTCGAGATCGATCTCGGCGATCTCGAAGGGCTGTCCGACGGCGTGGAAGAGGGCTGCGCGGGTCTTCATCGGAAGTCGGGCCAGGGCGGGCGGCGTGACGCCGCCCGCCGTCGGGGCCTGCTCAGGCGCCGATCGCCTGCTTCACCGCGGCGCAGCTCGTCACCGTGGAGACGTTCTGCAGCGCGTAGTTGATCGACGCGTTGTGCCAGTCGGCGTTCATCGTGGAGCACCCGTCCTCGGGCACCACCATGAAGTAGCCCTTGTCCGCGCCGGTGCGCGCCGTGTGCTCGATGGACATGTTCGTCCAGGCGCCCGTGACGATGACGGTGTCGCGCCCGAGGCCGGCGAGCATGTTCTCGAGCCGCGTGCCCTGCCAGGCGCTCATCCGCATCTTCTCGACGACGTAGTCGCCGTCCTGCGGCTCGAGGCCCTCCGCGGGTGCGGCGCCCCAGGTGCCGCGCACCATGGCTCCGGCCTTGACGCCCTCGAACAGGGGAGCGTTCAGCTTCAGGCCGGGCGCACCCTCCTCGACGACGTACCAGACGTGGAACACGGGGATCCCCTTCGACCGGCACGCCGCGGCGAGGTCGGCGACGTTCGCGACGACGTTCTGCTCCTTCGCGTGCGCAGGAGAGCCCGACTCGGCGAAGGCGCCGCCCTCGATGATCACGTCGTTCTGCAGGTCCTGGACGATGAGGGCGCAGCGCGCCGGATCCAGGGTCAACTCGTCGCTCATGGGTCGCCTCCTACCTCATGTACGGCTCGCGGCGCGGGCCGACCTTTGTCCGGATCGTGTACACGGAGCTGCTGGACGGGATGAACAGCGTCTTCCAGTCCGGCCCTCCCCACGTGTGGTTGCCGACGTTCTCCGGCACCTCGACGGTGCCGAGGTGCTCGCCTTCGGGCGAGATCACCCACACGCCCTTGGGGCCGGTGACCCAGATGTTGCCGCGCTCGTCGCACTTCATCCCGTCCGGGATGCCCTCCTCGATCACGCCGGTGCCGACGCCGTCGAAGAACATGCGGCCGTTCGCGAGCGTGCCGTCGGCGTTGACGTCGAACACCTTGATGTGGGCGCGCGGCGTGTCGTTGACGTACAGGAGGGACTCGTCGGGAGAGAAGCAGAGGCCGTTCGGCATGTCGAACTCGTCCTCGGGCAGCGCCAGGTCGAGCTCGTCCTGGCCGCCGCCCGGCGGGATGCGGAAGACGCCCTGCCAGCCGAGCTCGCGGGCCCGCTCGACGCCGAAGCCTGGGAAGCGCCCGTACCACGGGTCGGTGAAGTAGATCGTCGCCGTCGCAGCGGACGGTGACGTCGTTGGGGCTGTTCAGGTACTTGCCCTGCCAGTGGAAGGCGAGCGTCTCGCGGACGCCGTCGGTGCGCTCGCGCACGAGCGAGCTCGTGACGTGCTCACAGACGAGCAGATCGAGGTTTGCTTCGAGCGTCATGCCGTTGCACTTGAACGACGGGTTCCGGACCTCGGTCACGGTGCCGTCGAGCGTGACCTTGCGGCGGATGTCCGCCGGCATGTCCGAGAAGTACAAGACCTGCTCGGTCGGGTGCCAGATCGGCCCCTCGGTGAAGGTGAAGCCGGTCGCGAGCTGCTCGACTCCCGAGCCCTCTTCGACGAGCTCGTAGATCGCGTCCGACTTCGCGTCGATGCCCGGCACTGCGGTCCCCTTTCGTGACGGAAGTGAGGGGCCGAACCTACCACGGCGCATCGCAGCTTTCACCCGGATCATCGATCATCGATGCTTGCTCGCCGACCGGCGCGCAAGGCGCGCTTGTGGTGATTCACCACAAAGTCCTCGGCGCGCGATGGACTACCCTGCCGCGATGGCCCCGGCCCACGACACGGTCGTCTTCATCCCCGCCTGGAACGAGGAGGCGAACCTTCCCGTCGTCCTCGACGAGCTCGCCCGCGGGCTGCCGGACGCGGACGTGCTCGTGATCGACGACGGCTCCACCGACGCGACCGCCGACGTCGCCCGGGCCCACGGCGCCGACGTGCTCTCCTTCGGCGAGAACCGCGGGCTGCGCGCAGGGATCGCCGCCGGCTACCGGGAGGCGCACGAGCGCGGCTACGCCTACTGCGGCCGCGTGGACGCCGACGGGCAGCACCCCGTCGACGAGCTGATCCGCCTGCTCGAGCTCGTCCGCTCCGGGTCGTGCGACGTCGCGGTGGGGTCGCGCTTCGCCTCGGGTGACGGCTACGACGAGGGGCGCTACGAGCCGAGCCCCGCCCGCCGCTTCGGTATCGGCCTGCTGCAGAAGGCGATGCACGTCCGCCTCGGACGCCCCTTCCACGACCCGACGAGCGGCATGGCGGCGGTCAACGCGAAGGCGATGCCGCTGATGGCGGAGCCGTACGTCAGCGGCGCGCCCGAGGTGGAGGCGCTGATGCGGCTGCACGAGGCCGGCCTGCACGTCGAGGAGGTCGCCGTGCACATGCGCGAGCGCGCGAGCGGAGAGTCGAAGCTCCAGGGGAAGAAGGCGGTCAAGCTCGTCGTCACCGTGATCGGGACGCTGCTCTTCTTCCGCTGGCTGCGCCGCCGCAGGTCGTGACGGCGCGCCCGCCGCGGGTCGTCGTCGTGCTCGGCTACTCCGACGGCGGCGCGGGAGCGCTGCACCCCGTCTGCGCGGCGCGACTCGCGTGCGCGGCGGAGGTCGCCACGGAGGACGACGTCGTGGTGCTCTCGGGGTGGGCCCGCGTCCCCGGCACCCGCTCGGAGGCCGAGCTGATGGCCGACGCCTGGGCGGGCCGGGCGCGGGAGGTAGTCGTCGATCCGGTGGCGCGAACGACCGTCGGGAACGCCGCGAACGCCCTCGACGACGTTCGCCGCGTCGGCGCGCGCTCGGTCGTCGTGGTCACCTCTCGCTGGCACGCGCCGCGGGCGGCGGCAGCCTTCCGACTCGTCCTGCGTGGAACCGGTGCGCGGGTGACGACCGCGTCTCCCGCCGAGCCCCGGAACCTGCGCGCCTCGCTGCGCGAGGTGCCGCTCTGGCTGCTGCTGCCGGCGCAGGCCGCGGGGGTACGGCGACCCCGGGCCTAGCCGACCTCGACGTGGATGCGCTGCTTCGCCTCGCGCAGCGAGCCACCCGGGCGCCGGGCCCTGACGGCGAGCACCTCGGCCAGGATCGAGAGGGCCGTCTCGGCCTGGGTGTCGGCGCCGACGTCGAGGCCGCAGGGCCCCATGATGCGCGCGAGCTTCTCCTCTGCGACGCCGGCCTCGCGCAGGCGCTCCTTGCGGCGCTCCTGGGTGCGGCGCGAGCCGAGCGCGCCGACGTAGAAGGCCTCCGTGTCCAGCGCGGCGATCAGGGCGGGCTCGTCGAACTTGTCGTCGTGGGTGAGCACGACGATCGCGGTCTGGTGGTCGGGCTCGATCTCCGCCAGCGCCTCTTGCGGCCATTTGCCGATGAGCACGTCCGCCGAGGGGATGCGGTCGCGGGTCAGGAACATCCCGCGCGCGTCGGCGACGATCGACGTCCAGCCGAGCAGCTTCGCCCCCTGGGCGAGCGCCTCGGCCGTGTCGACGGCACCGTAGACGAACAGGCGCGGCGGCGGCCCGTACCACTCCGCGAAGACCTTCGTGCCGTCGGAGAGCTCGAGCAGACGGTTGCGCCCGCGGCGGACGATCTCGTCGAACTGAGCGGCGGCCTCCTCGGGCACGTCGCCGAAGCGCTCGCCGCTCTCGAGCACGAGCAGCTTCGACCCCTGGCCGTCTCCTTCCACGACCGTGAAGAGGACGCCGCGCTCGCCGGAGCCGGCGAGCGCCGCGAGGCGCGTCACGAGTGTCATTCGACGCGCTCCAGGAACACGTCGATCTCGCCGCCGCAGGGAAGGCCGACTGCCCACGCCTGGTCGTCGGTGATGCCGTAGTGCAGCATCCTCGACTCGCCGCTCTGCAGCACCTCCTGGGCGTTCTCGAACACGTCGCTCTCGACGCAGCCGCCGGAGACGGAGCCGCACATCTCGCCTGTCTCGGACACGGCCATGCTCGTCCCCACGGGCCGCGGCGCCGACCGCCGCGTCGCCACCACGGTGGCTACGACGACCTTCTCGCCGGCGCCCTGCCAACGCTCGATCTCGGGCAGTATCTCCTTCACGCTGCGTGCCTCCTCTCGATGCCGGCGAGCACGGTCGCCAGCTCTTCCAGACTCCTCAGATTATGGCCGGGCAAGAACCGGTCGACGAACGGCAGCGCCGCCCGCATGCCGCCCGCGAGCGGCTGGTACTCCGGGTTCCCCTTCAGCGGGTTCACCCAGACGACCGCGTAGGCGGCGCGCGCGAGCCGTGCCATCTCCCGGCCCACGAGCTCCGGGTCCTGGCGCTCCCACCCGTCCGACACGATCACGACGATCGCCCCGCGCGACAGCGCCCGGCGGCCGTACAGGTCGTTGAACTCCTTCAGGGAGGCACCGATGCGGGTGCCGCTCCCCCAGTCCGTCACCGCCTCGGTGCACTTCTCGAGCGCGGCCTCCGGGTCGCGCGTGCCGAGCTCCGGGGTCAGGCGTGAGAGCCGGGTGCCGAAGGCGAACGCCTCGACGCCCGGCCCGGAGCCGACGGCGGCGTGCAGGAACAGCAGCAGCGCACGCGCGTACGCGTCCATGGAGCCCGACACGTCGCAGAGCACGACCAGCTTGCGCGGCACGTTCTTGCGGGCGCGGAGGGGCCGGTCGACCGGGTCGCCCCCGGTCCGGAGCGAATGGCGGATCAGGCGGCGCACGTCGAGCCGGTCGCCGCGCGGGTCGGCGTGGCGCCGCCGCGACATCCGCTTCGGCCGTCGGCGCGCGATCAGCGCGATCAGCCGCTTGACGCGCCGGTACTCGTCGGGCGTCATCTCCGCGAAGTCCTTGTCGCGAAGCAGCTCGTGGGCAGAGGCGCCGAGCTCGAGCGGGTCCTCGCCGCCGCTGTCGTCCTCGTCCTGGCCGTCGCGAGATCGCTCGGAGAGCGTCTCGCCGATCTTCTCCTGCATCTGCGGCTGCTGCGAGCGCACCGGCGGCAGCACGGGAGCGCGGAGGAACCAGGCCCGGAAGGCGCGGTCGAACAGGTCGAGCTCGTCGTGACGTGAGACGAGCGTCTGGCGCAGCGCGAAGTACACGTCCTCCTGCCGCTCCAGCTCGACGGCGTCGAGCCCGCGCAGCGCGTCGGCGACGCGCCCGGGGCCGACCTCGAGGCCCACCTCGCGCAGGACACGGCCGAAGGTGACGACGTGCCGCACGAGCGCGTCGGACGCCACGACCTACCTCGACGCGGTCGCGCGCGCCACGTCGACGAGCTGCGCGAGCGTCTCGTCGCGCACCTGCTCGATGTCTTCCCGGTACTTGAGCACGGAGCCGAGCGTCTGCTCCACGACCTCGGCGTCGAGCTCCTGACGGCCGAGCGCGTTCAGGGCCATCGTCCAGTCGATCGTCTCGGCGACGCCCGGTGGCTTGGCCAGGTCGAGGCCGCGCAGCTCGCGCACGAATGCGGCCGCCTCGGCGGCGAGCCGCTCGGAGACGCCCGGGATGCGGATCTTGACGATCTCGATCTCGCGCTCGATCGACGGGTGGCCGATCCAGTGGAAGAGGGCGCGCCGCTTGAGCGCGTCGTGCAGCTCACGCGTCCGGTTGGAGGTGAGGATCACGGCCGGTCGCCGCCGTGCCCGGATCGTGCCGAGCTCCGGGATCGTGATCTGGAAGTCGGAGAGCACCTCGAGCAGGAACGCCTCGAACTCCTCGTCGGCGCGGTCGATCTCGTCGATCAGCAGCACCACGGGCTCGTCGGTGTCGATCGCCTCGAGCAGCGGGCGCCGGATCAGGAACTCGGGCCCGAAGAGCTCGTCCTCGGAGACGGTGCCCTCCTGCGCCGCGCGGATGTGCAGCAGCTGGCGCGGGTAGTTCCACTCGTAGACGGCGTGCGCGACGTCCAGGCCCTCGTAGCACTGCAGGCGGATCAGGCGCGAACCGGTCGCGTGCGCGAGCGATTTCGCCGCCTCGGTCTTGCCGACGCCGGCCTCGCCTTCGAGCAGGAGCGGCTTCTCGAGCGCGAGCGCGAGGAAGAGCGCGGTCGAGAGCCCCCTGTCCGGCAGGTAGTCGGCCGCCTGCAGCGCGGCCTCGAGCTCGTCGATCGTGCGGAAGCTCACCACCAGAGCGTACCGAGCCGGGCGCGGTCAGGCGGTCAGGCAGCCTCGTCCAGCAGCTCGACGGCCATCGCGGCCGAGCGCTCGAGCAGCCCCAGGGCCCCGAGCACGCGTAGGCAGTCGACCGGGTCCGCCCCCTCGGCGATGCTGCCTTCGAGGATCCGCATGACGACGAACGTCATCGCGTCGAACTCGAGGCCGGCCTGCTCGAAGGTGCGACCGACGACGCACGCCTCACGTGCGAGAGCGTGCTCGGCCGCGGCGAGCGAGTGGCTCAGCGCCACCAGCCGCTCCTGGCGGGCTCGCAGCGCACCGCCCACCGCGACCTCCTTGTCGTCGAACCCCATCATCGTCCTCCCCTGCTGAGACGACGTTCTGCTCGAACGGTCAGCGCGGTCGAGGCGGAAGTGGCGCCCCGCCGGAATCGAAGCTGCACGTTGACAGGGCGCTCCGGGAGGCATAGGACCGCTCGGTCGAGCTTGACTCCCAGCGAGAAAAGGAGCTCCCATGCCCTACGAGATCAAGCTGCTCGACCTGATCGACATCGAGCTCGAGTCGAGCTTCCTCGTCCTCGCCCGCAACATGGGCATCCGCACGCGTGTGAAGACCTGGGGCTACCTGATCCTCGGGCCGGACAGCGAGCCGATCCTCGTCGACACCGGCGCGAGCCATCCGGAGATCATGGAGACGCTCGGGATGACCGGGATCGTGACGAAGGAGATGACGATCCGCCGCCAGCTCGCGAAGCACGGCGTCAAGATCAACGACGTTCGCTGGATCCTGCACACGCACCACCACATCGACCACGCCGGCCAGGACAGCCAGTTCTCGATGCGGCAGACCGTCGTCACGAACCGGCGCGAGCTCGAGTACTCGGCCTCGGGGATCATGGGCGGGCAGTACCCGGCCGAGTACGTGAAGCACCACATCGACCGGCTGCACAAGCCCGGCGCGATGCGGCTGCTCGACCTCGAGCTGTCCGGCCCCGACGAGATCGCCCCCGGCATCGTCTGCGAGGCCGCGGGCGGCCACACGGAGGGCTCGATGAACATCCTCGTCGAGACCGCCGAGGGAACCGCCTGCATCTGCGGCGACGTCGATCTACGACATCCAGAACCAGGTCGTCGACCCGATCTACCAGGTGCTCGACTATGAGCCGCAGTCGACGGGAAACCAGGGCACGTCGAAGCGTCAGGAGCGCGCGGCGATCAAGAGGGCGCTCAACAGCGGCACCTTCCTCCTCCCGATCCACGACTATCCGGCTCGCGTCGAGCACGGGCGCGTCGTCTCACGGCTGATCGGCGACTCCGTGCCGGGCCGGAGCTGGCCGTCGAGCACCGGACGGCGGCTGAGACGCGCAAGATGGGCCTCGGCCGCGAGGAGTTCGTCCTGCCACCCGCGCCCTGACGCCGGTCGAGAGCCGAGGAGCGTCGGCCTGATCGAATAGGCTCCGCCCGTGGCGAGCGTCGGTCACCTGGAGGCGCCCGGGGGCGCCGTGGGCAAAGGCCCGGAGGGCTCGGTCACCTACCTCGAGGCGATTCGCGCCGCGCTCGCCGACGCGATGCGGGAGGACGAGCGCGTCTTCCTGCTCGGCGAGGACATCGGCGCCTTCGGCGGCGCGTTCGGGGTGACGGCAGGCCTGGTCGAGGAGTTCGGCGAGGAGCGGGTGCTCGACACGCCGATCTCCGAGGAGGGCTTCGTCGGCGCCGCCATCGGCGCCGCCTGGATGGGCGAGCGGCCCGTCGTCGAGCTGCAGTTCGCCGACTTCGTCACGTGCCCCTTCGACCCGATCGTCACCGTCGCCGCGAAGACCCACTGGCGCTCCGGCCAGGCGATCCCGATCGTGATCCGCTGCCCCACCGGAGGCGGCGTGCGAGGCGGCCCCTTCCACGCCGGCTCGCCCGAGGGCTGGTTCGTCGGCACGGCGGGGCTGAAGGTCGTGTGCCCCGGCACGGTCGAGGACGCGTACGGCCTGCTGCGCGCGGCGATCGACGATCCCGACCCCGTCCTCTACTTCGAGCACAAGCGGCTCTACCGCACCCTGCGCGCGGCGGCGCCGCAGTCCGTCGCACCGCACGCCGATCGGACCGGCGCACGTCGCGCGCGCGGGCGCGGACGCGACCGTCGTCACCTACGGCTCCGGCGTCACCACCGCGCTCGCCGCAGCGGAGCGGGTGGACGGCGACGTCGAGGTCATCGACCTCCGCACCGTGTGGCCCTTCGACGAGGCAGCGGTGCTCGCGTCGCTGGAGAAGACCTCGCGCGTGCTCGTGCTGCAGGAGGCGGCCCGCTCGATCGGCGCGGCAGGACAGGTGCTGTCCCTCATCGCGCGCGAGGGCTTCGAGCTCCTCGACGCGCCGCCGGCACTGCACGCGCCGCCCGACACCCCCGTGCCGTTCGCCCCCGAGCTCGAGGACGCCTACCTGCCGTCCGTCGAGTCGACCGCCGCCGCCCTCGACGACCTGCTCGCCTACTGAGCGGAGGAGGAGAGCCGTGTCGATCGAGCCCTGCGTCGACGTCGCGTCCGTGACGCACGAGGACCGCCTCGAGCTCTTCCGGCTCGTGCTGCTGCAGCGCCTGTTCGAGGAGCGCGAGCTCGCGCTCTACCGGCAGGGCCGCCTGCCTGGCTCGGTGTACACGGGCCGTGGGCAGGAGGCAGTCGCCGCGGGCGCAGGCCTCGCGCTCGGCCCCGACGACGTCGTCGCGCCGCTCAACCGCGAGCTCGCCTGCCATTTCGCGCGCGGTGCCACGCCCGCCGACGTCTTCCGCAACTTCATGGGCAAGGGCACGAGCCCCACGCGCGGACGCGACGGCAACCTCCACTTCGGCGCCCCCGAGCGCGGCGTCTTCCCGCTCGTCTCCATGCTGGGCGACCTCGTCCCGGTCGTCGTGGGCGCCGCGCTCGCGTTCAAGCGCCGCGGCGAGCCCCGGGTCGCCCTGACGTTCCTCGGCGAGGGCGCCTTCTCCGTCGGCGACACGCACGAGGGACTCAACCTGGCGGGCGTCTGGCAGGTGCCCGTCGTGTTCGTGGTGCAGTCGAACCGCTACTCGTACTCGACGCCGGTCTCCCGCCAGATGGTCAACACGAACATCGCGCAGCGGATCTACGGCGGCTGGTCGATCCCGGCAGAGCGGGTCGACGGCACCGACGCGATCGCCGTGCTGGACGCCGTCCGCTCCGCGCTCGGGCGCGCCCGCCGCGGCAACGGGCCCCAGGCGCTGGAGGCGCTGTCGGTGCGCATGCACGGACATGCCGGCCACGACGACGCACGCTACGTGCCCGCCGGCATGCGGGAGGAGTTCGCCGCGCGCTTCGACCCGGTCGAGCGCGTCGCAGCGCGCCTGCGGCTCGACGGCATCTCCGAGGACGAGGTGGACGCGCTGCGCGCCTCGGCTGCCGACGAGATCGCCGCCGGCCTCGCCGAGGCCGAGCAGGCGCCGCCGCCGACCCCGCCACGCTCGAGGACGGGGTCTACGCAGCACCGCGTGTGGCGGCCGGCTCGACCCGGCGGGTGTCTCCCCGAAAGGCAGGGGAGACACCCGCGTCCACGGCAGTCGGCCGCGACGCTGCGCGCGAGCAGGTCGAGCAGCGCGCGGCGCGCCCGCGCCGGCGGCCAGCCGTGCGCGATGCGGAGGTGCCGGTAGGTGCGGTCGACGGCGTTGACGAGCAGCGTCGAGGTCTCGCGCACGTCGACGGCCCGGATCGAGCCGTCACGCATCCCCTCCTCGAGCACGACCTCGAACGGCGACACGAACGCCTCGCGGGAGCGGACCTCGGCCCCGCGCTCGTGGAAGAGACGCTGGTCCGTCTCCTCGTCGAGCCCGCGCAGGAACGGCAGGTGGCGCTCCGTCACCTCGCACACCGAGAGAAGCGCCCGGTGGAGCCGCTTCAGCCCCGTCCCGCGACCCGCGACCGCCGGGGCGAGGCTCTCGCGGAAGTCGCGCTCGTAGTCGCGCACGAGCAGGGCGAGGATCTCCTCCCGCCCGAGGCCGCGGCGGTAGAGCGTCATGCGCGACAGCCCCGCCTCCTCGGCGATCCGCGCGAGCGTCGCCTCCTTCCAGCCGTAGAGCCCGATGGCGCGGCGCGCACCCTCCACGACCCGCTGCTCCGTGGTGATCGACGTCGCCATCGGCACCGGACGATAGCGTTGCGCGAGTGTTACGTCTATGTAACACTCGCGCCTCCACTCGCGACCAGGAGGCCACCATGCCCGTGATCGAGGTCAAGCTCTACGACCGCCGCGTGACCGAGGAGTCCGTGCCGAAGATCGTCGCGTCGCTGACCGACGCGCTCGCCGAGTCGAGCGGCGCCGCCAAGGAGCACATCCAGGTGATCGTGCAGGGCGTCTCGCCGAAGCACTGGGGCATCGGCGGCGAGGTCCAGTCGTAGGCTCCGAGACGCCGCGACGACCGATAATCGATTCTTCCCTCACCTCCTGCGCGACCGGCGGTCTAGACTCGGGTCGCCAGACGTGTCCTTTCTCGAAGCGAAGGAAGGCCCATGACGCAAGCCACTGAGGTACTGATCCCCTCGACGCCCGACGAGGCGGCCCGCCTCTTCGGCGACGGCGCGGGGGTGACCGTGATCGGCGGCGGCACGATCGTGCTGCCGGACATGACCGGCGGGACGCTCCAGCCGGCCAAGGCGCTCCTGCTCTCGCAGGCCGGGCTCGCAGGCGTCTCCCGCAGCGGCGGCACCGTGACGATCGGCGCGGCGACCCCGATCGCCGACCTCGTCGACCTGCCCGCGCCGCTCGGGCCGTGCGCGGCGAACATCGCCGACCGCGAGATCCGCTCGCAGGCGACGCTGGGCGGCAACATCTGCGCGGGCGCGGGCCACGACGCGCCGCGCGGCGACCTGCAGGGGGCGCTGCTCGCCCTCGACGCGGTCGCCCGCTCGACCGGCCCGGACGGCGAGTCGTCCGAGCCGCTGGAGGACTTCCTCGCCCGGCACGACGCCCGGCTGCTCCTCGACGTCAGCTTCGACGAGCCCGCCGCCGGCGCGTTCGCCGCGCTCGACTATCCCCACACCCACGAGTACACGGTGCTCGCCGTGTCGGGCGCGCGCGGCGCCGACGGCACCGTGCGCCTCGCCGCCACCGGCCTCGCCGGCCACGGCTGGCGGCTCCGCTCCGCCGAGGCCGCCGCGGGCGACCCGGAGGCTGCCGGCGCCGCCGCGGTCGCGGACGTCAGGCTCGGCGACGACGCGCTCGCGTCCGCCTGGTACCGCGAGAAGACGCTGCCCGTGCTCGTCCGCCGTGTCCTGACGAAGCTCGAGGAGGCCGCATGAACCTCACCGTCAACGGGGTCGTCCACGAGATCGAGAGCGGCCCCCTGACCACCCTGCTCGACGTGCTCCGCGAGGAGCTCGGCGTCACGAGCCCGAAGGCCGGCTGCGAGCAGGGCGGCTGCGGCGCCTGCACCGTCCTCGTCGACGGCGAGCCGCGCCGGTCGTGCCTGACCGCCGTCGCGTCGGTGGACGGCGCCGCCGTCACCACCGTCGAGGGGCTCGGCACGCCCGAGCACCTCTCCCCCATCCAGCAGGCGTTCACGCACCACTACGCCGCGCAGTGCGGCTTCTGCACCTCCGGGATGATGATGGCCGCGCAGGCCTACGTCGACGGCGGCGGCACCGACGACCGCGAGGCGATCCAGGAGGCGCTCGGCGGGCACGTCTGCCGCTGCACCGGCTACGTGAAGATCATCGACGCGGTCGCCGCCGCGGCCCGCGGCGACGAGTTCGACCTGACGGTCACCGCGGCGGGCACGGCGATGACGAACCTGGGAGGTGTGGCATGAAGGCTGTCGGCGCACGCGTCCCCCGCTACGACGGCATCGCGCACGTCACCGGACGCACCGTCTTCGTCGACGACGTGCGCGTCCCCGGCACGCACTGGGTGAAGGCGTTCCGCTCGCCGGTGCACAGCGCGGTCATCAAGAGCCTCGACACGAGCAAGGCCGAGGCGATGAAGGGCGTGACCGTGATCACGTGGCAGGACGTGCCGCTGCTCGAGTACGGCCATCTCGCCGCGCTCGGCATCCCGGCCGACGAGCCGCTGCTCGCGAAGGACGAGGTGCGCTACAAGGGGCAGCCGATCGCCGTCGTGGCCGCCCCCACCGAGGAGGCCGCCGTGGACGCCGTCGCGGCGATCAGCGCGGACTTCGAGGAGCGGCCCGCCCTGTTCGACATCCGCAAGGCGTTCGACGCCGACGCCCCGCAGATCCACCAGTGGGGCAACTGGTACCCGCACTTCGAGGCGGAGATGGACCGCCGCCAGATCCGCAAGGGCAACATCGAGGAGGCGTTCGACAAGGCGGACCTGATCGTGCAGGGCGTCTACCGTCCCGCCGCGATCGAGCACGTGCCGATCGAGACGCAGGTGTGCCAGGTCGTGCCGGAGGCGAACGGCCGCCTCACGATCTACTCGTGCACGCAGGCGCTCTACTTCTCGATGGGCGTCGTCGCGGCCCACCTGCAGCTGCCGCTCAACAAGCTGAAGGTCGTCGGCGGCACCGTCGGCGGCGGCTTCGGCGGCAAGGTCGACACGGCGACCGAGACGATGTGCGCCCTGCTCGCGCAGAAGTCCGGGAAGCCGGTGAAGTGGCGCTGGACGCGCGAGGAGGAGTTCCTCTGCTCGTCGACGCGCGCGCCGTGGCACATGGAGATCGCCGACGCGGTCAGCAAGGACGGCTGGATCCTGGGCCGCAAGATGCTGACGCTGCACGACTCCGGCGCGTACGCCCGCTTCTCGCCGTACGGCCTGACGAAGCACAGCTTCCACCACACGGGGGCGTACTCGATCCCGAACCTCGAGTTCGACGGCTACGTCGTGTTCACGAACCGCACGCCGACGACGGCGATGCGCGGCTTCGGCGTCACCTCCGTCTCGTTCGCGACGGAGACGCACATGAGCCGCATCGCGCTCGAGCTCGGCATCGACCCGTACGAGCTGCGCCTCAAGAACGCGAACCGGATCGGCGACACCTCGCCGAACCAGATCGTGTACACCGACCCGTCGACCGTGCCGACGATCCTCGCGATCGCCGACGCGGTCGGCCACGACCTGAAGCCGGAGTACAAGGCGATGACCCGCGAGCCGAGGTCGGGCGACCTCCTGCCGGAGCACCTCGTCGCCCAGCTCGGGAACCCGGAGGATCACTGATGGCCGTGCACAAGGGCCGCGGCTTCGCGGCGATCGAGTACCCGACGGGGATGAACCAGAACGGCGACCCGTCGCAGGCGTGGATCAAGGTCAAGCCGGACGGCCGCATCGACGTCTTCGCCGGCACGTCCGACATCGGCAACGGGTCGAAGACGATCCAGTCGCAGATCGTGGCCGAGACGATCGGCGTGCCGTACGACTGGGTCACCTACGACAACTCCAACACCGACTCGTCGCCGGTGTGCACGGGCACGTTCGCCTCGCGCGCGACCTTCGTGGCCGGCAAGGCCGTGGAGAAGGCCGCCGCGAACGCGCGGGACAAGATCCTCGAGATCGCCGGCAAGGAGCTCGAGATCGACCCGAGCGACCTCGAGATCGTCGACGGCGAGGTGATCGCGAAGGGCGCGCCGCAGAAGAAGATCGGCGTCCCGGACGTCGCCGCCGCGGCGACCTGGGGCTACGGCGAGCTGATCACCGGCACCGGCGCCCAGCTGAAGCCGTACGCCACGATCGTCGAGCCGGAGACGGGCAAGGTCGACCTGCCGCCCCACTCCGCCATCTCGTACGCGTCGTGCGCGGCGGAGGTCGAGGTCGACGACGAGACGGGCGTCGTCACGGTCACGCGACTGTGGCAGTGCTACGACGTCGGCAAGTCGATCAACCCGACGCTCGTGGAGGGACAGATCGAGGGCGGCGCGATCCAGGGCCTCGGCCTGGGCGTGCTGGAGAACTGCTACCCGTACTACCCGTCGGTCGAGCACCGCGGCAGCCAGTTCGGCTCGTACCTCGCGCCCGGCATGGAGGACATGCCGGCGATCGACACGATCATCATCGAGAACCCGTCCGCCGACGGCCCGTACGGCGCCAAGGGGATCGGGGAGATGGCGAACAACGCCCAGCCTCCCGCGATCGCCTCCGCCGTCTACGACGCGGTCGGCGTGTGGGTGACCGAGCTGCCGATCACGCCGGAGCGGGTGCTGCGCGCGCTGGAGGCGAAGGCCGCCGGCGGCGGGCCGACAGCGCGAGGGCAAGACGGTCGTCTTCGACGCGGAGCTGTCCGTCAACGCGGTCGGCTCCGGGGCGCTCACCTTCGGATGAGCAGTCCGCTTCGGACCTTCGACGGCGTGGAGCCCTTCCCCATCTTTCCCGGGGTGGGGCTCCACCCGATCGCCGGCGACCAGGTCTTCCTCGGCCGCGTGACGTACGAGCCGGGGACGACGGTGCAGCGGCACAGCCACGAGCACACCGAGCAGGCGATGCTCGTCCTGGAGGGGTCGCTGACGATGACGATCGGCGACGAGTCGCGGCAGATGGGCCCGGGCGACGCCGTGCGTCGTCAACCGCGGCATCGAGCACGAGCTCCATTCCGCCGGCGGTGTCACCTTCATCGAGGCGCTCGCCCCGGTGCCGCTCGACCACATCGGCGACCGGGAGCGCGACCTCGTGCTCGGCGACCTGAACGGCTCGCTGCACGTCGAGCGGTAACGGCGAGGCCGTGCCTCGCCCGCCGTCGCGTGAGCCGCTCGCCCGTGCCGTCGTCCCGGTGGACGGCGGCTACCTCGCGCGTTGAGAATCGAAGGGCCGGTTCCACGACCCGAGGAGCGACCATGCCCCTGATCCGCGTCGAGCTGTTCGACTACCGCGTCACGCCGGAGGTGAGCGAGAAGCTCATCGCCGGCCTCACCGACGCCCTCTGCGACGCCGTCCACCCCGGCCTCCGCGACCACACCTGGGTGATCGTCGAGGGGCACGACCCGAAGAACTGGGGCGTCGGCGGCAAGCCGTGGCCGGTCGGCGAGATGCCGCCCGGCCCCTCCTGATGTGGAAGAGTCTCCTGACCGAACGGTCAGGAGAGGTCGCATGGAGTCCAGAGAAGCAGACGTCGCCGTCGTCGGAGCCGGCATCGCCGGGCTCGTCGCCGCCACCGAGCTCGCGGCGGCCGGGCGCGACGTCGTCGTGCTCGAGGCGCGCGACCGGGTGGGCGGGCGCGTGCTCAACACCGAGATCGGCGGCGAGCCCAACGAGCTCGGCGGCCAGTGGGTGGCGCCGTACCAGACGCGAGATGCACGCCCTCCTCGCAGAGCTCGGGCTCGAGCTCTTCCACAGCTACCGCGAGGGCGACCACGTCTACCTCGACGCCGACGGGGTGCTGCACCGCTACCACGGGGACGACGCGCCGCTCGCCGAGTCGTCGGCCCGCGCGTACGACGCGGCGGTCGCGAAGCTCGACGCGATCGCGGCGGAGCTCGACCCCGAGGCGCCCTGGTCGCATCCGCGAGCGGGCGAGCTCGACGCGATCAGCTTCGAGCAGTGGCTCGCGGCCGAGGTGGACGACACGCTGGCGCGCGACCTGCTCCGCGCATTCATGGCGGGCGGCTACATGACGAAGCCGGCCGAGACCTTCTCGCTGCTCGGCGCACTCGCCACCGTCGCCGGGGCGGGCAGCGTCGCCAACCTGTTCGAGCCCGACCTGTGCCTGCACTCGCGGGTCGTGGGCGGGTCGCAGCTGATCCCGTTGCGCCTTGCCGAGCGCCTCGGCGACCGCGTCCTGCTCGACCAGCCCGTGCGCTCGCTCGCCTGGTCGGCCGACGGCGTCTCGGTGGCCGCCGCAGACGTGACGGTCGCCACCCGGCGCGCGATCGTCGCGGTGCCGCCCAACGTGGCCGGGCTGATTCGCTACGCGCCGGCGCTGCCCGCCTGGCGCATGCGGCTGCACCAGGCGATGACGCAGGGTGACGTGATCAAGGTGCTCGCCGTCTACGACGAGCCGTTCTGGCGGGCGGACGGCCTCGCCGGCGAGGGGTTCGCGCCCTACCAGCTCGTACGGGAGGCCTACGACAACACGCCGCCCGCCGGCAGGCCGGGCGTGCTCTGCACGTTTCTCGCCGCCGAGAAGGCCCGGGCGGCAGAGCGCCTGGAGCCGGACGAGCGCCGCCGGCTCGTGCTCGAGGGGCTCGCGCGCCTCTTCGGCCCGCGGGCGCTCGAGCCCGTCGACGTGATCGAGCGCGACTGGTCGCAGGAGGAATGGACGCGAGGCGCGTACGCGGCCACGTTCGGCATCGGCGGCCTCTCGCGCCACGGCCCCGACCTGACGCGCCCGGTGGGGCCGATCCACTGGGCCGGCACCGACCTCGCCGGCGTCGGGCACATGCACATGGAGGGCGCGATCCGCTCGGGCAAGGCGGCAGCGCGCGCCGTGCTGGCTCGATTGTGACGTAGCCTGAGCACGTGACGGACGTGCTCGCGACGGAGAACCTGTGGCGCGCGTGGTCGTTCCAGCCACTCGTCATCGGCGGCGGCATCGTGGCGATCGCGTTCTTCCTGCACGGCTGGCGCCGGCTGCACCGGCGCCGGCCCGAGCTCGCGCCCTGGACGCGGATCCCGCTCTTCGTCGGCGGCGTGCTCGTCACCGTGCTCGCGATCGTCTCCCCCGTCGACCGCATCGGCGAGCGCTACCTGCAGAGCGCGCACATGCTGCAGCACGTGCTGATCGCCGATCTCGGCATCATGCTGACGCTGCTCGCGGTGCGCGGCCCGCTCACGGTGTTCTTCCTGCCGCGCAACCTGCTCGCGCCCCTCGCCCGCATCGGCCCGTTGCGGAGGACGCTGCGGTTCCTGCTCCGGCCGGGCATCAGCTACGCGGTCTGGGTCACCGTCCTCGTCGGCTGGCACATCCCGGTCTTCTACGAGGCGGCGCTGAACCACCGCTTCTGGCACGACCTCGAGCACCTCAGCTTCGTGCTCGGCGGCCTGCTCGTCTGGACGCAGATCATCGACCCGGGACGTCACGGGCGCCTCACCCTGAACGAGCGGGTCGGCTACACGGCGCTCGTGTTCTGGACGAGCCAGATCCTCGCGTACGTGATCCTGTTCGACTTCAGGCCGCTCTTCTCCACCTACGAGGACCAGCCCGAGCGGCTGCTCGGGCTCTCTCCGCTGACCGACCAGAAGATCGCGGGCCTCGTGATGATGGTGGAGCAGGCGCTGACCGTCGGCCTCGCGTTCGTGGTGCTGTTCCGGGCCTCGCGCAGGCAGGAGCGCGAGCACGCCGTGCCGTCACCGGCCGGCTGAGGGCCGTCCGATGCCGTCGCCCTGGTCGTTCACGTTCGAGCCGCTCTTCGTCGTCCTCGGCGCGGTCGCCGCCTGGCTGTACGTGCGCGCCTGGCGGCGCGAGCGGCCCCCGGCCTGGCGGGCGATCGCTGTTCGCCGCCGGCGTGGTGCTGATCGTGGGCGCCCTCAACTCGCCGCTCGAGACGATCGCCGTCGAGTACCTGGTGCTCTTCCACCTGCTGCAGAACGTGATCATCTCCGACTGGGCGCCGCCGCTCCTGATCCTCGGGCTCACACCGGCCATGCGCGCCGCCGTGGCGCGCCGCGGCGGCCGCTTCTTCGCCAGCGTCACGCGCCCGGCCGTCGCCTTCCCGGTGTGGATCGTCGGCTGGTACGCCGTCCACCTCGGCGGCGTCTACGACACGGCGCTCGAGAACCCGGTGCTGCTGAACCTCGAGCACGCGTTCATGATCGCGATCGGCCTGCTCTTCTGGTGGCCCGTGCTCACGGACACGCCGCGGTCGGTGCCGACGCTCGGCCGTATCGCCTACGTGTTCGCCGCCTTCGTCTTCTCCGCGTTCCTCGGCCTCGCCCTCACCTTCGCGCCGCCGGTGTACGGCTACTACGAGAGCCGGCCGGAGCGGCTCTGGGGCATCTCGGCCGCGAAGGACCAGAACCTGGGCGGCATCCTGATGTCGAGCGAGCAGGCGCTCGTGTTCTTCGCCGCGATCGTGTGGCTGCTCGTGCGGCTGTTCCGCGAGGAGGACGAGGCGGAACGGGCCCTGCAGGAGCGGCAGCGCGCCGAAGGGCTGATCTGACGCAGGACGGCAGGTGTCATCCCGATTCCCGCTACGACACGGCAGAGCGCGCGAGTGCGAGCTCGAGGGGCGCCGCGCCCGGCACGATCGCCTGGGTCTCGCGCGCGTGCAGCAGGGTGGTGCGCACGATCAGCTTCGCGCGGGCGAAGTTGTCGAGCTCGGTCGGCACGGGCCCCACCCGCTTGCCGAGCGCATAGCCGGCCGCATTGCGCCCCATCGCGCGATAGGACTCGAGCGAGTAGAGCGGCGACATGCCGAACAGCTCCAGGTTGTCGAGCGGCTGCAGGTCGGCGCGGTGGATCACGGCGGTGCCCTTCGACTGGATCCCGAGCGCGACCCCGGACCCGGACAGGCGGGCGCCGTCGTGGGCGATGAACGCCACGTCGGCGTTCCGGCGGACGCGCACGAGCCGCGGCACGCGCACCGGCCTCCCGCACGCCGTCGGCGAGGGCGCCGAGCACGTCGCCGTGGGCAAGGCCGCCGATCGTCTCGTGCAGCCTGCCGGCGAAGGCGGGGCCGACCGCGATCACCACCTCGAGCGGGTCGTCGCCCTTCGCAGCCTCGCCGAGCTCTTCCACGACCGGCTCGCCGCCGGGCTCGCCGGCGCCCAGCCGCCGTGCGTCCGTCACGTGCGGGAGCGCCTGCAGGAGCTCCCAGCGCTCGCCCTCGAGGCGGTAGCCCGTGCCCGGGCCCAGGTAGGCGTTCGGGTCGTTGACGGCCGATCGCACGAGGCCGTCCGGGTCGATCACGGCCGAGGTCTGCAGGTAGTCCGCAGAGACGCGCTGCCGCTGCATGTCGACGATCGCCTCCGCCACGTCGACGAAGCCGCGCCGGTCGAGCGCGAGGGCGACGTCGAGCCCGGAGACCTTGCGCTCGAGCGCGCGATCGGCCGCCTCGACGTCGGCGGCGCGGTCGCGGTCGGGCATGTCGCCGGAGTCGTAGCCGAACGTCGCGGCCTCGACCTCCGCGTCGCTGATGGAGGGGAGCCCGAGCTCCTCGAACACGGCCTGGACGGCGCGCGCCGCACGACTGCGGACGCGCGTCACCTCCTCCTCGGAGACCGGCTCGATGCCGGCGTCGACCTGCCAGTCGCGCTGGATCGTGAGCCACTCGTCCAGGTCGTCGGCGTCGTAGTTGCCGCCGCCGAACGTGTTGTCGTGACGGGGCATGACGGAGTAGCCGGAGGTGACGAAGTCGGTGCCGGGAAGAAACTGCCCCATCAGCTTGGCGGTCTTGCGGATCGCCGAGTGGGAGGAGATCGCGTCGTTGCCCGAGGCGACCTCGAGGTCGAGCCAGGCGGCGATCACGTTCTCGGCCAGGATCGCGCGCGTGCCGCCGGGAACGGAGAGAACGAGCGCAACGCACGAGATGGAGCCGTTCTGCACGCCCTGCGACCCGGCCGCGCGCACGACGGAGATGCAGCGGGACTCGAGGTAGAGCATCGACATCCCCTGCGCGTAGCCCATCAGCGCCTCCGAACCGGTGCCCGAGGTGAAGCGCACCTTCACCCCGCGCGAGGCGTAGGCGGCACCGAGGAACGACTTCGACCAGGGCGTGTCGTCGCCGTCCACGAAGACCGGCTCGGTGCCGTACACGGAGAGCGTCTCGGCGTAGGTGACGAGACCCTGGATCGCGAGCTCGAGGTTGCGTCGCTCCTCCACCGCGCACTGCGTCATCACGCCGGGCCGGCCGGTCTGGGAGCCGACGAGCAGCGCGATCGCGTTCAGCGGCGCGTAGCGCGCGACACCCACGGTCGTCTCCATCTCGGCGAAGCCGCGGGCAGACGCCTCGGCAGCGTCGGCGGCGAGCAGGGCCGGGCTCTCCTTCAGGTTCGTAACGTGCGCCTGGTTGCCTGGCGCGCGGCGGGCGCGCAGCTTCTTGAGCGCGAACATCAGCTCGACCGGGTCGAGCAGGCCGACCACGCGCGCGAGCTTGGCCGGTGTCAGCCCGCGAGCGAGGCGGACGAGCTGCTCGCGCGGCACGTCGACGTCGACCAGCATCCGCGCGATCTCCGTGTCGGAGAGGGCCATGGCCTCGACGGCGACGTCGAGGTCGAGACCGTGCGCGACGAGGAAGCGGTCGATCACGTCGAACTCGGCGGCGTCGCGCCCGTCCAGGCGGATGACGACGACCGTCCTCGACCACGAGCTCGGGCTCCGGGTCGTTCGGCCCGTTCGCCGCCACCAGTCCGAGCTCGGGCAGCGGCGACACGAGCATCTCCCGCCGCAGCTCCTTCTCGGCCCGGGACGCGAAGCGACCGGACGGCTTATCCGGCAAGGAGCCCTCGCTCCCGGTAGGCGCCCGCCGCCTCGCGCACGAACGCGGCCGTCTTCGCGGCGCCGAGCTCGTCGAGCCGCACGGCGCACTCCTCGAGCTGTGCCGCACTCGAGCGGCCGGGACGCAGTGCGGTGTAGATCTCGAGCAGCTCGTCGTCGGGAACGGAGGCGAGCTCGGCGGCGCGCTCAAGGTTGTCGGCGAGCTGGGCGCGCCCGGCGGCGCGGGCGACGGCGGCCTGGCGCCGCAGCGTCGCGGGCGTGGCACGGACGTCGGCGGCCACGAGCGTGCCCTCGCGGGCGGCCGCGAGGGTGACCTCCTCGAGCGGCAGCCCCGACGGCGTCTCGACGAGGTCCGGCCGCCGCGTGCCGAGCGGGTAGTCGGTGGCCGGATCGAACGTCATCGTGCCCCGTACCTTACGTCGGCGGTACTTGCCGAGCGGCCTCGGCCGGGTCGATAGGCTTGCCGCACGATGACAAACGATGATCGATTTTCCGGACGGGTCGCGCTCGTCACCGGCGCCGCCAGCGGGATCGGCGCCGCCGCCGCCGGCCGCCTGCTCGCCGAGGGCGCGGAGGTGGCGACGCTCGACCTCAGCGGCGAAGGCCCGGAAGGGGCGCTCGCGCTCCAGGGAGACGTGTCCCTCTCCGCCGACGTCGACGCCGCCGTCGCGCGCGTCGAGTCGGAGCTCGGCCCGGTCGACGTACTGGTCTGCTGCGCGGGCATCGGGGGCGCCTCGCTGCGCACGCAGGACGTGAACGACGAGGAATGGAAGCGCGTCATGGCGATCAACGCCGACGGCGTGTTCTGGTGCAACCGCGCCGTCGTGCCGGGCATGGAGGCACGCGGGTACGGCCGCATCGTCAACGTCGCCTCGATCGCGGGCAAGGAGGGCAACCCGATGGCGGCCGCCTACTCGGCCTCCAAGGCGGCCGTGATCGCGCTCACGAAGTCGGTCGGCAAGGACCTCGCCCGCAGCGGCGTTGCCGTCAACTGCATCGCCCCCGCCGTGATCGAGACCCCGATCCTGGCAGGCCTCTCGCAGCAGCACGTCGACTACATGGTCGAGCGGATCCCGATGGGCCGCATGGGCAGCGTCGACGAGGTGGCGGCGCTGATCTGCTGGCTGGCGAGCGAGGAGTGCTCGTTCTCCACCGGCGCGACCTACGACATCTCCGGCGGGCGGGCCGTCTTCTGAGCCGCACCGTCCGTTTCCGCACCCCCGACGGCATCGTCCATGACGGCCGCGTCGTGGAGGACGCAGGGAAGCTTTGTGTTGAATCACCACAAGGTCTGCGCGTGCCGGTCGCGGATCCGGAGACGCTCGCGCTCGACGGGGCGGAGCTCCTGCGGCCGCTCGACCCGCCCGAGGTGTGGTGCTCGGGCGTCACCTACGAGCGCAGCCGCGACGCGCGCATCGAGGAGTCGGGCAGCGACGTCTACGCCCGTGTGTACGACGCCGACCGGCCAGAGCTCTTCCTCAAGGACGCGAGCTGCCGGCGTACCGTAGGCCCGGACGAGCCCGTCGCGATCCGCTCCGACGCGACCTGGAACGTGCCGGAGCCGGAGATCGGCGTCGTGCTCGGCGACGACCTCTCCATCGTCGGCTACACGATCGGCAACGACGTCTCGTCGCGCGACATCGAGGGCGCGAACCCGCTCTACCTCCCCCAGGCCAAGGTGTTCGCGGCAGCGTGCGCGATCGGGCCCGCCGTCTACGTGCCGGACGACTGGGACGCGCCGCTCGAGATCCACCTGCGCATCGACGACGCGGACGGCAACCGGCTGTTCACGGGCGAGACCTCGACCGCGAAGATGAAGCGGTCGTTCCCCGATCTCGTCTCGTGGCTCGTGCGCGACAACCCGGTTCCGCCCGGCAGCGTGCTGCTGACCGGGACGGGGCTCGTGCCGCCCGACGACTTCACGCTGCTTCCCGGCCACGTCGTCTCGATCCACGTGCCCGAGATCGGCACGCTGACCAACCCGGTGGCACTCGCCACCGACCTGCTGGAAAGGAGCCCCCGATGACCCTGGGCAACTACGTCGGAGGGGAATGGCGCCCGAGCCTGTCCGGCGAGACGTACGACAAGCGCAACCCCTGGCGGCCGTCCGAGGTGACCGGCACCTACCCGGCCTCGGGCGCAGCCGACGCGCAGGCCGCGGTCGAGGCGGCCCAGACCGCGTTCCCGGCCTGGGCGGGCCTGCCCGCCCCCGCGCGCGCTGCGTTCTTCTTCAAGGCGGCGGACGCGATCGAGGCGCGCGTGGAGCAGATCGCCCAGGACATGACCGCGGAGATGGGGAAGCCGCTGCGCGAGGCGCGGATGGAGGCGGCGCGCGCGGCGGCGATCCTGCGCTACTCGGCCGGCGAGGCCTTCCGGCCGGCGGGCGAGGTGTTCGAGCCGTCCGTCGCGAACCAGACCCTCTACACCCGCCGCCGCCCCCTCGGGGTGGTCGGATTGATCACGCCGTGGAACTTCCCCATCGCGATCCCCGTGTGGAAGCTCGCGCCGGCACTGATCTACGGCAACACGGTCGTGCTCAAGCTCGGCTACGAGGCGCCACGCACCGGGCTGCACGTCGCAGAGTGCTTCGCCGAGGCAGGGCTGCCGGCGGGCGTCCTCAACGTGATCACCGGCGCCGGGTCGACCGCGGGCGCGGAGCTCGTCCGGAATCCCGCCGTGCGGGCGATCTCGTTCACCGGCTCGGTCGCGGTCGGCCAGGCGGTGCGGAACGAGGCGACGGCGCGCAACTGCCGCGTGCAGCTCGAGCTCGGAGGGCACAATCCGCTGCTCGTGATGGCCGACGCCGAGCTCGACCGTGCCGTCGAGGGGACGTTCGCGGGCGCCTTCTGGTCGGCCGGCCAGAAGTGCACGGCGACGCGCCGCATCTACGCGCACGATCCCGTCTACGACACGTTCCGCGAGAAGCTGCTCGCCCGGATCGCGTCGGCGAAGGTGGGTGACCCGGCCGACCCCGAGACCGAGGTCGGCCCCGTCGTCAACGAGAGCTCGATGAAGGAGATCCTGGCGGCGATCGAGCGCGGCGTCTCCGACGGCGGCGCCGTGCTCGCGGGCGGCGACCGCGCGGACGACGACGGCTACCTGATCGCGCCGACGCTGCTCGAAGGGGTACCCGACGGCTCGTACCTCTCCTGCCAGGAGGTGTTCGGCCCCGTCACGTCGCTCTACCGCTTCGCCACGCTCGACGAGGCGCTCGAGCGGGCCAACGCGGTCGAGTTCGGCCTCTCCGCCGCCGTGTACACGCGCGACCTGCACACGGTGCAGCGATTCTCGAACGAGCTGCAGGCCGGCATCCTGCACGTCAACTCGCAGACGGCCGGCGCGGACGTGCACGTCCCCTTCGGCGGCCTCAAGGGCTCCGCGTGGGGCCCCCACGAGCAGGGCCGCGCGGCGATGGAGTTCTACACGGAGACGGTGACCGTCTACCAGGACGCACCGCTTGCCTGAGCGTGTGCTCGTCACGGGAATGCTGGGATGCCTGGGCGCCTGGGTTGCCCGGTGCGTGCTCGACGACGGCGACGCCGCGGTCGGCTACGACCTCGGCGACGACCGCGCCCGTCTCGAGCTCGTGCTCGGCGACGACGCCGGCCGGGTCGACCTCGTCAAGGGCGACATCACCGACCTCGCCGCGGTCGAGCGCGCACTCGACGAGCAGCAGATCACGCGCGTCGTCCATCTCGCCGCGTTGCAGGTGCCCTTCGTTCGCGCCAACCCGCCGCTCGGCATGCACGTCAACGTGGCCGGCACCGTCAATGTGTTCGATGCGGTGTCGCGCCGGCTCGACCGGATCCCCTGCGTGGCCTACGCGAGCTCCGCCGCCGTCTACAACCCGTCCGACCCCTCGCCCGCGCCGGAGACCGGAGGCACAAGCCCGGCGACGCTGTACGGGGTGTCCAAGCTCGCCGACGAGGGCATCGCACGCGTCTACCGCGCCGACGCCGGCGTGCCCTCGATCGGGCTGCGGCCCTACGTCGTCTACGGGCCGGGGCGGGATCAGGGGATGACTTCGGGCCCGACGATGGCGATGCTCGCCGCGGTGCGTGGCGAGCCGTTCCACATCGGCTTCTCGGGTAGTGCGGGGTACGACTTCGCCCCCGATGTCGCGCGTGCGGCGGTGACGGCGGCACACACGACGGCCGGCACGACAGGCGTCTACAACACGCCGGGTGCACTCGCCGACGTGGCCGACGTGGTCGCGTGCATCCAGGGCGAGGTGCCGGGAGCCGAGATCACCTGGAGCGGCGACCCGCTTCCGTTTCCGGCGGCCCTGGAAGCGGTCGGTTTCGACAGGGAGATCGGCCCGTTCCCGCGCACCGCACTCGCCGCCGGCGTAGCCGCCACGGTGTCGCACTTCCGGCGCACTCTGGCGCCGGGCTGAAGCCCGAGCCGGCGCCGCCGGAGGACGACCCGTCGCGCGGTCCTACGGAAGCGCCCGCCCCGCGCCGGCACGCGACGGGTGCCGGCGCGTCAGCGCGAGCAGCACGAAGAACTGGGCCGTCAGGAACGCCGCCGCCATCCAGAGCACGGCGTCGAACGACCCGGTGGCATCGCGGACGGCGCCCAGGAGGAAGGGCGCCGTCGCGCCGATCGTGTAGCCGAGCCCGAGCATCATCGCGACGAGGGCGCCGACGCGCTTCGGCGTCCGCTCGAAGTCGAGCGGCAGCGTCATCACGAGCGCGAACAGGCCACCCTGGGCGATACCGGCGACGAGCGCACCGGCGTAGGCGAGCCCGGGTACGGCGACGAGCACGACCGCTCCGGTGATGAAGCAGAGGCTGAGGCCGAGCAGGAACGGGCTGCGCCGGCCCGTCCGGTCCGAGAGATACGGGATCACGAACGAGCTCGGGATCGCGGTCAGGTTCATCATCGCGAGCAGCAGGCCGGCGCTCCCGTCGCTCCAGCCGTGCTCCGCGTACGCGTCGGGCAGCCAGGCGTTGAGCCCGTAGTACGCACAGGCCATCAGCCCGAAGATGGCAACGAGGAGCCAGGCCGTGCCGCTCCGCCAGGGCAGCTTCGGCACGGAGACCGCGGGCGCCGTGTGCGGCGCCTCGCCCCGCGTCAGCACGACCCAGGTGACGAGCGAGAGGAGCGCCACGCACGAGATCGCGATCAGGGCGCCCCGCCAGCCGTAGAGCCAGCCGGCCAGCGGCACCGCGAGCGCGGCAGCGCCCGTCGAGCCGATCTGGATGCCGGTCGTGTACACCCCCGTGCCCGCCGCAGGCCGGTGCCCAAAGTGCTCCTTGACGGAGATCGGCGCCAGGGCGTTGCCGAGGCCCATCCCGACGCCGACGGGCCAGGTGAGCAGGATCACGAGCCAGGCCGAGGGGACCACCGCCCGGAGAACGCCGAACGTGCCGATCAACGCCAGCCCGATCGTCATCGCACGACGCGTCCCGATCCTGGCAGCGAGATAGGCGGCCACCGGCGCGAACAGGCCCATGCACAGCACCGGGATCGTGCCGAGCAGCCCGACAACGGCGTGCGAGGTGTCGAGATCGTCCTGGATCTCGGGGATCAGCGGCCCCACACCGACGATCTGCGGGCGCAGGGTGAGCGCCGCCAGGAACAGCGCCAGCAGCGTGGCTCTCGACACGGTGCTCCACCTACGGAATCTGGTCGATCAACCGCGGGTCGGGCTCAGCGGCTCGCCTTGCGGCGGGCCAGCTTCGCGAAGTACTCGACGTGCTTGCGGGCCTCCCGGCCCGCCGCCGCAGCGTTGCCGGACCTGATCGCCTCGAGAATGGGGACGTGCAGCTCGGCCGCCTCGCCGGGCTCGACCTGCGTCCCGTAGATGGTGAGGGTGATGCGGCCCTCGACGCCCAGCCCTTTCCAGGACTGGAGCAGGACGGCGTTCCCCGCCGCCTCCACGATCCGGCGGTGGAAGGCGAAGTCGTGCTGGACGAGGCCGTGCAGGTCGCCCCGCTTCGCGGCAGCCCGCATCGCGTCCACCTCCGCCTCGAGGGCGGAGACGTCGCCGTCGAGCTGCGACGCCGCTTCCTTCGCGGCGAGCTCCTCGAGCACGGCCCGCACGGGGTAGATCTCGACGAGCTCCGCCTCGCCGAACTGGCGCACCCGCGACCCGCGGAACGGCTCGGACTCGACGAGGCGCAGCAGCTCCAGGTCGCGCAGCGCCTCGCGCACAGGCGCCTGGCTCGTCCCGAGCTCCTGCGCGATGCGGGTCTCGACGAGGCGCTCGCCGGGCTGCAGCTCGCCGCGCACGATCTTCTGCAGCAGGACGTCCTTCACCTGCTCGCGCAACACCGTGCGAGCGATCGCGGTCATGACCCAGCCGTCCTGCGTCTCATCCTGCGTCCTCCTCGCCCTGGCCGGGCGATGGTGCGACTATCGATGATCGATTAGCCTTCCGTCAAGATCCTGAGGCGTGGCGTCTATCAGCCGGCGACGACCGGGTTCGTGATCTCGCCGACGCCGTCGATCTGGATCGTGACGGTGTCTCCGGGCTGCAGCAGCCGCTTCGGGTCGCGGAAGACGCCCACGCCGGCGGGCGTGCCCGTGAGGATCAGGTCGCCGGGCTCGAGCGTCGAGGTCTGCGACGCGTAGCTGATGATCTCGTCGATCCCGAAGATCAGGTTGGACGTGTTGGAGTCCTGCAGCGTCTCGCCGGACACGATCGCGCGAATCGGGAGCGCGTGCGGGTCGGGCACCTCGGAGGCGGGCACGAGCGGCCCCACCGGGCAGAACGTGTCGGGCGACTTGCCGCGCGTCCACTGCCCGTCGGCGAACTGGAGATCCCTGGCGCTGACGTCGTTCGCGACGACGTAGCCGCGCACCGCCTCGAGCGCGTTCTCCTTGGAGACGCGCTTCACGGTCGCGCCGATGACGACGCCGAGCTCGGCCTCGTAGTCGCACTGCTGCACGGCGGGCGGGATCACGATCGGGTCACCAGGCCCGATCAGGGAGGTGGTGTACTTCGCGAAGAAGAGGGGAGCCTTGGGGAGCTCGACTCCCTGCTCCTCGGCGTGGTCCTTGTAGTTCAGGCCGACGCAGACGATCTTTCCGGGGCGCTCGATGGGGATCATGGGAGCGATCCTATGCAAGGCCCGCGCCCTCGCGCCGCGACAACCGGCGATAATCGATCATCGATCAGAACGCCCGTGGCACCGACGGTAGACTCGGCCCCGATGGCCCTGTCGACCACCCTCGTCAGCGAGCTGCGCCGTGTGCTGGGCGACGAGCACGTGATCACGGAGCCCGACGAGCTGCGCGTGTACGACTGTGACGGGCTCACCGGCTGGCGCGCCATGCCCGCCGCCGTCGTGCTGCCCGGCTCGACCGAGGAGGTGCAGGCGGTGGTGCGCCTCTGCGCACGGGAGCAGCTGCCGTTCGTCGCGCGCGGCGCCGGCACCGGCCTGTCCGGCGGCGCCCTGCCGGTGGCGGAGGGAATCGTCGTCTCCGTCCAGCGCATGCGCGCGATCCTGGAGATCGACCTCGACTCGCAGCGGGTCGTCGTGGAGCCCGGCGTGACGAACCTGGAGGTGACGCGCGCGGTCGCCGGAGCCGGCTTCTTCTACGCGCCCGACCCGTCCAGCCAGCAGGTCTGCACGATCGGCGGCAACGTGGCCGAGAACTCGGGCGGCGCGCACTGCCTGAAGAACGGCTTCACCGTCAACCACGTGACGGGCCTGAAGGTTGTCCTGCCGGACGGCGATCTCGTCGAGCTCGGCGGCAAGGCGCTCGATCCGGACGGGCCCGACCTGCTGGGCGCCTTCATCGGGTCGGAGGGCACGCTCGGTATCGCGACCGAGATCACGCTCAGGGTCGTCCGCAGCCCCGAGACGGTGACGACCCAGCTGGCCGCGTTCCGGTCGATCGACGAGGGCGGCGCGGCCGTGTCGGCGATCGTCTCGGCGGGCATCCTGCCCGCCGCGATCGAGATGATGGACAGGCTCACGATCGACGCGGCCGAGCAGGCGTTCCATCCCGGCTATCCGGACGGCGCCGAGTCGGTGGTGCTCGTCGAGCTCGACGGCGTCGAAGTCCAGGTCGACGAGGACGCGGCGGCGGTCGACCGCATCTGCCGGGCGTGCGGCGCCTTCGACGTCAGGGTGGCGCAGGACGAGGCCGAGCGCGCGCTCCTCTGGCTGGGGCGCAAGGGGGCGTTCCCGGCGATGGGCCGGATCTCTCCCGACTACTACGTCCAGGACGGCGTGGTGCCGCGCACGAAGCTGCCGGAGGTGCTGCACCGGATCGGCGAGCTGTCGGTCGAGCACGGCCTCCGGGTGGGGAACGTGTTCCACGCCGGCGACGGCAACCTGCACCCCCTCGTCCTCTACGACGCCTCGAAGGGAGAGGCGGAGCGGGCGAAGGAGCTCGCCGAGGAGATCCTGGCGGCGTGCCTGGAGGCGGGCGGCGCGCTCACCGGCGAGCACGGCGTCGGCGTCGACAAGGCGTGCTCGATGCCGAAGATGTTCTCGGAGCGCGACCTCGCCACGTTCGAGCGGCTGCGCCGGGCGTTCGACCCGGACGGCATCGCCAACCCGGGCAAGGTGCTGCCGACGCCCAGGCTCTGCGGCGAGGTGCCCGGGCCGTACCGCCTGCATCCACTGGAGAGGATCGGCGTTGCCGAGCGTTTCTAGCCTCGACGAGGCGGCGGGACTGCTCCGCGCCGCCGGTGCCGAGGGCCGCCGCGTGCGGATCGGCGAGGATCTCGACGCGGCCGGCATGCAGCGCATCCTCGAGCACGAGGCGGGCGACCTCACCTGCACGGTCGAGTCCGGCATCCGCGTGTCGGCCCTGAACCGTGCGCTCGCGGGGCACGGGCAGCGTCTCTCGCTCGACCCGCCGGGCGACCCCACGATCGGCGCGTGCCTGGCCGCGAACCTGTCCGGCCCGCTGCGGCACCGCTTCGGCGCTCCCCGTGACCTCGTGCTCGGAGTGACCCTCGTCCTGGCCGACGGCACGGTGGCGAACGCGGGCGGCAAGGTGGTGAAGAACGTGGCCGGGTACGACCTGGGCAAGCTGGTGTGCGGCTCTCGCGGACGGCTCGCCTTCATCGCCCGCGTGAGCCTGCGCCTGCACCCCGTCCCCGCGGCCTCGGCGACGCTCGTGGTCGAGCGCGACGACACCGCGGTCGCCGTCGCCGCGCTGCTGCGGTCGCAGCTGCAGCCGAGCGCGCTCGACGTGCTGCACCCGGGCCGCGTCGCCGTGCTCTTCGAGGGCGGCGAGCGAGGCGGTGGCGGCACAGCTCGCGGCCGCCCGGGCGCTCGTGGGGGGAGACGAGGCCGATGCCGGCGTCTGGGCGGAGTCGCGCGCCCGGCAGGCGTCGGCACGGGGCAGACGGCGTTTCGCCCCCGGCGGCCTGCAGGGGGTGCTCTCCTCCCTCGACGAGGCGGTCGTGCGTGCAGCCGCCGGCATCGCCTACGTCCCCCGGCCGGGCGACGACGACACGCCGCAGCCGGTGCTGGCCCTGCAGGAGCGGATCCGGGAGCGCTTCGACCCGCAGGGGGTGCTCGCTTGAGCGCCGCAGGGCCGGAGGTGCTAGGGACAGGGCCGGAGGCCCTACGGACAGCGCCGGAGGCCCTGCGGGCGCTGACGAGCGAGTGCGTCCACTGCGGCTTCTGCCTTCCGACCTGCCCCACCTATCAGCTGTGGAGCGAGGAAATGGACTCGCCGCGGGGCAGGATCCAGCTGATCGAGGCACGGCTCGACGGCACCGTCGGGCTCTCCCCCACCTTCGTGACGCATTTCGACCGCTGCCTCGGGTGCATGGCATGCGTGACCGCTTGCCCGTCCGGCGTGAAGTACGACCGGCTGGTCGAGGCGACCCGGGGCACGATCGAGGACGCGGTGCGCCGGCCGCTCGGCGACCGGCTCGTCCGCTCCGGCCTGTTCGCGCTGCTCCCCTACCCGCGCCGCATGCGCGTTGCGCTCCGGCTTGCGCCGCTCGGGCGGGCGCTGCCGCTGCCGGGCCGGCTGGGCTCGATGACAGAGATCGCGCCTCCCTGGCGCTCGACGGAGGCGCCCGAGGAGGTCACGCCCGCGCGTGGCGAGACGCGCGGGCGCGTCGCCATTCTCACAGGTTGCGTGCAGTCGGTGGTGTTCGGCTCGGTCAACGCGGCCACGGCGCGCGTGCTCGCGGCCGACGGCTACGAGGTGGTCGCGCCGCCGCAGGGCTGCTGCGGCGCGCTCTCGATGCACGCCGGCCGCCTCGAGGAGGGACGTGCCTTCGCGCGGCGGGCGATCGAGGCGCTCGAGGGCGTCGACACCGTGATCGTGAACACGTCGGGCTGCGGCTCGCACCTGAAGGAGCTCGGCCACGTGCTCGGCGACGACCCGGCCTGGGCCGGGCGGGCGGCGGCCTTCTCGGCACGCGTGCGCGACCTGGGCGAGTTCCTCGCCGGTGTCGAGCCGCGCGCGCCACGGCATCCGCTGAACCTGAAGGTGGCGATGCAGGACTCGTGCCATCTCCGGCACGCGCAGCGGCTGCCGCTGTCGTCCGCGACCTCGCTGCAGAGGATTCCCGGCTTGACGATGGTGGAGCCGGCCGAACAGGACATCTGCTGCGGCAGCGCCGGCATCTACAACGTCACGCAGCCGCAGGCTGCCCGCGCAGCTCGGCGACCGCAAGGCGGGCCACGTCCTCGCAACGGGCGCCCAGGTGTACGCGAGCGCCAACCCCGGCTGCCTCGTGCAGGTGGCGACGGCCCTGCGGCGCGCGAGGCAGCCCGTTGCCGGCGCTGCACCCGATCGAGATCGTCGACGCGTCGATCCGGAACCTCGGCGCGGCCCATCTCGTCCGCTCGGGACGGCGCTAGCCGCGAAACCGCCATCGCCGGCCACGGCGTGGACGTGTCCGGCTACCGGATCGTGCAGGAGGCGCTGACGAACGTGCTCAAGCACGCCGGCCTGCGATCGCGCGCGTGACGTGTGCTTCTCTCCCGACGCCGTGGAGATCGACGTGGTCGACGACGGCCGCGGCGGGCTGAACGCGCCGGGACGGGCAACGGCCTGCTCGGCATCAGGGAGCGGGTCGCGGTCGTCGGCGGCGAGATCGAGGCCAGACCGCAGCCGGAAGGCGGCTTTGCCGTCCACGCCGCCTCCCCTATCGAGGCGACGGGTGATCCGCGTCCTCATCGCCGACGACCAGGCGCTCGTCCGCACCGGCTTCCGGCTCATCCTCTCCGGTGAGCCGGCATCGAGGTCGTCGGCGAGGCGCGAAACGGCACCGAGGCAGCCGCTCTCGCCGCCGAGCTCGGGCCGGACGTCGTGCTGATGGACGTGCGCATGCCCGAGGTGGACGCATGAGGCGACGCGGCGCATCGGCGGCCGCACCGGCGACGGTACCCTCCCGCCGTGAGCCCACCGCCCGGACAGCCCTCTCCTGCAGCGCATCCGGGAGTCGGTGATCGGCGACGACCAGGTGATGTGGGGCCCGTTCGGGCCGCGCCGCGTCACCTATGCGGACTACACGGCGAGCGGGCGCGCGCTCGGCTTCCTCGAGGACGTGATCCGGGAGGAGGTGCTGCCCCGGTACGCGAACACGCACACCGAGTCGTCGGGAACCGGCCTGCAGACGACGCGGCTGCGCGAGGACGCGCGCACGATCGTGCACGAGGCGGTCGGCGGCGACGAGGAGACGTGCATCATCTTCTGCGGCTCCGGCGCGACCGGCGCCGTCGACAAGCTGATCGGCATCCTGGGGCTCCGCGTCCCCTCCGCGCTCGACGACCGTTACGGACTGTCGGCGCGGATCCCGGTCGAGGAGCGCCCGGTCGTCTTCGTCGGGCCGTTCGAGCACCACTCGAACGAGCTGCCCTGGCGCGAGTCGATCGCCGACGTCGTCGTCATCCCCGAGGACGCCGACGGCCACGTCGACCTCGCGGCGCTCGAGGCAGAGCTCGTGCGTCACGCGGAGCGGCCGCTGAAGATCGGGTCGTTTTCCGCCGCCTCCAACGTGACCGGGATCCTCTCGAACACGTGCGCCATCGCCGACCTGCTGCACCGCCACGACGCCCTCTCCTTCTGGGACTTCGCCGCCGCCGCCCCGTACGTGCGGATCGAGATGGGGCCGACCTGCTCGGAGCACCCGCTCGCCTACAAGGACGCCGTCTTCCTCAGCCCGCACAAGCTCGTCGGCGGCCCCGGCACCCCCGGCGTCCTCGCCGTGCGGCGCGAGCTGCTCGCGAACCGGGTGCCGGACGTGGTCGGCGGCGGCACGGTCGCCTACGTCGGGCCGAGCGGGCACCGCTACCTGGACGACCCCGTGCACCGCGAGGAGGGCGGCACGCCGGCCATCGTCGAGGCGATCCGGGCCGGTCTCGTCTTCCAGCTCAAGCAGGCGGTCGGCGTCGACGTGATCAACGCCCACGAGGAGGACTTCTGGCGCCGCGCCGTCGAGCGCTGGACGCAGAACCCGAACCTGGGGATCCTCGGCAACCTCGAGGCCGATCGGCTCTCGATCGTGTCCTTCGTCGTGCGCCGGCCGTCGGATCGCTTCCTCCACCACAACTTCGTCGTGGCGGTGCTCAACGACCTGTTCGGCATCCAGGCCCGCGGCGGCTGCTCCTGCGCCGGCCCGTACGGGCACCGGCTGCTCGGCATCGACCTCGAGCGCTCGCACGAGTTCGAGCGCGAGATCACCCGCGGCTGCGAGGGGATCAAGCCGGGCTGGACGCGCGTGTCGTTCAACTACTTCATCTCGGAGACCGTGTTCGAGTACGTCGTCGAGGCCGTCGACCTGGTGGCGACGCACGGCTGGCGCCTGCTGCCCGCCTACCGCTTCGAGCCGATGACCGGGCTGTGGCGCCACCGCGACGGCCCCGTCGAGCCTCCCCTGCGCCTCACGGCGCTCTCCTACGACGGAAAGACCGGCAAGCTCGTCGTTCCGGAGCTTCCCCACGACCGGGCGCCCGAGACGGCGCTGGCCGGGTACCTGGAGGAGGCGCGCCGGATCCTCTCTGACGCGGACGGCGGCGCCGACAGCGACGCGTGGGTGAGCGAGGACTTCGAGCACCTGCGCTGGTTCGAGCTCCCGGCCTGCTGCCTGGCGTGATTCATGCCGGCCGCAGCTCTTCCAGCCGGTCGACGCGGGCCAGTTGCGGGAACAGCCTCCCCCACACCACGGCGATCGCGATCGTCGCCACGCCGCCGATCACCACCGCCGGCACGGCGCCGATGAGGGCGGCTGCTACGCCGGACTCGAATGCCCCGAGCTCGTTCGAGGCGCTGATGAAGACCATCTCGACGGCGTTGACACGGCCGAGCAGCTCGTCGGGGGTCACCATCGGCACGATCGTCTGACGCAGCACGACGCTGACGAGATCGACGCCGCCGCTGATCGCGAGTGCGGCGAAGGAGAGCCACACCGAGCGCGAGAGCCCGAACACGACCATGCAGACGCCGAAGACGGCGACGACGGTCAGCAGCTTCCGCCCCGCGTGGCGGCCGATCGGACGGCGGGCGAGCAGCAGGGCTGCGATGAGCGCTCCCGCCGCGGGGGCGCTGCGCAGCAGGCCGAGGCCGGCCGGCCCGACGTGGAGGACGTCCTTCGCGAACACCGGCAGGAGCGCGACGGCACCACCGAGCAGCACGGCGAAGAGGTCGAGCGAGATGGCGCCGAGCAGCACCGGCGTCCGCCGGATCAGCCTCACGCCCGCCAGCACCGAGTCGAGCCCCGGCGCGGCGGTGCCGGCAGCGTCGCGGCCCGCCCGCAGCGCCAGGATGCATCCCACCGAGCCGACCGAGAGCGCAGCCGACACGCCGTACACGAGCTCCGGCCGGATGCTGAACAGGATGCCGCCGAGCGCAGGGCCGCCCACCGCCGACGCCTGGAACGCGATCGAGCGAACGGCGAAGGCACTGGGGAGGATCTCGGCCGGGACGAGCGCGGGCGTCAGCGACCGGCCGGACGGGGCGCCGATTGCGGAGGCGCAACCCATCGCCGCCGCCAGCACCAGGAACGGCCACAGGGCCCGCGCGCCGGCGAGCGTGACCGCGAGCAGGCCGAGGAGCACCAGCACGTCGACGACGGTGGCGGCGGCGAACACGGTGCGGCGGGGAAAGCGGTCGGCGATGTGCCCGGCCGGTAGGGCGAGGAGCAGCAGCGGGAGGAACTCGGCGAGGCCGATGAGCCCGAGGTCGAGGGGATTCCCGTGGATCTCGTACACCTGCCACCCGATCGCGACCATCGCCATCTGCAGCGCGAGGCCGGTGGCGAGCATCGAAACCCAGAAGAGGCGGAAGTCGCGGTACCGGAGCGCCGATCTACGGACGACGCTCACTTCGAGCCTTCAGGACGCATCGGCGACGAGCGCTTACGCGGCGTCGTCCTCGCCGGCGGCGAGCTGGCCTGCCGAAGCCGCGCCAGGAACTCCACCTCGAGCCGCTGGATGCGCGATCCCTCGACCTCGAGGACGGTGCAGCGGATGCCGTCGTGCGCACCTCGTCGCCCTCCTCCGCCGCGCCGGCCGAGCACGTCGAAGACGTAGCCGGCGACCGTGTGGAAGTCCTCGTGCGTCGAGCACGGTTCCGGAACTGCTCGTTGAAGTCGTCGATCGGGAACGTGCCGTCGATGCGGATCGTGGTCTCGCTCGACGCGCTCGATCGATTCGTCCGGCAGGTCGAACTCGTCCTCGATCTCGCCGACGATCTCCTCGAGCAGGTCCTCGAGCGTCACGATTCCCACCGTCGCGCCGTACTCGTCGACGACGATCGCCATGTGCTGATTCGTACGGCGGAACTCGCCGAGCAGCGCCGCGAGGTCCTTGGTCTCGGGCACGACGTACGCGGGCACGCAAGGATGCTGACGAGCTCGACGTTCGGCGATGCCCGACGTCGTGGATGCACCGAGAAGAGGTCGCGGACGTGCAGGACGCCGACGATGTCGTCGAGCGACTCGCGGTAGACCGGGTAGCGCGTGATACGGCGAGTCGATCACGGTGGCGAGCGCCTGCTCGGGCGCCATGTCGACGGAGACCCGACGACCTCGGGCGCGCGGCACCATCACGTCGGTCGCCTCCTTGTCGGCGAAGTCGAAGACCTTGTAGAGCATCTCCTCCTCGGCCGACTCGATCTCGCCGACGTCCTCGGCAGCGGCGACGGAATGGCGGATGTCCTCCGGGTGAAGGCGATCATCCCGGCCGGGGCCGGCTTCACCTCGAACGAGCGCAGCACCGCGTTCGCCGATGGTCGAGCAGCCAGACGAGCGGGTAGGCGATACGCGAGAGCAGGTTGACGGGCGCGGCGAGCGCGATCGCGATCCGCTCGGCCTTCTGCAGCGCGATCGCTTTCGGCACCAGCTCGCCGAGCGTGACGCTGAGGTACGTGAGCACGATGAACGAGAGCGAGAACGCGGCCCCGCGCGGCGAGGAAGTCGAGGTAGCTCGGAGACGCAGCGGCTCGCCGATGGCACCGAGGGCGATCCCGAAGCATGGTGATGCCGACCTGCACGCGGCTGATGAAGCGCACGGGCTCGTCCATCAGATCGAGCGCCGTGCGCGCGCCGCGCCCGCCCTTCTCGGCCCGCTCCTCGAGGCGGCCGCGCCGCACGGTGACGAGCGCGTACTCGGCCGCGACGAAGATCGCGTTTCCCAGCACGAGCAGGACCACGAGGGCGATCCGTGCGGCGTCGCTCATCGCGAAGCCTCCCACCACGGGCGGGGATCGTCTCAGGGGTATGCGCCCCGATGCACGGGGCGATGGTACTGGGAGGGAGGTCGCCTTCCACTCTGGATCGCAGTATAGGAGACGCGACCGACGTCCTCGTGGCGGGCTGCCCGCCCTTCGAGCACGAGCCGCTCGAGGTGAGAGAGCGTCTCCGCGACGGCGAAGCGGCGCTGCGGCGGGCTTGAGATCGGCGCCGAACAGCGGATACGAGACCTCGTAGCCGGTTGCCGGCTCGGCGGAGAGCGCGGAGACGGTGGCGTCCAGCCGCTCGCGATGATGCTCGATCAGCTCGCGGGCGCGTCCCACGGGATCCTCGATCGGGTCACCGTGGCCGGGGAGCGCAAGCGTGGGCTCCAGCGCGATCGTACGCTCGAGCGACGCGAGATAGTCGCCGAGCGGGTCGGGTCGGCTCTCGGGCCAGAGCCCCACGGTGGGCGTGATCCGTCCGAGCAGGTGGTCGGCGGCAACGAGCACCCCCTCCTTGAGCAGGGTCAGCTGGCCGTCCGCGTGGCCGGGGGCAGCCACGACCTCCCACCCGTCGATCCGGTCGCCGTCGTCCACGAGCACGGGATCGGGCACGTAACGGACGAACGGACGGTAGAGCGAGCCCTGCTCGATCAGCTCGTCCGTCACCCGGGTGGGAACGCCCTGGAGGTGGAACCACTCGGCGAGCTCCGGGGCCCAGTCGTCGCTTCCCCAGACGAGCGCGCACTGCGCGAAGTCGAGACGGCCCTGCAGCACGGGCGCTCCCGTCAGCGCGGCGACGTCGGTCGCTGCCCCGACGTGATCCGGGTGGAAATGCGTGACGAACACCCGGGCGACCGGCCCGCCGGCTCGTGCGAGCTCCTCGGCCCAGCGCTCCGACGCGTCCGGCAATCCGAGGCCCGTGTCGACGAGCAGCCAGCCGTCCTCGCCCGGCAGCAGGTAGGCGTGCACGTGCCCGGGACGCGTGGGCAGCGGCAGCGTGACGCGGCGGAAGCCGCCGGGCAGCTCGTCCATCGAGCAAGACTAGAGGTGATCGTGTGCCGCGGGCGTGGGCGCCTCCCCTGCTGGTCGGAGAGACACCCGCCGTGAGCCGACACTCGAACGCCAGACCCGCCTCGCTCCTGGGTTATCGGTCGTATAAGCATTCGTCATCGCTGGTATCCTGCCGCGAGATGCAGGAAGACGTCACCAGCATCGTCGGCGCAGCCGACGTCGAAGCTCTGGACGCAGGACAGGTGCTCGGGGTGATGGTGGAGCGCTTCCACCCCGACCTCTCGCTCGCCTGCTCGTTCCAGAAGGAGGAGGCCGTCCTGCTCGACATGCTGCTCGCGATCGAGCCGGGCGCGCGCGTCTTCGCCCTCGACACTCACGTGCTCTTCCCCGAGACCTACGACGTGTGGCGCGCCGTCGAGAAGCGCTACGGCATCGCCGTCGAGGTCTACGAGGGGCCTTCGCTCGGCCGGCAGGCCGCCGCGCACGGCGACGCGCTGTGGGCGTCGAACCCCACGCTCTGCTGCGCCATCCGCAAGGTGGAGCCACTCGGGCGCGCCCTCTCCGGCCTGCAGGGCTGGATCACCGGCGTGCGGCGGGACCAGTCGCCGACGCGTGCCGACACGCCGAAGATCGGCTGGGACGAGCGGCACGAGCTCTGGAAGGCGAGCCCCCTGGCGGACTGGTCGGA
This sequence comes from uncultured Gaiellaceae bacterium, assembly GCA_963731095.1. Taxonomy (GTDB): domain Bacteria; phylum Actinomycetota; class Thermoleophilia; order Gaiellales; family Gaiellaceae; genus Gaiella. Next base: position 55,166 of record CAVSUK010000029.1, read on the forward strand.
CGACGACGTCTGGGCCTACGTGCGCGAGCGAGAGCTGCCGTACAACGCGCTGCACGACAGGGGCTACTCCTCGATCGGCTGCACCCATTGCACGCAGCCGGGCGAAGGCCGCGACGGCCGCTGGTCCGGCACCGACAAGACCGAGTGCGGGCTGCACGTCCGATGACCGAGGCTCCCGTGCGTCTCACCCATCTCGACCAGCTCGAGGCCGAGGCGGTGCACATCATGCGCGAGGTCGCCGCCGAGCTCGAGCGGCCGGTGCTGCTCTTCTCGGGCGGCAAGGACTCGATCGTGCTGCTCCGTCTCGCGGAGAAGGCGTTCCGCCCCGGCCGCTTCCCCTTCCCGCTGATGCACGTCGACACGGGCCACAACTTCCCCGAGGCGATCGAGTACCGCGACCGGCGCGTGGCCGAGCTCGGCGAGCGCCTCGTCGTCGCGTCCGTGCAGGAGTCGATCGACAGGGGACGCGTCGTCGAGCAGACCGGCCCCCGGGCCTCGCGCAACCAGCTGCAGACGACGACGCTGCTCGACGCGATGGAGGAGCACGGCTTCGACGCCGCGATCGGCGGTGCCCGCCGCGACGAGGAGCGCTCGCGCGCGAAGGAGCGGATCTTCTCGTTCCGCGACGACTTCGGCCAGTGGGACCCCCGCTCGCAGCGGCCGGAGCTGTGGAACCTCTACAACGGCAAGATCCGCAAGGGCGAGCAGGTGCGCGTCTTCCCGATCTCGAACTGGACCGAGCTCGACGTGTGGCAGTACGTGGCCCGGGAGCAGCTCGAGCTGCCCTCGATCTACTTCGCGCACGAGCGCGAGGTCTTCGAGCGCGACGGGATGCTCTACGCCGCCTCCGAGTTCGTCGAGCGCTACGACCATGAGATGCCGTTCACCGAGTGGGTGCGCTTCCGCACGGTCGGCGACATGAGCTGCACGGGCGGCGTGCGGTCGCACGCGACGACGATCGCGTCGGTGGTCTCGGAGATCGCGTCGACGCGTATCACCGAGCGCGGCGAGACCCGCGCCGACGACAAGGTGTCCGAGGCGGCGATGGAGGACAGGAAGCGTGTCGGGTACTTCTAGCCCCTCTCCGGCGGACGAGAGGGCGAGCCACGTCTCGCCCCACCACCGTGAGACCGATCTCGCCACGCTGCTTGCCGGCCCGGCGGCCGACGCGGACCTGGTGCGCCTCGTCACCTGCGGCTCCGTCGACGACGGCAAGTCGACGCTGATCGGCCGCCTGCTCTACGACACGAAGCAGGTCTTCGTCGACCAGATGGAGCACGTCGAGGAGACGAGCGAGCGCCGCGGCGACGGGTACGTCAACCTGGCGCTGCTCACGGACGGGCTGCGGGCCGAGCGCGAGCAGGGCATCACGATCGACGTCGCCTACCGCTCGTTCGTCACCGAGAGGCGGCGCTTCCAGCTCGCCGACGCGCCCGGGCACGTGCAGTACACGCGCAACATGGTCACCGGCGCCTCGACGGCGGACATCGCCGTCGTGCTGCTGGACGCGCGCAAGGGAGTGATCGAGCAGACGCGCCGGCACACGCTGATCGTCTCGCTGCTCGGCGTCCCTCACGTCGTCTTCGCCGTGAACAAGATGGATCTCGTCGACTTCGACGAGGCGCGCTTCCGGGAGATCGAGCAGGAGCTCGACGCCCTCACGGCGCAGCTCGGAGTTCGCGATGCCCTCGCGGTGCCGATCGCGGCCCTGCACGGCGACAACGTGGTGGACGAGACCGAGCGCATGGCCTGGTGGACGGGGCCGACGCTGCTCGCCCACCTGGAGGGAATCGAGACGTCGGGCGACAGGAACCTCTCCGACCGCCGCTTTCCCGTGCAGTGGGTGATCCGCCCCATGACCGACGAGCACCACGACTACCGCGGCTACGCCGGCCAGGTGGCGGGCGGCGTCTGGCGCGCCGGCGACGACGTCCTCGTGCTCCCGTCGGGCCTTCGGACGCGGGTCGCCTCCGTCGACTCCGCCGGCGGGCCCATCGAAGCGGCCGTGCCGGGGATGTCGGTGACGATCCGCCTCGAGGACGAGATCGACGTTCCCCGCGGCGACATGCTCGTCGACCCCGACGACCAGCCCGTCACGGCGCGCGAGCTCGAGGCCACGATCTGCTGGATGAGCGAGCGCCCGCTTCAGGCCGGCGCGCGCCTCGCGGTCAAGCACACGACCCGCAGCGTGCGGGCCGTGGTCGAGTCGATCGACGGCGTCGTCGACCTCGACACGCTCGAGCAGCACGAGGCGACCGAGATGCAGCTGAACGACATCGGCACGGTGCGGCTGCGGCTCTCCGGCCCCCTCATGGTCGACCCGTACGCGGTCAACCGCGCCACCGGCTCGTTCATCCTGATCGGCGAGGCGACGAACGACACCGTCGCCGCCGGCATGGTGCGCACCGCGCACGCCTGACCGCCGCCGTACAACACCCGCGCTTGGCGAATACGAACAGGTGTTCTATCCTGCAGCGGTGCGCCCTGCCTATCTCGAGGAGCCCTGCCGCAGCGCCCTGAACCGGGTCAGGGGGATGCCGTTCGCCTGGTCGCTGAACCCGTACACCGGGTGCGTGCATCGGTGCACCTTCTGTTACGTCCGCGCGTTCGAGGCGCGCGCCGACCGGCCCGCGGACGACCGCTACGGCCGCACGATCCGGGTGAAGGTGAACGTGGCGGAGGTGCTGCGCCGGGAGCTCGCACGCCGCTCGTGGCAGCGCGAGGAGGTGACGCTCGGCGCCGCCACCGACCCGTACCAGCCGGCGGAGGGGCGCTACCGGCTCACGCGCGCCTGCATCGTCGAGCTCGCCCGCGCCCGCACGCCGGTGTCGCTGATCACCCGCGGGCCGCTCGTGTGGCGCGACGTCGACGTGCTGCAGGAGGCCGCCGTGCGCGCCGAGGTGGCGGTCAACGTCTCGGTGCCGACGCTCGACGAGCGCGTCTGGCGGACGACGGAGCCGGATACGGCGCCGCCGCGCCGCAGGCTCGAGATCGTGCGCCGCCTCGTCGACGCGGGGATCCGCACGAGCGTCGCGCTCGCGCCGATCCTGCCGGGCCTCTCCGACCGGCCGGAGCAGCTCGCGGAGGCGGTGCGAGGCGGCGCGGGCGGCCGGGGCGCACCACATCTGGGCGAACGTCCTCTACCTGCGGCCGGGCACGCGCGAGCACTTCCTGGAGGCGCTCGCGCGCGACTGGCCGGAGGAGCTCGAGCGCTACGAGCGCCTGTACGACGGCCGCGCGTACCTTTCCCGGGCGGAAGTCGGCCAGGTGACGGAGCGCGTACGGACGCTCGCGCGGGAGCACGCGAGCCGCGGGCGGCCGACGCTGCGGCCACGGCCCGTACCCACGCAGCTCACACTCGTCTGACTGTGCCCGTAGAATCGCCGCGTGGCCGATACGCCCGAGATCACCGTCCTGCTGGCCGACGACCACGAGGTCGTACGAGAGGGGCTGCGCCTTGCGCTCCTGCGTTCCCCGCACATCCGCGTCGTCGGCGAGGCGCCGGACGGCGCGACGGCGGTGGCGCTGGCAGAGCGGCGTAAGCCGGACGTCGTCGTGATGGACCTGCGGATGCCGGAGATGGACGGGATCGAGGCGACCGAGGAGATCACCCGGCGAGTGCCCGAGGTGAAGGTGCTGATCTTCACCGCTTATTCGGAGCGGGCGCTGCTGCAGCGGGGCCTCGAGTCGGGTGCCCGCGGCTACATCCTCAAGGAGGCACCGCACGAGACGTTGCTGCGGGCGATCGAGAAGGTCGCGGCGGGAGAGACGTTCGTCGACCCGGCGCTGATGCCGTCCTTGACGACGGCAAAGGACGGCACCGACGTCCTCACGCAGCGCGAGCGGGAGATCCTGCAGCTGCTGGCGGACGGGATGTCGAACGCCGACGTGGCCGGGCAGCTGTTCATCTCCCAGGAGACGGTGAAGAGCCACGTGCGGCACATCCTCACGAAGCTCGAGGCGGACACGCGCACGCAGGCGGTCGCCATCGCGCTTCGCGAGGCGATGATCGATTGAGCTCCGAGGTCGACCGCGCCCTCACCGAGCGGCTGCGCGCCGAGCGCGACGAGCGGCGGCGCCTGGCGGAGCTGATCCACGACGGCCCTGTCCAGCACGTGGCGGCGCTCGCCCAGATGCTCGACGCGGCGGTGCACGCGCTCGACGCGGGGGACGCCGAGTCCGGGCGGGCGATGGTGGCACGCGCGCTCGAGGTGTCGCGTGAGGCGAGCGGCGACCTGCGGGAGATCGTGACCGGGATCGAGCCGGCCGCGCTCAGCAACCTCGGCTTCGGGGCCGCCGTGGGCGAGCTGCTGCGACGCCATGCGGCGCGGCGCGGCGTCGCAATCGAGATGGACGTCGTGGCGGGCGACGCCCTCGGAGACGGCGCGCAGTCCGGCCTCTACCAGATCGTGCGGGAGGCGCTCGACCAGGCCGTTCGCCGCGGCCCTCCCTCCCTATTGCGGGTCACCGTGATCGAGTCGCCCGACGGCGTCGAGCTGACCGTGCACGACGACGGCGCCAGGGAGCGCCGCCAGGCGGTGCTGGACGGCCTCGCCGAGCGCGCCCGCGAGCTGAACGGGACATTCTCCGCCACCCGCCACGACCCGGGCACGACCATCCGCGTCACCCTCCCCCCTTCGGCGGCACGCCTGTAGGGGCAAGGCCATGCCTCGCCCGTGCCGGCGTAGCCGGCAGCAGGCTATTCGAGCGGCTGGTTCTGAACGTTGTTCTCTGTGGCGTACTGCTCGACGAGCGTGTTGATCGTGCCTGCGTCGGGGAAGGCGTAGTTGATCTTCACGAACGCCTCCCACTTGTCGGGCAGGGCATCCTCGGGGAAGATCGCCTCGACCGGGCACTCTGGCTCGCAGGCGCCGCAGTCGATGCATTCCTCGGCGTCGATCACGAGGATCCGGTCGAACTCGTGGATGCAGTCGACCGGGCAGACGTCGACGCAGGAGCGGTCTTTGATGTCGATGCAGGGCTCGGAGATGATGTACGTCATCGTGCTCCGATACTACCCGGGCGCCCCGACGTGGCCCGAGGGAACCGATCTCAGTTGCCGACGAGCTCGACCACGAGGTCCGGGGCCTGCTCGATCAGGGCGGACTTGACGATCACCTGGTCGAAGCCCGCGCTGTGCGCCGCGCGCAGGCCCGCGGTGTCGGTGTGGTTCGTGTACCCGAGGATCGGGATGTCCGGCCAGGTGTCGACGACGTCCGCCGGGTCGACGCGGGCGATGTCGCAGACGACGAGGTCGGGCGGATGCGACCGAGTCGCTCGTCACCAGCCGGTGGGCCGGCAGCAGCGCGTCCAGCTTCCCGCGGAAGAAGAGATCGACGCCCACGAGCAAGATCGTCGCCATGTGCAGAACGTATCAAGCCTGCTGGCGAGCGGCCTTCGCCAAGCGGAGGTCCGCTCGGGTGTCAGAAGACCGGTTCGATTCCGACCCACTCGAGGAAGCGGTTCAGGTAGATGCGGAGGACGTAGAAGCGGCCGAAGAAGAGGAGCAGGCCGAGGGCGACCATGATCGCGCCGCTGACGAACTGGATCGCCGTGTAGTGGTCGCGGAGCCAGCGGAACGCCCCCATCGCCCGGGTGAAGACCGCGCCGGCGAGGACGAACGGGATCGCCATCCCGAGCGAGTAGACGGCGAGGAGCAGGGCGCCCTGCAGGACGGTGTCGGACGAGCCTGCGAGGACGAGGATGGCGGCCAGCACCGGCCCGATGCACGGAGCAGCGCAGATCGCGAACGCGCCGCCGAGCGCGAGGCGGGAGCCGCGGCTGCGCGCCTCCTGCAGCAGCCCGGCGCCGAGGAGCCGCTCGGGCCACGGCAGCAGGCCCATGAACGCGAGGCCGAAGACGACGAGCACGAAGCCGGCGATCTGCTCGAGCAGGAACTGGTCGCGGAGCAGGCTGTCCCCGAGAAGCTGGGCGCCGACGCCGAGCAGCACGAACACGGCCGTGAAGCCGAGCACGAACGGGATGCTGGCGACGACGACCCGGCGTGCGGAGCCGCGGTCGCCGAGCCGGTCGGCCTCGACCGCGGAGACCGCGGAGAGGTAGCCGGGCACGAGGGGCAGCACGCACGGGGCCAGAAACGACAGGAAGCCGGCGAGCAGCGCGACCGGGAGCTCGGTCAGGCTCATCGGGTCAGTCCTCGAAGCGGGCGAGCTCGGCGTCGACGCGGCGCTCGAGCTCCGGGTCGAGCACTGAGGGCGCCGGCTCGTCGCTCTCCTGCCGCCTGCTCCAGCTCCACGCGAGCGCTCCGACCGCCACGGCGCCGACCGCGAGGGCGCCGATCGGAAGCAGCCAGGCGAGCAGGTCGAACCCGCGCTTGGGCGGCTCGGCGAGGACGGCGGGACCGAACTGGTCGACGAGTTGCGACTTGATCTCGGCGGCGGTGTCGCCGGCGGCGATGCGCTCGCGGATGAATGCCTTCATCCGCACTGCGATCGGCGAGTTGGACTGGTCGAGCGTGGTCTTGCAGGTGGGGCAGACGATCTCCGCCTCGAGGTCGGCCGGGTTCGGCCGACTGTCCGCATACGCCGCCGACGCCGCGGCGAGCAGCAGGGCGGCGGCGATCGCGACGAGCTTCACTGCTTGCCGAGCGCCAGGCGGATACCGCGGTCGAACGTCTCGCGGTTGCGCTCGATCTCGACGCTGCCGGCGATGCGCTCGCCGACGAGCCGTCCCTGGCGGTCGACGAAGAAGGTCTCGGGAAAGCCGGTCACGCCCCACTTGCCGAGGGTCGACCCCTCGCCGTCGTAGACGATCGGATAGGTGATGCCGAACCGCGAGAGGAAGCGCTTGGCGTCCTGACGGAAGTCCTGCGCGTCGACGCCGAGCACGACGAGGCCCTGGTCGCGGTACTTCGCGTAGGTCTGCTGCAGGAACGGCGCCTCGTCCTTGCACGGGATGCACCACGAGGCCCAGAAGTTGACGACCACCGCCTTGCCGCGCAGCGACGCGAGGGAGAGGTCTCCGGCCGAGTCGACACGCGGTAGCGTGAAGGCAGGTGCGACAGGGCTTTCTCCCTTTGCGAGAGCCCCGGCGGCGCCGCCGTCGTTCCCGTGCACGACCTTCCAGACGAGCAGACCGAGGAGCGCCGCCACGGCGACGAGCGCGACCGCCTGGCCGACGGTCTTCGCCCGGCCGGTCACGCCGCGACGATGATCACGGGCGTTCCGATTTCCACCTGGTTGAAGAGCCACTCGACCTGCGGGATCAGCATGCGGATGCAGCCGTGCGAGGCGGAGTAGCCGATCGAGGCGGCGTCGGGTGTGCCGTGGATGCCGACGTACGGGGAGGAGATGCCCATCCAGCGCGTGCCGAGCGGGTTCCCGGGGCCGGGCGGCACGGGCTCCTCGCCCTGCGCCCACGCCGAGGTGGTGGGCGGGTACCACCACGGGTCTCTCTGCTTGTTGACGATCTCGAAGCGAGCCGAGAGGCGTCGGATACTCGGAACGGCCGGTCGCGACCTTGAACTCGCGGATCAGCTTCGGCTCGGCGGCGACCTTGTAGAGCAGCAGCTTCCTTGGAGCCGCGGCGGATCACGATCGCGCGACCGAGGTCGCTCGTCGGTGACAGCGGGCCGGATCTCCTCGAGAGGCAGCTGTACGCCGGTGCGCTCGTGTGTCTTCAGCGCTCTGACGATCGTCCGGGCGGCGACCACCTCCTTGAGGCGCCGGCCGGGCACCTCCCTGGTGGCGAACGGCTTCAGGTGACGCATCTTGAGGCGAGCATCGACCGGGTCGCGCTCGACCTCCCCCGCGATGCCCGCGACGAGCCGCTCCACCCTGGCGCGGTTCACGTCGACCGAGAGCGGGACGACGAACCCGGGACGCCTGACGCGCACGGCGAGCCCGATCGCCTTCTTCAGGTCGGGTGTGGCACCGAGCTCCGCGGCGTGAGCACCACCTTCTTGCCGGGGGTGACGACGAGCGTGACCGGCTTCGCGAACCGCTCCTTCACGATCTCGCGTGCCTCGGCGGCGGTGAGCCCGCCCACGAGCGTTCCGCCCACGGTGACGCCTGCGGCGATCAGCTTCGGGGTGCGGGCACGCGGCTTCGGCTTCGGTGCCGGAGCCGTCGTCGTGCCGCCCGTCGTCGTGCCGGTCGTAGTACCCGTCGTCGTGCCCGTCGTGCCGGTCGTCTCGGTGGACGAGGTGGTCGTTCCCGTCGAAGTTGTCCCCGTCCCCTCGTCGGCGCCCGCCACCGGGACGACCGCGAGCAGCACCGCGCATGCGAAGCCCGCGACGCCGCAGGCAAGGAAGACGGCGATCTTTGCCCCGCGCCTCACGATTCCAGTGTAGCCACGAAGATACCGGGGTCATTCGTGATCACGCCGTCCACCCCTGCGTGGACGACGCGGAGGAGCTCGGACGGGTCGTCCACCGTCCAGGCCAGCACGGGGACGCCGCGCGCGTGGGCACGCTCGACGGCTCCCTCGGTGACGAGACGGTGTTGCAGCATCAGGGCCCCCGCCTGCGCCCGCCCGATCATCCGCCCCACGCGAAGCGGCACGGAGGCCCGCATCGCCGACAGGCCGAGCGCCACGAACGGGTGCAGCGCCGGCCGGCGGGAGATCGAGAACCTGTCGTCGGGGTAGGTGAGCCCGATCCGCACCCCGGGCGTGTAGCGGGCGACCGTATGCAGGCTCGGCACGTGGCTGGAGCTCACGACCGTGCGCCTCTCCAAGCCGTGGCGGGCGAGCGAGGCGGCGAGCTCGTCGAGGCGCGCCCGCAGCTTGAGGTCGACGTGCAGACCCGATCCGAGGCGCCTCGTCGACGAAGAAAGCGAGCGCCTCGTCGAGCGTGGGCAGCTCGGGCGCGATCTCGCGCAGCTCCTCGAGCGTGTGGTCGCGTACCCGTCCCGCCGCGATGCCGTGGCTGACCTCGTCCAGGTGGTCCGAGTGGGCGACGACGAGCGGTCCGCGGGGCAGGTCGAGCACGTCGAACTCGATCAGGTCGACGTCCGCGGCCGCGGCTGCTCGGAACGAGCGCAGCGTGTTCTCCGGTGCGAGGAGCGCGGCGCCGCGGTGACCGATCCGCAGGGGGCGGTCTCCGTCCCGTCGTGACAGCGAGATCATGGCCTCGTGGGAAGGTAGTCGAACTCGCTCCGCCCGCCGCCCGCGGCGTACCCGGCGATCATCCGGTCGGTCGCCCACTCGACCGGGGCACGGTCGTCCGTCCATGGCCGTGCCGCCGCCCGGACGCGCGCCCGTCCCGCGACGAGAAGACGGCGGAGGGGTGCGAGGTCGAGCGGCCCGCGCGACAGGCGGCGCACGATCGCCTCCCGCGAAAGCGGGCGCTCGAGGCCGACGAGGAACGTGTTGAAGCGGAGCGCCGGCCACGAGACGACCTGTGGCAGCTCCGCCGCAAGCGTTCCGCCGACCCCGTCGACGAGCCGGTCGTCGCCCGGCACCGTGGCCACGTTGAGGACGACGACGCCCCCGGGGGCGAGATGCTGCCGCACGAGCCGGAAGAACTCGCGCGTCGCGAGGTAGAACGGGACGTACGGCTGGCGGTAGGCGTCGACGACGACGAGGTCGTAGCGTGCGGTGGTCGCCCGCAGGAACGGCCGCGCATCGGCATCGTGAACGGTGAGGCGCGGGTTGTCGCCGAGCCCGAGGAACCGTCGACCAGCCCGGGTGACGGCCGGGTCGATCTCGACGCCGTCGATCTCGGCCTCCGGGTAGTAGCGACCGAGTGCACGCGCCGTGGTGCCGCCGGCGTTCCCCAGGACGGCGACCCGCCGCAGCGGGCGCCCGACGAGCTCCGGCACCGCGAGGGGCGCGTCCCACTCCCCGCCCGTCAGCACCTCGCCGCGCCGCCACACCGAATGGGCGACGACACCCTCGTTGAGGTGCAGCACCCTGGCCCCGTCCGGGCGCTGGACGACCTGGATGAACTGGTAGGCGGATTCCTCCTCCCACAGCACACCCGATTGCGCCTTCACCGCCCCGGGCGGGAGCAACGCGAGCGCTCCCGCAGCGGCGACGACGACGAGCGCGCGCCTTCCCGCGAGGAGCGCACCCGCGACCGCGAGCAGCACGGCGATCAGGAGCAACGTCCTCCGCGTGCCGATCAGGGGGATCGCGACGAGCGCGGGGAGGAACGTGCCGACCAGCGACCCGATCGTCGAGAGCGCATAGAGGCGTCCGGCGACGGCGCCGGCGGTGGCGACGTCGGTGACGGCGAGGCGGACGGCGAACGGGGACACCGTCCCGAGCAGCACCACCGGGGGCGCGAACACGAGCACGACGGCGAGGAAGGACGCCACCGCCGTCCCCGCCGATACCTCGTCGAGACCCTCGGAGACGGCGTCGAGGAAGGGCCTGGCGACGAACGGCGTGAGCGCCACGAGCACGGCTGCCGCCACCACGATCCAGCCGAGGAGCGCCGGCTCGGGCCGGCGGTCGGCGATCCGGCCGCCCAGCCAGTATCCCGCTGCGAGCGCCGCGAGCACCACCCCGATCAGGTTCGCCCACACGATGGTGGAGGAGCCGAAGTACGGGGCGATCAGCCGGGACGCGGCGATCTCGGTCGCGAGCGAGCCCAACCCCGCGAGGAACACGAGCGCTCCGAGGCGACGCATGCCGGTCGGGAGGTGCGTGCTCAGAGGCCGAACAGCTGCTGGATCTCGTGCCAGCCGTGACGGCGACGACGACACTGGCGGCGAGCAGGGCGAGAAGGACGATCCAGAAGCGGATGCCCGCGCGCCTCGTGCGCTTGCGGTGCTCGATCCGGGCCTTGCGGCGTGCGCGATGCAGGCGATAGGCCTCCCGGACCGCCCCCGGGTCGATCGGAGGCTCGTCGACCGGGGGTACGTCGTCCTTCGTCGCTTCTGGCAGCCGCTGTGCCACGGCAGCAGTGTAGAGCCCTCCGGCCGGGTACGGCGTGTGACGGCTCCCCGTGACGACGACCGGCGGATCGCCCATACTGTCCCTCGATGGCGCTTCCGGGATCATCTGGCCGTGCCGCGCTCGACCGCGGCATGCTCGGTGTCGGCGACAGGCTGGGCCTGCTCGCGGGCGTGGTGCTGGCGGTCTCGGCGTTCACCGGCTGGTACACGGGACCGGGCGAGGGCGTGACGGTGTCGGTGATGGGCTGGGACACCGGGACGCTCGGCAAGCTCGTGTTCGCGGTCGGGGTGCTGGTCGTGCTCGTCGTCGCCCTGCGCGAGGTCGGCGTGGAGATGCCGGCCGCAGTGCCGGAGAGCCTCGTCACGATCGCGCTCGGGTCGGTCGCGACCGTCTTCGTGCTCGTCCGCGTGTTCTCCATCCCCGACGACTTCTTCTTCGCCGGCCGCGGCGTCGGCATCTGGATCAGCCTCGCCGCTGCGATCGGCGTGATCGTGGCCGGCCTCCTGCAAGCGTCGGAGGAGATGGGCTGAGCTCCCGGGCGGGCGGGCGTCGCCCGTCTCGCCTCTTCCTCGCGTTTCGAGCTCTACGGCGTCGTGGTGGCCGGCTGCTGCGGCAGCGGCTCGAGCGTGCGCACGGACGTCTGCGTGACACCGGGCTCGGGGCCGTCGTCGAGCGCCTGCCCGAGCGCGACGCCGACGGCGAGGAGCAGCACGGCGGCGAGGACGGCGAGCAGGCGTCGAGGCCAGCGGCGGCGCGGCGCGGGGCGCCGGCGGCTCGGTTGCTCGAGCTCGCTCACGGCTCGTAGTCGAGCGCACCGCGCGCGTAGATGTGAAAGGCGGCGTCCCCGACGATCGAGAGCGTGCGTGCCCAGCCGGGCGCGGCCGCACGCTCCTCGACCGCGTGGCGGGCCCAGCTGTCCGAGCCTGCGTACACCCGGGCGAGCTCGGCCAGCGTGTAGGTGCCGCCGACGCGACGGCGCAGCTCGTCCGTGACGACGTCGACCTGCCGGTGCAGCCGCTCTGCCGCCGCCGGGTCGCGCGTGGCGACGGCGAGCCGGCGATAGCCGTCTTCCCAGTCCCGGCGGGCGCTTTCGAGGTCTGTGCTCACGTCGGTCAGGCGGCGTCGGCGGAGGAGCAGCAGCGATCGGTGGGCCAGGGCTCCGGCAGCTCGGCGAGCACCGCCCCGCCCAGGAGGTACCCGGGCCGCGCGAGCGCGTAGGCCGCGTGGGCGTGCAGGCACTTGAGCTGGGCGGGGTTGCGGGAGCCGCCGATGCCGGAGTCGAGCGATTCACCGCCGTCCGCTCCCGTGCGGCCTGCCGCAAGCGCGTGGCGGATCGCACGCTGCTCGGCGGTGGCGCGCTCGAGGTCGGAGGCGAGCACGGCGTCCGAGGCGACCGCCGCGCTCCAGCGTTCCACGCCGCCGGCGGCCTCGATGCGCGAGACGGCGGCAATGAGATGCCTGCAGGTGAGGTAATACGTCGTCGGGAAGGGCGCGCCGGAGTCATCGTACGGATCCTGCTCGGTGACCGCGGGGAGCCCCCAGGGACAACGCGCGGCGACGCGAAGGAAGGCGCGCGGCGCGCGTCCTAGCTGACGGGCGACGACCGCGCGATCGTCCACGGAAGTCGACTCGAGCGGTGTGCCGCTGGTCACGACGCACACCGTAGCGCCGGCGTCGGCGGCGACGCCGGACCGGGCCTACCTGGTGTTGGCGGCCCGATAGGCCTTACGCCAGGCGGAGATGCCCTTGACGATGAAGAGCCGCTCGTCGGGCCGGACGTAGCCGATGCGGCGCGCCTCGCGGCCGAGCGCGACGACGCTCGTCGAGAGCTCGAGGCGGCGCTCCAGGCGGGCCTTCTCCGCGCGCAGCGCCACCACCTCGGCCCGGCGCTCTGACAGCTGTCCGCGGGTCTCGACGTAGCTCGCGAGGGGCCTGTAGTAGAGAAACGCCATCACGGTGACGATGACGAGCGGCAGCAGGAACGGCAGCCGCTTCCGGCGCCGCCGTGCGGCCTTCTTCACCGTCGCGTCCTCGCGCGACCTCTCCCCCTTGCGTGCCACAGGCGTCAGCTTCGCCGTCGGGCTGTACTTGCCTGCAAGCGGACCTCCGCTTCGCGGAAGTGGCGGGAACCCGCTGACGCGGGTTCCCGCCGCGCACACACCTCCTGAAGCCGGGCACCTACGGTTCCCTGGCACAGCCCCGGAGAGCCCGGTGCACGCAGGGGCGCGAGCGGCCCCGGAGGCCGGCTCCGCCGGCCGGGAGGGGCCGCGGTCGGTGGCGTCAGGCGATGTCGACCTTGATGACGTTGGTGGAGCCGGGGATGTTGACGGCTGTCCCGGCGGTGATGACGACGCGGTCGCCGGTGCTGACGATGCCGCTCGCGCGGGCGGTGTCGAGGGAGCGGTTCCAGAGGTCCTCGACGTCGTCGGTCTCGGGGATCTCGAGGGGCCGCACGCCCCACTCGAGCGCCATGTGGCGGAGCGAGTGCTGGTCGTGGGTGATCGCGATGATGGGTCGGCGAGGGCGCAGGCGGGCGACCGCCGAGGCCGTGCGGCCGGTGAAGGTCGGCACGAGGATCGCCTTCGCGGCAAGCGCCTCGGCGATGTCGCAGGCGGCATTCGACATCGCCTGGCCGATGGTGGGCTCGTCGTCGGCGTGCGGGATCTCGTGGCGGTAGTCGAGGCTCGGCTCGACTGCGCGTGCGATGCGGTCCATCACCTGGACCGACTCGACGGGGAAGTCGCCGACGGCGGTCTCGCCGGAGAGCATGATCGCCGAGGTGCCGTCGAGGATGGCGTTCGCGACGTCCGAGGCCTCGGCACGGGTCGGCTCGGGCTGGTGGATCATCGACTCCAGCATCTGCGTGGCCGTGATCACGGGCTTGCCGCGCTCGAGCGAGCGGCTGATGATCCGCTTCTGCAGGAGCGGGACGTCGGCGGCGCCGATCTCGACGCCGAGGTCGCCGCGCGCGACCATGACGGCGTGGGACTCGGCGAGGATCTCGTCGAGCGCGGCGATCGCCTCGGCCTTCTCGATCTTGGCGATCACGTACGCCTGGGAGCCGCGCGCCTCGATCAGCGTGCGCAGCGCGCGGACGTCGGACGCGGAGCGGACGAAGGAGAGCGCGACGAAGTCGACGTCGATGCCGAGCGCGAACTCGAGGTCGTCGAGGTCCTTGCGGGTGAGGGACGGGATGGGCAGCGGGATGCCGGGGAGGTTGACCCCCTTGTGCGAGGACACCTCGCCGCCGACGACCACCTCGCAGCGTGCGCGACCGCGCTCGACGGCCTCCACGCGCAATCTCACGTGGCCGTCGTCGATGAGCACGTCGTTACCCGGCTTCAGCACGGAGCCGAGCACCGCGGGGCTGACGGGGAGGTCGTCGTCGCGGGCGGCGTCCTCCCCCGCGATCACGACGGTGGTGCCGCGCTCGAGCCGGACGGGCGCCGGCAGGTCGCCGACGCGCAGCTTCGGGCCCTGCAGGTCGGCGATCAGCGCGATCGGTCGCCCCGCGGCCGCCTCGGCGTCGCGGACGAGCTGCGCGCGCCGCGCATGCTCTTCGTGGGTTCCGTGGGACATGTTCAGGCGCGCGCCGTCCATCCCGGCCGTGATCAGCTCGGCGATGGTCTCGGGCACCGTCGACGCGGGCCCGATGGTCGCGACGATCTTCGTCCTGCGGACGTGGCTCACGGCGCTCAACGTTAGCCGCGGGCGCGCGGGAACGCGTCCCAGCCGGGGTACGAGGCCTGCGACCCGAGCTCGTCCTCGATGCGCAGCAGCTGGTTGTACTTGGCGATGCGATCCGATCGCGCGGGGGCGCCGGTCTTGATCTGGCCGGAGTTCGTCGCGACGGCGAGGTCGGCGATGGTGGCGTCCTCGGTCTCGCCGGAGCGGTGCGAGATGACGGTCGCGTAGCCGTTCCGCTGGGCGAGCTCGATCGCGTCGAGGGTCTCGGTCAGCGAGCCGATCTGGTTGACCTTCACGAGGATCGCGTTCCCGACCTGCTCGGCGATGCCGCGGCGGAGAAAGTCGACATTCGTGACGAAGATGTCGTCGCCGACGAGCTGGATGCGGCCCCCCATGCGGTCGGTGAGGGTCTGCCAGGTGGCCCAGTCGTTCTCGGCGAGCCCGTCCTCGATGGAGACGATCGGGAAGCGGTCGACGAGATCGGCCCAGAGGTCGATCATGCCGTTGCCGTCGAGGGTGCCGCCCTGGCGTTCGAGCACGTAGACCCCGTCGCGGTAGAGCTCGCTCGTGGCCGGGTCGAGCGCGATCGCGACCCTGTCGCGGTGGCCGGCGCGCTCGGCGGCCTCGAGAATGGCCTCGCAGGCGTCGTAGGCGGAGCCGAGGTCGGGGGCAAAGCCGCCCTCGTCGCCGACGCCGGTCGAGAGGCCGCGCTCCTTGAGCAGCGCCTTGAGGGCGTGGTAGGTTTCGGCGCCGATCCGGAGCGCCTCGGAGAACGTCTCGGCGCCGGCGGGAACGAGCATGAACTCCTGGAAGTCGAGCGAGTTCTGCGCGTGGGCGCCGCCGTTGACGACGTTCAGCATGGGCACGGGAAGCACGTGGGCGTTCGTGCCGCCGACCCACCGGTAGAGCGGCATGCCGGCGTCGGCGGCAGCGGCCTTCGCGGCGGCGAGGGAGACGCCGAGGATCGCGTTGGCGCCGAGGCGCGACTTGGTGGGGGTGCCGTCGAGCTCGACCATTGCGAGGTCGAGCGCACGCTGGTCGCGAGCGTCGAGCCCGCCGATGCGGTCGGCGATCTCGCCGTTGACGTGGCCGACCGCACGCAGCACGCCCTTGCCGGCCCAGGCGTCGCCGCCGTCGCGGAGCTCGACCGCCTCGTGCTCGCCTGTGGAGGCACCGGAGGGCACGGCCGCCGAGCCGAACGCGCCGCTGTCGAGGCCGATCTCCACCTCGACGGTCGGGTTGCCGCGCGAGTCGAGGACCTGCCTCCCGTGGACGTGGACGATCGAGCTCATCCCGCTGCCTCCGTGTCTCTGGTCGTGGTCATGTGGGCGGGCGGGTATCGCCGCCCGTTCTCCACCATAGACCAGGGAGCGTCGCCGGCCGGGCAAGCCGGCGTCTCTACAACTCGCCCCGCTGCCGCTTGGCCGCGACGTACCACCGCTCCTGTGCCTCGACGCCGAGCGTCGTCCACGTGTCGCCCACCTCGGCTGCGAGCTGCTCGGCGAGCTCGACGCGGTCGACGAAGCGCAGCGAGGTGGCCCGCAGCGCCAGCTCGGGGTCGACGTTCAGCTTGCGCGCCGCGTTGACGATCGCGAAGAGAGCGTCGCCGACCTCGTGGAACACACCGGCGTCCGGCTCGCTCTCGGGCGCCGGCGGGCGTGCGAGGTCGACCGCCTCCTCGAGCTCGGCGACCTCTTCCCGGATCTTCTCGAGCGGCCCGGCCAGGTCGGGCCAGTCGAACCCGACGGTGGCCGCTCGTCGCTGGAGCTTGCGGGCGTGGAGCAGTGCCGGCAGGGACGACGGCACGTCGTGGAACACGCCCACCCGTCCCTCCTGCTCGGTCTTGATCGCCTCCCAGCGCTCGCGCACGCGTCCGGCCGTCGCGATCTCGGCGTCGCCGAAGACGTGAGGGTGCCGGCGCACGAGCTTGGCGTGCGCTCCGCGGGCGACGGCCTCGAGGTCACCCTCGCCCTGCTCCTCCAGGAGCAGGGCGAGGAAGTACGTCTGGAAGAGCAGGTCGCCGAGCTCGTCGAGCAGCTTGGCGGGGTCGCCGGCGCTAGCGGCGTCGGCGACCTCGTACGCCTCCTCGACGGTGTGAGGGACGATCGTGCGTGCCGTCTGCTCGCGATCCCAAGGGCAATCGCGGCGCAGGCGCCGGGTCAGCTCCTGCAGCTCGAGGAGCGCCTCGGCGAGCGGCACGGCGGGGGCTCTACCCGGTCGTGGTCGTGGATTCGCTGGTGGAGGTGACGGGCGGCGCGTAGCCCTCGCCGTACGTGACCTTCTTGTCCCAGCTGGCCTTCGTCTCTTCGGCCCACTTCTGGATCGACTCGTTCTTCTTCGTGTCCACGAGCTGTGTCTTGATCGTGGCCTTCGCCTTCTCGAACGGCGTCGTCGCGGCAGGCTTGACCTCGCTTATCGGCTGGATCACGTGATAGCCGTACTCGGTCTTGACCGGCTTCGAGATCTGGTTGGTCTTGAGCAGGAAGGCGGTCTTGTCGAATGCGGGCACCGTCTGCCCCTTGGCGATCGTGAGCTTGCCGCCGTCCGCCTTCGAACCGGTGTCCTGTGACTCCTTCTTCGCGAGCGTGGCGAAGTCGGTGCCGCCGGCCAGCTGCTCGTAGATACTGTCGGCGATCGCCCGGGACTTGTCGAAGTCGACGGCCGTGTCTCCGCCGGTCTTGACCTCGCTGACGTTCACACCGTCCTTGTTGACGGCGATCAGGATGTGGCGAACGTCGCGCGACTCGGGGGTCTCGTACTGCCCGATGTTGTCCTCGTAGTACTTCTTGACCTCGGCGTCCGAGACCGTGTTGCCGGCGGTGACCTTGTCGTACAGCTTCTCCGAGACGAGCTGTGCCTGGATGTCGTCGCGGAACGTGGCAGCCGTGTAGCCCTGGGTGGCGAGCTGCTCGTCGAGCTTCTTCTGATCGCCGTCGAAGTACGTCTTCTTGACCTCGGCGATGCGCGCGTCGATCTCCTTGTCGGTGACCTCGATGCCGAGCTTCTCCGCCTCGCGGGCGTACTCGGCGCGCTGCACGAGGTAGGCGACCGCCTGGGTCTGCAGCGACTGGTAGTCAGCGGTGCCGACCTTCGGGAAGTCGCGCTTCTGCGAGGCATATGACTTCTTCGCGCGCGCGAGCAACGCATCGAACTCGGCCTTCGTGACCTCGGTTCCGTCCACCACGGCGACGGCGTCGCTCGGGACGGTCTCGTCGCTGCCGCCGCAGCCGGTCACGAGGAACGCACCGAGGAGAACGAGGGCGAGGGCAAGTGCGATGCGCATGGGCTTCATGAAAGACGACTCACAATCTGGACGTGGCAGGACAAGGACGCTCAATCTCTATGTACTGATGTGTAGACGACGCAACGTTAAGTCCGCGTTGTGCTCTGTACGGATCCTGCGCCCGCTGATGGGGAGGAAAAGCACCCGTTCACGCGGCCTGGCGGGCGTGGACTATAGCATCGGCCAATCCGAGCGCCCCCTCGAGATCATCGGTGCGCAGCGCGATCTCCTGCCGGGCGGTGGTGTAGACGGCGGTGTCGACGACGGCGCGGAGCGCACGCAGCTCCTGGGAGCCGAGCGTGAGCGGACCGATCGTCGCACGGCCGCCGCGGAAGACGAGATAGTCGGCGCCGACGCGGGCGAGCTTCAGCTTCGCCTCCTGGATCGCGAACAGGTTCTGCACCGGCTCCGGCAGCGGCCCGTAGCGGTCCTCTGTGGCGGCGTGGAGCTCGCGCAGCTCGTCCTCGTCCTCGACGAGCGCGAGCCTGCGATGAAGGTCGATCTTCAGCGCCTCCGAGGCGACGTAGGAGGCGGGGATGTAGGCATCCACGCGCGCATCGACGCGCACCGGCCGGACGGCGAGCCGCTGCTGGCCCGATAGCTCGGCCACCGCCTCGTTCAGCATCTCGACGTACAACTCGAAGCCGAGCGCGGCGACATGCCCGGACTGCTCGGCCCCGAGCAGGTCGCCGGCACCGCGGATCTCCAGGTCGCGCATCGCGATCTGGAAGCCGGCGCCGAGCTCGGTGTGGTCGGCAAGGGTGGACAGCCGGGCACGCGCCTCGGGCGTGAGCTCGCTGGCGTCCGGGTAGTAGAGGTGCGCGTGGGCCGTGACGTCGGAGCGGCCGACGCGCCCGCGGATCTGGTACAGCTGGCTGAGGCCGAGCATGTCGGCGCGCTCCACGATCAGCGTGTTGGCCTGCGGGATGTCGATGCCCGACTCGATGATGGTGGTGGAGACGAGCACGTCGGCGTCGCCGGCGAGGAAGGCGTGCATTCGCTCCTCGAGCTCGCGCTCGCTCATCTGCCCGTGCGCGACGAGGAACCGCAGGCCCGGGCAGAGCTGCTGGAGCTTGACCGAGACCTCGTCGATCGTCTCGACGCGGTTGTGCAGGTAGAAGGACTGCCCCTCGCGGGCGTGCTCGCGCTCGAGCGCAACCCTGATCGCCTCCTCGTCGTACTCGTCGACGATGGTGCGGATGGGCCGGCGGCCCTCGGGCGGCGTCTCGATGATGGAGATGTCCCGCAGGCCAGACAGCGACATGTGCAGGGTGCGCGGGATCGGCGTGGCGGAGAGCGCCAGTACGTCGACCTCGAGGCGGAGCGAGCGCAGGAGCTCCTTCTGGGCTACGCCGAAGCGCTGCTCCTCGTCGAGGATGACGAGGCCGAGCTCCCGGGGAATGACGTCGCGTGACAGCACCCGGTGGGTGCCGACGAGCACGTCGACCTTGCCGGCGGCGAAATCGGCGAGCACCTGCTTCGTCTCGGCCGGCTTGCGGAAGCGGGAGACCATCTCGACGCGGACCGGGAAGTCCCTGTAGCGGTCCCGGAATGTGTTCCAGTGCTGCTCCGCGAGGATCGTGGTGGGGCAGAGCACGAGCACCTGCTTCCCGTTGACCGCGACGGCGAAGGCCGCGCGCACCGCAACCTCCGTCTTGCCGAAGCCGACGTCGCCGCACACGAGCCTGTCCATCGGGCGGGGCGACTCGAGGTCTTCCTTCACGGCTTCGATGGCGCGGGCCTGGTCGTCCGTCTCGCGGTAGGGGAACGAGGTCTCGAGCCGCTCGAGCCACTCGTTGCGGAGGTCGAAGGTGACGCCCTCGGCGCGCTGACGCTGCGCATAGAGGGCGAGCAGCTCGCCGGCGAGCTCGCGCACCGACTCGCGTGCGCGCGCCTTGAGGTTCTGCCACGCCTTGCCGCCGAGCTTCGACAGAGCCGGCGCCTTCGCGTCGGCGCCGATGTACTTGGAGAGCTTGCCGAGCTGCTCGTGGGGGACGTACAGCCGGTCGTCGCCGCGGAACGCGAGGAAGAGGTAGTCGCGCGTGACGCCCGCGACCGCTTTCGTCTCGAAGCCGAGCAGCTTGCCGACGCCGTGATCCTCGTGCACGACGTAGTCACCGACGCGCAGGTCGGCGAACGACGCGAGCGCACGACCGAGGCGTGCGTCGGCGCGCGGCGGCTTCTTCCGGAACACCTGCGTGTCGGGCAGCAGCACGAGCCCGAGCTCCCGCCAGACGAAGCCGCGGCGGGCCGGGGAGACGGCGAAGCGGAGTGCCGGCTCCCTGGGGAGCTGCTCGCCGTGCTCGAGCGGCGTGGCGTCGACCTTGCGGAGCAGCGCCTTCTGCCGGAGCGCCTCGCCCTTGTGGGGGAAAGCGACGACGACGCGGTTGCCGGAGCGGAGGAACCCGGCCAGCTCGTTCTCCGCTTCGGCGAGGCCGCGGGCGGCGATCGCGGGCCGCTGCGCCTCGAACTGGAAGGCCTGGCCCCGCGGGAAGGGGTCGAGCTCGGCGGCACCCTCGAAGGGCGGCGTAGGCAGCGACTCCTCCTCGCACACACGCCGCACGTCGTCCGGCTGCCACACCAGGTCCGGCGCGCGCCCGACGGGCGGCACGAGGTCGTCCGGCAGCCGGATCTCGCCCGGGCCGTCCTCCTCCTCCCACTCGTGAGCCGGCAGCATCGTCTCGACGAGGTCGCGGCGACGCTCCGCAGCGGGGTAGACGACGGTCTCGGCGACGGGGTGCAGGGCCCGCTGGGTGAAGGGCGAGAACGCCCGTACCTGCTCGATCTCGTCGCCGAAGAGCTCGACGCGCAACGGCTCGCGACCGGTGGACGGGAAGACGTCGACGATGCCGCCGCGGACGGCGAACTGGCCGCGCTCGTCGACCCGCTCGACCCGCTCGTAGCCTGCCAGGGCGAGTGCTCGGGAGAGCCCGTCGAGCCCCGGCTCGTCGCCGACGCGGAGCTCGATCGGGTCGGGTCGCGCCGACAGCGGCGGCATGCCCTCGACGAGGGCGGCGGCCGACGCGCAGACGAGCCCGCCGGCGTCGAGCACCGCGAGCGCGCGCGCCCGCTCGCCCACGAGGTGCGGGGGCGGCTCGAGCCCGGACGAGGGCGAGACGCCGCGGCTCGGCAGCAGCGCGACCGTGTCCGGCCCCAGGTACCAGGACGCGGCGTCGGCCGCGTCGCGTGCGTCCGCGTCCTCGGGCAGGACGATCAGCAGCGACCGCCCGAGCTGCGCGTGGAGGGCTGCGAGCAGGAGCGGCAGCGCCGGCTCGGACACGCGGGCACGCGCCGGCAGTGCCGTCGCAAAGGCCTGGAAGCGCTCGTTGGCCGCGAGCTCGGCGACGAATGCGTGGAGTGGGGTTCGGTCCATGACGGTCGGCGGGACAGGCGTCCCGCGGGGGCCATCGTATCGGCGGCCGCCGACCGCGCGATCAGGCGTGCAGGGCGAGCGGCCGCTCGGGGGCGGGCCGGGCCGCGCCGTCGGCGCCCGCGAGCACGGTGAAGGCACAACCGCAGGCGTCGCAGGTGAAAGACGGGCCGGTCGCAGTGGGGAGCCGCCCGCCGCAGCCGGGGCAGAAGGCAATGCCCTGACCGACGGCGCCGGCCCGCTCCGCGGCTGCGATCTCCGTACGGCTGAGCCGGTGCAGCACGGGGATCGTGACGACGAGGGCGGCAAGCGCGACGAGCACGACGCCGAGGATGCGGGGGTAGACGCTGCCCTGGGGCTCGGCCCAGATCGCGGTCACGATCATCACACCGGCGAGCCCTGTGAGGGCATACGCACCGGTTCGCACGAGCCTGAAGCGGCGCGCAAGGCAGGCGAGCGCGAGCAGGCTGACGAGCATCCCGGCGGTCGCGACCGTCATCGCGGTTCCGGCGACCTTCACCAGCACCTGCGGCGGCTCGTCGCCGGCCCAGAGGACCGCGATCAGGAGCGCGAAGCCGACGACGCCGAACAGCGATGCGACGAGTGGGACGGGGACGACGAGCCCGCGCTCCAGCGCCGGCTCGCAGGCCAGCACGAGCAAGATGGCGGCGGTCACGTAGAGCGAGGTGCCGAGGATCCGTCCCTCGGTTGGCCCGAAGCCAGGAGCCACGAGCGCATAGATCGCGATCACGGCGTTGCAGGCGACGGAGGCGAAGAAGAGCCCGAGCCCGACCCGGCGAAGGAGCCGCCTCCTCGGGAGTGCGATGCCTTCAGCGCTGCCGACCATCGCAACACCTCCTTGCTCACCCCGATCATGGCAGCAGGCGCGGGCCCGGTCATCCGCAGCTGCACCGACCGCGCCTGCCGGTTTCTACTGCGCCTCGGCGTCACCCCCGGGGGCTAGAGCCTGGTTGAAGCGCTTCTGTGCCGCTTCGAGGCCGTCCCGCACGAGGGTCTCGACCGCGTCCGCCGCGCGGGCGACGATCGCCTCGACGTCGTCCTCGGGCGCGAACGGCGACAGCACGTAGTCGGCGACCGGCCGCGGATCTCCTCGCTCCGGCCGGCCCACGCCGACGCGCAGCCGGAGGAACTCCTGGGTGCCGAGGTGCCGGGCGACCGAACGCAGGCCGTTGTGGCCGGCGAGGCCGCCGCCCAGGCGCGCCTGCAGGCGCCCCGTCTCCAGGTCGACCTCGTCGCTCACTGCGAGCAGTTGCTCCGGGGGAAGCTTGTAGAAGCGGGCGGCGGCCTGCGCGGCGCGCCCGGACTCGTTCATGTACGTCTCGGGCTTCAGCAGCGCAACGCGCCTGGCGTCGAGCCGGATCTCGGCGATGTGGCCGTTGTGCTTCGCCCTGAACGAGGCACCGTGCCTGCGGCCGAGCTCGTCGACGACCATGAAGCCGACGTTGTGCCGATCCCGTTCGTACTCGCGGCCCGGGTTGCCGAGCCCCACGACGAGCAGGTCGAGCGTCGAGGCCGGCTCGCCCCGACGAAAGAGCGCCAAGCTCTATTCCTCGGCTGCAGGCTCTTCGGCGGCCTCTGCGGCCTCTGCGGCCGACTCGGCGGAGGCCTCTGCGGCCAGCGCTTCCTCGGCAGCCTCCTCGGCCTCGGTGAGGCCGCGGGGGGCCGAGCAGTTGGCGATCACTGTCTCGGCAGCGTCGTCGAGGAACGTGACCCCGGCGATCCCGGGCACGGCCTCGAGCCGCAACGTGTCGCCGAGCTCGAGCCCGGAGAGATCGATCTCGATGAACTCGGGGATCGACGCCGGCAGCGCCTCGACGCGGAGCTCGCGCGCCACCTGCTGGACGACGCCGCCCATCTTGGCGCCCGGCGCCTCGCCGAAGAGCTGCACCGTGACCGTCGCCTGGATCGGCTGGTCGAGGCGCACCTCGTGGAAGTCGACGTGCGTGATGGTGTCGCGCACGGGGTGACGCTGGTAGTCCTTCAGGACGGCGTGGTGCGGGGTCTTCTGGCCCTCGATCACGACGTCGACGATCGCGTGCAGGCCCGAGGGACCCGTCAGCGCGGAGCGCAGCTCGCGCTCGCCGACGACGAACGGCTTCGTCACCTTGCCGTAGAGGACACCGGGAATCAGCCCCTGCTTCCGCAGGCGCTTCGTGTTGCGGGTGCCGAGCTCGTCGGCACCGCGCTCCCTCACCTCGAGTGTCATCCTGTCTCCGGACACGGCGGCGGATTGTAGCGGAGTGTGGCGGCGGCCGGTGGGCGAACGAGGCGCTCAGCCGCGGAGGCGGTAGAGGCGAAAGACGTCGTGCTCGATCGGGAGCACCTCGAACTCCGTGAACCCCCCACCGCGGGCGTAGGCCTCGACGGTGTCGGCGCGCATCACCGTGCCCGTGCCGGCGGCGCCGTCCCCGACCATCCCGACCGGCAGGCAGTGCATGACGCTGAACCCGTAGAAGAGCCGCTCCATCTCACTCGCAGGCGCGGCGAAGTTATCGCCGGTGCGCTCGTCCACGACGATCACCGAGCCGCCGCTCGCGAGCAGGCCGCGGCACGCCGAGAGCGCCTCGACCGGATACGACATGTCGTGCAGCGCCTCGAAGATGAGGACGAGGTCGTAGCGCCCGGAGAGCGCCGGGTCAGCCGCGTCCCGGGCGGCGAAGGAAACCCGGTGCTCGAGGCCGCTCCCCTCCAGCTCCGTTTGCGCAGCGGTGATGGATGCCTCGTCGAGGTCGATGCCGTCGACGAGGACGTTCGGGTATGCCCGCGCCACCGCCCGACCGAGCCGCCCGAGCCCGCAGGCGACGTCGGCGACCCGAGCCGGGCGTTCGTCCAGCAGTCGCGCGTGGACGTCGTCGATCGCCGGTAGCCATTGCTCGACGACGAGCTGCTCGAAGATCGGCCCGGTGAAGCCGGCCTGTCCCTCGTGCAGGTCGGGGCCGTAGTCGGCGTAGGGAACGCCGCCACCCGTCCGGAAGGCCTCGACCAGCGCGTCGATCGGCCGGGCGCACGCCATCACCAACAGGCCCATGGGCGCCATGAAGTTGAGGCTTCCCGTGTCGGTCAGCACCTCGTCGTGGCCGGGCGGGAGCGAGAAGCGGCGCTCCTCGGGGGGTGCGGACACGTCGTCGACGTCGAGCATCTCGCTCGCCGCCTGCTGCTCCAGCCATTCCCGGGCGTAGCGCTCGTGGATGTCGCACGCCTGCGCAAGCCCGGCGCTCGTGAGCTCCCCGGCACTCGCGAGCGCCCGGTAGAGCCCGAGCCGCTCGCCCAGGTAGACCGCGTAGAGGTCGAACGTCCCGAGGGCAGCACCGAACAGCCGCTCGACGAGGGCGTCACGCCGGGTCGTCTCAGTCGTCGTCATGACTTCCTCCGCAGTTGGTGACCTTCGCAACGAGAAGCTCCGAGGATGGCAGACGGGTCAACCGGAGGGAAGCCCCCGCGACGCGGAAAGCCTCGTACGACCTGGTCAGCGAGACAGCTCGTATACAGCGCCTGCCACGGGCGAGCCCTCGAGCTCGTCGGCGAACAGGGTGAAGATCACCACGTCGCGGCGCGGGCCGTGGCTCGACACGGACGGGAGCCGGCGCCGTAGCAGAGCCTCCCGGGCAAACCCGAGCTTCTCCGGAATCCGGAGGCTCGCCGTGTTGGCCGGGTCGACGTGGATCTCGACGCGGTCGGCGCCGGCGACCCTGAACGCGACGACCGTGAGCGCTGCCGCCGCCTCGGTGGCGAGGCCCCGGCCGACGTGCGAAGAGCGGATCCAGTACCCGATCTCGAGGGCGTCCGCGCCGACGCGGGTGTGGAGGCCGCAGCCTCCGATCACCTCCTGCTCGTCGGGGGAGAAGATGCCGTAGACGTAGTCGAGGCCGTCGTCGAACGCGTCGCGGAACGACTGCAGGCGCGCGACCTTCTCCTCGAGCGGCGTGGGCTCGGCCCAGGCCCAGGGCATCCAGGCCCGGAGGTCGTCGAGGCTGGCGTCGATCGCCTCCTGCAGGAGCGGTGCGTCGGCCGGCTCCCAGCAGCGGACGACGAGCCGCGGCGTACGGAGCAACGGCGGCGGCTGCCGGGTCATGTGAGGCGTCCGACGCGTTCCTGAGCGGCGTGGTCGGTAGTGCCGGGAGGTGTCAGAAGAGCTGGTTCTCGCCCGCGAAGATGGCAGAGACGGAGTCGTCCGAGAAGACGTTGTGGATCGTCTCCGCGAGGATGCCCGCGATCGACAGCACCTCGACGTTGTCGGGCTTGCGCATCGGGTCGACGGGCACGGTGTCGGTGACGATGAGGCGGTCGATCTCGCTGTCGGCGATGCGCTCGAGCGCAGGGCCGTTGAAGAGGCCGTGCGTGGCGCAGGCGTACACCTTGACCGCGCCTGCCTTCTTGAGCGCCGCGGCACCGGCGACGAGCGTCCCGGCGGTGTCGACGACGTCGTCCGTCATCACGGCGACCTTGCCCTCCACGTCGCCGATCACGGTCGTGACCTTGGCCTCGTTGTGTGCCGGTCGCACCTTGTTCAGGATCACGAGGTCGCCGCCGATCATCTCGGCGAACTTGCCCGCGAGCTTCGCGCGCCCGGTGTCGGGCGAGACGGCGGCGAGCTCCTCGCCGAGGTTGAGGTCGCGGACGTACTGGGCAAACATCGGCACGGCGGTCATGTGGTCGACGGGGATGTGGAAGAAGCCCTGCACCTGGCCGGCGTGGAGGTCCATCGTGAGCACGCGGTCGGCGCCGGCCGTCTGGAGCAGGTCGGCGACGAGCTTGGCGGTGATCGGCTCGCGCGGCTTCGACTTCTTGTCCTGGCGCGAGTAGAAGAACCAGGGGATGACGGCCGTGATCCGCTTGGCCGAGGCGAGCTTGGCCGCGTTGATCATGATCAACAGCTCCATCAGGTGCTGGTCGACGGGAATCGACGCGGTCTGGACGATGAACATGTCGGCGCCGCGGATCGACTCCTCGTAGCGGCAGTAGGTCTCGCCGTTCGCGAACGTCTTCAGCGTCACCCGGCCGAGCTCGCACTCGAGGTGCTCCGCGATCCTGTGCGCCAGGTCCGGGTTCGAGCGGCCCGACACGAGCGTGAGCCGCTTGTTCGGAGTCAGCCCGATGGCGCGCCCGATGGCCGCGGGCGACGGCACGGCCGGGGCACCGAGGCCCGGAAGCGTCTGCTCAATCGTCCCGCTTTCCACCTCTTCCCTCCTTGATCGTCTGTCTCGGCGGGAAGCCGACGAGAGCGTTGTCGGGGACGTCGTCGGTGACGACCGTCCCTGCGGCAGTCCAAGCATCGTCGCCAATCGTGATCGGAGCAACCAGCACAGTGTCCACACCGACCCTGACGTCGTTGCCGATCCGGGTCGGCTGCTTGGCGGATCCCTTGCGGTGAGGCAGGTTCACGGTGATCGAGCCGGCTCCGACGTTCGTGCGCTCGCCGATCTCGGCATCGCCCATGTACGAGAGATGCGGGACCTTGGCGCCTTCCGCGAGCCGGGTGTTCTTGAGCTCGACGAACGTGCCGGCTTTGGTGTTCGGCCCTAGCACGGTTCCAGGGCGAAGGTAACAGAACGGGCCCACGAGGGCTCCCGCACCGATCGCCGCGTCGACGGCGACCGCGTGGGGGCCGACCTCGGCGCCGGCCGCGACCGAGGTGGCGCCGCGGAGGACGGTGAACGGCTGGACGGTCGCGTCCGGCTCGAGCGTGACGGTCGGCTCGATCCAGGTGGTGGCCGGGTCGTCGATCGTGACGCCCGCGAGCATGTGCTCCTCGTTGATCCGGTCGCGCAGCGCGGCCCCGGCCGCTGCCAGCTCGACCCGCGTGTTGACGCCCTCGGTCTCGGCCGGGTCGGGTGCGACGTGCACGGCGACGCGGTGTCCTGCGACGACGAGGTCGCGCACGGCGTCCGTGAGGTAGAGCTCGCCCTGGGCGTTCACCGGTGCGAGCCGGTCGAGCGCCGGCCAGAGGAGCTCGCCCCGGAAGACGTAGATGGAGGAGTTGGCCTCCCGCAGCTGGAGCTGCTCGGCGGTCGCGTCGGCGGCCTCGACGATCGCCTCCAGGTCGCCGTCGTGGTCGCGGACGACCCTGCCGTAGCTGCGGATGTCCGAGGGCACGAACGAGAGCACGGTCGCGGCGGCGTCCTTGAGACGATGAGTCTCGAGCAACTCGGTCAGGAGCGCGCTCGTGAGCAGCGGCGTGTCGCCGGAGAGGACGAGCACCTCGTCGACGCCGCCGAGCGCCTCCCGGGCCGCCCGCGCCGCGTCGCCGGTTCCGAGCGGCTGCTCCTGCACGGCGACGGTGACGCCGTCGAAGCGACCGGCACCCTCCGGTGAGGCGACGACGACGAGGGGGTCCGGCTCGAGGGGGCTGGCGGCCTCGAGCACCCAGTCGACCATGCGCCGTCCGAGCAGCGGGTGGAGGTGCTTCGGCGTGGCCGACCGCATGCGCGTGCCCAGGCCCGCGGCCATGACGAGCGCTCCGAGGTGGTGGTGGTGGGCACGGTGGGCATGGTGGCTGGGGCGCCAGGATTCGAACCTGGGATCACGGGACCAAAACCCGTTGCCTTACCACTTGGCCACGCCCCATCGACTCGGGAGAGAGTGTCAGAGAGAGGCTAGCCGTACCAGCACGGCGACGTCACCCAGGTGCGGCCGGCGGTGCGAAAGGCGCGTGCGGCGGCCTCCGCGTGGCGGCGGTGGAGGAAGAGGCCGTAGACGACCGGGCCGGCACCGCTCACGTCTGCCCGGAAGGCGCCGTGCTCGACGAGGTCGCGCCGCAAGGTCCGACGAGGCGAGGTCGTTGGGAGGAAGCAGGGCCAGGTCGCGGGCGCGGCGCACACGACCGAGCGCGTCGAGGAGCGCGGCGCGTCGTTCGTCGAACCCGTCGGCTCCCCGCCGCTCGTCGAAGCGCGCGTACACGCGCGCCGTCGACTCCTTCGTCGTACCGGAGGGCAGCACGAGTACGACCGCGTAGTCCTGGGGAAGCGTGACGGGCGAGAGTGAGGAGCCGTCGCCGCTTCCGAGCTGTGGCCCCGAGCGGAGGAAGAAGGGCACGTCCGCACCGAGCGTGGCGGCGAGATCCTCGAGCGCGCGCGGCGCGAGGGGCGTGGCGAGCATCCGGTTGGCGAGGCCGAGAGCGGTCGCGGCGTCCGAGCTGCCGCCGCCGAGGCCGGCGGCGACGGGGATCGACTTCCAGATGCGCGCTGCCCAGGCCGGCTCCACCCCGGCACGGCCGGCGAGGGCGCGGAGCGCGGCGCCGACGATCGTGTCGTCGTCGAAACCCTCCACCCGCAGCGCTGCGGCGGGCTCGACGGCGACCCGGTCGCCGAGGTCGACGCGCTGCAGCACCGTGGCCACCTCGTGCTTGCCGTCGCCGCGCAGCGGACCGACGACGAGTGCCAGGTTGATCTTGGCGGAGGCGGCGGCGCGGTTCAGCGGAGCGCCTCCTCGAGTGCGACGAAGAGGCCCGGTTCGAGCGCCTCGGCGCGTATGGACGGGGCGAGCCCGATCGACGCGAGGGCCGCCACCGCCTGCTCGCGCGTCGCGACCCCGGCGAGCGCGAGCGCGTTTGCGAGGGTCTTGCGGCGGTGCCCGAAGGCGGCCTCGACGACCCGGCGCACCTCGGGAAAGCGGGCAGGGAGGCCGATGCGGTGGAAGGCGACGAGCGCCGAGTCGACGTTCGGCGGAGGCCGGAAGACGCTGCGCGAGACCGGGTGGAATCCCGTCCGGCGCGTAGCGAGCTGGACGAGCACGGACACTGCGCCGTACGCCTTGGTGGAGGGCTGCGCGAAGAAGCGGTCGGCGACCTCGCGCTGCACCATCACGCACCAGAGCTCGACGGACGGGAGGCCGTCGAGGCTCTCGGCGACGATCGGGGTGGCGACGTTGTACGGCAGGTTTGCGACGAGCTTGCCCGGTGCCGGCACGAGCGTGGTCGAGATCGAGGCGGAGCGCGTCGCCCCACACGCAGGTCGACGTTCGGCCGCGCGGCGAGATCGGCGAGGTGCGGCTCGAGTGAGCGGTCGAGCTCGATCGCGTGGACGTGCGCCACACGGTCGGCGAGGCGCCGGGTGAGCACGCCGAGGCCGGGGCCGATCTCGAGCACGACGTCGAACGGGTCGAGCTCTGCGAGCCTCTCGATCACGCCGAGGATGTTGTCGTCGGCGAGGAAGTGCTGGCCGAGCGCTTTCTTGGGGGCGACGCGCGTCATCCGCCAAGTGACGGGCCGAACGCCCGCGCTGGCGTTGTCGTCGATCGCACGCTCCAGCGCGTCCGCGGGCTCCCGTCGCGCGTCGGCCAGCACCGCGAGCGTGTGCACGACGTACGCGGGCTCGTTGCGCCTCCCGCGCATCGGCTGCGGGGCGAGGTAGGGGCTGTCCGTCTCGGCGAGGAGACGATCGTCGGGGACGTGCGCCGCCGCCGCGCGGAGGGCCTCGGCCTTCGGGAACGTGACGTTGCCGGCGAAGGACACGTAGTACCCGCGCTCGATCGCGGTGTCGAGCAGGCCGGGAGAGGAGAAGCAGTGGAGGACGACGATGCCGCGGAAGGGAGCGAGCGCCGCGGCCGTCTCGGCGTCCGCGTCGCGGCTGTGGATGACGACGGGAAGCGACAGCTCTTCGGCGAGCGCGAGCTGCTCGTCGAGCAGCCGTCGCTGCTCGACCAGCGTGTCGCGCCCGTGGTACCCGTCGAGCCCCGTCTCACCGACCGCGACCACGGCGGGGTGCGCGAGCAGCTCGCGCAGCTCCCCCACCCTGCCTGCCTCGGGTGATGCGGCCTGGTGCGGATCGATCCCCAGGGCGGCGGAGACGCCATCGCAGGCGCCGGCGATGGCGAGCGCCGCCCGGCAGGAGTCGATGCCGGTGCCGATCGTGACGATCCGGGTGACGCCGGCGGCGCGCGCTCGCTCGACGAGGACCGTCGCGGGCTCCTCGCACGCGTCGAGATGCGCGTGCGTGTCGATCACGCCGAGGCGGAGCGCTCCATCCGCGCGAGCTCCTCGGCGACGACGACTTCCGGGTCGAGCTTGCGGAACAACGGCCGCGGCTCGGCGAGCGCCTGGCCGACGGGCAGCTCGCCGGCCCGCCAGCGGCCGCACCAGCTCGGATAGTCGCCGGTGAGCACCGTGTGATGCGCGCCGTCGGCCTCCTCGATCTCCTCGAAGAGCAGGGGCCCTGCGAGATAGCCCTCGTGACCGAGGAGCTCGTGCAGGGCCTGGGAGCTGAACGGCAGGAACGGCGCGAACAGGGTCTTCAGGTTGTCGAGGCAGCGGAGCGCGATGTAGAGGATCGTGCCGGCACGCTCGCGATCCTCCTTGATCACCGCCCACGGCGCCTGCTCGCTGAGGTACTGGTTGACACGGGTCGCGAGCTGCATGGCCTCGGCGAGCGCGGCCTTGAAGCGGGCCTTCTCGATCTGGGCGCCCACCGCCTCGAAGCCCCCTTCGACGGCGGCGAGCACGGCCCTGTCGTCGTCCGTCAGCGCCCCCGGGGTGGGAACGACGCCGAAGTTCTTGAAGCTGCTCGTGAGCGTGCGGTTGACGAGGTTCCCCCAGTTCGCGACGAGCTCGTCGTTGTTGCGCCGCACGAACTCCGCCCAGGTGAAGTCGCTGTCCTGCGTCTCCGGCCCGGCGGCAGTGAGGAAGTACCGCAGCGGATCGGCGTCGTAGCGGTCGAGGAAGTCGCCGACGTAGATGACGACGTTGCGGCTGGTCGAGAACTGGCGCCCCTCCATCGTCAGGAACTCGCTGGAGACGATGTCGTACGGGAGCTCGAGCGGCCCACGGCCGGAGCCGAGCTCTCCGCCCTCGCCGTAGCCGAGCAGCTGGCTGGGCCAGATGACGCTGTGGAAGACGATGTTGTCCTTGCCCATGAAGTAGTAGTGCCGCGCGTCCGGGCTCTGCCACCACTCGCGCCATGCGTCCGGGGTGCCGCGGTTCGCCGCCCACTCGACCGACGCCGAGAGGTACCCGATCACCGCGTCGAACCAGACATAGATGCGCTTGTCGTCGAGCTCGTCGTAGCCCGGCACCGGGATCCGGACACCCCAGTCGAGATCGCGGGTGACGGGCCTCGGCCGCACCTCCTTGAGGAGCTCCAGCGAGAAGCGGCGGACGTTCGGCCGCCAGTGCCGTTGCTCGTCGATCCAGGCGGTGAGGCGCTCGCGGAACGCAGGCAGGTCGATGAACAGGTGCGTGGTCTCCCGGAAGACGGGAGGCTGGCCGTCGATCTTCGACCGCGGCTCGACCAGGTCGACCGGATCGAGCTGGTTGCCGCAGTTGTCGCACTGGTCGCCGCGTGCGTCACCGAAGCCGCAGATCGGGCACGTGCCCTCGACGTAGCGATCCGGCAGAGTCTGGCCGGTCGAGGCGGAGAACGCGCCGACGGCCGTCTGCTCGGTGATGTAGCCGTTCTCCCAGAGCGTCCGGAAGACGTCCCGGACGACCCGGTGATGGTTCGCCGTAGTCGTCCGCGTGAAGAGGTCGTACGACAGCCCCAGCCGTCGGAGGTCCTCACGGATGACTGCGCTGTTTCGGTCGACGAGCTCACGCGGAGACAGGCCTTCCCGATCCGCGGCGACCATGATCGGTGTTCCGTGCTCGTCGGTACCGCTGACCATCAGCACGTCGTTCCCGCGCAAGCGGTGGTAGCGCGCGAAGATGTCGGACGGGACGCCGAAGCCCGCCACGTGGCCGATGTGGCGTGGGCCGTTCGCGTACGGCCACGCCACCGCCACGAGGATCTTCCGGGGAGCAGACATCGCCGGTCATCATACGAGCAGGCCTCCGGCGCCCTCGCAGGGTCAGAGCGAGGGCGAACGCGAGCGCGAGCACGGCGACCCCTACCGGATCCCGGAGCGGAAGGGACGGGTCATTGGCATGGGTGGGGGCACCCTCCGGCTGTGCCGGCGCGACGGGGTGGCCGTCGCCGGGAAGGTCGCCGCGAAGGTCGTAGGCCCTGCCTCGCGACGTCGGCACTGCACGCGCCACGCCACCGTACGCCACCACGCCGTGCTCCACGACGCCGTGCTCCACGAGACGAGATGCGACACGTGGCAGGTCACGACGAGGCGTCGGCGGAACGCAGATGAGGCGAAGCGCTGACGAGAGGACCTCGACCCCCGGACTGCACCGCGGCCGCCTCGGCCGGTGCGGACCCCGCGGCCGCGCCAGATGCCGGATGCGGGCGCGCAGCCGCATCCGGAGGCGCAGCCGCAGGCGCCAGCGAACGCGGCGGCCGGGGTGGGATGTGCGCGGCGGTTGCTGCCTTCGTCGTCGAGCCCGGCGCAACCGCTGGCGCCGACGGCAGCGCCGTGGCCGGCGACGCGCTGACGCGCTCCTCCACCGTCGGCCGCGCGGCCGAAACCCCAGCCTTGGGGGCGGCTGCGCCGCGGACATCGACGACGCTGCCCCCGAGAGCAGCATCCGGAGTGGCCGCTGCGACCTGATCGACCACCGGAGCCTGACCGCCGCGGTCGGCGGTTGCAGGCGATTCGCCCTCGTCGTTCGACGGCGGCAGCGACACCGCACCGGCGGCAGGAGCTCCCGAGTCAGCCGGCTGCGCGAGCCCGCCGACCGCCGGAGTCGCCGGAACGGCTGCAGGCGTCGGCATCGTCGCGGGCGCCGGGCCCGCGGGTGGCTGGACCACGCGAGGCGGAAGCAGCGACATCGGGTCGACGTACATGTCGGCCGCCGACCCGGTCCGGACTCCGAGATGAACGTAGGGAGACGGCCACTCCGTCTCCCCGCTCGAACCGGCGACACCCACCGGATCCCCCTCCGCGACCGTGTCCCCCTTCGCGACGACGACGCTGCCGAGGTGCGTCAACGAGACCGCGTGCCCATCCGCCGTCTGAATCGTCACCGTCCGGCCATGGGTGGGCACGACGCCCGCGAACGAGACATTTCCCGGAGCCGGCGCCCGAACGGGCTCGCCCTCCCCACCCTGCACGTCGACGCCTCGGTGCTGTCCCGCCGCATAGGCGTCGGGGCCGAGCGAGTATGGGCGCAGTACGGGGCCATCGAGCGGCCAGGTCCAGGCCCCCGCAGCCGGGACGAAGACGAGCGCTGCTCCGATGAACGCGAGCGCGAGGACGAGACGGCGCATGGGAACGACCTCCTGTTCTCTTTATTGACAACAGAGAGAACGATAGCGCGCCGGCCGGACGTTGTCCATGGTGATTACAAGGAGTGCCTGTACAGGTCGTTTCGAGAGGCGCCGGTGAGCCGCGCGACAACGTCGACGGCCAGCCGCCGCGGGGTACCCGCGGCCACGAGGTCGGCGACAGCGGCAACCTCGGCTGCGGCAGCGTCGGTCACGCGCTCCGGCGCCGCTGCGGGCCCGATGACGACCGTGATCTCGCCCTTCGGCGGCTCCGTGAACGCGGCGGCAAGCTCCGTTGCGCTCCCCCGCCGCACCTCCTCGAACGCCTTCGTCAGCTCGCGGCACACCGCCACCTGCCGCTCCGGCGCCGCCCCGGCGAGGCTCGCCAGCGAGCCCGGCAGGCGTCGGGGAGACTCGAACGCGACGACGGGATGCGGCCAGGTCGCGATCTCGGCCCACAGCGCTTCGAGCTCTGCGGCGCGCCGCGGCAGATAGCCGACGAACCGATACTGGTCGCCCGCGAGGCCGCTCGCGACGAGCGCGGTCTCCACGGCGGACGCCCCCGGCAGCACCGTCACCGGCACACCGGCCTCGAGGGCTGCGATGACGATTCGCGTCCCCGGGTCGTTGATCCCGGGCAGCCCTGCGTCCGAGACGAGGGCCATGCGCTCTCCCGCCTCGAGGCGGGGCAGCAGCTCCGCCACCCGGGCTGCCTCGTTGTGCTGCCGGTAGGAGACGAGCCGGGCCTCGATGCCGTGCCGGCCGAGCAGTATGCGCGTCCTCCGCGTGTCCTCGCAGAGCACGACGTCGGCCGCGGCGAGTGCGGAGAGCACCCGCAGCGTCACGTCGTCGAGGTTCCCGATCGGAGTAGCGCAGACGTCGAGCGGCATCGGGCGCGGGGTCACCTGTCCCCGTCGAGGGCCTCGAATCCCACCAGCGCGGCTCCGATCAGGCCGGCTTCGTCCCCCAGCTCGGCCTCGACGAGGCGCAGCCTCTCGTCCGCCGGCTGGATCGCCTCCCGGCGTGCGGACTCGAGCGCCGGACCGAGCACGAGCTCGCCCGCGGCGGCGCCGAAGCCGCCGCCGATGACGAAGACGTCGGGGTCGAAGACGTTCGCGAGCGACCCGATCGCCACACCGAGGAGATGCCCGATGTGGGCGAGCGCGGCGATCGCCTGCCCGTCGCCCTCGCGCGCTCGGTCGACGAGCACCGGAGCGTCTGCACCGGCGCCGTAGAGCTCCGCCGCCGCCCGGTCTGCAGCGAGCCCCGAGGCGACCGCCTCGAGATGCCCGCGCCCGTGACAGCTCCCCTGGCACGGCGGGCCGTCCGCGACGACGACGAGGTGGCCGAGCTCGGCCCACCCCCGGTAGAGCCGGTCGTCCAGGACGATCCCGCCGCCCACGCCCGTCCCGAGCGTCAGCATCACGAGATCCGTCGTGCCGCGGCCCGCACCGAGACGCCACTCCGCGAGCGCGGCCGCGTTGGCGTCGTTCTCGACGCCTGCGGGCAGGCCGAAGCGGTCGCGTGCCCTGTTCGGGAAGTGGACGTGGAGCAGTGGGAGGTTGGTGGCACGGAGCGCGACCCCCGTACGCCGGTCGATGTTCAGCGGCACCCCGAATCCGATCGCCGACGCCCCGTCGCCCAGCAGGTCCTCGACGACCCCGTCGACAGCTGCGAGGACCTCGTCCTGCGGCCCGTCGGGCGTCGGGATCTCGACAGTGCGGCCGATCGCACCGTCGCGCCCGACGACGCCGGCCAGGATCTTCGTCCCTCCCAGATCGACCCCGATAACACGATCTTCATGCACGCCGCGGCTACGATAACCGCCCGAATGCCCGAACAAGAGAAGCCCTACCGCGTATACCGGGGCGGGCGGGCAAAGGGCAGGGTCCCTCTCCAGCGCCAGACCTCGCCGACACAGTCCGCGAACGATGCCGGCGGTCCCGTACGCACGCCCCGCGAGCGGCACTGGGGCCGACGGATCACGATCACCCTCGCGGTGCTGCTTCTGCTCGCCGTCGCCTGGCTCGCTGCCAGCTACCTGTCCTTCTCGGGAGGCATCTCCGACGCGAACGACAGGGTGCCGAAGTCGGTACAGGGGCAGCTCACGGAACGCGACGGGATGCTCTCGTCCACGCCCACGACGATCCTCGTGCTCGGCACCGACGGCGGCAGCGCGAGCGGCCGGCAGGGGGCGAACCGCTCCGACTCGATCATGCTCATGCGCACGGATCCGCGAAAGCACCGGCTGGCGTATCTCTCGATCCCTCGCGACCTGCGCGTGGAGATCCCCGGGTACGGCACCGCCAAGATCAACGCGGCCTTCCAGGCCGGGGGGCCGACGCTGACCCTGCAGACGGTGAAGGCGCTCACCGGGATCGACGTGAACCACGTCGCGTTCGTCGACTTCGACCGCTTCAAGGAGCTGATCGACGCGGTTGGCGGCATCGAGGTAAACGTGCCCCGCCCCATCCTCTCGAACCGGTTCGACTGCCCGTACGCGACGGAGCAGCGCTGCCGTGAATGGGAGGGCTGGCGCTTCGAGAAGGGACGGCAGCACATGGACGGCCGGCGTGCCCTGGTCTACGCGCGCATCCGGGAGAACCGGCTCGATCCGTCCGAGACCGACCTCGACCGAGCGCGGCGGCAGCAGCAGGTGATCCAGGCGACGGCCGACAAGCTCACCTCACTTCGCAGCGCCGTCAAGATGCCGTTCATCGGCGGCGACGTCGTCAAGCCGCTCGCGACCGACCTCAGCGCCGGCGAGGTGCTGCAGCTCGGCTGGGCGTACTTCCGCGCAGACCCGGCCAAGGCGCTCCACTGCCGGCTCGGCGGGGAGCCGGGCACGGCCGACGGGCAGTCGGTGATCTTCGGATCGGAGGACAACGTCGCGACGGTGGCGATGTTCCTCGGTCGCTCTGCTCCGCTGGCGCCGCCGAAGGGCCTCCCCTATGCGCCCGGGTGCGTCGTCGGCGACCGCGAGCTGTGAGGCGTCAGTCGGCGGCGGAAGCCTTCGTGTCGGAGGATCCCGTGTCCTTCTTCGCCGGCTCCTTCTTCGTGTCCGAGCCGCCCGATTCCCCTTCCTTCGCCGTCTTGCGCGACCCGCGCCCGTAGTCCGTCGAGTAGAAGCCCGACCCCTTGAAATGGACGGCCACCGGGAACAGGACCTTCTCGACCGGACCGTCGCCGCACGTCTCGCAAGCCTGCACGGGCGGGTCGCTCATCCGCTGGAACACCTCGAACGTGTGCCCGTTCGGGCAACGGTATTCGTAGATCGGCATCGAGGCGCCAATCTACCAGCGAAGATGTCGCGGAACCGATGACACAGAGCGCCGAAGCACGACCCCTCGAACGGGCCGAGAGCCTCTCGGCGCGGGCGTTCCTGAACGCACACGGGCTCTGGATCGGCGTGGCCGTGACGGCCGTCGCCGCGGCCGCCTTCCTGCTGCACCAGCTGATGGCCTGGCCGCCCCACGAGGACGAGACGCTGGCGCTGTTCGTCGGCCGCGACTCGCTCGCAGGGGTCGTCGAGCACGTCACGCGGGAGCGCGGCGGCGCCCCCCTGCACTTCCTGTTCGCCTGGGCCGTCGCCCACCTCGGCTTCGGGCTCGGCGGCATCCGCCTCGTCTCCGCCGCGTTCGCCGTCGCCAGCCTGCCGCTCGTCGCGCTCCTCGCCAGCCGCCTCGCTGGACGCCGGGCCGCGCTCGTCGCAACGATGCTGCTGGCCGGCAGCTGGGTGTTTCTCTTCCAAGGAGTCTACGCCCGCATGTACAGCCTCTTCCTCTTCCTCTCGTTGGCGTCGTTCCTGACGTTGCTCCGGGCGCTGGAGCGCGGCCGCAGGGCGTGGCTCCCGTGGGGTGCCGCAACCCTGCTGTGCGTCGCGGCGCATCCGTACGGCGCGCTGGTATTGGGCTCGCAGGGCCTCTACGTGCTACTCGCCCGTCGCGACCGGCTGCGTGCCGCGGCCGCGGCATTCGGCTCGGTGATCGTGCTCGGGATCCCGTTCTGGCTCACCGATCTCGTCCTCGCCGGGCCGCTTCGACGTCGGCGTCGGCGGCGGCGGCGAGAAGCTGGGCGGTCCGTGGGCGGTCGCGACGTACCTCTGGCGTACGGCAGGCGACTTCAGCTCCGGCTGGTGGCCCGTCCTCGTGGCCGTCCTGCTGCTCGCCGCGCTCGGCCTGAGAGCGGTGGGCCGCGATGCCCGCCTGCTCACCATGGCGGTCGTCGCCGTGCCGGTGGCGGCCTTCCTGGCGGCCCGGCTGGGCGGCTCCACCTCCCCCGAGTCGCGGCATCTGATCTTCGTGGCTCCCTTCTTCGTCACGCTCGTCGGGGCAGGGATCGTCCGTGCCACCCGCCGCATCCCGCGTGCTCGCGGGGGTCGCCGTCGCCGCGCTTCTCGTGGCGGAGGTCGGCTGGGCGTGGCATCGCACGCCTCCTCTCTTCGAGTGGGAGCCGGACAAGCGGCAAGCGACCCGCGCGGAGGCGGAGACGTACCTCGCGGTGACGAGCAGGCCCGACGATCTCCTGTTCGGCTACGAGCCCCTCTACCTGGGCGCGTGGGAGCGGAACGCCAGCTTCTCGAGCATCGTGCTGCCACGCGCCGACTCCCGTCTTGCATTGCGGATGCTGAGGCAGCAGCCACGACCGCTCGGACGCGGAGTCTGGGTGCTCGACGCGAGCCGGCGAAACAACCTGCGCCCACGCCTCGAGATCGGGCCGGCGTCGCCGACGCCCACCGACGCGTTCGTGACGCGGTCGTTCGGACCGTTCCTCGTCATCCGGACGAAGGAGCCGGTGGGCAGGCCCGAGCGCTATCTGATCCGCGCCGGCGAGGCGATCCTCCTCGGCCGCTCGCTCGGCATCGGCGACGCGGACGTGAACCTGCAGACGGTCGAGCGGGCAGCCCGCGAGCTCCGCGGCTACGGCCCGTCGCTGCGCCTGCGCTCGAGCGACTCGCGGTAACACGGAGCGCTCTCGAACGCTCCCAGGCCAGTCGGAGCCGAGCGGCGCCGGCCGGGCGGGCGCCGACGGCTCACTGCGGCGACGGCCGCGGACGCGCCCAGCACGCCTCCGATGACGTACGAGCGGAGCCTCCGCGGCTGCTTCTTCTCGTCCATGCGAGGATCGTAGGCGATGACCACGGTCTCGTTCGGCGATCTCGTGCTCGACGTCATCGTTCGGCTCGAGCAGCCGCTGGCCCCCAGTGCCGATGCCACGTCGCGCATCACGCTGCGGCCGGGCGGCCAGGGGGCCAACGTCGCCGCCTGGGTGGCGGCGCTCGGCGGCACCGCCCGCTTCGTCGGCAAGCACGCCGACGACGACGCCGGGCAACTCGCAGCAGCCCGGCTCGCGGCGTACGGCGTCGAGGTCGCAGGTCCCGTGGAGCCCGCCGGGAACGGAGTCATCGTCTCGCTCGTCACCCCGGACGGCAACCGCTCGATGTGCTCGGACCGCGGCGTCGCACCCGACTTCCGCCCGGACGAGCTCGATCCCGCATGGCTCTCCGGCTGCGGCCACTTGCATGTGTCGGGCTACGCGCTCCTCCGAGAGCCGATCTGCCATGCCGCCGCCCGCGCGATCGAGCTGGCGCGCGCGGAAGGCGCGCGTGTGAGCGTCGACCTGTCGTCCTGGAGCGCGATCCGCGACTTCGGCCCCGAGTCGTTCCGGGCCGTCGTCGCAAGGCTCGCTCCGGACGTCGTGTTCGCGAACGAGGACGAGGACGCGATCCTGGGCGGCCCGGTGGGCGACGCGGCGTGGATCCTGAAACGTGGCCCCTGGGGCTGCTCGTTCGCCGGAGACGAGCGCCCCGCGCTGCCCGTGGCCGAGGTGGTCGACTCCACGGGAGCCGGGGACGCCCTCGCCGCGGGATGGATCGTTGGCGGCCCCGAGCTGGCGCTCGAGGCCGCCGCACGTTGCGTCCAGCAGGCGGGGCCGATGCCCTGACACCGCCGACGCCCTGACACCCCTGGGGCTTCGAGCCGTGGTGAACGCCGGGTGACGCACGATCACCGGTCTGTCGACCGGGCACAGAGCCGGCACGAAGGCGGCACGGTCCCGTCACGAACTCCTCGCTACCGTGTCTTCAGGGCACCGGGGGTGCCCCTGGGGGAGGTTGGGGCTCCGGTGGAGGTGGGACGTGCCCGAGCCGCCCGGTGCGGCGACGGCGATCGTCTAGGCTCGGCTGATGCTCGACCTGATCCACGTCGCCGACGAGGTCGCCGCCGCGCTCGAGGACGGGCAGGCCGTGGTCGCGCTGGAGACGACGCTCGTCGCGCACGGCTTTCCGGCGCCGCACGGTGTCGAGGTCGGGCTCGCGAGCGAAGCAGCAGTACGTGCGACAGGGGCCGTCCCGGCCACGATAGGGGTGCTCGACGGGTCGATCCGCGTCGGCCTGGCGGAGCCCGAGCTCGAGCGCTTCACCCCCTCGGCCCGCAAGCTCGGCCCTCGTGATCTGGCCGTCAGTGCCGTGCAGGGAGCAGTCGGGGCGACGACGGTCGGCGGCACGCTCGCTGCCGGCGCGGCCGTCGGCATCCGCTTCATGGGAACCGGAGGCCTCGGCGGCGTCCACCGCGGCTTCCCCGCCCCGCCGGACGTCTCGGCCGATCTCGGCGTGGCCGCCCGCGTCCCGGCGGTGATCGCGTCCTGCGGCGTCAAGTCGCTGCTCGACGTGCCCGCCACGATGGAGCTGCTCGAAACGCTCGGCGTTCCCGTGCTCGGCTTCCGCACCGACACGATGCCGCTCTTCTACTCGGCCCACGGCGGCCCGCCCGTCTCGGCCCGCGTCGAGAGCGCAGGAGAGATCGCCCGGATCGCCGACGCGCACTGGCGCCTCGGCGGCAACGCCGTCCTCGTGGGCCGCCCACCCTCCGAGAGCATCGACGTGGAGTC
Source organism: uncultured Gaiellaceae bacterium (assembly GCA_963731095.1). GTDB lineage: Bacteria > Actinomycetota > Thermoleophilia > Gaiellales > Gaiellaceae > Gaiella. The sequence goes on from CAVSUK010000029.1 coordinate 95,355, forward strand.
GCTGATCGACGAGGCGGTCGCCGCCGCATCACGCGAGGGGATCGAGGGGCAGGGAGTCACCCCGTTCGTGCTCGCCTACCTGCACGAGCACTCGGGCGGCGAGACCCGCCGCGTCAACCGCGACCTCATCGTCGACAACGCCCGCCTCGCCGGAGAGATCGCGGTCGCCCACGCAACCCTCGGGCAAGAGCGTTGAGCCTCTACGACGCCGTTCGCGGCCTTCCCCTCACGATCGAGCGCTACACGCTCGACGGGCTGGAGCAGAACGTCTCGAGCGGCTTCCTCCGCAAGACGACGCTGATCCGGCTGCACGGCGCAGGAGAAGAGGGAATCGGCGAGGACGTCACCTACGCCGCAGAGGAGCACGACCTGCAGCTGGAGCGCGGCGCCGTGCTTCCGCTCGCGGGCACGTGGACCCTCGACGAGCTCTCCCGGCATCTCGCCACCCTGCCGCTCTTCGACCACGAGCCGGAGCAGCACGCCTACCGCGACTACCGCCGCTGGGCATTCGAAAGCGCAGCGCTCGACCTCGCCCTGCGGCAGTCTGGGCTCTCACTCGGCGACGCCGTCGGCCGGACGCCCTCGCCCCTGACGTTCGTCGTCTCGATGCGGCTCGGCGAGCCTGCGACGACCGACCGGCTACTGGCCTGGCTCGACCTCTACCCCGGCCTCCGGTTCAAGCTGGACGCCACGCCCAGCTGGTCGGAAGAGCTGATCGCAGAGCTCGAGGGGACGGGCGCCGTCGATTCGGTCGACTTCAAAGGCCAGTATCACGGCACGATCGTCGACACGGAGCCCGACCCCGCGCTCTACCGGCGCGTCGTCGACGGTCTGCCGGACGCCTGGCTCGAGGATCCGGCGCTCACGCCGGAGACCGAGGCGGTGCTCGAGCCGCACCGGGAGCGAGTCACCTGGGACGCGATCATCCACTCCGTCGCCGACATCGAGTCGTTGCCGTGGCCGCCGCGCACCGTCAACGTGAAGCCGTCCCGCTTCGGCACCGTCGAGAGGCTCTTCGCCGCCTACGGGCACTGCGAGGCTCGTGGCATCGGCGCCTACGGGGGCGGTCAATTCGAGCTGGGCGCCGGCCGCGGGCAGATCCAGCTGCTCGCCTCGCTCTTCCACCCGGGCACGCCGAACGACGTCGCCCCCGGCGGCTTCAACCTCGACCCCCGGCCTGGTCTGCCGACGAGCCCGCTCGCGCTCGAACCCGAGGCGATCGGCTTCGGGCTGCGGCCCGCGTGAACGGCCTCGGTTCGTCGCTCGCCCTGTCGGCGGAGCGCGTCGCCTACTCGCGGATCCGCGAGCTCGCCGAGGAGGCGATGTCGATGGACGGAGTGCTGCGCCTCTACTTCGGCGAGTCGGACATCCCTACGCCCGCATTCATCAAGGATGCTGCAGCGCGCGCGCTCGCCGAGGGGTTCACCTTCTACAGCCAGAATGCCGGGCTGCCGTCCCTGCGGGAGGCGCTGGCAAGAACGTATGCCCGCCTGCACGACGTCGAGCTCGACCCGGCGACCGAGATCGTGATCACGGCGTCCGGGACGGAGGCCATCCACCTCGCTGTGCGCTGCGTGATCGATCCCGGCGACGAGGCGCTGATCCTGACTCCCGCCTGGCCGAACGGGGCCGCCATCGTCGCCCTCGCGCACGGCGTCCCCCGCGAGATCGCGCAGCCGCTCGTCGGTCACCGTTACGCGATCGACTACGACGCGATCGAGGACGCGATCACGCCGCGCACGAGGATGCTGGCGTACACGTCGCCCTCCAACCCCCTCGGCTGGGTGGCAACGGAGGAAGACCAGGAGCGCTTGCTCGCCCTCTGCCGGAAGCACGGGCTGTGGCTGCTCGCCGACGAGGTGTACGAGCGTCTCTGGTACGGCCGGGAGCCCGGCGATCCTGCGCCGTCGATCCTGCGGAAGGCGACGCGTGACGACCGCGTGAGCGTCGTGCAGTCGTTCTCCAAGGCCTACTCGATGACCGGGTGGCGCGTCGGCTGGCTCGTCACCCGCCGCGACCTCGGCGTGAAGGCGGCGCAACTGAACGAATACGTGGTCTCGCACGCAGCCAGCTTCACGCAGCGGGCAGCCGAGACGGCGCTGTCCGGCGGCGAGGCGTGGCTCGCCGACATGGTCGAGGCCCTGCGCGAGCGCCGCGACCTATGCCTCGAGGCGTTGCGGAGCATGCCCAGCGTCTTCGTGCCCGAGCCGGATGGCGCCTTCTACCTGTTCCCCCGCATCGAGGGCATGAGCGACTCGTTCGCCTTCTGCCGGCGGCTGCTGCACGAGGAGCGGGTGGGGATCGCTCCAGGCGTCGCGTTCGGCGCCGGAGGCGAGGGCTCCGTGCGCCTCTGCTACGCGGCGGGTATCGACACGCTCGAAGAGGCGCTCGAGCGGCTGGCCTCGTTTCTCGACCGAACGCCGTGAGTCGCGGGCTACCCCTCGAGCGAGGCGAGCAGGTCGTCGACGTCGACGAGCGGCAGCGACTCGATCTTGGAGCTCCCACGCGCACCGAGCGCCACCGAGACGCGGGCGATCGTGAGGTCGTCCGGCGCCTCGACGATGTTGACGAAGTCGTACTCGCCGAGCGACGCCCACTGGTGCAGCACGCGGGCACCGAGCTCCTCGACGTCGCGATTGACCTCGCGCAGGCGGCTGGGGTTGGACTTCAGCGTCTGGACGCCCTTCTCGGTGAGCGTGGTCAGCATCAGATAGGTCGGCATGTGTCCTCCAGTCGGGTGCGGGGAGAGCCTACTCCGAGACGTCGCCCGGAGCGACGCCGGCGGTGACGCGCTCCTCCCGTCCACGGCCGACCCGGGCGACCTGGTCGCCGTAGAGGAGCGCGCCGCCGAGGAAGAGCATCGGTGAGAGCACGAGCCCGGCCAGGAAGGCCGCCAGGCGCTCCGAGTTGTCGGCGTAGTTCTGCAGCAGCAACGCCGCGGCGATCTGGGTCAGGAAGACGAGGATCGTCAGCGTCGCGAGCCCGCCGAGCGCGTGGGCAAAGTCGGCGCGCCCGAGCTGAACCCCTCGCCGCAGCGCGGCGCGCACTCCGAGACCCTCGACGAGCGCGGCCGGCACGGCCATGCCGACGAGGGCGAGCCAGGCGAGCCCCGGAAGCACGAACACTGCCGCGAGGAACGGGAACGGCACCCAGACGATGACGCCGATGACGAACGCCGTCAGGGCGGCCCGCGACCGCAGGGGCGCGCCGTTCACGACGGCGCACGCTCCGACGAACGACGCGGTCGCCGCCACCGCGCCGGCAAACGGCACCACCTCGAGGGTCTGCGCGCGGTCGAAGCCGGCGGCGGCAGCGCTCAGGAGCGCGGCCGGCAAGCCCGATCAGCAACGCAGCCCACCAGTGCTCCCCGTACAGCTTGATCGTCTCCGCGACCAGCTGCCCCACCGTCCTCGTCTCGGGTGGAAGCGGTGGCGGCGGCGGGCCCGAGCTCTTCGGATAGCGGGGGCGCGACATCGGCGGAACGGTACCGGCGCGCCTCAGTCGTCTCGGGAGCGCAAGCGCGGCCGACACGGCTGCGACGAGCACGGGCAGCACGTCCCCGAGGGCCGCCAGCGCATCGTCGATCCGCCATAGCGAGCGGTCGTGCTCTCCGATCTCGTTCGAGACCGACCGCAGCTCGAGCGCCGGGACGCCCGCGAGCGCTGCCGCTCGCAGGACGCCGAAGCCCTCCATCGCCTCGACCGGGACGTCGTGCGCGACGCCGCCCACCGCCGCGCTCGTCCCGATCCGGACGACGGGCGCGTCCGGCAGTGCGCGGCGTGCCGCGTCGAGCAGCAGCGGATCCGCCACGACCCGGTCGACCAGCGGGAAGGCGGCCGCGAGGTCGCAATAGACGGCCTCGGCGCCGATCACCACACGGCCGGGTGCGATGCCCCGAGCCCCGGCGATCCCCACGTGGACGACGGCGTCCGGCCGGTCGCGCTGCAGGGCGGCGGCCACGGTGGCGGCCGCCTCGACGGGGCCGACACCGCAGACGAGGCCGTCCGCGCCGCACAGCTCGGGTGCTGTGGCTGCGACGAGAAGCGGCATCGCCGAAGACTACGGATATCCGCACGGGACGACGCCTGCGCGCCGTACGGGCGGCAAACCTCTTCGAGCCACGATCGAGCCCATGAGTGACATGAGCCCCCACATCGTTGCGGCACTTCTCGTCCGCCGAGACGCGTACGAGGCCGATGACGACCTGCGCGCGCTGCGCCGCGCAGCAGCGAAGGCGTCGGCTCGTCCTCGGCGCCGCTACCGCTTCCACCGGCGGCGGTCGGGCTCGGCGGCGGCCTCGCCGGCTCGCCAACGCGACGAAGCGACGACCACGGCCGCCTGATCGCCCCGTCGCGGGCACGGTGACGTCCAGAGCGCGATCGTGCAGCGTCCCGGACGACCGGTCGGTCTGCCGCCCGGCTTTCGCTCTGCCCCGAGCCCGTCGTCCGGCTACGCGGAGCCCGACGCGACCGGCTCGGGTGACGGAACCATGTGGAACGTGATCGAGCCGTCCTCGGCGTCCGCACGCACGAGATGCCCTTCGCCGAAGCGCCCTTCCAGCAGCTCGAGCGCGAGCGGGTTCTCGACGAGCCGCTGGATGGCCCGCTTCAGCGGCCGTGCGCCGAAGGCGGGATCCCAGCCGACCTCCGCGATCAGCTCCTTGGCGGCGTCGGTCAGCTCGAGCCCGATCCTGCGCTCGGCGAGCCGGGCCCGCAGGCGCTCGAGCTGGAGCTCCACGATCTCGCCGATCTGGTCGCGTGTGAGCGGCTCGAAGACGACGATCTCGTCGATGCGGTTGACGAACTCGGGACGGAAGTGCTCGAGCAGCTGTCCCTCCGCGCGGATGTTCGAGGTCATGATCACGACCGTGTTGCGGAAGTCGACCGTGCGGCCGTGCCCGTCGGTCAGCCGCCCGTCGTCGAGCAGCTGCAGCAGGACGTTGAAGACGTCGGCGTGGGCCTTCTCGATCTCGTCGAGGAGGATCACGCAGTAGGGCCGGCGCCTGACGGCCTCGGTCAGCTGCCCGCCCTCGTCGTAGCCGACGTAGCCGGGCGGCGCGCCGAGCAGGCGCGAGACGGTGTGCTTCTCCATGTACTCGGACATGTCGAGGCGCACGATCGCGCGCTCGTCGTCGAACATGAACTCCGCGAGCGCCTTCGCGAGCTCTGTCTTCCCCACGCCCGTGGGACCGAGGAAGACGAACGAGCCGATGGGGCGGTTCGGATCCTGCAGGCCGGAGCGCGCCCGGCGGAGCGCGTTCGAGACCGCGTCGATGGCGGCGTCCTGCCCGACGACGCGGCGGTGCAGGCGCTCCTCCATGTGCACGAGCTTCTCGCACCTCGCCCTCGAGCAGCCGGTCGACGGGGATCTTCGTCCAGGCGGCGACGACGGCGGCGATGTCGTCCTCGTCGACCTCCTCCTTGACCATGGGCTCGGCCGCGCGCACCGCCTCGCCGCGCTCGGCCAGCTCACGCTCGAGCGCGGGCAGCAGGCCGTAGCGGATCTCGGCCACGCGCTGCAGGTCGCCGTGGCGCTCGGCTCGCTCGGCCTCCATGCGGAGCTCGTCGATCTGCCGGGTGATCTCCTTGACACGGTCGAGCACGTCCTTCTCGCCCGCCCAGCGGGCCGCCAGCTCGTCGCGCCGCGCCTTCGCCTCGGCGAGCTCCCGCTCGACCGGCTCGCGCACCTCCGGCGTCTCCTTCGCCATCGCCGCGAGCTCGATCTCGAGCTGGGTGACGCGACGCTCCGCCTCGTCGAGCTCCACCGGGGAGGAGTCGATCTCCATGCGCAGCCGGGAGGCGGCCTCGTCGACGAGGTCGATCGCCTTGTCGGGCAGGAAGCGGTCGGTGATGTAGCGCTCCGAGAGCACGGCGGCGGCGGTGAGCGCGGCGTCGCGGATGCGGACGCCGTGGTGCGCCTCGTAGCGCTCCTTGAGGCCGCGGAGGATCGCGATCGTGTCGGCCACCGAGGGCTCGCCCACGAGCACGGGCTGGAAGCGGCGCTCGAGCGCGGCGTCCTTCTCGATGTGCTTGCGGTACTCGTCGAGCGTCGTCGCCCCGACGGCGCGCAGCTCGCCGCGCGCGAGCATCGGCTTGAGCAGGTTGCCGGCCGACACGGCGCCCTCGGCCGCGCCGGCGCCGACGATCGTGTGCAGCTCGTCGATGAAGAGGACGATCTCGCCCTCGGCGGCGGTGATCTCCGCCAGCACCGCCTTGAGGCGCTCCTCGAACTCGCCGCGGTACTTGGCGCCGGCGATCAGCGCGCCGACGTCGAGCGCCCAGACCCGCTTGCCCTTCAGTCCCTCGGGCACGTCTCCCGCGACGATCCGCTGGGCGAGACCCTCGGCGATCGCGGTCTTGCCGACGCCGGGCTCGCCGATCAGCACGGGGTTGTTCTTCGTGCGCCGCGAGAGCACCTGGATGACCCGGCGGATCTCCTCGTCGCGCCCGATCACGGGGTCGAGCTTCCCGGCCTCGGCAGCTGCGGTGAGGTCGCGCCCGTACTTCTCGAGCGCCTGGTAGCTGCCCTCGGGGTCCTGGGATGTGACCCGCTGCCCTCCGCGCACGTCCTTCAGCGCGCCGAGCAGCGCATCGCGGGGCACGAGCTCGAGCGCGAGCAGCAGGTGCTCGACGGACACGAACTCGTCCTCGAGCCGACGCGCCTCCTCGAAGGCCTCGTCGAGCACCGCACGGAATGCGGCGCCCGCCTGCGGCTGCGCGTTGCCGCCGGAGACGGCCGGGAGCGCGCGCAGGCGGGTCTCGGCCTCGGCGCGGATCGCGTCGGGGGAGGCTCCCGCCCTCTGTGCGAGGGTGCGCGGCAGCTCCTGCTCGAGCAGGGAGACGACGAGGTGGTCCCGGGTCAGCTCGGGGTTGCCGGCGCGCCGCGCCAGCTCCTGGGCGCCGGCTACGGCCTCGCCGGACTTGATCGTCAGCTTGTTGAAGTCCATTCCCTCTTCCTTCCGGTCGGGCGAGGCAGGCGTCGGCCCTACGGGTTCCTCGCAGGAGGCTGCGGCCGGTAGAGCACGACTTCCCGCCGGTAGTGCCTGTGGGTCTCCTGGATCTCGGCGCGCAGCTCGGCCTCGAGCCGAGCCATACGGGCCCGCAGCCGCTGCAGCTCGTCCTCGAGGCGCAGCACGTGCTCGACACCGGCGAGGTTGAGGCCGAGCTTCGTCGTCAGCGACTGGATCAGGCGGAGCCGCTCCACGTCCCGCTCGGAGTAGAGGCGCGTACCGCCGGGCGTGCGGGCGGGGCGGACGAGCCCCTTCGCCTCGTAGGCGCGCAGCGTCTGCGGGTGCATGCCGGCGAGCTCGGCGGCGACACTGATCATGTAGCGCGGTCGGTCAGGCATCCTGCGCCACCCGGTCGAAGCGCTCGCGCGGCCGCTCGCGCAGCACCTTGTCGTACCCCTCGAGCGCTTCGCGCTCCGACTTGGTCAGCTTCTGCGGCACGGTCACCTTGACCCGCGCGAGCAGGTCGCCCTTGCCGCCGCCCTTCAGCTTCGGCGCCCCGCGGCCCTTCACGCGCAGGAGCTTGCCCGTCTCGGTGCCGGCAGGCACCTTCAGGGCCACCGGTCCCTCCGGCGTCGGGATCTGCACGGTCGCTCCGAGCGCCGCCTCGGGATAGGTGACGGGGACGTCCAGCACGAGGTCCGCCCCGCGCCGCTCGTACAGCGGCGAGGGCTCGACGTCGACGACGACGAAGAGGTCGCCTGCGGGCCCGCCGTTCCGACCGGGCTCCCCCTTCCCCTTCAACCGCACCCTGGTGCCGCTCTTCGCTCCGGGCGGGATCTTGACCGAGTAGCGCCTCGTGACGCGCTCGCGCCCGCTACCCCGGCACGTCCTGCACGGCTTCTCGACGATGACGCCGTTGCCGCGGCAGCGGGGGCACGGCTGCGAGAACGCGAACAGTCCCTGGGAGTCGGAGATGGTGCCCGAGCCACTGCACTGCGGGCAGGTGACCGGCGCCGTCCCGGGCTCGGCGCCCGTCCCGTGGCACACATGGCACGGAGCTTCGACCTCGACGGGAACGCGCACCTGGGCGCCGGCGAGCGCATCCTCGAACGAGAGCCGGACGTGCGACTCGAGGTCGGTGCCGCGCTCGGGCTGCGGCCGCGACCGCCGTCCTCCACCCCGCCCGAAGAGCCCGCCGAACTGACCGAGCAGGTCGGACAGGTCGACGTTCTCGAAGCGGGCATCGGCGCCGGGAGGGAAGCCGGCGGCGCGACCACCGGCGGCGCCGAACTGGTCGTACTGCTTGCGCTTCTCAGCGTCCGAGAGCAGGTCGTAGGCGCCCTGCACCTCCTTGAAGCGCTCCTCGGCCGCCGTGTCGCCGGGGTTCTTGTCGGGGTGGTACTGGCGGGCGAGCTTGCGGTACGCCTTCTTGATCTCGTCGTCGGACGCGTTCTTCGCGACGCCGAGCACCTGGTACGGGTCAGGCACGCTGTCGCCTCCACGTCGCCGAGGAAGACGTCCCGGTCGGCCGGCGACACGGCGACGGCAGCGTCGCCGACGCGCACGATCAGGGTGGCGGCCCTGCTCGTGACGAACGCGTCCACACGACCGCCCCCCACGAGCCGGAAGCGTCCGAGATAGCCGTAGAGCCCGCCGGAGCCGGCGATGCGCAGGCCGAGCCTGGCGTCCGGCAGCGAGGCGACGAGACCGGCATAGCGCCGGGACGCGCGTCCGCGGCGCTCGATCTCGAGACCGCGCCGTCGAGGTCGTAGGCGACGGGCTGAAGCCGCCGGTACACGGCGCACAGCACGACGACACCTGCGCCGCCGGCAGCGAGAATCGCGCCCGTGGCGGGCTCGCCGGCGACGCCGACGGCGGCGCCTCCGACGAGCAGCGCCGTCCCGAGCGCCCAGACGCCTGCGGTCGCGACGCGGACGACGCGATCGGTGCGTGCGGCAGGGTGCCTGATGGCTACCCCTCCTCCTCCTCGTCCGCTGCCGCCACGATCACGCGGGCGGGGCGAAGCACGACGTCGCCGAGGCGGTAGCCCTTCTGCACGACCTGCAGGATCTGGCCCGGCTCTGCCTCGCCGGCCGGCTGGGTCATCAGCGCCTCGTGCGCGTGCGGGTCGAACGCGCCGGCGGCGTCGATCTCGACGAGCCCCTCGGAGGCGAGAGTCGAGGCGAGCGCGGAACGCGTCAGCGCCACGCCCTCGGTCAGCTTCGCCTGCTCGTGCTGCTCGGCGGCGTCGAGCGCGCGCTCGAGGTCGTCGAGCACCGGCAGCAGCTTCGCGATCAGTCGCTCGTGGGCACGGGCCGCGAACGCCTGCTGCTCGCGCGCGGCGCGCTTGCGGTAGTTGTCGAAGTCGGCGGCGAGCCGTTGCAGGTCGGAGAGGTACTCGTCCCGCTTCGCCTCGGCCTCAGCGAGGCGGACGAGGACCTCGCCGTCCCCGCCCTCTGCGCGTTCGTCCGCGCCGGCGTCCTCGAGGACGCCGGCGTTCGATTCCTGTTCGAGGGCGTCGATCGTCGCGACGGGAGCCGGCGCCTCCGAGCCGCCAGCTCCCGCGGCCGGATCGCCGGTGGGATCGGCGTGCTGACCGGTCATGACCGCTTCGCCGTCTCGTCCTCGTCGATGACCTCGTAGTCGGCGTCCTCGACGACCTCGTCGCCGCCGGGCGCCGCACCGCCGTTGCCCGGAGTGGACGACGCCGCCTGGGCGTCGGCGTAGATCGCCTGGGCGAGCGGCTGCGCCGCCTCGTTGAGGGCCTGCGTCGCGGAGCGGATCGCCTCCGCGTCGCCGGCGTCTAGCACCTGGCGGAGCTCCATGATCCGGCCTTCGATCGTTGCGGCGTCCGACTCCTCGAGCTTGTCACGGTGTTCGGCGAGCGTTTTCTCGGTCTGGTAGGCGAGGGTCTCGGCCAGGTTGCGCGCGTCTGCGAGCTCACGCAGCTTGTGCGCCTCCTCGGCGTGCGACTCGGCCTCCTTCACCAGCCGCTGCACCTCGTCCTCGGACAGGCCCGAGCCGCCCTCGATCCTGATCTGCTGCTCGTTGCCGGTGCCGAGGTCCTTGGCGGTGACGTGGATGATCCCGTTCGCGTCGATGTCGAACGACACCTCGATCTGCGGCATGCCCCGTGGCGCCGGCGCGATGCCGACGAGCTGGAACTTGCCGAGCGTCTTGTTGAAGGTCGCCATCTCCGACTCGCCCTGGAGGACGTGGATCTCGACCGACGGCTGGTTGTCCTCGGCGGTCGTGAACGTCTCGGACTTCTTGGTGGGGATGGTCGTGTTGCGCTCGATCAGCTTGGTCATCACGCCGCCCTTGGTCTCGATGCCGAGCGACAGCGGAGTGACGTCGAGCAGCAGCACGTCCTTGACTTCGCCCTTGAGCACGCCGCCCTGGATGGCGGCGCCGACGGCGACGACCTCGTCCGGGTTGACGCCCTTGTGCGGCTCCTTGCCGAGCAGCTCGGTGACTTTCTCCTGCACGGCCGGCATGCGGGTCATGCCTCCGACGAGGACGACGTGGTCGATGCCGGACGGGCCGATGCCGGCATCGGCGAGCGCCTGCTTCGTCGGGCCGACGGTGCGCTCGAGCAGATCGTGCGTGAGCTCGGCGAGCCGGGCCCGCGTCAGCTGCAGGTCGAGATGCTTCGGGCCCTCCGGGGTGGCGGTGATGAAGGGCAGGTTGATCTGGGTCGTCATCGTCGAAGACAGCTCGATCTTTGCCTTCTCGGCCGCCTCGTAGAGCCGCTGCAGCGCCATCCTGTCGGCGGACAGGTCGATGCCCTGGTCCTTCTTGAACTCGGCGGCCATCCAGTCGACGATCGCCTTGTCGAAGTTGTCGCCGCCGAGGTGGTTGTCGCCGTTCGTCGACTTCACCTCGAAGACGCCGTCGCCGAGCTCGAGCACCGAGACGTCGAAGGTGCCGCCGCCGAGGTCGAACACGAGGATCGTCTGGTCGGCGCCCTCCTTGTCCAACCCGTAGGCGAGCGCCGCGGCGGTCGGCTCGTTGATGATGCGGACGACGTTGAGGCCGGCGATCTTGCCGGCGTCCTTCGTCGCCTCGCGCTGCGCGTTGTTGAAGTACGCGGGCACGGTCACGACGACGTCGGTGATCGGCTCGCCGAGGAACGCCTCGGCGTCGGTCTTCAGCTTCTGCAGGATCATGGCGCTGATCTCCGGCGGCGCGAACTGCTTCCCGTCGGCGGACACGCGCGCGTCGCCGTTGTCGCCCTGCACCACCTCGTAGGGGACGATCGTCATCTCGTCCGAGACCTCATTCCACTTGCGCCCCATGAAGCGCTTGATCGAGGAGATCGTGTTCTGCGGGTTCGTGACCTGCTGGCGCCGCGCGGGCGCCCCGACGAGCCGCTGGCCGTCCTTCGTGAACGCGACGACGGACGGCGTGGTGCGGCCGCCTTCGGCGTTCGGGATGACGGTGGGCTCGCCGCCTTCGAGCACGGCCATGCAGGAGTTGGTCGTGCCGAGATCGATGCCGATGGTCTTTGCCATGGTGGTCGTGGTGCTCCTTCCTGAAGGTTCACGTCAGCTTGAGCCTGAAAGACTCATATAAATCTGAGTGTGAGAGTATCAGATTCTAGCGCGCGACGCCGATCAGCACGCCGCCGGCCACGACGAGCGCGGCACCCGCGAAGAGCAGCGGCCCCACACGCTCGTGGCGGAGGAAGAGCGCCGAGAGCGCGACCCCCCACAGCGACTCCGTCGCGACGAGCGGCGAGACGACGCTGAGCCGTCCGCGGTAGTACGCCTCGAACAGGCTCACGTAGGAGAGCCCGAACAGGACGCCGGCCGGGACGTACGGCCCGACCGGCCGCAGCGAGACCGGGCGCCGCGCGATGACGAGCACCACCATGATCGTGAGCGCGCCGGAGGCGAGGGTGGCGAGCGTTGCGAGCGGGGGGGTCACGTCCGTGTCGACGGAGAGCCAGCGCACGAACGTGTCGCGCAGCGCGAACACCGCGGCGGCGGACACCGCGTAGACGAGGCCGATCGTCCGCACGTGCGCCGGGCGGTCGCGCTCGCGGGCGAGCAGCAGTCCGCCGGCGACGATCAACCCGGCGCCGACGACGATCCCCGCCACGAGCGGCTCCTCGAGCAGGACGACGGCGAAGACGACCGCGAAGAGCGGCGCCGTCCCGACGGTGGCGGACGTGCGCGACGGGCCGGCCTCGCGGACGGCGACCGTGAACAGCACCTGTGAGCACCCGGGCCCGAGCACTCCGGCGAGGAGGAACGGCCAGGTGCCGGCCATGTCCCAGTCGCCGACCAGCAAAGCGGCGACGAGTGCGATGCCGGCGGCGGGCAACACGGTCAGGAGCGCCCCCAGCAGCGGGTCGCCGCCGCGGGCGAGAGCCGGGCGCAGCGCCACCGTCATGGCGCCGAACAGGAACGCGGAGCAGAGCGCGAGCACGACGGCGTCCATCAGGCCCGCGCCCCCCGCCCCGCGAGCCGCCGCAGCGTCGCCGCGGCAGCAGGCTCCGCGAGCACGATGCCCGCGAGCATGACGGCGCAGCCCGCCCACCCGATCGCGCCGAGCCGCTCGCTCAGCAGCAGGACACCGAAGAGCGCGGCGAACGGCGCCTCGAGCGTGAAGACGAGGGCGGCCCGTGCCGCCGTCGTCCGGGCCTGTACCCAGGTGGCCACCAGGTAGCCGAGGGCGCCCGCGAAGACGCCTGTGACGACGAGCGCGAACCACACCGACGCTTCCGACGGCCACGAGAGCTCGCCGCGCGAGAGCGCGATCGCGGTGAAGCCCACGCACGCTGTCGCCATCTGCAGGAACGTGAGCGCGCGGGCGTCGTAGCGCGGCGCGAACCGCTCCATGGCGACGATCTGGAACGACTGCGCGACCGCGTTGCCGAGCACGAGCGCGTTGCCGAGCGCCGACCCGCCGGGAACGCCGTTGAGCAGCAACAGGCCCACGAGCGACAGCCCCACCCCCGCCCACGCGAGCGCCGGCACGGGCGTCCGGAAGAGCGCGAGCGCGATCACCGGCGTGAGCACCACGTAGAGGCCGGTGATGAAGCCGGTGCTGGACACCGTCGTCAGCTCGAGGCCGGCCGTCTGCAGCCCGTACGCGGCTGCGAGCAGGACACCGGCCCCGACGCCTGCGATGAGGCCGGCCGGCGGGAGCTCGCGCAGGGGCCCGAGCGCGAACGGCGCGAGCACCGCCGTGGAGATGGCGAACCGCACCGCCAGGAACGCGAACAGCGGGTACAGCGCCACCGCCTCCTGAACGGGGACGAAGGTGTAGCCCCAGACGGCGGTGACCGCGACGAGCGCGAGCAGCGGTGCGGGGCCGGGCGGGCGCATCCGCGCAGGCTACTGGGCGGCACGGGCGGGTACGCTCTTCAGATGGGCGTCGACGACACCCTCGGCCGTCCGCTCCGCGACCTGCGTCTCTCGGTCACGGACCGCTGCAACTTCCGCTGCGTCTACTGCATGCCGAAGGAGGTGTTCGGGCGCGGCTACCGGTTCATGGACCGCAAGGAGCTCCTGACCTTCGAGGAGCTCGAGCGCCTCGCGCGCGCGTTCGCCGCGCACGGCGTGGAGAAGATCCGCATCACCGGCGGTGAGCCGCTGCTGCGCCGCGACCTCGAGGTGCTGGTCGAGCGCCTGGTCGCGATCGGCGGCCTCGACGTGACCCTGACGACGAACGGCGCGCTGCTGCCGCAGAAGGCGCAGCTGCTGGCCGACGCGGGCCTGCGCAGGGTGACGGTGAGCCTCGACTCGCTCGACGACGCCACGTTCCGCACCATGAACGACGTGGCGTTTCCCGTCACCCGCGTGCTCGACGGGATCGACGCGGCCGCCGCGGCCGGCCTCTCGGTAAAGGTGAACGCGGTCGTCAAGCGCGGCGTCAACGACGACGAGGTGCTGCCGCTCGCCCGCCACTTCCGCGGCTCCGGGCACATCCTCCGCTTCATCGAGTTCATGGACGTCGGCGCCACGAACGGCTGGCGCCTCGACGACGTCGTCACGGCGGCCGAGATCGTTCGCATGATCGACGCCGAGCTCCCGCTCGAGCCCGCGGAGGCGAACTACCGCGGCGAGGTGGCGCGGCGCTGGCGCTACGCCGACGGCGCCGGCGAGATCGGCGTGATCGCCTCCGTCACCCAGCCGTTCTGCGGCGACTGCACGCGGGCCCGGATCTCCGCCGAGGGACGCCTCTACACCTGCCTGTTCGCCGTCGCCGGGCACGACCTGCGCGCCCTCGTTCGCTCCGGGGCCCCCGACGCCGAGATCCACGAGACGATCGGGCGCCTGTGGCGCGGACGAAGCGACCGCTACTCGGAGATCCGCTCCGCGGGCACCGCCGACCTGCCCCGCATCGAGATGTCGTACATCGGCGGGTGACGAGTACCGGGCGTGCGGGAACCCCGTAACGGGCTCCGCGGTCGCCCCGATGCCCGGCCCGGGGGGCGCAGCGATCCTCGGTTCATGGCGGTTCGGGCCACGATCGACGGCAACGAGGCCGCTGCCTGGGTCGCCTACCGCGCGGCCGAGGTGATCGCGATCTACCCGATCACCCCGGCCTCCGCCATGGGGGAGCTCGCCGACGCCTGGTCGTCCGCGGGCATCCCGAACGCGTGGGGCGCGGTGCCGCAGGTGATCGAGATGCAGAGCGAGGGAGGTGCTGCGGGCGCCGTGCACGGCGCGCTGCAGGCCGGCGCGCTCGCGACCACGTTCACGTCGTCGCAGGGGCTGCTGCTGATGCTCCCGAACATGTTCAAGGTCGCGGGCGAGCTGACGCCCGCAGTGATCCACGTCGCCGCGCGGGCCCTCGCCACGCACGCGCTCTCGATCTTCGGCGACCACTCCGACGTGATGGCCGCCCGCTCCACCGGCTTTGCGCATGCTCTGCTCGTCGTCGGTGCAGGAGGCGCAGGACTTCGCGCTCGTCGCGCACGCGGCGACACTCGCAGTCCCGCGTCCCGTTCCTCCACTTCTTCGACGGCTTCCGCACCTCGCACGAGCTCGCCACGATCGAGCGGCTCGACGAGGACGACCTGAGCGCCCTGCTCGACGACGCGCTCGTCGCGGCCCACCGGGAACGGGCGCTCTCGCCCGACCACCCGGTGGTGCGCGGCACCGCCCAGAACCCCGACGTCTTCTTCCAGGCCCGCGAGGCGGCGAACCTGTACTACGACGCCCTGCCGGAGATCGTGCAGCGCACGATGAGCGCGCTGGCCGAGCGCACCGGCCGCAGCTACCGCCTGTTCGACTACACGGGGGCGCCCGACGCGGAGCGGGTGATCGTGATGATGGGCTCGGGCAGCACCGCCGCGGCCGAGGCGGTGGACGCCCTCGTCGCGGACGGACAGAAGGTGGGCGTCGTGACGGTGCGCCTGTTCCGGCCCTTCGCCGCCGACGCGTTCGTCGCCGCGCTCCCCGCCTCGGTGCGCCGTGTGGCCGTGCTCGACCGCTGCAAGGAGCCGGGCTCCCTCGGCGAGCCGCTCTTCCAGGACGTCGTCACGGCCCTTGCCGAGCGGCCCGGCGAGCCTCCGCTCGTCACCGGCGGCCGCTACGGCCTCGCGTCGAAGGAGTTCACGCCGGCCATGGCCGCAGCCGTGCTGGGCGAGCTCGGCCGCGACGAGCCGCGCCGCCGGTTCACCGTCGGCATCACCGACGACGTCACGCACCTCTCCGCTGCCGGTCGACCGGAGCTTCTCCACCGAGCCCGACGACGTCGTGCGCGCCGTCTTCTACGGGCTCGGCGCCGACGGCACGGTCGGGGCGAACAAGAACTCGATCGCCATCATCGGCGAGCACACCGCGTACCACGCCCAGGGCTACTTCGTGTTCGACTCGAAGAAGTCGGGCTCGGTCACCGTCTCGCACCTGCGCTTCGGGCCCCGGCCGATCCACTCCTCGTACCTCGTCGACCAGGCCGGCTTCGTCGCCTGCCACCAGTTCGGGCTGCTCGAGAAGATCGACGTGCTCGACGTCGCCGCGGAGGGCGCCACGTTCCTGCTCAACTCCCCGTACGGGCCGCAGGACGTCTGGGAGCACCTGCCGGCCGCGGTGCAGGAGCAGATCGTGGCGAAGCGCCTCCGCCTCTTCGTCGTCGACGCCTCGGCCGTGGCGCAGGAGGCGGGCCTCGGGCGCCGCGTCAACACGGTGCTCCAGACGTGCTTCTTCGCGCTCGCGAACGTGCTGCCGCTCGACGAGGCGATCGCCGCCATCAAGGAGGCGATCCGGCGCTCGTACGGCAAGCGGGGCCAGGCCGTGCTCGACCGCAACGAGGCGGCCGTCGACCAGTGCGCTCGCCGGCCTCCGCGAGGTCGAGGTGCCGGCGAGCGCCGGCGAGCGGCGCCCGCCCACCCGCGCTCGTGCCGGACACCGCGCCCGAGCTCGTGCAGCGCGTGACGGCGACGATGCTCGCGGGCCGCGGCGACACGCTCCCCGTCAGCGCCTTCCCGGTCGACGGAACGTTCCCCGTCGGCACGGCGCGCTACGAGAAGCGCTCGATCGCGGACGAGATCCCGATCTGGGATCCGTCGATCTGCATCGACTGCGCCAAGTGCGCGCTGGTCTGCCCGCACGCCGCCATCCGCATGAAGGTCTTCGCGCCGGAGGCGCTCGACGGCGCTCCCGACGGGTTCCTCGCCAAGGACTGGCGCGACCGCCACCTCCCCGGCATGAAGATGACGATCCAGGTCGCTCCGGACGACTGCACCGGCTGCGGCATCTGCGTCGACACGTGCCCCGCCCACGCGAAGGAGGCGGTGGGCCACCGCTCGATCAACCTCGAGCCGAAGATCGAGCACCTGGAGGTGGAGCGCGAGCGCTTCGACTTCTTCCTCGACATCCCGGAGATCGACCGCACGCTCGTGGAGCCGGCGACGGTGAAGGGCTCGCAGATGCTGCAGCCGCTGTTCGAGTTCTCCGGCGCGTGCGAGGGCTGCGGCGAGACCCCGTACCTGAAGCTCCTGACGCAGCTCGTGGGCGACCGGATCCTCGTCGCCAACGCGACCGGCTGCTCCTCGATCTACGGCGGCAACCTGCCGACGACCCCGTGGACGACGAACGCGGACGGCCGCGGCCCCGCCTGGTCGAACTCGCTGTTCGAGGACAACGCGGAGTTCGGGCTCGGCATGCGGCTCGCACTCGACGCGCAGGCCGCTCAGGCGCGCGCGCTCGCGGCCGAGCTGGCGCCCGACCTGGCGCCGGCCCTCCTCGACGCCGACCAGTCCACCGAGGCGGGCATCGCCGCCCAGCGCGCCCGCGTGCACGCGCTGCGCGAGCGGCTCGCAGGGCTCGACGACCCGCGGGCGCGCCGGCTCGAGACGCTCGCCGACACGCTCGTGCGCAAGAGCGTCTGGATCGTCGGCGGAGACGGCTGGGCCTACGACATCGGCTTCGGCGGCCTCGACCACGTGCTCGCCTCGGGACGCAACGTGAACGTGCTCGTGCTCGACACGGAGGTCTACTCGAACACGGGCGGTCAGGCGTCGAAAGCGACCCCGCGCGGCGCCGTGGCGAAGTTCGCGGCCGGCGGCAAGCAGACCGGCAAGAAGGATCTCGGTCTGATCGCCTCCGCCTACGGGAACGTCTACGTCGCCCAGATCGCGATGGGCGCCGACAATCCCCAGGCCGTGAAGGCGCTCGCCGAGGCCGACGCCTGGCCCGGCCCGTCGCTCGTCATCGCCTACAGCCACTGCATCGCCCACGGCATCGACATGGAGAAGGGCATGCGCCAGCAGAAGCTGGCGGTCGACTCCGGCTACTGGCCGCTGTGGCGGTACGACCCGCGCCACGCCGACGCGGGCGAGCACCCGTTCCGGCTCGACTCCGGCGCCCCCAAGGTGCCGCTGACCGCGTTCACGGCCAACGAGGCGCGCTTCTCCATGCTCGCGCGCGCCCGCCCGGAGGAGGCAGAGCGGCTCGGCGCGCTCGCCCAGCACGACGTCGACGAGCGCAGGCTCGTCTACGAGCAGCTCGCCGAGGTCGAGCACGAGCACGAGCCGGACGAGACCCCCGACGATGCGAACGCGACGGAGGAGCCGTGAGCCCTGATCTCCGCACCACCTACCTCGGGCTCGAGCTGACGCAGCCCGCTCGTCGCCTCCGCCTCGCCGCTCACCGGCACGCTCGCCTCGCTCCGGGCGCTCGAGGCGGCCGGCGCCGCCGCGGTCGTCCTCCCCTCCCTGTTCGAGGAGCAGATCGAGCACGAGGAGACGACGGTGCACGACATGCTGGAGCAGGGCGCGCAGAGCTTCGGCGAGGCGCTCACCTACTTCCCGGAGATGGACGACTACAACACGGGCCCGGGCTCGTACCTGGAGCACGTCGCGGCGGCGAAGGCCGCGCTCTCGATCCCGGTGATCGCATCGATCAACGGCGCCACGCCGGGCGGCTGGGTGCGCTACGCCGAGCTGCTGCAGGAGGCCGGCGCCGACGCGATCGAGCTGAACGTCTACGCCGTCGAGACCGACCGCGACACGTCCGCGGCGAGCGTCGAAGAGCGGACGCTCCGGCTCGTGAGCGAGGTTCGCGGCGCCCTGGCGGTGCCGCTCGCCGTCAAGGTCGGGCCGTACTACACGGCGTTCGCCAACACCGCGGCGCGGCTCGCCGGAGCCGGCGCGGCCGGCCTCGTCCTCTTCAACCGCTTCCTCCAGCCGGACATCGACCTGGAGACGATGACCGTCAAGCCCGAGCTGCACCTCTCCTCGAACGACGAGATGCGCTTGCCGCTGCGCTGGATCGCGATCCTGCGCGGGCGCGTGCCGGTCAGCCTGGCCGCGACGAGCGGCGTGCAGTCGCGCGACGACGTCGTCAAGCTCCTGCTCGCCGGCGCCGACGTCGTCATGCTCGCCTCCGCCCTGCTCCGCGAGGGGCCAGGGCTGCTCCGCGATCTCACCGACGGGCTCGATACGTGGCTCGAGGAGCGCGAGTACGCCTCGGTCGAGCAGCTCAAGGGCAGCATGAGCCAGGAAGCGTCGGGAGACCCCGGCGCCTTCGAGCGGGCGCACTACGTCCGGGCCCTCGTCGAGTACCAGAGCCACGCCCGAAAGGGAGGATGACCGGCCGAAAGCGGTAAACTGATGGTGGCGTGTCGAGTTATGCCGCATCGGTGAGCCGCAAGTTGCCGCGCGGCTGGAGGCACCTGGCGCTCCAGTTCGCGTTCTGGATGGGCTTCTACGTCGTGTACCAGGTGGTACGCGGCATTGCCGACCGCAGTGTCGTGGACGCGTTCTGGAACGGCCTCTGGGTGATCGAGGCGGAGCAGCGCCTCGGCGCTCTCTTCGAGCCGACGCTGCAGCGCGTGGTCGACTCGTCCACCCTGCTCGTCACGGCCACGTCCTACACGTACTGGCTCTCTCAGTTCGCGGTCGTCGGGCTCACGCTGCTGTGGGTCTACTTCAGGCACCAGGACCGGTTCGCCGGGTTCCGCAACTGGCTGATCGGGGCGAACCTGCTCGGCCTCGTCGGCTATGTCCTCGTCCCCACGGCGCCGCCGCGCATGTTCCCGGCGTGGGGCTTCGTCGACACCCTGGCGCAGTACTCCTCGGTCAACCACGACAGCGGCCTGATCTCGTTCGCCGCCAACCCGTACGCGGCCATGCCGAGCCTGCACGCGATGGACGCCCTCATCGTCGGCATCGTCATGTTCGGCGTCTGCCGGTCTCTCCTGGCCCGGATCCTCTGGCTCGTCTGGCCCGCCTGGGTCGCGTTCTCCGTCATGGGGACCGGAAACCACTACTGGCTCGACGTGCTCGCAGGCTTCGCGCTCGCGCTCCTCACCGGCCTCGTCCTCTTCCGCGGGCACATCCTCTCGCGCTGGCGCGCGGTTCCCGAAGGGTGACCGACAGCCCAAGGGGAGAGCCACGCGTCAGCGAGCTCGACCGCGTCAAGCAGGAGTACACGCAGGCAGCGCGCCAGATCCTGCAACGCTCGATGCGGGGCGTCGCGAAGACAAAGCTGACGCCCGACATGCTGACGCTCGCCGGCGTCACGCTCTGCCTCGTCGGCGCGGTGCTCGTCGGGTTCGAGAACCGCAACGAGTACCTCTTCTTCTGGCTCGGCGGCGTGCTGTTCGTGATCGGGTCCGTGGCCGACATCCTGGACGGGGCGCTCGCCCGGGCGGCGAGCAAGGGCACCGTGTTCGGCGCATTTCTCGACTCGACGTTCGACCGCCTCGGCGAAGCCGCCATGCTCGCGGCGATCGGGCTCGCGTTCATGCGCGACTCGAACGAGATCGCGCTCGTGGCGGCGTTCGCGGCCGTGATCGGCTCCTTTCTCGTCTCGTACACCCGCGCGAAGGCCGAAGCGCTCGGCCTGCGCGGCGACGTCGGCTTCGGCTCACGGGTGGAGCGGGTCGTCCTTATCTCGGTCGGCCTCGGCCTCGCCCCCTGGGGCTGGCTGCAATGGCCGATCTACGCTCTCGCCGCAATGGCGTGGATCACGGTGATCCAGCGCATCCTGTTCGTCCGGCGCCAGCTGCGCGATATCGCCGCCTCCTCGGCGTAGGGGCCGGGACATGCCGGCCCTGTGCCGGCACAGCCGGCACTCGACGGCCGGCGGCGTACGCCTCCCGTGCAAGCGGGCGAGGCATGGCCTCGCCCCTCACACTGTGCACGCCGTCAGGAACGCGTGGGGGCAATCTGACGCTATACTGCTAGCACAATGTCTGCTAGCACTTCTCCCAGGAAGAGCGTTCTCGTGCGGACGCCGCCCTCTCTCAAGGAAGCCGTCGTACGCGAGACGGCTCGGCGGGGCGCCAGCCTCAACGACGTCGCCGTCGGCATCCTCGCCGACGCGTTCGACGTCCCCTACACCCCGTCCGGCCGCAGGAGCCCTCTGCCCGGCTCCAGCCCCGTCGTCCTGCTGCGCATGCCGCCCGAGCTGAAGGACGCGATCCAGGCGGAGGCGTACCGCCGCGGCTCGAACACGAACGACGTCATCCTCGCCTCGCTCGCCGACGAGCTCGGCGTCCCCTTCGAATCCAACGCACGTAGGTCGGTCCCGTTCGGGGGCGGCCGCGGAAAGGACACACCCATGGCCGAATCGAACGGCTCCGCCAACGGCAAGGCACGCCAGAAGGACAAGGTGCGCGTCGCCGTCATCGGCGTCGGCAACTGCGCCAACTCGCTCCTGCAGGGCGTCGAGTACTACAAGAACGCGAAGGACGACGAGTTCGTCCCCGGCCTGATGCACGTCAACCTGGGCGGCTACCACATCTCGGATATCGAGTTCACGGCCGCGTTCGACGTCGTCAAGGGCAAGGTCGGCGTCGACCTCTCCGAGGCGATGTGGGCGTTCCCGAACGACACGATCAAGTTCGCCGACGTGCCGAAGACGGGCATCACCGTCTCCCGCGGCATGACCCACGACGGCCTCGGCAAGTACCTGTCGGAGATCGTCGAGAAGGCGCCCGGCGAGACCGCCGACATTGTCAAGATCCTCAGGGAGACCGGCACCGACGTGGTCGTCAACTACCTGCCGGTCGGCTCGGAGATGGCCGCCAAGTGGTACGCGGAGCAGATCCTCGAGGCCGGCTGCGCGATGGTGAACTGCATGCCCGTGTTCATCGCGCGAGAGCACTACTGGCAGAAGCGCTTCGAGGACGCCGGCGTGCCGATCATCGGTGACGACATCAAGTCGCAGGTCGGCGCCACCATCTCCCACCGCGTGCTCACGAGCCTCTTCCGCGAGCGCGGTGTGCACCTCGACCGCACCATGCAGCTCAACGTCGGCGGCAACTCCGACTTCCTCAACATGCTCGAGCGTGACCGCCTCGAATCGAAGAAGATCTCGAAGACGAACGCGGTCACGTCGATGCTCGACTACGACCTCGGCGAGAAGAACGTGCACGTCGGCCCGTCCGACTACGTGCCGTGGCTGACCGACCGCAAGTGGGCCTACATCCGCATGGAGGGCTCCTCCTTCGGCGACGTGCCGCTCAACCTCGAGCTCAAGCTCGAGGTATGGGACTCGCCGAACTCGGCGGGCATCGTGATCGATGCCGTCCGCATGGCGAAGCTCGCGCTCAACAACGGCATCGCGGGCGCGCTCGAGGCGCCTTCGAGCTACCTGATGAAGTCGCCGCCCGTGCAGATCGTCGACAGCGAGGCGCACGAGAACACGGAGAAGTTCATCAAGCAGAACGCGCTCAAGACGGAGAAGAAGGCGACCGCCAAGGCCTGACCGCCTGTTTCATCGGGGATCGCGACGGCCCGCCCTCGGCGGGCCGTCGCACTTTCTACGAAGCGCGCGGCGCCGTCTCGACCGCCTCGAACCCGATCTTCCTGTGGGTGGCGTCGCAGAAGGGCTTGTTCCCCGAGTGCCCGCAACGGCACAGGGCGACTGCGCTGCCGGCCGGGAGCTCGAAGGGGACGCCCTCGGCGTCGACGATCGTGACCGGCCCGGTGATCTTGTAGGGCCCGTTCTCGCGGACGGAGATGGTGACATCGCTCATGCTGCGACTGTAGCCGGAGGCCCGCAGGCGGCAGGACCGCATGCAGCCTCTACACTCCCGTTCCGATGGCGCTGAGGATCTGCCTCGTCACGCCCTTCTCGTGGTCGCAGCCACACGAGGTGAACGACCATGTGCGCGGCATCGCCGAGGCGCTCCGGCGCCGCGGGCACGCCGTCACCGTGCTGGCGCCGTCCTCCCGGGCCGCCGACCTGCTGGAGGGACGCCGCTCGCTGCAGCGCGGGCAACTCGGAGACGTGGTGGCGATCGGGCCGGCGGTGCCGACCTCGTTGAGCGGACGCGTCGGGCTGCCCGTGGGCGTGCGCGCGAACCTCGCGGCGGCACTGACGCTCGGCCGCTTCGACGTCGTGCACGGCTTCGAGCCCGGCCTGCCCAGCTTGTCGCTCGCAGCCCTGCTCGAGGCCGAGTCCTCGACTGCGGGAACGTTCCTCTCCGCCGACCGCCTCGCCTATCCGCCGCGCAAGAACCGGCGGGCGAAGCTGCTCGCCCGGGTGGACGCGCTGCTCGCGACCTCCGACGCGGTCGCCGCCGCGGCTGCGGAGCGCTTCCCCGGCGACTACACGGTCGTCTCTCCCGGTGTCGACACCGCCCGCTTCGCCCCCGCGACCAAGCGGCAGGTGATCGCGGTCGAGACCGGGGCACCCCACACAACGGTGGGTCGTGCGGTGCTGCGGGCCCTCCGCGGCCTGCCGGGCTGGGAGGTCGTGCTCGTCCGCACGACTCCGCTCGGGTCGCGGCCGACGATCCCCCGGGAGCTGAAGGAGCGGGCGCACGTGCGCTCGCTCGTGAAGCCGGAGGCACGCAGGGCGCTCCTCGCCGAAGCGGCGGTCTTCGTTCCCGTGCCGAACGGAAGCACGCGGTTGCGTCTCGAGGCGGAGGCGAGCGGATGCGCGATCGCCGACCCGCCCGGCCTGGGCGACCAGCCGGAGCTCGCAGCGGCGGCGGTCTCCCGGCTCGCAGAGGATCATGCGCTCCGTGACCGCCTCGGCGCGGAGGCACGGACACGGGCCGAGCAGCAGTCGTTCGCCGCCGTCGCCGGGACGCTCGAGCAGGTCTATGCCTCCGTCGCCGGCCGGCGGGAGCGAGCGCGCCGACCCGCCCCCGCCGGTGACCCGCTCGCCGGGCGCGACTGGATCGTCGTCGACCTCCACATGCACACCCGCTGGTCGCACGACTGCTCGATCGAGCCGCAGTCCCTCATCGAGCACGCCGAGGCGGAAGGACTGGGCGCGATCGCGGTGACGGACCACAACGTGTTCGGGGGCGCCCTCGAGACGGTCGAGCTCGCCCGCCGCCGCACGCTGACGGTGATCCCGGGCGAGGAGGTGAAGACCGACAACCAGGGCGAGGTGATCGGCCTCTTCCTGCGGGAGGAGATCCCGCGCGGGATGACGTTCGCGGACACGATCGCGGCAATCCGCGAGCAGGAAGGGATCGTCTACCTGCCGCACCCATTCGACCGCATGCACGCGATCCCGGAGCCGGCCACCCTGCACCGGCACGTGTCCGAGATCGACGTGCTGGAGGTCTACAACGCGCGGCTCCTGTTCGACGCGTACAACGACGAGGCGCTCCGCTTCCAGCGCAAGTACGGGCTGCTGGCGGGAGCGGGGTCGGACGCGCACGTGCTGCAAGGCGTGGGGACGGGCGCGCTGCGGATGCGGCGCTTCGACGGCCCGGAGGAGTTCCTCCTGGCGCTCCGGAGCGCCGAGGTGCTGCGCCGACCCAAGTCGCTCGCCTACCTGCAGTCGCTGAAGTGGGTCGCCCAGGTCAAGGAGAAGGTCCGCTAGAGCAGAAGTTGGTGGGAGCCCGAATGTCCGCTGCCGTGCCCACTGACGAGATCTACGAGCGTTACCTCCGCAAGGCGATCGGCGAGATCAACGAGCTCGGCGACGAGCTCCTCGCACTCGCCGACGAGACGCACGTGCCCGTGCTCGGCTCGGGGCATCCGCTCGCGGACGTCTTCCTGCTCAAGCACACGCCCCAGCAGGCGGAGATCGCGGAGGGAGTCGCGTTCTTCGGACGGTCCGGGAACGCGCTCCTGAAGTCGATGCAGCGGCTTGGCGTCGATCCCACCTGCGTCTACGGCACGAACTGCCTCAAGTTCGGGACGGAGCAGGAGCCCGACGAGCTGCGCCGGGCGGCCGCCTGGCTGACGCGCGAGCTCCACATCGTGCAGCCGAAGCTGTTCGTGGTGATGGGAGAGCAGGCCGTCGCATTCGTGAACGGGGTCTCATTCCCGCTCGCGGACCCGCTCGACGCGGACCGCCCGGGAGCCCTGCAGCGGTTCACGCCGACGATCGAGGCGCTCGTCACCCCGGACATCGACGCCTCTCTGGACGAGCAGGGCGCGAAGACCGCGTTCTGGAACGCCTTCAAGGCGCTCGGGCCGTGGTGGGCGGAGCAGCCGCCCTACTAGAGGCTCCGCTGGGCCGACGGCGTGCCGCGGCGCTGTGCCTGCTGCTCGGCGCGCTGGCGGCGTGGGATGCCGGCGCCGGTGTGCTGCCGGACGTCGGCCGGTGGCCCGACGTCTTCGTCGTCTCACTGCTCCTGGTCCCCGCGTCGTTCCTCGTCCCCTGGCTGGCGCTCCCGCTCGCAGGCGCGCGCGGGCTCGCCGCCGTCGCCGCGGCGCTCGGGGTGCTCGCCGTCCTGCTGGCTCTCGCGGACATGGACTCGCTCTTCAACGTCACGAAGCTGCTCGCGCTGACGCTCGCGGGCTTCTGGTTCCTGCAGCTCTTCGAGGCGCTCTCGTGGGTCGTGCTCGTCGCGGTCGTGATCCCCTGGGTCGACGCGATCTCGGTGTGGCGCGGGCCTACCGACTACGTCGTCAGCGAGCAGCCGAGCCTCTTCGAGCGGATCGCCTACGCGTTCCGGCTGCCCGGCGAGGACGGGACGGCCAACATCGGGCCACCCGACATCCTCTTCTTCGCGCTCTTTCTCGCGACGGCCGCCCGCTTCGGGCTCCGGATCGGCTGGACGTGGGCGTCCATGACCGCACTGCTCTCGCTTACCGTGATCGTCACGGTCGCGTTCGACGTGGGCGGGCTCCCGGCGCTGCCGGCCGTCGCCCTGGGCTTCCTGCTCCCGAACGCCGACCTGCTATGGGCACAGGTGAGGTCGGCCGGCCGGGATTGACGCGCCGCGCACCGGCGGTCAGCGGCGTTCCAGCATGCTCACCGACTCGATATGCGGTGTATGCGGGAACATGTCAACAGGGCGGCAGCGAACGAGCTCGTAGCCGAAGTCGTCGCGAAGCGCCTTCAGGTCGGATGCGAGGGTGGTCGGGTTGCACGACACGTACACGATCCGCGCCGCCTCCAGCCGTGCCATGCGGCGCAGCGCCTTGCCGGCGAGGCCCGCGCGGGGCGGGTCGACGACGACGACGTCGGGAGGCCCCGATCGCTCCGCCAGTTCCTCGAGGGCGAGCGAGACGTTGCCGGCGAAGAAGGCGGCGTTCGTGATCCCGTTCAGCTCCGCGTTCTCGATCGCGCACGCGACGGACTCCTCGGAGATCTCCACCCCCCACACGGTCAGCGCCCGCGGGGCCAGGGCGAGGCCGATCGTGCCGGTGCCGCAGTAGAGGTCGTACACCGTCTCGCCGCCGGTCAGCCCTGCGTACTCGCGCGCGAGCGCGAACAGCGTCTCGGCCATCTCCGTGTTCGTCTGCAGGAAGGCGTTCGGCCGCACGCGGAAGCGAAGGCCGAGGATCTCCTCCTCGATCGCGTCCTCTCCCCACAACAGCGTCGACGGCAGGTTGGTCACCTCGGCCGGGGTGTCGTTGACCGCCCAGTGGATCGAGCGCACCTGCGGGAACCGCCGCAGCACCTCGACCAGGTACCCCTCCTCGAACTTGCGCCCCTTGGCAGTGACGAGCTGGACGAGCACCTGGCCCGTGTTCCGGCCCTCGCGGACGACGAGGTGACGCAGGTAGCCGGTCTGCGCAGCCTGGTCGTACGGCTCGAGCCGCTCCTCGCGCGCCCAGGCCTGCACGGCGTTGCGAATCGCGTTGCCGAGCTCGGTGGTGAGGAGGCACTCGTCGATCGGGAGCACCTCGTCCCAGCGGCCGGCGCGGTGGAAGCCGAGCGCGGGACCGTCGTCGGTCTGTGCAAACGAGTACTCGAGCTTGTTCCGGTAGCGGAGCTGCGAGGCGGCGGGAACGGCCGGCTCGAGCGGAGGGTCGGCGAAGCCGCCGAGCCGGATGAGCGCGTCCCGCACCTGGGCCGCCTTCGCCTCGAGCTGGCGCTCGTAGGCGTAGTCCTGGAAGCGGCAGCCGCCGCAGAGCCCGAAGTGGGCGCACGGCGCCTGGACGCGGTCCGGGCTCGGCGTCAGCACCTCCTCGGCGACGGCCTCGGCGAAGCCGCGCTTCACCTTGGTCACCCTGGCGCGCACCGTGTCGCCGGGCAGGGCGCGGCGCACGAACACGACGAAACCGTTGTGTCGCGCGACGCCGTTGCCGCCGTAGGCGAGCGAGTCGACGCGCAGCTCGAGCATCTCGCCGTTGGACACGGGGGCAGCCATGGCCCGGCCAGGGTACCCGCACCGGCGCAGGCGCTCGGGGAGAACCCGGACGCAGACCTCCACGCGCGGTGCCTATGGTGAAGGTTGATGAGAGCGCCGATCGTGCAGGCGGAGCAGCTGACCAAGCACTATCGCGGCGAGCGCGGCGTGCACGAGCTCACGTTCGACGTCGGTCAGGGCGAGGTGTTCGGGTACCTGGGCCCGAACGGCGCCGGCAAGACGACGACGATCCGGCTGCTCGTCGACCTGATCCGCCCGAGCTCCGGACGCATGCGCGTGTTCGGCCTCGATCCCCGCAGGAACGGCGTCGAGATCCGCCGCCGCGTCGGCTACCTGCCGGGCGACATGCGGCTGTACGAGCGTCTCACCGGGCGGGAGCAGCTCCGCTACTTCGCGTCGCTGCGCGGCATGGGCGGGCTCGGCGACGGCCAGCTCCTCGCCGACCGGCTCGACCTCGACCTCGACCGGCGCATCCAGGCCCTGTCGCGCGGGAACCGGCAGAAGATCGGCCTGGTGCAGGCGTTCATGCACCGGCCCGACCTGCTCGTGCTGGACGAGCCGACGTCCGGGCTCGACCCGCTCGTGCAGCAGGAGTTCTACGACCTCGTGGCCGAGACCACCGCCGACGGTCGCACCGTCTTCCTCTCCTCGCACGTCCTGCCCGAGGTGCAGCGCATCGCCGACCGCGTGGCCGTGCTCCGCGAGGGCAGGCTGGAGCTGCTCGAGTCGGTGGAGGCGATCCGCGCCCGTGCGTTCACCCGCTTCGAGGTCTCGTTCGCGGAGCCTCCGCCCCCGGAGGCGTTCGAGGGGCTGCCGGCGACCCGCGAGCTGGAACGCCGGAACGCGACCGTGGTCTTCGCGCTGGAAGGCACGGCCGACCCGCTCGTCAAGGCGCTCGCCCGCTTCGAGGTGATCGCGATCGACGTCCACGAGGCCGACCTGGAGGATCTCGTCCTGGCCCTCTACCGCGGGGATGCGCCGGATGCTGCGTAGCGTGCTCCTGAAGACGCTGTGGGACCTGCGCCGCGGCTTCGCCTGGTGGACGTTCGGGCTGGCGGGCCTCGTCGCGTCTGATGGTGGCGGTCTATCCGACCATCCGGGACAACCCCGAGATGAACCGGCTCGTGGACGAGTACCCCGAGGCGCTGAAGGCGTTCATCGCCTTCGGGGGCGCCGTCGACTACACGTCGGGGGCCGGCTACCTCGGCAGCGAGCTGTTCTCGCTCATGATCCCGCTGCTCTTCATCGTGTGCGCCGTCGGCAACGGCGCCGGCGCGATCGCCGGCGAGGAGGAGCGCGGCACGCTCGACCTGCTGCTGTCGACACCCGTGACTCGGAGGAGGGTCGCCGTGGAGAAGATCGGGGCGATGGTGCTCGAGCTGGCGGGCCTCGGGGCAGTGCTCTGGGCAGCGCTGTGGATAGGGGCGACGGTCGTCGGGATGGACGACGTCTCGGCCGCGCACCTGGCGGCGGCGACGGCCGGCGCGGGCCTGCTGGCGCTCGTGTTCGGGGCGATCGCCTTCCTGGTCGGCGCCGCCACCGGCCATCGCGCGCTCGCGATCGGCCTCGCCACGGCGGGAGCGGTGGCGGCGTACCTCGTGAACGGTCTTGCGGCACTCGTCGAGGTGCTCGAGGTGCCGCAGAAGCTCTCGCCCTTCTACCACTACGCGATCGGCGACCCGCTGCGGCAGGGGCTCGCGCTCGACCACACCCTCGTGCTCGTCGCCCTCGCGCTCGCCGCCGCGCTCGCCGGGGTACTCGCGTTCGAGCGGCGCGACCTCGCCTCCTCGTAGTCCACCCGGGCCGCCCGAGGGCGAGGCATGGCCTCGCCCTACGCGAGCACGGACACGTACACCGAGCGCTTCCGGGGCCCGTCGAACTCGCAGAAGAAGACGCCCTGCCAGGTGCCGAGCGCGAGCTCGCCGTCGTCCCGCAGCGGAATCAGCGCGCTCGCCCCCATGAACGCGGCACGGATGTGGGTGGGCGCGTTCTCCTCCCCTTCCTCGACGTGCTGCCAGGGCCACTCGGCGGGCACGATCCGCTCGAGCGCCGCCTCGAAGTCCCGGGCGACGGCCGGGTCGGCATGCTCGTTGATGGTCACCCCTGCAGTCGTGTGCGGCACGTAGACGAGCACCGCCGATCCGGTCTGGCCGGCGACCGCGTCGCGGACCTGGCGCGTGATGTCGACGAGCTGGCTCTGCCGCTCGGTCGTGACGCTGAGCTCGCGCACCTAGAGGGCGCCGCCGGCTGCGGGAGGCGCGCCCTGCTCGAGCGGGCTCTCGCCGCCGGACTCGCGGGCGAGGTACTCCTCGACGAGCATGATGTTGTCCCTCAGCCGCTCCATCACCTGGAGCAGGTCGTGCATCGACGAGACCTCCTCGCGCTGCTCCTGCAGGAACCAGTGCATGAACTGCTCGGCGACGAGGTTTCCCTCCTCGCGCGCCGCGAGAGCGAGCTCGGAGATCTGCGCGGTGACGCGCTTCTCCTGGTCGAGCGCGAGCGCGACCGGCGCCACGTCGTCGACGAAGACCGTCTGGGGCGCCGCGACCGCGGGGATCGTGACCCCGTCGTCGGCGTCGAGCAGGTACTGCACCATCATCATGGCGTGGTTCCGCTCCTCGATCGCCTGCTGGTAGAAGTGCGCCGCGAGCTGCGGCAGGGTCTCGGCGTCGTAGTGGACGGCGATCGCGACGTACTGCTGTGAAGCCGCGAACTCGTACGCGATCTGCTCGTTGAGTTTCTGCACGAAGGTAGCCATGCCCGGAATCTACATCGCTGTCGCCGCGTGTATCACCGCACGCGAACGCGGGTCGACCGCAACGGATGCTGCCCTGCCCTACGGATGACACCCGCCCGGGCCTGTCGTACGCTCGGTGCAGGCCCAGAGAGCGAACCCGAGGATGTGATGACGATGACCACGGCGACCGGAGGAAGCCGCCGGAGCAAGGTGCAGAGCTCGAAGGTCGCCGACCTGGCAGGCCCCGGCATCGGCGACTACGCCGAGCTGGAGAAGGTCCTCCCTTCGGACTACCGGTCGCTGCTCACCCCGAACGAGACGCAGCAGGCTCTGCACGCGGTGAAGCGCAGCATCGAGGACGGCCTGGCGCGTGAGCTCGGCCTGATCAAGGTGGAGGTGCCGCTGATCGTGGAGTCGTCGAGCGGCGTGAACGACTACCTCGACCGCGACGGCTCGCGGACACCGGTCTCGTTCCACATTGCGAACGACCGGGGTGTCCACCCCGTGGAGGCGGAGGTCGTGCAGGCGGCGACGAAGTGGAAGCGGATGGCTCTCCGCCAGTTCGGCATGCGTCCCGGTGAGGGACTGATCACCGACATGCGCGCGATCCGCAAGGACTACTTCCTCGACCACGACCACAGCGCGTACGTCGACCAGTGGGACTGGGAGAAGGTGATCACGCCCAAGCAGCGGACGCTCGCGTACCTCACGCAGACGGTGAGGTCGATCTGGAAGGTGCTCTGCGAGGCCGAGGAGCTTGCGCTCGAGCTGTACCCGAAGCTACGCGACCCGCGCTACCCGAGCCTGCCGGCCGAGCTGATGTTCGTCCACGCCGAGGAGCTGCTCGAGATGTACCCCGACCTGCCGCGCAAGCAGCGGGAGACGGCGATCCTGGAGCAGTACCCGGCGATCTTCATCTACGGGATCGGCTGGACGCTCGCGGACGGCTACCCGCACGAGCTGCGCGCAGCCGACTACGACGACTGGGTGACCGAGACGGTCTCCGCCGACGGCACCCCGATGCACGGCCTGAACGGCGACATCCTCGTCTGGAACCCCGTCACGCGCCGCCGCCACGAGCTCAGCTCGATGGGCGTCCGCGTGACGAAGGAGGCGCTGGTGGAGCAGCTGCGGCTGACCGGGCAGCTCGACTTCCTGGAGTTGCCGTACCACCGCGCGATCATGAACGACGAGATCCCGCTCTCCATCGGCGGGGGCATCGGCCAGTCGCGCGTGGCGATGCTGCTGCTGCGCAAGGCGCACCTCGGCGAGGTGAGCGTCACGGTGTGGCCGGAGATCCTCAAGCAGATGTGCGCGAAGAGGAACATCTCCGTGCTCGAGTGACGCTGCCCGGGCCCCGGACGTGGAGAGGGCGGCCCGCCGGCCGCCCTCTCCTCGTCGGAGATCGCGTCGGGATCGCTCAGGCCTCGATGTCCGCGACGGCGGAGCCGAGCTGGATCTTGCGGGGCTTCTGCTCCTCGGGCTTCGGCACGCGCACCTCGAGCACGCCGTTCGCGAACGACGCGGCGATCTTCGACTCGTCGACGCCCTGCGGCAGCCCGACGGCGCGGCTGAAGGTGCCGTAGCGGCGCTCGAAGCGGTAGAAGCGGTCGCCCGCCTCCTCCTGCTCCTTCACGCGCTCGGCCGACACGGAGAGGGTGCCGTCCTGCACCTCGATCGAGATCTGCTCCTCGGGGATGCCGGGCAGGTCGAAGGCGTACACGACCTCGGCGTCGGTCTCCCACACGTCGAGCGGCGGCACCCACGACTGGGTGGTGCGCCCGGTGCCTTCCATGAGGCCGTTCATGTAGCGGCTCATCTCGCTCTGCAGCGATGCGAGCTCGCGGAACGGCTCCCAGCGAACAAGAGTTGCCACGGTACGGGCCTCCTTAGTAGAAAACGATTATTACTACGACATCAAGTATGTTATCTGAGTCGTTCATTGTCAAGTCTCTGCGAAGGCCTGGATGCCCTAGCATCCGTGCATGGCCGGCATCCCCGACAGCCTCAAGGGGCGCAGCTTCACGACGGTCGGGTCGTGGACGCGGGACGAGCTGCAGACGGCGCTCGACCTGGCCGACGAGCTGAAGCAGGAGCGGGCCCGTCGCAAGGAGCTGCGGGTCCTCCCGGGCCGCACGGTGGGGTTGATCTTCCGCAAGCCGTCGACGCGGACGCGGATCAGCTCCGAGGTGGGGATCGCGGAGCTCGGCGGCATGGCGCTGTACGTGCCGGCGGCCGACCTGCAGCTGTCGCGGGGTGAGAGCACCCGCGACACGGCGCTCGTCCTCTCGCGCTTCCTGAGCGCGCTGATGATCCGCACTTTCGCTCAGGCGGAGGTGGACGAGTTCGCCGAGCACGCCTCGATCCCGGTCATCAACGGCCTCACCGACGAGGCGCACCCGCTGCAGGCGCTCGCCGACGCGATGACGATCCGCGAGCGCTTCGGCACGCTGGCCGGGCTGCGGGTGGCGTATCTCGGGGACGGCAACAACGTGTGCCACTCGCTGATGCGGATCGCGGGCCGCTTCGGGATGGAGTTCGTGGCGGCGACGCCGGAGCAGTACGCGCCGGACGAGAGGGTGACCGCGGCATCCCGCGCCGACGCAGAGGCGAACGGCGGCAGCGTGACGGTCACCCGCGACCCGCATGAGGCCGCCGCCGGCGCGCACGTGCTCTACACGGACGTGTGGACGAGCATGGGCCAGGACGAGGACCGCGAGCGGCGGCTGCGCGACCTCGACGCCCTACCGCATCGACGGCGCGCTGCTCGGGCTCGCCGACCCGGAGGGAGTCGTGCTGCACTGCCTGCCGGCGCACGTCGGCGAGGAGATCGCAGAGGACGTGCTGTACGGGCCTCGCTCGCTGGTCTGGGACCAGGCGGAGAACCGCCTCCACACCCAGAAGGCGATCATGGCGCTCGTGATCCGATGACGTTCGAGGATCACGTTCGGGCGGCGCTCGACTCGCTGCCGCCCCACATCGCGGCTGCGCTGAAGAACGTGGCCGTCGTGGTGGAGGACGAGAACCCGGAGGACCCGGACCTGTTCGGGCTGTACGAGGGCGTGCCGCTGCCGGAGCGAGGTGACATGGCGGGCTCGCTGCCCGACCGCATCGCGATCTACCGCCTGCCGTTGCAGGAGGAATTCCCCGATCCGGCCGAGCTCGAGGAGGAGATCCGGATCACGGTGCTGCACGAACTGGGCCACTACTTCGGCCTCGACGAGGACCGTCTCGCCGAGCTCGGCTACGAGTGAGCGGGCTCCTGGAGCTCGTCACGTGGGCCGCGTTCCTGGTCGGCGCGGCCGTCGTTGTTGCGTTTCTGTTCAGCCGTTCCCGCTGAAGGAATGTCCAGCTTGGGTCGAGCGTTTTCCTCGACATGCACATCATCGCGGCCATCCATGCGGAGATCGACCGGATCAGCGAGCAGCGCACGGAGCTGTGGAAGCGCCTTTCCCTGGGACGCAACCCTGACCTGGTCGCAGAGATCAAGGCGCTCGACGAGAAGCTGGATTCGCTCTGGGACGCCCAGCGGGCCGAGCGCGCCCGCATTCGCTTCGGCGAGCGGGAGAACATCGTGAAGCGGGCTCGCGCCGAGGAGCGCCTGGAGCGCGCGGCGTAGAGGCCACCCCCGGCCCTGTTGTCTCCTGGGGCGCCGAGAGCTCTAGAGCATCGAGGGCGCGGCCTGAGGGCCGCGCCCTCGCCGTATAGTTGCGCCGTGCCGTTCAAGCGTCGTGAGGAACAAGGGTCGGTCGAGGACGAGCGCGAGGCGCTCCGCCAGCAGCGGCTGGCGCTCGACGAGCTGAAGCGCCAGCTGTCGGAGCGCGTGCAGGCGGTGCAGGAGCGCGAGCGGGAGCTGCAGCAGGCGATCGCCGACGCGGCGCGAGGCAAGCTGCCCGCGGGCACGACGGCCGCGCCTGCGCCTGAGGCGGTGCTCGCGGCACGAGCGGCGGACCTCGACCGGCGGGAGCGGGCGCTCGCCGAGCGCGAGGCCGCTTCGCAGGACGAAGCGGACACGGGCGAGAACGCGCTGGAGCTGGAGCGCCGGGTTCACGAGCTGGAGCTGCGGGAAGCGGCCGCCCTCGCGCGCGAGGGCGAGCTGGCCTCGCTCGCGGCCGCGCTGGAGACCCGGGCGGCCGCTGCCGAGGTGGCCGTTCCGCCCGACGAGGCCCAGCTCGCGCGGATCGAGGCGCGGCTGGCCGAGCTGAAGGAAGCGGAGAAGCTGTTCCTGCGCACGCGCGAGGAGCTCGCCGCCCGCAGCGAGGCGGTGGCGGGGCGCGAGCGGCTCGTGAGCCAGCGGGAGCGCGAGCTCGACGAGCGCGAGGACATCGGCTCGGGCTCGCCGAGGCAGCTGAGCGAGCTCGAGGCGAGGCTGAAGCGGCTCGAGCAGCAGCAGCCGCAGTCCGCGGGCGAGCAGACGCAGGGCTTCTCGGGCGGCTTCAGGAAGCTGCAGCAGCAGGGCACGAGACCCCGCACGCCGGGGACGTAGGAGAAAGTCCCCCTTCGGGGGACTGTTCGCGGGCTCCGTTACTGACGATCACTCGTTCGAGGCATCCAGCCTCGAACGACGCCCGACCAGTCAGGAGCGATCCCCGTGCGTCTTCTTTCCCGCCTCAGCTATGCGAACGTCACCGCCACGCTGGCCCTGTTCGTGGCGCTCGGCGGCACGGCCGCCGCAGGCTCCCAGCTGCTGATCACGGGCGCCGGAGTCAAGAATCACTCCCTCACCGGGGCGGACATCAAGCGCGGATCGCTGACCGCCGGCCACCTCAGCGCCGCGGCGCGCCGTACGCTCGCCGGCGCGACGGGCGAGACGGGCGCGCAGGGCGGAGCCGGCCCACAGGGCGCAGCCGGGGCGCAAGGCCCCGCCGGCCCGCAGGGCGCGCCCGGAACGGGCATCACAACTACGACGGCGACGGGCACGGACGTCACCGGTTACCACGACCTCGATCCGCTCGCCACGGCAACGTTGTCACAGGCGGGCGACTACGTCATCTTCACCAGCCTGACGGTTCACAACACCGGCGCGCAGAATGAGTACCTGAATTGCGCCTACCGGTTCGCCGGCGTCCTCAACGGCACCGCCGGGGTCGACACGACGGCGGGCAACACGACGAGCGGGGTCTCCGCGGGCGTCGTCGCGGCGGCCGCAGCAGGCCCGGTCGAACTCGTCTGTGCGGGCAATGGTGGAACCACGTACGACATCTCGAACATCGAGATGCGCGTCCACTTCCTCGGCTAGCCCTCTAGCGCGTCTCGACCGCCACGATGCTCCCGGACTTACGGAGCCTCGTGCAACGGACGCCGGTCTTGGCAACGACCACTGTGCTCCTGGGCAGGAGCTGGCACTTCTGAGCCGGCCTCTTACCGAGCGGTGTGGCGGATGCGCTTCCCACGATCGATGCGAGGCCCAGGACGGTCGTGACGGCGAGCAGTGCGACGCGAGACATCGTCCCCTCCTGACTGGCGGGCCCGCTGGTCGGATGGTCCGTTCGCGCGGCCCCCGGGTGTGTGCGCAGTTGACGGGCTACGCAGCCGGTTTCTTCCCGGAGCGCCCGGATGCGCACGAAACGCCGGCCCGCGCGCCCGGTCCGTCATCCCGTCTTCTGCCTACACTAGGGCCATACGGGGCGTTAGCTCAGTTGGGAGAGCACCAGCTTTGCAAGCTGGGGGTCGCCGGTTCGAGCCCGGCACGCTCCATCACCGCAACACCAGGAAACACGCCGTATCCACGAAATGAGAAAGGCCCCCGAAGGGGCCTTTTCTCGTTCGAGAGACCTGATGTCAGCGGTATGTCAGCAACCGTGCGTCTTACAGTGCTCCGAAGCCTGCCTTGTCGATCCTTGCGAACAGGTCGTCTCGGTGGTGGGCCTTGTCGAACTCTTCCGCGTAGGTGTTGAGCGTCATGCTGACATTCGCGTGTCCCACGATCTTGGCGACACTGACCGGATCAAGGCCGAGTCCAAGGATCAGGTGCGAGACGAACGTCCGCCGAAGGTCGTGGGTCGTGACCGTGGTGGCCCCCGGAGTGTGGAGACCGGCCTTCTCGGCGGCGGGCACGATGCCCTGGTTGCGCACGTTGTGCCGGTCGAGCGGCTTGCCGGTTGCGGTCGTGAAGACGCATCGCTCTGCACCAGCGAGACCGAGAGCGAGCTGGTTCTTTCGGTGCTCTCGTAGCGCCTGCTCGACCATGGGGAGGAGAGGTACGGATCGCGTTCCTGCCCGAGTCTTGGGACGCTTCAAGGTGCCCGTCGTCTCATCGAGCTGGAAGCGGACGTGCAACTCGCGCTGCTCGAAGTCGATGTCCTCCCACCGCAGTCCGAGTGCCTCTGACACCCGGAGCCCTGTCCATGCGAGGGTGGTCACGATGGGCTTGTAGCGGGGAGTCGCTGCCGCGCAAAGACCGCGAATCTCCTCGTCGTTCAGTCGTCGTGCTTCCCGCTGGGTGACCTGACGGGGCTTCTCGATCTTGGCCAGCCGATCAAGCGGGTTCGTGGCGATGTAGCTCCGGGAGAGGGCGAAGCTGAGGATCGCTGAGATGACCGTCTGTGTTCCTGAGATCGTCCACGGCTTGAGCCCCGCGCTGCGCTGCCGAGCGAAGATCGCCGCCGATGTGCTCGGGGCGAACCTCCTGCAGCTGCCGGTGACCGATGACGGGCGAGATGTGCTTATCGAATCGCTGCCGGTAGAGGTCAACGGTCCGCTGGGAGCGTTCTCCTGTCGCCACGAGCGCCTCGGTGATTCCGAGGTACTCCTCGGCGACCTCGCAGAACTTCAGGCGGGAGGGCGTCATCACCTCCCCCCGCCTGATCTGCGTCCGATACTCCTCGGCCTCTGCGACTGCCCGCTCGACCGTGCGAGCCTTCAGCGTCTTCTGCCGTTGTCTGCCCGTCTCGTCCCGGAAGATGACCTCGAAGGTGTCACCCTCGCGATGGTCGCTCGCGGGCTTGGGACGACTGGAGAGGTTCGGCACCCGCTGGCCACGATGCGTTACCGGCTCACGCCGCTTGCGATGATGCTCGTGCATCAGGACTTACCTCCTGGTGTCACGGCCCCGGAGGGTGCAACCTCGCGGGGCCATTTGCTGTTGGTGGTCATCATAGGACCGCTGACGTCTGCGGTCCAGCCTCCCAGAGATGATCTCGGTAGAGGAGGATCGGGGAACCCTCGGGGCGGAAGCTCACGAGCTGTCCGCGCTTGATCCGCTTGTAGATCGCCCCTGGTGAGGTGCGGACGAGTTCGGCGGCCTCCTTCACCGTCACCAACGGAGACTTCGCGGGGGTTGGCGAGACCGCCGCAAGCTGCTCTGCTACCCGCTCGTCGATAAGCCGCACCAGGGCGGCCTCCGCCTCACGGCTAAAGAGCCCGAGCAACACTCTCGCCACTTCCGTCCCTGTTGTTCTCCGCATCCGGCGCAACCGTGCAACCGCCGAACACACCACGGGCGGCAACCAGCACACCGGGTGTGGGCAGGATCGCCTGATCGTCCGGGAGCGGATTGCCGAGGGCCAACTGCGACTGCTTCCCGGAGCTGTACTCGTGGTTCAGCAGGTAACCGCTCTCGCAAGCAACGCTTACCCGCCGAGACGCCGAACTCTTGTCGATCCCGAGAGTGTCAGCGACCTGCTTGAGAGACGTGACCACACGATGACCAGGAGGCCCGTCAGTCAGTTTCGCCACGGCCATGACCGTCTCACGGACGGTAAACGGAACCGTCGCCTCGACACCGGCTGCGACCAGTTCAGCCACAAGGCCGTACACCGCCACGTAGTCGTTCATCTCTGCGACGACGCGCTGTGAGTCGTCGACCCTCCGGCTCGCCCGATGGATGAGCGCATGTGACTCGATCAGCGTTAGGACCTTCTGAAAGTCCCTACGCAGACGGACGGAGCCATCGGCGAAGGTCTCGGCCAGTGTGTCCGCGAACGGGATCGTTACCTCGCACGGTCCCTCCGCCAACCAACGCTGAAACAGCCGCCAGGGCTCCAGATCAACGATGGGACTCGTGCCTTTCCGTGCCATCGCCCGAAAGATGTGCTTGGTCTGTTCGGGTGTGTCCGTCACGGTCATTGAGAGATACCGCGTCTCGTTCTCGGGATGCATCGAGGGCAGAGTCGTCGTTACGAGCAGGCCGGTTGGCCCGTCCCTCTGGATGAGACGCGGGGTCAGCGTCCCCCGGCGGTCTTCTCCACCGTCTCGTACCGGACCTGGCCTTCTGATAGGAGCGACCGGATCAGATACTCGGTGAACTCGCCCTTCATCCCGGCCGCCTCATAGAGCACCAAGAAACGATGCTTCAACGGCTCCTCCGAGTAGACCAGCGCCTTCCCTGACATTGCTGTCAGTTCGTAGTACGCCTCGGCTGGAAAGAAACCAAGGACGCTGGCGACGGTGTAGGACTTCCCGCCCGACGAGGGGCCTTTCACCGCTACAGACACCGGATGCGAAGAGAGCCGGCTTGTGAGCGCGAGGTAGAGCACCTTCGCGAGGCGCTCCTCGCCCACGACACCACAACTCCGCATTGCATCGAGAAGTGGCTCAGAACATCAGGCTGGTTTGCAATCTCCGCGATGGCGTCCACGCCCGGATTGCCGGGTTGCACGGTTGCGGAGGTTGCCGGAGAGCAGAGAAGACTTCTGAGTCCCCGAGGTTTGACGCCTCCTGGCTCGCGAATGAGCCATTCGGCAATGCTTCACTCAAGTGTGCCCTTCTGTTGCGCCGCCGGTCGGCGAACGCGATGTAGTGAAGAAGAATGGACTTTCTGTCTTGCTGTCGGGTGCCTGGAGCGCCTCATCGGACCGCCTCCACAGCTCGGCTTGTGAAGTCAGAGGGAGCATCACCCCACATCCGAACCTCACTTCCCTATGTCGCATCGAGGTGGACAGTAGAACACCGCTCGGTCGACACGGGATTGAAACTATTCGATGTCTAGTCTCACACAGTCTCAGGGTGTGTCAGGCAGTCTCAGGCAGTCTCAGGCGGTATCAAAAGGGCCAATAGAATCCTTACATCTGAGAATGGAAAGCGCCCCCGACCTGCACCACTCGACTCGGTCAGCGGGGGTTCAGTTCCCTTTTTTGGGCACGGACGATCCGTGCCACGCCTTACACAACGCGCACCGGGGGGCCACAACGGGGGAAACGGGTCCCGGAAATGCCATCCGCGCCCCTGGACACACCAAGCCTTTGATGAACATGGATCAGGCTCTGTACGACCGACACCCGTGGGTCGGGTCAGGGCATGCGCTCTCGATGGCGAGCGACCTAGGCGAGGTTCACGTAGGTCGTTCCCGGTGGCAGTGGCCGACCGGGCGTCATCGTGCGTCTGTTGAAGCTCCTCGGAGACCGCTGACACGCAACTGACACGCCGCAGGAATCCGGCTTGGGCAGTGGCTTCTGTGCCTGACCCCCAACTTCGTAGGCTGGGGAGCTTGCTCTTGTAGACCCGACCTCAATCACTCACATCGTGACGTGCTCGTGCCGATGTAGAGGCGTGGGCGTCGAGGATCGCGACTGGTATCGAACCGAGGCCAGGGAACCCGGGCGGGATCGTCAGCTACCGGGCGCTCTGATCGCGGTAGCAGTGATCGGAGGACTGGTACTCGCCGGAAGCACGATGTTCCTAACGAGGTCTGGGCAGCCGACGTTCGAGGGCGAGAAGCGAACCGTCCGAGGCGACGCGAGGATCTCGCTCCTGCCCGGCCTGCCGTCGATCACAGTGCGCCGCGAGTCGCTCTACTGGCCCAATGACAAGTGGAAGGCATACCTCGCCGACGAGAAGACCTGCCCCGGTGGTGAGCGCACCGACCTCCCGCTCAGCCAGCAGGCTGAGACGATGGTCTGCCTCGTCAACTACGCACGCCAGAAGCGGGGGCTGAATCCGCTTGCGGTGGTTGCTGTCCTGAACGACTCATCGGTCGCGAAGGCAGATCGGGTTGTGCGCTGCAAGGAGTTCAAGCACGCAGCCTGCGGCCAGGACCCCGCCTCCGACGCTCGCGCAGCCGGGTACACCGGCGCGTTCGGCGAGAACCTCTACATCGCTGCCGGCCGATACGGAGCACCGCGCGTCGCCCTAGACGGCTGGCTCAACTCACCCGGCCACCGCGAGAACCTCTTCCGCACCGAATGGAGTACCCAGGGCATCGCCGTCCAGAAGCTCGACCACTTCGGCCCCTACCGCGACGCAGCCCTCTGGATCAACGAGTTCGGGTCCTATTGAGTCAGTGAGTCTAGGACGTGGACATCTCTACGTGGTGGCGAGTGCCCGTGAGATTTCGTCCAGGGCTTCGCCCACTTCGTTGTTGAGCGTGTCGAGGTGGCTGCTGGCGTCGTTCAGGGCGTTTCTCGCCTTGGTGTTGCAGCCACGGATGGTGGCGACCGTCTTGAGGGAGAGACGAGCACCGTTGATGAGGTCCGCTATTCGGGAGGTGTCGATCCCCTGGATGGTGTCGTGGTCGTCGCGGCAGGCGACCCAGCGGGCCCACAAGCATGCCAGCCGCAGGGCGGCCGGGTCGGCGATGTCCTTGTCGAGGACGACGAGTGCCTTGTGGTCGTACCAGCGGAACGGCTCGCTGCAGGGTGACTGGTCGGTGTGGGCGAATACCATTACCCCGGCGTCGGCGTGACGGTTCTCAATCGCCTCGTCCAGTTCATCGAGCGCCTTCTTGAGCGGCAGCTTCTTGTCTTTGCACTCGACCACGTAGGCGGGCTCGCGTCCGCGCACCAGCGTCTTGTCAACCGCGACCAGGATGTCGCCAACCTTGCAGGCGCGATCACCGGTCACGTCCCCGACGTGCGCGGGCACGTCCTGCAGCGGCTCACAGATCCCCTGGAGCGCCCCGAGCACGACCTCCTCGAACGCGAACCCGAGCCTTCACTACAAGCAACCGTCCGGCATCGGTAGTAGACCCCGGCTGACACTCGTAGTCCGAGAAGCCCCTGGAGATTCGACTAGACAGCTAGCCTCGAATGGCGTCCTCGCTCATGCCGTGGCCGTTTGACGCCTATTGGCGTTGCCACGATCATCGAGAAGTCCGCGATGACTCACGGGGAGGCGGGACGTGGGACTTCTCAATCGTTTGCTGAATCGAACGTCGGCGACGACAGCCAGACACCTTGAGGCGAGTACCGGCAGCACCCAGGCGAGCCTCTACACGGGCAACGAGACGTTGGAGGTCGTCGGTGAGTCCAACCACCAAGAGGCCCTTTGGAAGATCGTTGGCGGCCGCCGCAACGACCGGGTGCGCTTCGAGATCCCCGCCGTGCTAATGCCTGAGCCGGATAACCGGCAGGACACGAACGCCATCAAGGTTCTCATCGCTGGCAACCTCGTCGGCTACCTCTCTCGGCACGATGCCGCCGCCTATCGGCCTGGACTCGTGCGTCTCATGAATGACAGCGTCAACGGCTTGGTCGCACTCAACGCCACCATCGTGGGTGGTGGCCAACGCCAAGATGGCCTGGGACAACTCGGCGTGTTCCTCGACCACGACCCCGAAGACTTCGGCATCAAGTCGCCACGAGACCGCGACGCCTCCGGCTTCAGAACCGGACTCTCCGAGGCCATGGCGACCGACCGCGAAGACGATAGGTACGACCTGTCCTGGTACAGCCAGCTCCCCGAGAACGACGTCACGGCTATCAAGCAACTGCGCACCATGCTCGAAACGGAACCTGACCCCATCGACCGGCACTACATGATGAGCGAACTGGAGAAGCGGCTCTACCGGAGCCGCGACGCCTTCTCGTCAGCACTCGACGAGTTCGACGCCGTATGCCGACAACACGACACGGAGATGGTCGCCATCCGGCCGGCGCTCTACGAGAAGTTCGGCAAGATCCCGTTGATCGACACCTACCGCCAAGCCGCTGTTCGCTGTCAGAAGGCCAGGGACTGGGTAACGATGCGCAACTGGGCAGAGCGGGGCATCAACGTCTACGGCCAGCATGCGGCCCGCCCGGAAGCCGTCGAGGACCTTCACAAGCGACTTGCGTATGCCACCGCCAAGATTGAAGCGGCAGACAAGCCTCGACCACCAAAGTCGGCCAAAGGCGCCGCAATCACAACGGCAACAACGACCGAGAGTGCCGAGATGGAGACGCTTGTCTGCGCCGAGTGCGGCACGACCTTCGAGCGCGTCCGAACGAGAGGCCGCAAGCCTCACGCCTGCCCAACGTGTCGCGGGGTCTGACCACTCATCGAACCGGTGGAGGGTTGGTTCAGCGGTCCCGGACTCGCTCGCGGTAGTGGTCTACGTGAAGGCGGTGCGGGAGCTGGAGCTTCGCCTGCCCGAGTTCAGGAATGTTCCCTGAGAAAACGAGGCCCTTGGGGGTGTCCGGAAGGAGAGCTTGCGGTCTGTCACGTGAGAGACCGCTTGGTGTGCGCTCAGGAGGTCGGTGGTGCGAGTCCGTCGATTCCATTCCGAGAGAACCCACGACCTCGGACTCGAACCGCAGATTCTCTTGGCGGCTTATCAGAGTGGTGCGAGCAGGTACCACCAGTGCAGCTGCCAGACGAAGACGAGAAGGGCTGCGACTAAGACTGTTGAGTGGATGCGGTCGGTCAGTCGCCAGGAGTTTCGCCTCCAGGCGGTGAAGGCGTGTGCCGCTGCCGTGATGGCGGGGATCGTCGAGAGCAGGGGGAGTATCGCGGCGATGCGCAGCGCGTGGGTGTAGCCGTAGACGATCTCGAGCGGGTTGCTGGCGAAGAAGACGACTAGGAAGACGAGATTGAGTCCTGTGGCGGCAGCGATTAGCGACCGTGTACGTCGGGCTTGAAGAGCCACCTTTGAGGTTCTGCGGCGCAGGTGCCGCCATACCCAGGATGCGGGCACGGAGAGCATGGCCAGGACGGTGACGAGGAGCAGGGCGAGTCTGGCAACTGGCGGCTCGGACAGCAGGAGGCGACGAGCGAGGGGCGCCGTGATGAACCTGACCTGGGTTTGGCTCAGGCACGACGTATCCGGGCGGCGGGTCGGATTGTCGAGGAAGCGGCCGGCGATGTCGACGGCACAGCTGCTGCTTCCTGTCGGGGTGTGAGCCGCGTCGGGAACGGTCACGACATAGCTTCGAGAGAGGTTCCGGGCCACAGCAGGGGCGTAGTCGGATGGCAGGATGTCGAACCGTCCGGTCATGACGAGTGTGGGGATGGCGCTTTGTACCGGGCGGTTGACCGACTGTGGCAGTTGGTCAACCTTCCAGACCTTGCAGCCGGCGAGCAGTTTGCGTGGCCAGATACCGGCGACGATGCGCTCGAACGCGGGGTAGCGGCCTGGCTGGACGATGTCCTGGTCGCTGAAGTTGATCTCCTCGGCGCAGAGGGCGGAGTATTGAAGGCCGCGGCTGAAGTGCTTCGGGTGGAAGAGCGCGCCGCCGAAGGTCGGCACGAGGGAGTAATCGCCGTGCGCAAGCATCTGCACGAGCAGTGGCACGACCGGGACTGCCTCGGAGTCTGCGAACAGGTCGTAGACGAGTTCCCCCACGCGATCGCCGTTGAGGACGACCTTCTGTCGATGGTGGTCGTTGGGGTTCTCGATCGGCACGATGGCCGGCTTTCGGTTGAGGGCGCCGATCGCGCTGAGAAGTGACGCGGCGGGCGCCGGGAAGGCAGCTCGGCAGCGGGGCTCATTCGCGCAGGCGCTCACTCTCGCGCTGAGCGATGCGTCGGCACCGAGGACGAAGTCGGCGTACGGTCGTTCGGCAAGTGGCAGGGGCGAATCCAGGATGACGCTACGCAGCCGCTCGGGGTGATCTCGCAGTAGGTGCTGCGCGAGCAGGGTTGCCGCGGAGGTCGCAAAGAGGTCGTAGCGGTCGTAGCCGAGAGCCGCTATCACTACGGGCAGGTCGGCTGCGCTCTCGACGAGGTTGAAAGCGGCGAGATCAATGCCTTTGCGCCGGAGCCGCTCGTAACACCGGGTGATCGCGTGCAGCTCACCGGCGATGTCTTGTTCGACGCGGACGTCCTCGCCAAGGCGCCGATCGACGTAGCTGTCCCATTCCGGACAGGCCAGTGACGGCCGCGAGTAGTACGTGCCGCGCAGCTCGATCAGGATGGCGTCGCGCCTTTTCAGGATGCGCCTGCCGACCGAGGAAGCCATGACCGGGGCGAACTCGGTGAGTGTGGACTCACCGGGGCCTCCGCGCACGAGCACGAGCGGGTCCGCGGCCGGCGTCGGAGAGGAACTCCGGAAGACGGCGACCGCAAGGTCGATCGTCGAGCCGGACGGATTGTCGTGCCGCTCCGGCACTCGCACGTAGCCGCACACGAGCTCGCTTCCCTCGCTCACTCCCCCAGGCACCTCGAACGGGCAAGAGGCCTTCTTGAAGGCGTCACTCGGTGGCGCCCCGAGCGCCGTCGCGGGCACGGCGAAGCCGACAGCGACGACGCACAAGACAGCGGCGATGCCCGTGCGCTTCAATCGAACAGCCACTCTTGGAGCGTATGTGTCACGGCCCTGCCGTCTGAGCCAGCGTTCACGAATGTCACCCGAGGCCTGACAGTCGACCGCGCGGCGACTTAGTCCTCGATCTGCGCCGTTTCGTTCCGCTGCAATGCATCGAGTGCGGCTCGCATGGCCTCGAACTTCTCGGGCGAATGACCGACCCAGTCGACAAGCTCGCCAACAACGCGCACCGGCTCGCGGCTGCGGAAGGACCGCGTTGGATTCCCCGGGAACTTCTTGTCGGTCAAGTTCGGGTCGTCCTCGAACTCCCCGGTTGGCTCGACGATGTAGA
Source organism: uncultured Gaiellaceae bacterium (assembly GCA_963731095.1). Classification (GTDB taxonomy): domain Bacteria; phylum Actinomycetota; class Thermoleophilia; order Gaiellales; family Gaiellaceae; genus Gaiella. The sequence continues at coordinate 139,750 of CAVSUK010000029.1, forward strand.
TGCGCCCGCGGCCCTCACCGCTGGCGAGCTCAGCGCCCCAGACCGCGGCGTCGAGAGTTGCGCTGAAGTAGACGTAGTTCATCACCCGGCCGGCCTCGAAGTTCGATTCGCGTCCCGAGACCAGCAGATCGCCCACCGCGAGGTCCGCCTTCGTACCGTGCAGGTAAACGCCCGCCTTGTACACCTCGAACGGCACCGGCTCGCGCAAGGCGCTCATGCGACGATGCTAAGCGTTACACAACAGCGGCGACTGCACGAAGCCGCGCGCCGTCCTCGTCTTGACATCCGGGGGCAGCAGCGGCTCGCCTGTGCCAGTGTTCGCGAATGTCACATGAGCGTTATGCCGCGGCGTGTCGGACTACCGCCCGCAATTGGTGGAGAATGCGGGTATGACGGTGGGCGGTTGGGGACGGGGACCGGGTGGTGCCGAGATCCGCTATGCGCGGAACGGCGGCGTCGCGATCGCCTATCAGGTGGTTGGTGACGGCGACACCGATCTCGTGTACGTCCCCGACTTCGTCTCGAACCTCGCGTGTGGCTGGGATTACCCGCTGTGGCGCGACTTCTACATGCGCCTCTCGCGGTCGTTTCGGCTGATCTTGTTCGACAAGCGGGGCACGGGGATCTCCGATCACGGCGGCCAGTTCGCGTCCCTGGAGACACGGATGGAAGACCTTCACGCGGTTCTCGACGCTGCAGGATCAGCGAACCCGGTGATCTTCGGCGCGCACGAGGGCGGTGGCATGGCGGTTCTCTTTGCCGCCACGTATCCGGAACGGACCCGTGCGCTGGTGCTCTTCCATGCGGAGGCGCATACCGACACCGCAGGCAGCGGGGCCGAGATGCAGGCGCTCGCCTCGATTCGAGACAACTGGGGTACGCAGGAATTCGCGGACGAACTGCTCGCAGAAGGTTGCCCTTCCCTCGCCGGTGACGAGGAGAGCCGCCGTTGGTTCGCCAACTCGTTGCGTGTCGGTGCCAGTCCTGCCGTCGCCTATGCGCTCAATCGCGCCTTCTATGAAACGGACCTCAGCGATGTTCTGCCGGCCGTGCACGTCCCGACCCTGCTTCTGTACCGGTCGGTGATGGAAGCCGAAACGATGGAGGTCGCCGCTCGACTCCCGAATGCCCGCACGATGCGCGTCTCCGGCACTGACTACTTCGGCATCTTCCTCTCGCCTGACATAGCGGACGAGATCGAGCGGTTCGTAGGTGGCGAAGAAGCGCCCGAGGTGCCCGAGAGCGTTCTCGCGACCGTGATGTTCACCGACATCGTCGGCTCAACAGAACGTGTCGCAGAGATCGGCGATCGCGCTTGGCGAGACCTTCTCGCCGAACACCATGCGATCGTGCGCCGCGAGCTCAGCCGCTTCCGAGGGCAGGAGCGCGACACCGCAGGCGACGGCTTCTTCGCGACCTTCGACGGGCCAGCACGGGCGATTCGCGCAGCAGAGGCGATAGTCGCGGGCGTCCACGCGATCGGGCTCGAAGCACGAATCGGTATCCACGTGGGCGAATGCGAGATCCACGACGGCAAGGTCGCTGGCCTCGCAGTCGCGATCGGCGCTCGCGTCGCAGCGAAGGCCGGACCGAGCGAAGTCGTCGTCTCGCAGACGGTTCGCGACCTCGTCGCGGGAACCGGCATCGAATTCAGCGATCGCGACACCCACGAGCTCAAAGGCATACCCGGCATCTGGCAGCTCTTCGCACTCGCTCCATCCGGAGGCTAGAACAGCGCTGTCGCCTGGGCCAGCGTTCAGGAATGTCCCTTGAGGTGAATCGGGCGTCATAGGCGTTAGCGTATCGCCGTGAGCTTCACCGTCGACCCCGGCGCGTACGACCGCTATATGGGCAGATACTCGGTGCTGCTTGCTCCTCAGCTGGCCGATCTCGCAACGGTCTCCGCGGGGCAACGAGTGCTCGACGTCGGCTGCGGCCCGGGCGCATTGACAGCCGAGTTGGTCAAGCGACTCGGTGCCGCAGCGGTTTCTGCCGTCGATCCATCGGAGCCTTTCGTCGCCGCGGTGGAGGAGCGTCATCCGGGCGTCGACATACGGCGTGCAGCCGCTGAGCAGTTGCCGTTCAAGGATGCGGAGTTCGACGCGACCCTCGCGCAACTGGTCGTCCTGCTCATGGAGAACCCCGCAGCGGGAGTCGCCGAGATGGTGCGTGTGACCCGGAAGGGCGGTGTCGTGGCGGCGTCCGTCTGGGACTACGCCGGCGGCCGAGGCCCGATCAGCACGCTCTGGGACGCAGCGCGCGAGCTCGACCCCGACCTCGTCGACGAGTCCCACCTCGCAGGTGTTCGGGAGGGGCATCTCGCGGAGATGTTTGACGCTGCGGGACTGGTGGAGATCGAGGAGGCGACTCACTCGATCCGCGTTGAACATTCGAGCTTCGAAGAATGGTGGGAGCCGCTCACGTTCGGCGTTGGACCTGCCGGAGGCTATGTCGCCGGACTCGACCCCGCACAACAACGGCAGCTCCGCGAACGCTGTCGCGCGAAGCTCCCTACCGCCCCATTCCTGCTGACAGCGCACGCCTGGGCAGCACGAGGACTCGCATAGCCTGCCTTACGAGCGACGGCGCTCTCCGCGGCTAGATAGGTCGCTGTCGCCTGGGCGAGCGTGCTCTCACTTGAGCGCATTGTCCGTGTGATCGGTCAGCCTAAGGAGCAGGCAGATGTCTCGTAGCGCCCTGAAGTCCTCCACCTTCGGGGGGAGTCCTTGCTCGACCGCCGTCCGCTCTGCCCACTCGTGAGCCTGTCGACGTAGCTCGCCGTCCACGACCTCCATCGTGCCTCGCCGATCAATGGCGAATCGAATGTCAGCAGCGTGTCAGCAAGATTCGTCGAAACGGGGCCAATCGAGACCAGAGCCGATGCGGGGAAACGCGCCTATCCATGCGGATCGTCCACGCGTGTCGCTTCGAGGCCAACGCCTCGTCTGACTTTGCAAGCTGGGGGTCGCCGGTTCGAGCCCGGCACGCTCCACTCTCAAACCCGCTGGAAACGGCGGGTTTTCTCTTGCCTGGAGTGGACACGTGAGGGCCGCGTGGTTGCAGAAACCCCCTCTGGTGGTTGCAGTTGAACGCAACACGCCGTTGGCTGGGTTGGTGCGGTTGTTCGCAGGACGCATCCTCAGGAGCACTTCGTCCAGAGGACGGCGTGGCGTTCGCCGTTCTGGGTGGTGGCCCAGCCGACGATCGAGATCGAGGAAGCTCTGGCCCGGTTCGATTCCGCCGAGCCGGGTGCGCTCGTGTCGTTCGGCATGTTCAACGGAGCCGACGTCCTGGGGTAAGAGGAGTAACGTGTCTTGCAACGTGATCCTCAAGCAGAGGAGCCAGCCATGGCCGGAGGCAGTGACCTGAAGACCGGTGGTATCACGATCGGCGGAGTCCTTGTCATCGTCGGAATCGTGCTCGCGTTCGTGTGGAGCATGTGGGCAGGGATCATCATCGCCCTGATCGGACTCGTAGCCTTCGGAGGCTTCGCGAAGGGGCGCTGGTACTAGGAAGCTGTTTCGCCTAGCAGAGGAGCCGCGGACTCGGGACTCGCCATGTCTTGGTTGGCGCCTGTGTCTCGGCAGAAAGGCCGAAGGCCCAACTAGCTAGGGCGGGAGTCTCGGTTACGGGGTCAGTTGGTTCCCTCGCGGTACGTGTCACCAACCCGGTAACCGGAGTCGACCCACAGGGCTGCGCGGTACTTGACGGTCGGTAGTTCCGGGAAGGCGCTATCAGCGGCGAACGCTGATGCGCTCCGGCGGCGGCGGCGGCAACCTGTAGGTGACGGGAGGGTCTGCTGTGCGTCGGCTTGGGGCCGGGAGAGCGATGCAGCTGACGACGGTGCTTGCCGTCATGGTCGTCGGCATCGGGGTCGCCGTCACTGCAGGGTGCGGAGGTTCGAAGCAGGCTGCCCCGGAAGCCGCCCTTCTGACCAACGCGGTCACAAAGCTGGAGAGCACAGCGCCAGTCGAGAAGAAGTGCGAGAAGCTCGTCGCTGCGCTCTCACGGAACCTCGACGCCAAGCAGATCACCGCCACCGCGACGCTGACGTCACGTCAAGGCCAGGTACGGGCCTGTTTCGCCACCGTGCAAACCCAGACGCGCGCGGCAATGACGCCCCTCCGGAAGATCCTCAAGCTCAACGGAGTCTCCGAATGGAAGAGCGGGCAATCGAAGTACAGCGCCAAAGAGGTCAACGACATGCCTGGAGCGGTCGGCGCTGCGTACGTGCTTACGCGTGTCGTCAACGGACTCGACCAGCAGATCGGCCGGGCCGTCACCCTCGTCAAAGAGGCCCGCCTCGACGTCCCGCTCGGCGCCGGACCGCTCTACGAGATCACGGGCGCGGAGCCGGTGCAGACGATCAACACGCTCCTCTTCCTCGAGAAGTACCGAGGGCTGCTCGTGAAAGACGTTGCGTTGGCTCGCACGGTGCTCAAGAGCTCGGCGAACTGAAAGGGGGTGCTGGCGATGCGAACCACTCTTGTTGCGTGTCTGGTCGCTTTCGCGGTGTTCATTGTGCTGCTCGTGCCGGCGGAGGCGATTGCAGCTCCGCCTGTGCTTCTCACCGTCGGCGTGCAGTCGGGTCATGCGACAGCAACCTGGTCGCTGCCTCCCGGCGTGCAAGCCGACGTGATCGAGATCGCCACGAGCCCGGCGATCGAACCGGACGGCTACTACTTCCTCTCCGAGAACCGCAAGGTGTTCGACGGTCTCGAGGACACGCAGACGTCCTGGACAGACAGTTTCTCGATCGACCCTGGCACCTACTACGTCCATGTCGTCGCGTTCGACGAGCCGTGCTACTACGCGGGCCAGTGCCCCGTGCGCGAGGCGTCGAACGTCATGGTGTTGAAGGTCACTGCCCCGAAGCCCACGCCGAAGCCGAAGCCCACGCCGAAGCCCACGCCGAAGCCGAAGCCGCCTGGGACGCTCGCCGCCGCCCGCCTGACCGGGTACTTCGACATCACCGAGCGGTACACGTCGGCCTCCGGGCTCGACCTGAAGGTGGGGAGCAAGGACACCGACAGTTGGAGGTTTGTCCCGCAGTGCAGCAAGAGCGCGTGCAGCGTGCGCATGTCATTCGAGTACACACACGCGTTGACCCCCTTCGAGAGTGCTCACACCCAGAGGGTCACGTTGACGAGAAGCGGCGCCTCCTACAGCGGCAGCGCCAGGATGACAGCCCTCACCTGCATGAGCGACCCCGTGGCCGGAACGATGAGCGTGAAGATCAGCGTCACGAAAGGCGCTTGGGTGAACGGCATCTGGCAGGCGAAGCACTTCGCAGGGAGTGCTCGAGTCGAAGCCCCGGCAGCGACGTCGGGTGTCTTCAGGTGCGGAGCCGTGCGGTACACGGCATCGCTCCGCGGATCACTCGGGACCGCGGTCTAGCGACGCGCGACGTCGATCCCACGCATGTCTCGTCGCGCCCCAGGAGGCGCGTGTGGCAGGGGTGCGTGGGGCACCGGGTTCGACGATGAGCTCGCCCCCCATGACCAGGCGTTGGCGCGACGGTCTTCGGGCAGCCGGATCAGCGGGCTCCCCGATGTGGCGGGCGCCGAGACGTGATCTTCTTTGGGAGCAGTGAAGGGGGGTGCATGTGGTGCGAGGCATGCGTCTTCAGACGGTGGTTGCATTCGTCACGCTCTGCGCTCTCAGCGTGGTAGCAGCGGCGGTGGGAGGAGCGGCACCCGCGCCGGATCCCGACCTGAAGCCGCCAACGCTTCTCAGCCCTACGCCCAACGTGGCACTCCAGGCCGGCTCCGCCATCGTCTTCCGGATCCGCACGCACGCCCGCGACGTGGGCCTCATGCTACGCGTCTCGCGCTCCTCCGTGCGTGGGAAGTGCGGCGTGATTCGCGGCGAGGTTGCGAGAACCAGCTTCGTCCGGACGCAAAGGCCGGCGACGTACGAGGCCCGACCGGCTGGCGCAAGCCTGTCGAGCTCCTGGCTGAACACCGCCGGCACGTACTTCTGGCAGGCGTACCGGATCGCCGGTCGTGACGGTTGCGTCGAGTCGGGCGTACGCACGCTCCGCATCGCCCCGAAGCCGCCGCTGGAGCTCTCCGAGGCGCGGCTGGAAGGCACGTCCGACATCACCAGGCAGATCACGGCAGTGGACGGGCTCAGCATGAAGGTCGGTGACAGCAGCACGGTCACCCACACCTTCAAGCCGGCCTGTGCGTCGGGCCCGTGCGACACGAACGTCAGCTTCGGGGTCTCGGGCATGCTCCCCGGCCTCGGCACGACGGTGACGATACCGCTGACGCGCACCGGTGCCAGCTATTCGGGCAATGGCCCCGCGGCGTTGAGCAAGTGCAACTTCTCCACAGTCACAGGAACGCTCGAGGTTCGGCTCGAGGTCAGCGGCGGCGCCTGGGTCGGCAACACGTGGCGTGCCACCGGCGTCGTCGGTCACGAGCGCTACTCGACGCCCGAGACCGACCTTGGGATCTGGACGTGCCGTGCCGCCTCGTGGGAGGCCGACCTGACAGGAACGCTGAGCGGCACAAGCGAGCTGACAGTCAGCGTCACTCCCGGCCCCGCCGCAGCGACGGCAACCGGCTAGAGCTACGTGTGGAGAGAGGACCGCATGACCGCGTCATCGGTCGGAACGGAACCAGAGCAGGAGTCCCGGGTAGTTGGGGAGCACCCGCTTCGCGACGAGCCCGTGGTCGCGCTCGACGTCTCGACTCGGAGCCGTGCCGCACCGCCCGCCGTCGCCGCTCCGACTCCGCCGGCCGTCTCCGCACCAGAGACGAAGGAGTGTCCACGCTGCGGAGAGGAAATGAAAGCCCGCGCGCAACTCTGCCGGTTCTGCGGGGCGGAGCTCGAGACCGTCCGCACGGGCTACTGCCCGGCCTGCCACGAGGTCGTGTCGGTCGATGAGGGGAACCTGTGTGCGCGTTGCGAAGCCGCTTCGATCGATCCGCACCTGGAGACGCGTGTCGCCGCGGCGGCAACGCCGGTTGCCCCGGCTGCGCCCGCGTCGACCGCGGCAGTCGGCTTCGACCGGTTCGCCTCGGGCCTCGGCCATCTCTCGATCGCGCCGCCAGAGATCCGCAAGTGGAACTGGGGAGCGTTCCTTCTCAGCCTCGTCTGGGGGATCTCAAACCGGGTGTACAGCTCCCTGCTCACACTGATCCCCGTCTTCGGCATCGTGGTGCCGTTCGTGCTCGGCGCCAAAGGGAACGAATGGGCCTGGGCCAACAAGCGATGGGAGGGTGTCGATCACTTCCAGCGCGCTCAAAGGCGGTGGGCGATCGCCGGCCTCGTCGTCTGGACGGTCGTCATCGGCCTCTACGTCATCGCCTACGCGGCGAGCTAGGAGCCAGAGGAGGAAGCCCCATGACCACCATGACGCCCCCATCCCGAGCCTCCAGCGGACGAAGACCTGTCCTCGCTGCGCCGAGGAGATCGCGCTGACAGCCGAGGCCTGCCCGTTCTGCGGCACGAAATTCGCCGTTACGAGCCGGGGCTACTGCCCGGCCTGCCGGCAGGTTTCGCCCGCCGACCCCGCCGGGAGCTGCCGAACGTGCGGCACCACCTTGATCGACGTCCAGGTCGAGAGCGCGCCGGTGGCGCCGGCGGCCCCGATCCCCGTTCCGGCCGCTTTCCAGCCGGCCCCCGGCGAGCAGGCGACGTTCGCGTTGAAGGTCTACCAGAAGGAGCCGGGAGTTCCCCTCTGGAAGCGAAGGAAGTCCGGCACCTGGAGTGTGCGCGGGACGATCCGGCTCGCCCTGGCGGGTGCGAACGTGGTCGTCACCGGCGGTTACCTCGACAAGGACGCGCTGGTGCGGCAGTCGCGTCGCTTCCTTCTGTTTGTCTTGTCACTTCCTGCTCTTCTGGTCGTGATGGTGAGCTGTGGCTTGCTCATGGATTCATCGGCGGAAGACAGCACTGCATCGGACGTCGGAGCTTCCGTCTTCCTCGGCGCATTCGTCCTCTTCCTCGTCCTTTGTGCAGTCCTTCTCGTCAGCTCCTTTCGCACGCGGAGGAGGGCCGCCCCGCGATCGCATGTCTTTCCGGCCTCGGCGGTCACGTACCTCAAGCTCGAGCGCTACGGCTCTCCGGGCCTCCTCGTCTTCCTCTTGATCTTCGGCGGGATCCTGCCCGGCTGGCTGCTGTGGAGGTTCGTGTTCAGCCCCTTCAGGCAACTGCGGATCACCGCGCCCTTCGATCCCGACGAGCCGAGCGTTCCCGAGACCTACCGTCTTGTGGCGCGAAACAAGGGGGAGGCCTCCCTGCTGGCGCAAGCACTTCTCCCCGGAGGCGCGGTGGTCAAACAGGCCGCCGGCACAGACACGGGCAGGAAGGAACCGCCAGGCTCGTATGGCGATGCGATCTCCGCCCCGCCTCCTCCAACGCATACGGCCCCGTCGGTGTCGATCGGCGGTGGACGGCGAAGGCGGAGGTGGCCCGCCGCCCTTGGTGCGATCGCAGCGCTGGTCTGCGTGGTCGCCGGCATCGTGATCTGGGCTCCGTGGGCCGGAGACGTCCCGGCGACCCCGACGGCCGTGCGGGCGGTATCGCCGACGGCGACGTCGATCCTGATTCGGTGGGGCCTGTCGACCGGTGGCCCAATCGTCGACCGGTATCTGATCCTGCGCGACGGGGCCAAGGTCGGTTCTGTCTCCGCCAAGAAGAGGTCATACCTCGACAAGGCCCTGGCCCCGGGTAGCACTCACCGGTACACCGTCGTCGCCGTCTCGGGGACGACGCGGTCGCACCACTCGATCGAGACGGCCGTGAGAACGATCACTCCACATCCGGTCGGTCTCAGGAGAGGGAGATCGACCATCAGCTCGGTGGTGTTCCGCTGGTCGCGCCCCCCGAGCAGCCCGGTGCCCGACGGCTACGTGATCGTCCGCAACGGCACCACCGTCGGCAGGGTCCCCGGAACGACCAGGTCGTACAAGGACAGAAGGCTTGCCCCGGCCAGCGCCTTTCGGTACCGGGTAAAGGCGGTATGGGGCAGTCGGCGGTCTGCCCCGTCCGCCGTCCTCCGGGTGAGGACGCTCGCTCCCCCGGTTTCTGCGGCCCGCTTGCCGGGGTCGTGGCCGGTGCGCATCAAGGTCACCAGCACCGGCGGAGGGACCATCGAGGTCGGCGACACGTCGACGGAAACCTGGCGGTTCCACCAGAAGTGCAGGGCCGGCGCGTGTGCGGTCGTGGTCTCCGGGGCGTTCTCCTCCCACGATTTCAACATGACCCTGACCCAGTCAGGCGCCGACTACAGCGGAACGACCCATGCCCACATCGTGCACTGCGGCTCGTCGGCGCTGAGCGCGACCGACGTCCAGAACACGCTGACCCTGCGGATCACGGTGAAGAAGGGGCAGGCGCGCAAGCGAGAATGGGTCGCCACCTCATGGGTCGGTTCGATGGAGGTGTACAGCCCGTACACGAGCGCGGGCGGCGGCTACTACTGTCCGGCGCAGAGCGTCGGGACTTCTCTCATCGCGACCCGGTGAGCCATTCGCCCTCGCCGAGAGGCACACGTCTCTGCCGTACCCCGAGCCGGCCGGCTTCCTCATTGCATCCCCGCGAAGGCTCGTTGCACTGAAAGTGCGACGAGATGCGGGCTCATGCTCATATGCGAACATATGTTCGCATATGAGCATGGCGCGGATCCTGCACGCGGATCTCGACGCGTTCTTCGCGTCGGTCGAGCAGCGCGACGACCCACGGCTACGCGGACGTCCGGTCATCGTCGGCGGCGGGGTCGTCCTGGCGGCGAGCTACGAGGCGAAGGCGTGCGGCATCCGAACGGCGATGGGAGGAGCGCAGGCGCGCAGGCTCTGCCCGCAGGCAGTCGTCGTCCCTCCGCGCTTCCATGCCTACGTCGACGCGAGCAGAGCGGTGTTCCGCGTGTTCGACGACACGTCGCCGCTCGTGGAAGGGCTGTCGATCGACGAGGCGTTCCTCGACGTGCGCGGGCTCGAGCGGATCTCCGGGACACCGACCGAGATCGCCGTTCGCCTGCGCCGGGACGTCCTCCAGCGCGTCGGGCTGCGCATCACCGTCGGCGTGGCGCGAACCAAGTTCCTCGCCAAGGTCGCGAGCGGCGTCGCGAAGCCCGACGGCCTGCTCGTCGTCGAGCCCGGCGAGGAGATCGGCTTCCTCCACCCTCTCCCCGTCGAGCGGCTGTGGGGCGTCGGCCCCGCCACCACGCGCAGGCTGCAGGCCTGCGGGCTCCGCACGGTGGGCCAGGTCGCCGGGGTCGACGTCGAGTCGCTCGTCGCGCTGCTCGGCCGCGCGGCGGGCCGGCACCTCCACGCCCTCGCCCACAACCGCGACCCGAGGCCCGTCCAGCCCGGCCGGCGACGCCGGTCGATCGGTGCCCAGCGGGCGCTCGGGCGTCGGCGGCGATCGGAGCCGGAGATCGATGCGGCGCTGATCGGGCTCGTCGACCGGGTCACCGGACGTATGCGGAAGGCGCGGCGCGTGGGTCGCACGGTCGTCCTGCGCCTGCGCTTCGACGACTACTCGCGCGCCACCCGTTCCACCACCCTACCGCAGGCAACCGACGAGACCGCCTCGATCCTCAACGCCTCCCGGGGGCTCCTACGGGCCGCGCTGCCGGAGATCCGCGAGCGCGGGCTCACGCTCGTCGGCGTCTCCGTGATGAACGTCGAGGACGCCCGTGCCGTCCAGCTCGCTCTGCCCCTCTACGGCCCGCCGACCGCGCCGCTCGACGCGGCGCTGGACGAGGTGCGCGAACGGTTCGGGCAGGCGGCGATCACCCGGGCCGTGTTGCTCGGCCGCGACCCCGGGCTCTCGATGCCGCTTCTCCCCGACTGAGAGGCTTGATGTGGGTTGGAAGCACGTCTGGATGCAGCCTGCACGCTGCGGATCGCGTCCGCCGCGGACGGCATCAAGGCAACCAGCCTTGACGCCGCCCGCGTCGAACACGCTCCTTGGTGCAGAACCGCCCCAGCCACACTCCCAACCCACATCAAGCCTCTAGCAGTCGCGGATCGTGATGCAGGCGCGCTTGATCGGCACGGTGAAGTTGAGGTTCTCGCCGCCGCCGGAGAGGAGGACGCCGACGACGCGGCCCTGCCGGTCGACCGCCGGCCCGCCGGAGTTCCCGGGGTTGGCGGCCGCGTCCGTCTGGATCTCGTTGTAGGTGATCCGGCTCACGACACCGGTCGTGACGGTGCCCTCGAGACCGTACGGGCTACCGACGAGCACGAGCGTGTCCCCCACGCTCGGGGTCGGCTGGACGCCGGCATCGGGCCACAGCGGCGGGCCGATCGTCCTTACCGACGCGCACGAGCGCGAGATCGTTGACGGCGTCGGTTCGCGTGACCGTGCCCTTCCAGCTCGAGGTCTTCTGGCGCACGGTGACCTTCTTCGTCCCCTCGACGACGTGGTTCGCCGTGATCACGAACGTCGCGCCCTGCTCGGTCCAGGCCGCCCAGCCCGACCCGGAGCCGTCGGCCGTCTCGATCGAGTAGACGCTCTTCAGCGTGTGTGCCGCGACCGGGGCGAGGCCCGCGGTCGTCTCAGCCTCCAGCTCGTCGACCCTCTTGCTCAGGGCAGCCGTGGTGTCGGTGAGCCGGGTGACCGACCGCGCGAGGCGCTTCACCTGAACCGTGAGGGCGGCGACCGCCTCCTGCTGGTCGTCCTGCTCGGAGCCGATCCGGTGATACCCGAGCCACCCGGCGGCGAGCAGGGCAGCCGCCGTGACGACAGCGGCGGCCACGACCGCGCGAGGCCTTCGGCGACCGCTTTTCGGCTCGGCGGCCGGGCCTCCGCCGGTCGCGGCTTCCGTGGCTGGGGCGCCGCAGTGCCCGCAGAAGCGCGCGGCGTCGCCGAGCGCCGTCCCGCAGCGGGCGCACGACCTGTGCGGCCGATCCCCGCTCAGCGGGTCACCTGCTCGAGCTGCTGCTTCAGCGCCTCCACCGCGGACGAGAAGCTCGACGCGCGGGTGTCGAAGGTCGCCGCGACCTTCCTGTAGCGCGAACGGGACGCCTGCAGCTGCGACCTGTACGAATCGATCTTCTCGAGCTGGCCGTTCGCCTCGTCGATGAGGTCGTTCACGTGGGTGTTGTCGATCGACTCCGGGTCGGTCTCGACGAGGTAGTTCACGAGCTCGATCGTCGTGTCGATCAGGGCGTCGGTGGCGGCGACGAACGAGTCGCCCGTGCTCTGCACCTTCCCCGAGCTCTGCTTGACCTCGTCGACGCTGGAGAGCAGGGGGTCGACCCCCTTGAGCACCCTGTTGGCGCGCAGCAGGACGGCGGCGCGCCGCCTGGAGAGATCACGCGTTGCGGCGAGCTCGGCGGCCAGACCGGCGCGGCTCTTCTTCAACGCCGCCACCTGCGCCTGCGAGGTCTCGAGCTCCGAGCGGGTGTCCGACAGATCCTGCCGGCTCGTGATCGTGGCGACGGCGAGCGCCACGCAGGCGACCGAAAGGACGGCGACCGCGAGCGCGAGCGCGACCCACAGGCCACGCCGGCTCCGATCCGATGGCCCCACAGGGAGGGGCACGGGCACAGCCGCCGATGGAAGCGGGGGCGTCACCCCGAGATGGAGAACGTTCGTCGCGTCGTCGAGATCCGTCCCACAGCGCGTGCAGAAATCGTCGTCCGGCGCCGCGAGGTGGCCGCAGGAGCCGCAACGGCGCTCTCCGGCGTTCTCGGTCGAGCTCACGACGCCCCGGCGGGAGGCGTCGAGGCGCGGAAGGCCGGTTCTCGCATGTCTTCGATCATCGTCACGGCCGGCCGGTGCGTCAAACGCGCTCCGGCCGCCCCGCGGCATCGGGCGGGGGAGTGATTCACTCTCCGGCGTGGCTGGCTCGAGACAGCACCGCAGGGCATGGACGCTCGTTGGGCTAGCCCTCTGCATCGCGTGCGCGGCCGCACAGGCCGTGGTCGCCGCGACGCCCACGGGGGCCGGCACGGCGGCGGCTCTCGTCGCGCTTGCACGCGCCGGGGACGAGGCGCGCTCGCTCGACCCGGACGCGGTGCAGCGGCGGTACGACGTCGCCCGCGAGATCGAGGCCGGCCTCGCCGGATTGGCCCCCACTCCGGCGTGCCGCTCGCTCTACGAGGCCCTCGTCGCTGCCGCCCACGGCAGTGTGCTCGCCGCCGAGGGCGTCGACCGCCCCAGCGAGCCGATGCGGCTCGCGGGCGAGCGGCGGGTGAACGCCGGGTTCGCCGCGGCGCGCCGGGCCCGCGCCGCCTGCCGGGCCGGAATCCGCGCAGCCGCCGGGCCCCGCGCGGAAGCGGCACGTCAGCCGCTGCTCGCGCCGCGTGACGGAGAGGCGTTCTTCGGCGAGGTGCGCCTCGCCGTCCCGCCCGGCACTCGGCGCGCCGAGCTCCGCAGACGCGGGCAGCTCGTGCTGCAGTTGGACGACCCGCCGGCCGGCGTCCGCGAGCTTCGGCTGCCCGCCGCGAGCGAGACGGGCCGAGGCACGCTCGAGGTCACGCTGCGTGGACCGAACGGCACGAGCCGCGGGCGAGCCGAGCGCACGTGGCTCCTTCCTCCCGCCGCGGGCCGTTCGGCGACGCGCGAGCGTCCCGACCCCACCCTCGACGCGCGGCTCGCGAGGATCGCCTCCTCCTTCCCCGGCTACGCAGGCGCCTACGTCCACGACCTGGCGACGGGGCGCACAGGGCGCTGGAACGCCGAGGCTCGATTCCCTGCCGCCTCGACGGTGAAGCTCGGCGTGCTCGCCGCGGCGCTCGGCCGCTTCGGCCCGCGGCCCGAGCAGAGCCCGTACCTGCACGACATGCAGGCGCTCGCCGCCTGGTCGTCGAACCTGGCCGCGAACCGCCTGCTGCGCGCCCTCGGCTCGGGAGACGAGGCACGGGGAACGCAGGTCGTCGAGGCGACGCTTCGCCGCCTGGGCGCCAGGGCGAGCACCTACCCCGGCACCTACCGTGTCGGAACGTCGCGCTCCTCCACCCCACTCGTACCGCCGCTCGTCTCGGCGAGGACGACGTCCGCGGCCGATCTCGGGCGCCTGCTCACCGTGCTGCAGGCAGCCGCGACGGGAAACCGCCGCGCCCGGTCGTCCTCGGGGCTGACGAGGCACGAGGCGAGGGTCGCGATCGCGCTGCTGCTCGATTCCGAGCCAACCGGGGACAACGCCGGGCTCTTCCGGCCGTGGCTGCCGCCGGGGATGCCCGCGGCACAGAAGCACGGCTGGATCTCATCTGCGCGCCACAGCACCGCGATCGTCTACGGAAAGCGCGGCCCGGTCGTGGTCGTCCTCCTCACCTACCGGGACGGCCTGAGGCTCCGCGAAGCGAGAGAGCTCGGCCGCCGCATCGTGCGCGCGGCCCTTTCCTGATCTCGCTGCCCAACCGTCAAGAAACCGTCAGGATTCAACGCCCGTCCGTCAAGGCTCCGGCAACGAGGACGAACGGGAGCGCACGGGCGCGTACACACGGTGGTGGGCACATCGCGATCCTCGCCGCTGCGATCGTCCTTCCCATCGCCCTCGTCGCCTTCTGGCTGCGCGGGATCTCACGCATCGAGCGCCGACTGCGGCGCTAGCGAACGCGCTCAGCCGATCACGGCCTGCCAGGGCGCCGTGTACTGCAGTGCGGCAACGGCGAGCACGAGGCCGGCCACGAGCGCAGTCGCGACGACGGTGCGCCGCAGGAAGGATCCCCGCCGGCGCGGGCGCGGGCCCCGGAAGTCGGCCGACGCGAGCCCCGGGATGTGGAGGACGTGGCCGAGCACGTGCACGGCGATGACCGCGATCCAGACGACGAAGCTCGCCTTGTGCAGCGAGACGACCCACCCGTCGGACGGCCCCAGCGCGAGCATCGCCACGCCGGAGCCGAAGAGCCCGACGGTGGAGACGACGACGGCCGGCCCGAGCATGCGCATCAGGAGCGCGGGTGGCCCCGCCAGCCGGTACTGCCGGCTGCCCGCGTAGTACCGCACCATCCGGTAGCCGGTCGTCGCGAGCTTGAGCAGGACCGGCGGGATCAGCAGCACGCCGACGAACACGTGCGCCGGCAGCAGCGGGCCGAGCGAGACCAGCGTGACGCCCTCGATCGCCACGAGCGCGAGCAGCACCACGCCGACCGTCGCCGTGAGGCGCGAGTTGCCGGCCGGGCCGCGCCCACCCTTGTCCACGGCGGCGGCATGGTGACGGACGAGCTTCTCCCGGATCGCCTCCGGGGTGAGATCCTCCGGCCGGGGCAGAACCGTCGACAGTCGTCGTACCTGGGCTTCGATCGCCATCGTCACCTCGCGCTTGCGGTCGGGTGCCGGCGTTGTACCGGCATGAGGAATCCGGCCCGAAACCTAGGGAGGGAAAGGCAAGCGGCGGGCAAGCACGAGCCCAATTCTTGGTTGCCGTCCGAAAGGGCGTCCCGCAGCGTCCGTGCTCGCGACCGACGACGAGCACGGGCACTCTGGCACGCCGACGCGATGTCCGCCTCAGACCACCGCGCGTGCCACAGGCCGGCGCCCCAGGTGGTCGACCGCCCGAACATCTCGACCAACGCGGCGACGGCTGTGACGACGAGCAGCAAGAAGACGGACTTCGAGAGCGCCACGCCGCCGGCGATGGTGAGGAGCACGAGCAGCAGAACGAGAAGCCAGAGACCCGAAACCGGGTCTTTCGAACGGATGAATCAGCAGGTCGTGGAGATGCCTATCCGGAGCGGCACCCGACGGCCCTCGGGTCGCTCGTCGAGCCGAGTGGACCGGGCCCGCCGCTGCGGGTGCGTCCGTGGTTTTCCTTCCAGACGAGCGGGTGTGCCTGCGTCAGCGAGTCGCCGAAGGGGACAGTCCGTGCGCGGGGCGTGCCGAAACCAGGCATGATCGACGTCGTGCGCGTGCTGCGAACATGCCTCGCCGCGTTCGTTCTCGCCGGGGCGCTCGCCGGCTCCTCGGGGGCGGGCACGGAGTCGTCGACCCGACCGCTGCTGCTCGGGGTGTATGGGCCCAAGGATCGGTTTGCGGCGGCGACCGGCGCCGGCGTGCGGGTCGGTCACGTGATCCTGGGCTGGTCGCAGGGGCACACGTGGGGCGCGGCGCTCGACCGGCAGCTGTCCGCCAATGGGCCAGTTCCCATGATCGGCCTCAACACGAGACGGAACGGGCGCGAGGTGCTCAGTCCGCTCGACATCGCCCGTGGCAAGGGCGACGGCTACCTGGTCGCCCTCAACCGCGCCGTCTCCCGCTGGGGGCGGCTCGTCTACGTGCGCCCGCTCGCGGAGATGAACGCGCACTGGAACGCCTACTCGGCGTTCGACGCGGACGGGGCCGCACGAGGAGCGTCGCACACGGCGTCGGCGTTTCGCCTCGCGTTCGCGCGCATCTCGCTCCTCCTGCACGGATCCCGGCGCACGAACGCCGTTCTTGCATCGCTCGGGCTGCCGCCGAGCCAGGCAGGGCTCCGACCCAACCCGCCCTCCCGGCTGCGGGTCGTCTGGAACCCGCAGGGGTACGGCAGCCCGGACATCCCCGGCAACCGTCCGGAGGCGTATTACCCGGGTGACCGTTTCGTCGACGTGGTCGGCAACGACCTCTACAACATTCGCGGAAGGGCGGCCTGGGAGGCGAACGAGCGCCTCTACGCAGCCCATCCGACAAAGCCTTTCGCGGTCCCCGAGTGGTCCAACTGGGGGATCGACGACCCGGCCTTCGTGCGCAGCATGGCACGGTTCGTGCTCACCCACCCGCGCGTCGAGTTGATTGCCTACTACAGCGGGCGGCCGGGGTCGACGTGGGACCTCGCGACGAAGCCGCGCAGCCTGGCGGCCTATCGCGACGCAGTCTTGCCACTCGCCGGCTGAGAGGCGCTGACCGCCTGCCTGCGCGTCCGGCGGCTTGCCGGCGCTACGCTCGCCCCATGACGGCGCTCGGGCTGAAGGCACCCGCGGACGGGTTCACCTCCCGCTTCCCGGACACGCGCTTCGACGCGATCCTCGTCGTCTCGTTCGGCGGTCCCGAGGGCATGGACGACGTGATCCCGTTCCTCGAGAACGTCACCCGGGGCCGCAACATCCCGCGCGAGCGGCTCGAGGAGGTTGCCCATCACTACGAGCTGTTCGGCGGCGTCAGCCCTATCAACGCCCAGAACCGCGCGCTGATCGACGCCCTCCGCACCGAGCTCGACGCCCACGGCATCGGCCTTCCGATCTACTTCGGCAACAGGAACTGGCATCCACTGCTCGCAGACACGCTGCGCGAGATGGCCGAGGAGGGCGTCGAGCGGGCGCTCGCCTTCTTCACGTCCGCGTACTCCTCGTACTCCGGGTGCCGCCAGTACCGCGAGAACCTGTACAACGCCCAGCAGGTCGTCGGGCCGGCCGCGCCCGAGGTGCTGAAGACGCGGATGTTCTTCAACCACCCCGGCTGGGTGTTTCTCCGGACGTTCGAGCCGGGTAAGACCGCGACGAACTTGAGACGCTTCGGGATCGATGCTGCAATAATCGTGGGCCCAATTGTTGTAAGCACGGCACATCGCGGCGCCCAGATTGATGTCTTTGAGCGCAACGCGATAGGCGAAATTGCCGTTGTTCCGGTAGGCAGCAGTACCTGAATGTCCCAGCCGTAGCGGTCCATATCCTTCAGCCGAATTTCCGATGACCACCATTGACGATAGGCCTCTCCATATTTGCTTTCCATCACCGCCCATGCGCTTTCGGGTGGTCGCGACTGGATTTCCCCTTCGGAATAAACTTTCCGTCGGGTTCGTAGACCATAAAGACACCATCCATAAAGGCGACTTTTGGCACCTGGTCCCTGTACTTCGGCTCCATATACCGATCCCAAAGATATTGCGGTTCGTGCATATGGGCATCGGCGTCAATAACTTTGAATTGTTTCCACATAGGGTTGACTCCTCGCGACTAGATATGAAGCGACGCTATTCGATTTGAACCGATGGTGTCAAGGCGGCGGAATACCTCAGCCGAGGGATCCCCGAAGTTGGCGTACTGGCATATGGCTTATAGCTTATGGCTCATATGTTGGCCAACATACGCCATACGCTATCAGCCAAGTAGCTGGAGCGAGGCGACTTGAGAACGAATCATGTAGCCTGTTAGTCGACCACGACCAGGTTGCCCTCTCGATGTTCTACCGTCTTCCCGGTGAGCTCCATACCGGCTTGCGCCGCCAGCACGAAACCATTGCCCAAGCACTCGGGACCGGGAAGGCGCTTTCGCGCTTCTTCCGGCGCATCCTCCGTGGCGATGGCCTGTTTGGGACTGAAGGCAACGACGCAGACGTTCCACTCCCGCTCTTCCTCGGCGACGAAGCGCGTGAAAGTGCGGATCGCGTCTTTGCTGACGACGTAGGCCGCAGCCCCGTGATTCTCGGCCCTGCCGCCGCCCCAGAGGTTGACAATGTTTCCGGAGCGGCGCGCCTCCATGAACGGGACGACGTACTTCGTGCACAAGAAAGTTCCGCCGAGATTGGTTTGAATGACGCTGTCCCAAAAATCCTTGCTCATGAAGCGGACGCGCGGCCAACGCGGGATGCCCCAGTTAAAGTGGGGAACGATACCAGCGTCGTTGACCAGCACGTCGATTTGACCGTAGCGATCGACGACTTGGTGAACCATCCGGCGCACCTCGTCCTCGTGGCGCACGTCCGCGGCCAGAGCCCACGCTTCGAACTTGAGATCGCGCAGTTCGCCTAAGGTTTTATGCAATCGTTCTACGTCAACGTCAACGATAACGACGCTGCCACCGGCTTGAGCGAGAGTGTGCGCCGCGTAACGACCAATTCCCTTGGCCCCGCCGGTGACGATAACGATTTTTCCCTGTAACATAATTGGTCTCCTCCGTGAGACTAGCTTTCCCGGAAGTTCCGATAGCGCATGAAGGGGAGCGTCGTCAAGAGATCAGCATTGAAGCACGGCCGAGAAGGTTCTTGACCGATGTTCCATCATTCCACCATTCCATTGTTCCAGGTCCCAAGTTCCATTAACCCGCGGTCTCCTCGGCTTTGAAGCCCGCGTCTTCGTGGCTGCCGTCGCAGAAAGGCTTGTTTTTGGACTGGCCACACCGACAAAGATAGAGCGGCGGGAATTGATCTTCTTGATACTCCTTACCTTGGTGGTCGAACAATTTGGCTCCGCCCTCCACCTCATAGGGACCGTTTTTCGATACACGAATGATTACATCAGCCATAGCTTCCTCCTTTTCGATAGGGTGATCCGCCCATCCATTCCGCTGCCGAGCATGACACAGCGCGGAATAGGCTTCAACTACGGATTGCCGGTTGAGTTGAGGTTGTGATAGGAGAAGCGTCATGAAAAACATTATAGTCGTAATAGCCGCATTATTTTTCCTCGTGGGCGCGCGCGAAGCCTGCCCTCAGGAAAGGATTCGCGTCGGCCAGGGCTCCGTCAGTCTACAATCCGGTCTCATGCATATCGGCAAAGACCGCGGGCTCTTCGCGAAGTACGGCCTCACTACCGAGGTTATTTACATTCCGGGCGGATCGACCAACGTACAGGTTCTCGTCTCGGGAAATCTCGATCTCTCGCAGTTAAGCGGGGCGCCGGGCGTCGCTGCGAATCTCGAAGGAGCGGATCTCATCTACTTCGTCGGCCTGCTCGACAAATTGAACTATCAACTCATCACACGTCCTGAGATCAAAAGTATCGAACAGCTCAAAGGCAAAAAGTTTGGCGTCAGCCGGTTCGGTTCTTCTGCGGACTTTGGCATGCGCGCAATGCTCAAGCGGGTTGGCGTCGATCCGGTGAAGGAAGCGACGATACTGCAAATCGGCGACGAGCCGGCGCGCATTGCGGCGATCAAGTCCGGCAATATCGACGGCACGGTCGCCAACGCTCCTTTCGGCACCGAGGCGGAACGGCTGAAGCTCAATATCATCGCCGACTCCGTCAAAATGGATATTCCATTTTTCAATACCGGACTACTTGGCAGCAAGAGGTATTTGGACAAACAAGATGCCAAGGTCATGAATTTTTTGCGCGCCTATCTTGAAGCGATCAAGGTGCTCAAGACCGAACGCGAATATTCGATCAAGGCCCTCGCGCAGTTCACACGCGTGCAGAATCTAAAAGCGGTCCAGGAGGGTTATGATTATTTCGTCAATCAACTCCCACCGGTTCCATATCCTTCCTTGGAGGCGATGCAAGCAGTCGTGGTTCAGATTGCCGAAACGAACCCAAAGGCGAGGAATGTCGACGCAAAGAGTTACGTGAGCGACCGGTATCTCAAGAGGTTAGAAGACGAGGGGTTCGTGAAAAGGCTTTGGGGGAAGTGACGCAGGCAAGGAGACGCGGAAGAATAGGAGACCGCGGAGACAAGGAGAGGGACACGGAGACTAAGGACACCTCTTGGCGAGGTTTTGAATAATCCGTGAAAGGCTATTCGGCAAGAAAATCTAAAACTAACTTTCCCGTGACATCGGGCTGTTCAATGTGTGCGCTGTGGCCGGCTTGGTCGATGATTTTCAGCGGCTGCGCGTTGGGCAGCAATCGAGCGTAAGTTTCTCCGTGGACGCGGGGAACCATGCTGTCCTTTTCGCCCCAGACAACGAGAGACGGGCACGAAATGCGGTGCAGTCGATTCCTGAGCGGTCGATTGTAAAAGTAGGGCGGTTTGAAGCCGATGCGCGAGCCGAATCTCAACATCTGATATCTGCGCACCTCATCCTCCAGCTCGCCTTTACCATCGGGAAACATTTCCAGAGCATCGGGTTGATCCGCGCTGGAAAATAGCATCTCCCTCAACGAGGCGTAGACTCGAGCCGTGCTCGGGTTGGGCATTCATGAAGACATCGCCGATGAGGGCGCCTTCGACGAAAAGGCCGGTGGCGCCGATGAGCACGAGTTTGCGAATTTTCTCCGGGTGGCGCGCGGCGATCTCGGCGGCGATCCAGCCGCCGACGCAACTTCCAACCAGATCGAATTGGGTTAGCTGCAAGGAGTCGAGAACTTCAAGATAGTGAAAAACCACGTCTTCGATGATGTCGATATCTTTATTCTCGTCCGTCTGTGCGCAGCCGGGGTGGGCCGGCGCGATCACCTGGGCGTGTTGTGCCAATTTTTCATGAAACGGCGTCCAGCTTTCTTTCACAGAATGGACGTTGGCGAAGCCATGAAGATAAAGCAGCGGGGCGCCTTTGCCGGTTTCCAGAATCCAAACCTTGCGCCCGTTGATTTCGAGAGTGCGACCGCTCAATGGAGTGCCTCCGCTGCCTGCTCGACGTTTGCGCCGGGAAATTCTTTTGTGAACTGTTGCAAAGAATCGTGGCGCAGTGCCGGCGCGACCTTCTCCGCGAACAATTTCATGCTTTTGCGTGCCAAATGGTCCGGCATATTGCCGAGCTGGAATTGAATCAGGAGATTGCCCACCTTGGCTTTCTCGATAAGATTTCGAATGCGCCGATAGACCGTTTCCGGGCTGCCGACGATGATCGACTGCGAGGCGTCGAGCTCCTCCCAATTTTCCACATCGCCCAAAAGTTTTTGGCCGGGCTTGTAGCCTTTAAGGTACTCCCGCCAAGCTGCGGCGGGAATGTAGGGAACCCCGGGCCCGTAGGTGAGTTGGCGTCCTTCGCGGCGTAAATGACCCTTGAGACAATTCTTTAAAAAATACCAAACACCTTCCTCACATTCCGTGCGCGCTTGCTGATCCGTCTCGGCGACGTAGGTCGACATCAAAATGCCGAAGCGGAAGGGATGATATCGATCGCCGTGTTTTTCCAACACTGCGGCAAATTCCTGTTGCGCCCGGTGCGTCTCGCCGCCGTGACTGCGCGAGGAGAGAAAATAACAGTAGCCGCGCTTGGCCACCTCGATCATAGTGGAGGGACTACGCGAGCCAGGTATCCACACCGGCGGAAAGGGTTTTTGCAAAGGTTTGGGCCAGAGATTCACATAGCGGAGCGGGAAATAGCGACCTTCGTGAGCAAACGGACCGTCTTCAGTCCAGGAGCGCACGATTAGATCCGCGGCCTCCCAGAATTTTTCCCGCGTGTTTGCGGACGGCACGTCATAGTTGAAAGTCTCTGGGCCGCCGCCGGGGGCAAAGCCCGCGATCAAACGACCGTTGCTCATCTGATCAAGCATGGCGTATTCTTCGGCCACGCGCATGGGATTCAAATGAAGGGGCAGGAGGTTGCCGAGGATGACGATCTTCCCCCGTGTCGTTCTTTGCGTGAGCGCCGAAGCGATGAGGTTGGGCGAAGGCATCAGGCCGTAAATATTCTGATGGTGCTCGTTAAGCACCATGCCGTCGAAGCCCAACTCATCGGCATAGGCGAGCTGTTCGATGTATTCCTGGTAAAGACCGCGAGCTTTTCGGTTATCCCACAAGCTATTGGGAACCGTGACCCAGCCCGAGTATTGCTTCTCGTCAAAATCCTTGTCGAGATAGGGATAAGCCATAAAATGCCAGCAGAAGAGTTGAACAGGCTTCATTGTTAACCTCGTTTGTTTGAATCTGCCGCGACCAAAAGTAGGACCCAAAAATCGCGGGACAATTATTTCCCGGAATATAGCTTCAACGGTTCGCGCAACGCAACAGGTTTAGGCATGGAAATTCTTGACATCTTATTTCTGTCCATTGTATGAGCGAACGGTTCGCGTAAATATGATGAAGTTGAAATCACAATCCTCACGCGAGTATCGGGGCGA
>CAVSUK010000030.1:0-211739 GCA_963731095.1 uncultured Gaiellaceae bacterium
CTCTAGGCCTCAGGCGCGGCCGCGAGCTCTCGCCAGCGCCAGCCGATAGTCATCAGTCAGGGCGGCGATCGCGGCGCGGCGCAGAGGTCGCGCACCGGTGGTTCCGTTCGCTCGGGGAAACGCGGAAGGACGTGATCGAGGCGTTGTGAGAACTGCTTCGGCGAGCCGCGGCCGCGCTTGTTGTGGGTTGGGATGCGGTCTAGCCTCGTGCGGTGCTGGTTTGCCCGAGCTGTAGGCACGACAACCGCGAAGGCGCGAGGTTTTGCGAGGAGTGTGGCTTCTCATTCGCCGTTGAGTCCGTGCGGGCGACGGAGCAGCGCAGGACGGTGACGGTGTTGTTCTGTGATCTGGTCGGCTCGACCGCGCTGGGCGAGACGGTCGATCCGGAGCGGCTGCGTGCACTGCTGGCGGTCTATTTCGAGCGGATGAAGGCGATCGTGGAGCGGCACGGAGGCACAGTGGAGAAGTTCATCGGCGACGCCGTGATGGCTGTGTTCGGGGTGCCCGTGCTGCACGAGGATGAGGCGTTGCGTGGGGTGCGGGCGGCGGTGGAGATGCGCGACTCTTTGCCCGAGCTTGGGTTGGAGGGGCGGATCGGCGTCATGAGGCGCCGGCTCCGCCGGGACGCAGACGGTCTTCACGTGCAGGCGCGCCGCGAAGGAGAATAGGCACGATGTCCGACCAGTTCGACACAGGCGTCGTCACGATCATGTTCACCGACGTCGAGGGCTCGACCGACCTGACCCGTCGTCTGGGTGACGAGGTCGCCCGACGCACGATCGAGGAACACAAGCGGATCATTCGAGCGCAGCTCGCCGAGCACGACGGACGCGAGATCGACTCGATCGGCGACGGCTTCATGATCACCTTTTTGTCGACAAGGCGCGCCGTCGCCTGCGCCGTCGCCATCCACAAGGCTTTGGCAGACCACGCCCGCGAGCGATCCGGATGAGGAGTTGCGCGTGAGGATCGGACTCAACGTCGGCGAGGTGCTCGAGCGCGGCGGCCATCCTTTCGGCGCAGCCGTCAATGCCACGCAGCGGGTTGCAGCGAACGCGAAGGGCGGTCAGGTCTTCGTCTCGGAACCCGTGCGCCACCTGGCGGGCACGATTCCGGAGGTCAGCTTCCGCGATCGGGGTCGCTTTCAGCTCAAGGGATTCGACGAGCGGTGGCGCCTCTACGAGGTCAATTGGCAGCGCCCAAAGGAGAAACCGCCGCCGCAACGCAAGCCGGAGCCGGCGGCCCGCCGGCGCCGACGGCTGCTCCTAGCCGGTGTCCTGGCCGGGACCATCGTTCTCGCTCTCGCCGCCTTCGTGATCCTCCGTGGGGGCCCGGGAACGCTCGATCGCGTCGCCCCGAACTCGGTCGGGATCATCGATCCCGATAGCGGCGACATCGTCGGCCAGGTCCGCGTTGGAAGAACCCCGGTCGACATCGCCTTCGGCGAGGGGGCTCTATGGGTTGCGAACCTCGAGAGCGGAACCATTTCCGAGATCGATCCAGACTCCAGAGAGGAAGTCGCCACCTTCAACGCCGGGACCAGACCGAGGGGGATCGCCGCCGGAGAGGCCGCGGTTTGGGTCGCGAACGGTTTCGACAACGAGCTCACGATCTTCGACCCGGCTCGGGACCTCGTCGACGATCGAGTCCCTCTCGCCGGACCAAAGGACGTGGCGGTGGGTTTCGGCGCGGCCTGGGTGGCCAACGTCACCGACACCACGGTCGTTCGGATCGATCCAGACACCCACGAGCCAGAGCGGATAGCGGAAGGAACCGCCGTCGCGCTAGGCCCGAACGCAGTGTGGATCGCAAACGGGACGACGCTGACACGGTTCGATCCCGAGACGAGAGAGCCGGTTGGGCGCCCGGTCACCCTTCGTTCCCTCGCGACCCAACTCGCGGTCGACGAGAACGGAGTCGTCTGGGTGGCACACCAGGGCGACGACGCCGTGTCTCGAGTGGATCCGACCGGAGGTGCCTCTCAGATCGAGGGTGTGGGAGACGCGCCGACGGGAATCGCCGTGGGCGAGGGATCAGTGTGGGTCGCGAGCAGCCTAGGGCGCTCGCTGATAAGAATCGGGCCCAAGAGCCGCAAGGTGGAGCAGACGATCCCGCTCGGCAGCAGCCCCGCAGGCGTCGTCGTCGCTGCAGGCCACGTCTGGGTTACGACCGGGGCTGCCGCCTAGCGAGAGCCTGGTTTCAGCGCGATCTGGTCGAACGCCGGCATGAGGAAGAAGCCCGACTGCGTGAACGTGAAGCGGGCGACGCGGTTCGACACCGCCTGGAAGTTGCCCTCGAACAGGTACGGCACCCACGGCACCACCGTCTCCATCAGCAGCTGATCCGTCTCTGCCCAGCACTGGATCTGGGCACCGGCAGTCAGGCGAAGGCACTCCTCGATCTTGCCGTCGACGTTGGGCACGTTCGTCACCGTGTACTTCCACTTCGCGAGCTGTTGCGGCGAAGCACCGACCAGCGAGCCCGCCAGCCCAAGCCCCGGCGGACCGCCGACGAGCGGGCCGTAGAAGAGGCCTGGGAACACACCGGCCCCGTTCAGCGTGTCGGGCCCCACGCCAAGCGCGGGGATCACCGGCAAACGCGACTGCGGCAGGCTCACATCCTCGAAGTACGTGTCAGCATCGACGGCCTTGACGTCCAGCTCGATACCGATCGGCCGCAGGTTGTCGGCAACGATTTTCCCGAGACGCGGAATGGCGGGATCGTCATTCCGTACAGGTGCGAGCAGCCCGCTACACGCGGGTGCGTCGCAAACGCCGTCACGGTTCCGGTCGTAGCGAGACTTCGCCATCTCTCCCTTCGCGGCCTCGAGGTCACCGCGCCCGCCGGGCGTCTCGTACGGGTCGTAGTCGAGGAGGAGGTTGTTGAGGAGCGCGTCGGGCGCGATGTGGCCGGCGATCCGGCCTCCGCGACCGCCGCGGGCAGTACGCCGCAGGGCCTGCTTGTCGATCGCCAGGTTGACGGCCTTTCGCACGTGGACGTCGTCGAAGGGCGGGACCGCGACGTTGAGGCTGATGTAGCGCACCGCGTTCCCGACGTGGGCGAACAGCCGCTTCTCGAGCGCGGGATCGGCACTGTACCGCTCCACTTGTTCCGCGGTTGGCACGAACTGCCCAAGTGCGAAATCGAGCCGGCCCTGGTCGACCTTCGCGGCTGCCTCGTCGGCCGGGCCCTCGAAGCTCATCACGATGCGATCGACGTACGCCGCCCGCAAGGGATCGTTCCGCCACGCCGGATTCCGCACCAACGTTATGCGCTTGTTGAACACGTAGCCCGAGGGCAGACGCTGCTTGGTCGGGGGGCGCGAGAAGTCGAAGCCCTCCGAGCCCGCGAGCATGTACGGCCCCGACGACACCGGAACGCGCCCGATCTCCTTGTCACCCACGTCCGTCCCGGGCGGGACCGGCGCCGTGATTGGGAGCGAGAACCGCTCGGCTAGGTCCCCGACAAGCTCCGCAAGATGGACTACGAGGGTACGGTCGTCCGGCGTCTCGAGTCCCGAGACGGTGTCTGCCCTTCCGCTCTGAAACTCCCGCGCGCCCTCGATCACGAGGATGAGGTTCGAGTTCGCCGACTCCAGGCGCAGCGCGTACTCGATCGCGCGGACGATGTCCTGAGCCTTAATTGTCACATCCTCGTACGGCGGCGCGTAGCGGAGGCCCGACCTGAGCCGGAAAGTGTAGGAAAGCCCGTCCTCCGAGAGCTGCGGCAGGGCTGCGGCGAGATCTGGTCTCAGGACGCTCCCGCCCTCTTCGGTCGTCGCGCCGCGGTAGTTGACGAGAGTCCGAAGAAGACAGCAGCGTTGCAGCTCGGAAACCCGGGGATCGAAGTTGATCGCGGGATCGATCGTCGAGACGGGGACGTCGGTGACCACCCCGATTCGCAGCGTCCCGCCGCGCGGAGTCTCGCCAGTCTTCGTCGCTTGCTTGTCGTCCCCGTGGCGGGCGACAACGAGTGCCGCAAGCACGACGCCAGCAACGAGTGCCGCAAGCACAACGGCCGCAACTCCCGCCGGGACCCGCACTGCGTCAGCCATACACCGTTTTCAGCAGAGTGTCAAGCCACTGAGAGCCGCATGCCACCGACAGTGCTCTGCTCGAGCTCGACGGCATCGACCGCCCGCCCCTCTGACCGAGATTGTCATTGCAAAAAGAGGGCTATTCCTCCGACGAGGCCCGGAACGTGTTCCACCACACGTGCGCGTCGCGGCCGCTCAATCGGCCAGCCTGGCCGTTGCCAAGCTTGGCGAGGAATAGCGACGAATGTGACCACGCCGCGCTCAATGTTTCCTCTACTGACGACAGAACATCGTTTGAGCAGGGATTTTTCGAGCGGATGAAGGAACTCGAACCCTCGACCTTCTGCATGGCAAGTCAGGGCGAACGTTCGCGCCCGTTCACTCCCGTAACGTGGTTGAACGAGGGCCACTCGCAACAACTACCAGCCGTCTCACCGGCTCGGCATCGTCCAGGTCGAGCCGCATGTCGGTGATCTTCATCGAGTTGTTCGGCGTGTGGCCTGGCGAGTTCGCTGCGACCGATTCGCCTGGTCGGAAGCTGAGCCTGGACGAGGTCTGTTCTATGACCTTGTGGAAACGAAGCTCGGGCCGGCCGAGGTTCCCGACCGCGCGTGCAGAAGTGCTGTCGGCACCGCCGCGCCCGCCGCCACCAGCTGCCTAACCGCCGAGACCTCCAGCCGTCAGCAGGTCACGAAGACGCTCGACGGCATCCGTCTCGACTACACCGCCATGACCAACAGCATGAGCTAGGTCGCGGGTGAGACGGAACCAACGAGCGTCCCACACTCCTCGTCATTCTGGGACTGGATCGCGCGACTGACCGTGCTCGCGTGCCACCGTCGCCCGCCGTGTGCCGTCGGGATGCCTTCCGCTTCGAGACGGGCTGCGAATCGCTCCGTCTGCTCAACTCAGGATTCACGCCCCCTCGCGCCCCCGCACCGGCCTCGACAATCTCCTGTTGCACCGGACACAAAACGGACACGTTTCGGAATCCGTTACCCCTTCTGCAAACAAAAACCCCCGATTTGCGGGGGTTTTTTAAGCGGATGATGGGACTCGAACCCACGACCTTCTGCATGGCAAGCAGACGCTCTACCAACTGAGCTACATCCGCGGACGGGGGCCAGTATAGCCGCGACTCAGCGGCAGTAGCCCCAGCGGGTGAGGTCGCGCAGCAGGGCGGCGCCGTAGCGGGCTCCCGTCGGCCCGATGTCCTCGGTGCGCGGAGGCGAGAAGGCGCCCGCTGCGAGCAGCTCGCGCAGGCGTGCCTCGACGCGTGCCCGGCCGCCGAGCCGGCACGTGTCGGCCGCCCACGCGGCGAACATCCCGCGCACCTCCTCCTTGCGCCGCACCAGCTTCGCGAGCTCGGCCTCGAGGCCACGTGCGTCCGCGGCGACACGGCCGCGATACGACGCGGTCACGTCGACGAAGTGGCCGTTCCGCAGGCGCCAGAGCTGCAGCGGCCGCACCGAGGCGGCGTACGAGGTGTAGAGGTACGAGAAGCGGTCGTCCTGCGAGGCGAAGACCGGCACCCCGCCGATGCGCCCGATGCTCGCCCCGGGGTTGCCGAAGTTCTTCACCGCCTCGGCCCCGCCGCCGAGCGGCACGACCTGCGCCACCGAGCAGCAGTGAGCACCACCCGTGAACAGCCACAGCACCGCCGCCGGCCGCGCCCCGCCGAGATCGTGCAGCTCGAGCATCCGGATCGTGTCGTCGATCACCGTGCAGCCGCCGTCCCGGCAGGTCGACGGGAGCCGCAGCTCCCGGTCGAGCACCGGCTCGCCGCGCAGCGTCGCGCGCAGGTGGATCCCCTTCAGCGTCGAGAACGACTCCCGCATCTCGAGCCTGGCGGTGATCGAGGCGCTCCACCCGCGCAGGCGGACGGTCTCGACATGCGTCGCAGGGGCACCCGCGGCGACCGCGCGCGCCGCACCCGCTTGTGACACTGTGTCACAAGCAAGCGCGAGCGCGACCGCGGAGACGAGGGCTCCGGCCGCTGCAAGCGCCTTCACGAAGCGTCGAACACGGCCGCGGCTGCCTCCTGTGCCTCTCGCGCCGCCGACGCCCGGTTGACCGCGTTCACGACGGCGCGCAGCGACGCCGTGAGGATCGACCCGTGCACGCCCACGCCCCAGAAGGCCTCGTCGTCCACGTCCGCCTCCACGTACGCCGCCGCCTTCGCATCGGCGCTCGCCGCCATCGCGTGCTCGTGGTAGTGGCGGACCGAGATGCGAACGCCGAACTCCTTCGCGAAGGCGTCGACGAGCGCGGCAAGCGGGCCGTTCCCCTCACCCTCGATCACGCGCTCCTCCCCGTCCACCCGCACGCGCGCCGCGATCTGGTCGGTGTCCTCCTCGCTCGAGTGCGTGTACGCGACGAGCTCGTAGGGCCTCACGTGGTTGAGATAGCCGGCCTCGAACGCGTCCATCAGCTCGTCGGCCGTCAGCTCTCCCCCACGCGCGTCCGTGATCTGCTGCACCTTTCGCGCGAAGTCGACCTGTAGGCCGCGCGGCAGCTCGAGGTGATGCTCCGACTGCATCAGGTAGGCGACGCCGCCCTTGCCCGACTGCGAGTTGACCCTGATGATCGCCTCGTAGCTGCGGCCGACGTCCTTGGGGTCGATCGGCAGGTACGGCACGTCCCACACGTCCGAGCCCGACCGCTCCTGGGCGTCCATCCCCTTCTTGATCGCGTCCTGGTGCGAGCCGGAGAAAGCGGTGTAGACGAGCTCGCCGGCGTACGGATGCCGCTGGTGCACCGGCAGCTCGTTGCACTCCTCCACGATCGCCTTCGTCTCGTCGATCGAGGACAGGTCGAGCTCCGGGTCGACGCCCTGGGTGAGCAGGTTCAACGCCAGCGTGACGAGGTCGACGTTGCCGGTGCGCTCCCCGTTCCCGAACAGGCAGCCCTCCACCCGCTCCGCGCCGGCCATCAAGCCCCAGCTCCGCCGTTGCCACCGCGGTGCCGCGGTCGTTGTGCGGGTGCACGGAGATCACCGCGGCATCGCGCGCCGAGAAGTGCCGGCAGAACCACTCGATGCGGTCGGCGTACACGTTGGGAGGGAACTGCTCGACGGTCGTCGGCAGGTTCACGATCATCTTGTGCTCCGGCGTCGGCGCCCCACTCGGCGGCCACCGCCTCGCAGATCTCGAGGGCGTAGTCGAGCTCCGTGTGGTGGAAGCTCTCCGGCGAGTACTGGAACACGATCTCCGTCTCCGTCTGCCCGGCGAGCTCCTTGCAGAGCTTCCGCGCCGCGCACGGCGAGGTCGGTGATGCCCTCCTTCTCCATCCGGAAGACGACGCGCCGCTGTGTCACCGAGGTCGAGTTGTAGAGGTGCACGATCGCGCGCCGCGCGCCCTCGATCGCCTCGTAGGTCCGCTCGATCAGCTCGGGACGGGCCTGCGTGAGCACGGCGATCGTGACGTCCTCGGGAATCAGCCCCTCCTCGACGAGGGTGCGGGCGAAGTCGAAATCGGTCTTCGACGCTGACGGAAAGCCGACCTCGATCTCCTTCACCCCGAGCGAGAGCAGCAGGTCGAAGAACCGGCGCTTGCGCGTCGTGTCCATCGGGTTGACGAGCGCCTGGTTTCCGTCGCGCAGGTCGGTGGAGCACCAGATCGGCGCCCGCTCGATGACCGAGTCGGGCCAGGTGCGATCGGGCAGGGATACGGTCTCGTAGGGACGGTACTTGTGGAACGGCATCGGCATCGGGCTCTCCTCGAGGACGGACTACTCCCGCGGTGTGCGCGGGCACGGTCGGGTGGTATGTCGTCGCTCGATTCCCCTAGCGGGGAAGGAGGAGGGCAAGCGCGAGCAGGTCGAGGCCGGGCCGAACAGAGGTGGGCGCGCTTGCGGACACGTCCTATACCGTAGCCGACCGGCGCGCCGGCCACAACGCAGGCGTGGCGCCTACGACGCCGGGGCGATGCGGTACGGGGATGCGTACGCCGTCCACAGCGCGACCGCGACCGCGAGCCACGCGGCCGCGAGCAAGAGGCAGCCGCCTCGGTCCGCCAGCAGCATGCCGGCGGCCGTCGCGAACAGGGGCAGCTGCAGGAACCACTCGGGCAGATCGCCCTCCCGCCGGCGCGCCACGACGAGCGTGCGCATGCCGGCGAGCGCAAGGCCGAGGCCGACGTACAGCACGGGCCAGTGCAGGTCGCGTCCGAGCAGAAGCCCCGCTGCGACCGGCGCGAGCATGAGCCCAACACCCGAGCGCGCCACCCAGAGGCCGAGCGCGCCGCGGCGGCTGTGCAGCGGCGCCAGCACGCCGAGCGCGACCATGGCGGCGACGAGAGCGGCGGCGAGCAGCCCCTCCGCCGCGTAGCCGGCCACGCCCCAGCCCTGCGCGGGCTGCGGCCACCGCAGCACGATCGCGCCCTGGAGGCCGAACAGAAGACCCACGAACGCGACCACGAAGGCGGCGCGCACTGGACGGGTGATCAGGGTGATGCACGACATGACCCGAACGTACGCCTGTGACCGAGTCGGGCACATCGGCCGCCAGGACCGTCTCGGGTCGTCCTTTGGGACGATCTGCGACTCCGCCCGGCGGCGGACTGCCCGTTGTTCGTGCACGCGCCCCCGCCTCCGGACGGCGCCGGCACCGCGACCGCCTGGGGCGACCCCGCCTACTGCGACGAGCTGCTCGGCGACGACTTCGAACTGGAGATCTCACACCCCAACGTTCCGCTAGGCGCTAGCCCGCCGCGGCGTCGAGCGCGTCGTTCACGAGCCGGTCTGCGAGCTCGTTGTGCTCGCGGCGGACCGCCGTGTAGGTGACCGCGCCGAGCGTCCGCGCAAGCCTCGAGGCCTCGAGCGAGAGACCCTTCAACGCCTCGTTCTTGACGCGGTACTCGCCGCGCATCTGCTTCACCATCAGCTCCGAGTCGGAGACCACCTCGAGCTCGGTGACGCCCAGCTCGCCCGCGCGGCGCAGGCCGTTGAGGAGCGCCGTGTACTCGGCCACGTTGTTGGTGGCGATGCCGATCGCGTCACCGCGGGCGTCGAGCACCGTGCCGTCGGGGGCTTCCAGCACGAACGCCGAGGCGGCCGGCCCGGGGTTGCCGCGGGCTCCGCCGTCCGTGAAGAGGCGTGCTTTCACGCGATATCGAAGACGATGCCCTGCGCCAGCGGCAGGTCGCTCGTGTAGTTGACGGTGGCCGTCTGCCGGCGCATGTACGCCTTCCATGCGTCCGAGCCGGACTCACGGCCGCCTCCGGTTTCCTTCTCGCCGCCGAACGCGCCACCGATCTCCGCGCCGCTCGGGCCGATGTTGACGTTCGCGATGCCGCAGTCCGAGCCGGACGCTGCGAGGAAGCGCTCGGCCTCGCGCAGGTCGGTGGTGAAGATCGACGAGGCAAGGCCCTGGGGCACGCCGTTCTGCAGCCCGATCGCCTCGTCGGCGTCGGCGTAGGTGAGCACGTAGAGGATCGGGGCAAAGGTCTCCTGCTCGACGACGGCGGTCTGCGCGGGCATCCGCACGATCGTCGGCTCCGCGTACCACGCCTCCGGCCAGCGATCCGCGAGCGCACGGCCGCCGCCGACGACGACCTCGCCACCCTCGGCGCGCGCCTGCGCGAGCGCCGCCTCCATGCGAGCGAAGGACTCCCCGGTGATGAGCGGGCCGACCAGCGTCCCGGTCTCGCGCGGATCGCCGATCGGGACGCTGCGGTAGGCCGCCGCGAGGCGCTCGACGAGATCGTCGACGATCGACTCGTGAACGATCAGGCGGCGCAGGCTCGTGCAGCGCTGCCCTGCGGTGCCGACCGCGGCGAAGAGCACGCCACGCACGACGAGGTCGAGGTCGGCGCTCGGAGCCACGATGGCGGCGTTGTTGCCGCCGAGCTCGAGCAGCGATCGTCCCAGCCGGGCGGCGATGCGGGGTGCGATCGCCTTTCCCATGGCGGTCGAGCCGGTGGCGGAGACGAGCGGGACGCGCTCGTCGTCCGAGAGTTGCACGGCACGGTCGGCGCCACCGACGACGAGCTCGAAGAGGCCGTCCGGGACGTCGCCGAAGCGCTCGGCGGCGCGCGCGAGCAGCGAGGTCGTCGCGAGGGCGGAGAGCGGCGCCCGCTCGGAGGGCTTCCAGATCACCGGGTCGCCGCAGACGAGGGCCAGGGCGGCGTTCCAGCTCCACACCGCGACCGGGAAGTTGAAGGCGCTGATCACGGCCACGGGCCCGAGCGGGTGCCACGTTTCGGTGAGCCGATGCCCGGGTCGCTCGGAGGCGATCGAGCGGCCGTAGAGCTGCCGCGAGAGGCCGACCGCGAAGTCGCAGATGTCGATCATCTCCTGCACCTCGCCGAGGCCCTCCTGCGCGATCTTCCCGACCTCGAGCGTGACCAGGGCGCCGAGCGCGTCCTTCTCGCGGCGAAGCTCCTCGCCGAGCAGGCGCACGAGCTCCCCACGCCGCGGCGCCGGGACGTCGCGCCAGGCCTCGAAGGCGGAGACGGCGCGGGCGACGGCCGCGTCGGTGCCGGCGGCGTCGGTGCGCTGCGACCCGGCCGATCTCCTCGCCGGTGATGGGCGTGCGGACGAGGAGGTCGCCCTCGCGCGTCGAGGCGGGATCGACGCCGAGGCGCTCGAGCAGCGGGGCTGCGGATGTCAGGGATGCGGCGGTGGCCACGGCGTGCTCCTCCACGAGATGGTGAGACACCTCGACGGTACCTTCCGGCCGGCCTCGGCGCCGTGGGTACGTCGCGCGGGCTACCTGGCGGTGATGTAGTCCTGCAGGTACTTGATCTCGAAGCTCTGCTGCTGCGTCTGGAACTTGACGAGGTCGCCGATCGAGACCATGCCGACGAGGGCGCCGCCGTCGGTGACGGGCGCGTGGCGGATGCGGCGGTCGGTCATCAGCGCCATGCTCTCCTCGATGCCGGTGTCGGGTGTGACGCAGATGACGGGAGCGGACATGACCTCGCTGACGGTGGTGGTGCGCGAGCGCCGCCCTTCGACGGCGATCCGGCGCAGGTAGTCCCGCTCGGTGAAGATGCCGACGATCTCGTCGCCGTCGGTGACGAGGAGCGCTCCGACGTTCGCCTCGACCATCGCCTTGACGGCGTCGAACACGGTGGCGTCCGCGCCGATCCGGATCACGTCGCCGGTCTTCCCCTGGAGGATGTCCGCGATCGTCTTCATCGAGGCACCGGCCGTGTCATGCCACCAAGTTGAGCGCGGCGGGCCGCCCGTGTCAAGGCGCGGGTGGGTCAGACGCGCGCGATGTTCGGGACGATGCGGCCGTCGTCGTCCACCGAGGCGTTCCAGTTCTGGTAGCCGGCCTCGAGCTCGGACAGGTCGTGGCCGCGCTCCTCGATCCGCACGCCCTGCGCCGACTCGGGCGAGACGCGGTACTGGTACCAGGAGATGTCCCACGCGAAGGTGAGCACGAGCTCGGCGTTCACGCCGGAGAGCGGCGTGATCGAGACACGCGGCTCGCCGAGCGCCTTGGCGACCCCGGCGATGGTGCGGCGGAACTGGCTCGCGTTGAAGAGCTCGGCCGCCTCGACGAGCGCGATCTCGTCGTCGGAGAGCCGGCGCAGGATCGGCTCGCTGACGACGGGCTCCTCCTCCGGCTCCCGGGGATGCAGCAGCGACTGCCACAGCGAGCGGGAGCGGCGCCGGCGCACCGGCTGCTGCAGCGCCCGCGAGACGGCGACGCCCTCGCGCACCCAGCCGTGTTCGAGCGCCACGTCGGTGCAGAGCGGGCACACGTCGACGTAGCGGCTGCCGTCCGGCGAGAACCGGAACGCGTGCTCGCCCATCAGCAGCGTGCGCTCGCACACGGCGCACTCCCTGGTGACGCTGGCCTTGGTGACGCGCATGGGCGAGTCACTATAGCCCTTTGCAGGGAAAACCAGGACGGCTTCCTGAGCCGCTACGCGGTGGCGGCTTCCCGGGCCTTCTTCGTCTCGTCGATCACCTTCTGCGCGACGTGCGACGGCACCTCTTCGTAGCGCAGGAAGTGCATCGAGTAGTCGCCGCGCCCGCCGGTCATCGAGGTGAGCGACTGGGCGTAGGAGAGGAGCTCGGCCATGGGCACTTCAGCACGGATCGTGGTCATGCCGGAGGCCGGCTCCATGCCGTGCAGCCGGCCGCGGCGGGAGTTGAGGTCGCCGTTGACCGCGCCCACCGCCTCGTCGGGCACGGTGACCTCGAGCTCCATGATGGGCTCGAGCAGGACGGGGCTCGCCTTCGCGTAGGCGTCCTTCCAGGCCATCGAGCCGGCGATCTTGAACGCCATCTCCGACGAGTCGACGGTGTGGTACGAGCCGTCGACGAGCGACACGCGAACGCCCTGCACGGGCGCGCCGGCGAGCTCGCCGTGCGCCATGGCCTCCTGGACGCCCTTGTCGACGGCCGGCCGGTAGCTCTGCGGGATGACGCCGCCGACGATCTTGTCGACGAACTCGTAGCCGACGCCGCCCTCGATCGGCTCGATCACGATGTGGCAGTCGCCGAACTGGCCGCGGCCGCCCGTCTGCTTCTTGTAGCGGCCCTGCGAGCGCGCCTCGGAGCGGATCGTCTCCAGGTACGGGACGCGCGGCGGGTGCAGCTCGACGTCGACGCCGAAGCGGCGGTGCGCACGCTCGAGCGCGACCTCCACGTGCATCTGGCTCATGCCCGACAGGATCTCCTCGCCGGTCTGCGGGTCGCGCCGCAGGCGCAGGGTCGGGTCCTCCTCGGCGAGACGGCGGATCGCGTTCGCGACCTTGTCTTCCTCACCCTTGTGCTTGGGTGTGATCGCGAAGC
This sequence comes from uncultured Gaiellaceae bacterium, assembly GCA_963731095.1. GTDB lineage: Bacteria > Actinomycetota > Thermoleophilia > Gaiellales > Gaiellaceae > Gaiella. The sequence goes on from CAVSUK010000030.1 coordinate 12,789, forward strand.
TCATCACGGGGTCGGGGAAGTCGAGGTCGGGCAGCTCGCCGTCGACGTCGCGGTCGGTGAGCAGGTCGCCGGTCCTGACGTCCTTCAGCTTCGCGACGGCGCCGATGTCGCCCTCGCCGAACTCCTTCACGCCGGTGCTCTCCTTGCCCTGGAGCTGGAGGAGCGTGCCCGTGCGCTCCTTGGCGTGCCCGCGGGCGTCGACGAGCGTCGAGTCGGCGGTGACGTTGCCCTTGAGCACCCGGAACAGGTTGATCTTGCCGGCGAACGGGTCGGCGACGGTCTTGAACACGAACGCGGCGGTGCCGGCGCCCTCCACCTCGATCGGGGCGCCCTTCTTGGCCGGCGAGGGAACGCCCTCGACGATGAGGTCGAGCAGCGCGTGGGTGCCGAGGTTCCTGGTGGCGACGCCGCAGGCGACCGGGAACACCTCGCCGCGGGTGACAGCGAGCTTGAGCGCGTCCGCGACGTCGTGAGGGTCGAGGTCGCCGCCCTCGAGGTACTTCTCCATCAGCGCCTCGTCGGTCTGGACGACCTCGTCGAGGAGCTTCTCGCGGTACTCCTGCGCGATCTCCTGCATCGAGTCCGGGATCGGGCCCGGGCTCGCTCTCCTTGCCGCCGTCGGGGCTCGTGTAGGCGCACATGTGGAGGACGTCGACGATGCCCTCGAGATCGTGCTCGGCGCCGATCGGAAGGTGCACGGCGACGCAGCGGGAGGAGAACTGCTCCTGGATCTGCGCCAGCGTCCGGTAGAAGTCGGCACGCTCGCGGTCGAGCATGTTCACGAAGAGGAGGCGGGGAAGGCCGAGCTCGTCGGCGAGCTTCTTCACGCGGGCGGTGCCGACCTCGAGCCCCATGACGCCGTTGACGACGACGAGCGCGCCCTCGACGACGCGCAGGGCGCAGCGGGACTTCGCCCTGGAAGCTCGGATCGCCGGGGACGTCGAGCAGGTTGATCTTGCGGCCCTGCCAGGAGGTGTGCGCGAGGGTGAGAGAGATCGACATCCTGCGCTTCTGCTCGTCCTCGTCCCAGTCGCTGACCGTCGAGCCCGCCTCGACCGTGCCGAGCCGGTTCACCTCTCCGGTCTGGTAGAGCAGGGCCTCGACGAGCGAGGTCTTGCCGGTACCGCGGTGTCCGACGACGGCGACGTTGCGGATCTTTCCGGGCTCGGGCAAGCCATGGTGTCCTCCTCGGGCTGGGATTCGGGCGACAGTCTAGTCCCCAGCTACCGAGGGAACGTCGGGATGCGTCGGTACGCGTGCGTCGCCGGATCGACACGCATCGGAAGGCTCCCGATCCGGGCCGTCCCCTGCGACGCCCTGTCGGCGACGCCTCAGGCTCGCTCTGTCTCGGCGGGCTCGCGCATGCCGCCGGAGAGGCGGGCCTTGAGGCGCAGCACGGCCTTCGTGTGCAGCTGCGAGACGCGGGACTCGGTGACGCCGAGCACCTCGCCGATCTCGCGGAGCGTCAGCTCCTCGTAGTAGTAGAGCGTGACGACGAGCTTCTCGCGCTCGGGCAGGCGCGCGATCGCCTCGCCGAGCGCCTCCTTCATCTCGGTCTGCTCCAGCGAGTGCTCCGGGTCGGGGGCGTCGTCGTCCTCGATCGTGTCGATCAGGGCGATCTGGTCGCCGCCGCCCGAGGGCGTCCACAGCTCGTCGAGCGCCGCCATCGAGGAGCGGGAGATCTCGGAGAGGCTGTTCTCGAGCTCCTCCTCGGTGATCCCGACCTTGGCGGCGATCTCCTCGTCGGTGGGGGCGCGCATGAGCGTGCGCTCGAGCTCGGCGATGGCGCGCTCGATCTCGCGGGCACGGGTGCGAACGGAGCGCGGCACCCAGTCGAGTGACCGCAGCTCGTCGATGATGGCACCCTTGATGCGGGCGATCGCGTACGTCTCGAACTTGATCTCCCGGTCGGGGTCGAACCGCTCGATGGCGCCGATCAGGCCGAGCAGGCCGTAGGAGACCAGGTCCTGCTCGTCGACGTGCGCGGGCAGGCCGGCACCGAGACGGCCGGCCACGAACTTGACGAGTGGCGCATAGGTCAGGATCAGGCGATCGCGGACCTGCCGGTCACCCGATTTCCGGAACTCCTGCCACAGCGCCTGGGTCTCTCCCCCGGTCTTGCTCACGCTCACCCCGAGAGAATACGCCGTGCGCCGGAGAACTCATTCACCTGGGCCACGACTTTCGCGCCAGATCGGCCATCCAGGCCGCGAGCCCCGCCGCTGCGAGCGCCACGATCCACGCCCTCCCGCCCGAGACGGCCGCATACACGGCGATCCCGCCCAGCGAGAGCGCGATCAGGCTGAACAGGAGCGCGAGCCAGCGACGTTGCACCCGCACGAGGCTACACTCCGTCACTGCAACCCAGGGGCGTAGCTCAATTGGCAGAGCACCGGTCTCCAAAACCGGGGGTTGCAGGTTCGAGTCCTGCCGCCCCTGCTGGAGGTTTTCCCTTTAGCCCGAGTTTTCTGTGGCCTCGACGGGCGACGGAACCTCCGACAACACGCCCAACACGGGATGCGAGCTCCTCGTATGCGCCGGGATCGATCGCCGTCGCCGGGGAAACGAACGTCGCCGCTGCGCCGATTGCACCCAAGGAGATGGTTGCCAGTCGACGACGCAGGGTCATCCTGTGACCGGTCTGGGGGTGTTCTGCCCGAGTGCGCTGAGCGGGAGTTCGGGTAGTCCGGGGTAGGCGGGTTCAGCGGTGGGGTGCCGTTCGGGCCGTTCGGTTCAACCCCACGGCATTGGGCACCTGCGGCGAACTCCTATACCCGCTCCGTGTCTTCACTGATGGCAACGCGAGATCCGAAGTGGACACTCTACGTGAGGGGTTTGTCGCCTACTGCGGCGTGGCTCTGGTGTCGGCGTCTGACATGGAACGTTGTGATCCAGGCCGGATGCACATCACAGGAGCGGGGCGCCTGAGAGGGGTTGGGGCAGATGTCCAGTCGCACAACAAGGGTGCTGGTATCGCTCTTCGGTGTGCTCTTCCTGGCGGTGATGCTCGCGTTACCTGCGTCATCGCAGACGGGGACATCTGAGGAGCAGATACGAGCCCAACTCGCCGTGGTTCCGCGGGCGCTGCCGGGTCTCGACTCCCAGCTCTCCGAGGTAGCGCGAACGACGAGCCGCTCGGGGTCGGTTGCCGGCATGTCGGCGGCGCGAGAGTCCGGTGTTCCCACCAAGGCGGGAACGGTGCGGGTGATCGTGGAGGCCAGGGAGGGGCAGGCGGATGCTGCGGCTGCCGCCGTGCAAACGGTTGGCGGTGTCGTTGAGGCCCGCTACGAGTTGCTGGTGCAGGCGCGGGTGGCGCCGACGCTGTTGCAGATGCTTGCTGCTGATCCGTCGGTGCGCTGGCTGCGTGCGCCTGATCGAGTTGAACCGATGGCCGTAAGCGGCGAGGGTGTGTCGGCGTCGGCCGCGAGCGTATGGCATTCGGCCGGATTGAGGGGGGCGGGTTCGAAGGTCGCGATCATCGATCTTGGCTTCGCTGGCTACACGGATCGGCAAGCGGCTGGTGATCTTCCGGCGAGCCTGACTACGCAGAACTTCTGCGCGGACGGGTTCACGACCGCTACTGATCACGGTACGGGTGTGGCGGAGATCGTGCATGAGATGGCGCCCGACGCACAGCTCGTGCTGATCTGCGCCGGAACCGTCCCGGAACTGGGGAACGCGAAGAACTACGTCAAGCAGCAGGGAATCACCATTGTCAACCGATCGGCGGGGAACTACTACGGTCGAGGAGACGGCACACCGTTTCCCGGCACGAATGCCGAGATCGTCGCCGACGCTGCAGCAAACGGGATTCTCTGGGTGAACGCGGCAGGCAACGACGGAGACACGCACTGGTCGGGTGCGTTCGTCGATACGAACGGTGACGGGCTTCACGAGTTCGCGCCAGGCGACGTGGGTAACTCCGTCTCCGCTCCCATCCCTACCGGGTTCGAGCTCTGCGGCTTTCTCCGGTGGGATTCGTGGCCGACGTCGTACGCGAACGACTTCGACCTCTACGTGGTGAGGTCGAGCAACGGAGAGGTTCTGCAGACCTCGACGAACCGTCAGACCGCTGGGTACCCACCCTTCGAAGCCGCATGCTGGGTGAACCCGGGGCCGTCTGACTACGTGTTCTTCGGGATTGCGAGATATGCCGGTTCCGGCACACCACGGTTCGACTTCTTCGCACCGCACACCTCGGGCTTCCTCCAGTACCTGACCCCGGCAGGAAGCATCGCCGAGCCCGCATCATCTCCCAACGCATTCGCCGTGGGGGCGATCTGCTGGCAGTCGGACAGTCTGCAGTCCTACAGCTCGCAGGGCCCGAACATCGCCGGGTTGACGAAGCCGGACATCGCGGGTGTCGATGCCGTGTCCTCGGCCACGTACGGGCCGTCCTCCGGCTGTTCGGCGGGTTTCACCGGGACATCGGCGTCGTCGCCGCATGTGGCGGGGGCGGCAGCGCTGTGGAAGGGGATGGGCCCCGGTCTCGGTTTGATCGATCTCCGCAGCCGCCTGCTGGGCAGCGCCGTCGATCTTGGCGTATCAGGGGCTGACAACCTGTTCGGGGCGGGGAAGCTGCGGATGCCGACGACATCGCCGACGCCGGTCGGCTACGTGGGTGGTTCGTCGACGGCGAGCTCGATCACGGTCGTCGCGTCGGTGAACGCGAACGGGATCGCGGCAGACGCGTTCCTGGAGTACGGGTTGACCGCGTCGTATGGATCGCAGACGACGGCGGTTCCGGTGGGGTACGGGACGAGTCCGGTGTCGACTGCGCCGATCACATTCGGCGGGCTCTCGCCTGCGACGGATTATCACGTGCGGCTGGTGGCACGGAACCCGTTCCGGCAGGCGGCGTTCTCTGACGCGCTGTTCAGCACGAACGGGCCGCCGACTGCTGTCTCGCAGGTATCGACGCCGCAAGCCGGCGGCAACGCGGCACGTCCGGGGGGAACGGTCAACTCGCGTGGCCTGCCGACGACCGCCCACTACGAGTACGGGACGACGGCCGCCTACGGCAAGCAGACGCCGACGGTGTCAACGGGAACGACGCTCCCGACTGCGACCCCGTTCGCCGGGGTGATCGACGGACTCTCACCGAACACCACCTATCACTATCGGCTGGTGGCGACGAACGCAGCCGGGACGGCCACCGGCGCGGATGCGACGTTCACGACCGTGTCCGCACAGCCGCCGACCGTGGCAACAGGACCGGCAGACCCGGTCTCCCATGACAGCGCGACCGTCAACGCGACCGTGAACTCGAGAGGCAACGTCCCAACCACCGTGCGGGTCGAGTACGGAACGACCACCGGCTACGGTTCGATGACCGGCCCGACCGAGGTGCCGTTTGGGCTGTCTGACCAGACGATCTCGATCCCGCTCACGGGTCTCGCAGCATCGACCGGCTACCACTACCGGGTGATCGTGGCAGGCCCCTACGGGCAGGCGACCGGTCAGAACGCCACGTTTACCACCACGCAAGCCCCCAGCGGCGGGGGTGGCGGCGGGGGTGGCGGCGGCGGCGCGACGTCGATGCCAGACTTGAGTGTGGGGTTGGTCGCGAACGGCTCAGCGTTCGCCCCGGGTGGTGAGGCAAACGTAGTCGCGACGGTAACGAACAAGGGTGGTGCGGGGTCGCTGCAGACGCACCTCGTGATTGTTCTTCCAGCAACCATGACGTTGCTTGGCCCCCCCGCCTTCGACCGCGGCTCGGGCTGCACCGGCTCGCAGAAGATCGATTGTTTCCTCGACTACATCCCTAACGGGGGCTCCAGCAGGGTCGTGTTCGCGGTGCGCGTCTCCGGCAGCGGCGCCCAGTCGATCACGGCGACCGCGAGCAGTGACCGTGAGGCCAACCCGGCCGACAACACCGCCACCCTGACGCTGCAGGTCGGCACGCCAGGGGTGTTCCAGCCGCCAGCTGTCGTGAAGCCGAAGCCGGTGTTCGGGAAGCCGCTGGCCCTGCCGGCACAGCCGGTCGCAGGCAAGCGCTTCACGTTCACGCTGGCGGTGAAGCGCAGCGATACCGGCGCGCCGCTGACGGCAGGCAGGATGGTCTGTAGCCCGACCGTGGCAGGCAAACTGCTCAAGCACACCGAGTCGTTCAAGGCGGGCAAAGCCCGCCTCTCCCTCCTCGTGCCGAAGACGGCGAAGGGAACGCTGCTGAGGGTCAGGATCAAGATCGCAACCGTGGGCCAGACCGCCACCAAGGTCTTCACCTACAAGGTCCGCTGAACCACCAAGCAGGGGTGGCCCGCTCCATGCGGGCCACCCTCCCCACCCTCCGGGTCCGCGAGCGAGTTCACTGCCGATACCTGGACGTCACACAACTCCCCGGCCCACACGATGCCCTGACGCCAGCCGCTCCAGTCGCTCGAGCGCCTCCGCGAACCCCGGCGGCCAATCCACCGCCGCCACCCCATCAGCGAGCCGGCGCCGCTTCACCCGCTCCTCCGCGCTCTCCATCGACCAGGCACACGCCGCGAGTTGATCCATCGTCAGAGCCCCGAGCTCCTCCAGCGTCTGCCGCGCACCAACGGAAACGGCCGACACCTGCGTCGCCCCTGTCCCGGGCCGACCGAACCGCTGCTCCGGCCGAGCTCGACCGCCTTGATGCGGGCGCCGTGGTCGGGGTGGTCGACCTGGCTCCTTCCGACTCCACATCGGGCAACGGGGCGCCGTTCTTGCACCTGGAGCTGCACGCAGACTAGAGGGGCCTCCAGAGCGCGTCATCACCGAGCGGCGTGCGTATCACCGCCCCGTCTGCGACCAGGCGCAGCATCGCCACCTCGGCCTCGACCCGGTCGGTGGCGTCGTTGCCGCGCGTGAGGAGTTGTGCGACCTCCTGGGTCGTGAGCCCCTCCGGGAACGCGGTGAGCAGCTCGAGCGGATCGTCCGGCACGTCTCGGCGCTCCCCGTTCGGGATCAGGTTCGCGACGATCACGTCGTAGGCCTCGACCGTCTGCCAGCCACCGGCCTCGAGGCGCCGGCCGGCGTGCTCGAACACCAGCGACGGAGCGGTGTAACGGACTGGGCCGTCAGTGGAAGCGTGCTTGCCCTGCAGCTGCGTCGGCGAGCCCGCGGCGCTTCGGGCCTCGGCCCGATCGCGCTGGTAGGCCTCCTCCACCTCCGGCGTGTCGATCGCGGCGATCACCGCGTCGACGTCGATCCCCTCCACCCCCCGCAGCACCGCCGCGATGCTCTCGTCCTCGTCGAGCAGCAGCGTGGTCGTGAAGAACCCGAACTGCAGCGCCCGGAACGCCGCCCACTCGCGCCCCGGCGCCTGCAGTCGCACCGCCACGATCGCCCGACAGGAGCGACCGGTGCCGAGGATCCGGGCCCGCGGGTTCGGCGCCAGGGGCATGCCGAACCGGCGGAAGCGCCGCGCGTACCCCTCGGCCGAGCGCAGCGGGGTGTAGCCGCGGTCGACGTATTCCTGCGCCACGTTCGTGAGGCCGATCAGCACGAGCCTCCACTCCAGCTGGGCGCCGTAGCGCCACTCGAGCACGCGAAACGCCGGGTTCGCGGAGTAGCCCCAGGGGCAGCCGGCGTCGTTGTAGAGCGTCACCCTCACCGGCACTGCCACACGCCCTCCAGCCTGGTCGTCACCACCGCGCCGCCGGGCAGGTCGACCGGTCGCCATTCGCCCGTCGCACGCATTGTCCACGAAGTGACGATGCCTCCGTCGTGGTGCCCGATGTCCTGAACGGTACGGGTGACCGTAGAACGAGACCCCCGCATCCCGAACCGTCTCACGGGAGAAGGTTGGTGATACTCGTCCTGCGATGCCGGGAATCGTCCACCACGTCGGCGAGGGAGAGCCGATCTTCGACGGCAGGATCGTGCTCAAGTCTGCGCTGGACGAGCTCTGCATCACCGAGTCCTGGTTCCCGTCGGCTCGGCCCGGCGCGGAGCCGCATCTCCACAGGGAGCACGCGGATTCGTTCTACGTCCTCGAAGGCGAGCTCGCCTTCCTCCTCCACGACGAGGAGCACGTCATCGGCCCCGGCGCATGCGTCTACGCACCTCCCGGTGTCGTGCACGGATTCCGGAGCCTGTCTCCAGCCCGCTTCCTCAACTTCCACACGCCGGACGGCCGGTTCGCGAACCACCTCAGAGCACTCCACCGCGGCGACCCTGGGGGGTTCGACAGCGTCGACGTCGAGCCCGGCAGCGGGATTCCACCCTCGAACGCGATCCTCCTCCGCGCAGGCGAGGGAGAGCGCCTCAGCGCCAGCCGCCGCGGCGCCACGATCAAGATCGGCCGCGAGGAGCTGTCACTGTTCGAGTTCGAGCTCGAGCCGGACTTCAAAGGTCCCGCGCCGCACCGCCATTCCGACCATACGGATGCCTTCTTCGTCCTCGCCGGTGAGCTCGAGTTCCGCCTCGACGACACGAGTCTCGTCGCCGGGCCCGGCTCATTCGTGGCCGCGCCGCCCGGCGTCGCACACACCTTCACGAGCGGCCCCCAGGGTAGCCGGATGCTCAGCATCCATGCGCCGGGGACCGGCTTCGAAAAGCGGCTTCGCGCGATGTGCTGACTTACGCATCCGGCGGCACCCAGCTGCATGGATCCCCGCGGAGACCTGTTGCCGCGACGGAAACATCCGCAAGGAGCGTCCGACGCGACCGCTTGAATACCTCTGCTTGGAGCATTCGGGCGCATGAGAGGTCGTGCATGCGCTACAACGGATCGGCGATCGCCGGATGTATGGGAAGGGTTGCTTGAGTCGAATCCGACGTTGTCGGCACATAGCTTGCCTCGTGTCGGCCCTCGCCCTTGTCGCCCCCGCCGTCTCCCTTGCCGCCGACCCCGGAGACCCCGCAGGTCCCGTCACGGGCGCTGATCCCACCACGGGCGCTGATCCCACCACGGGCACTGATCCCACCACGGGCACAGATCCCGCCACCAACCCGGTCACCGGCCCGACGACTACGACGGAGACGCCGTCCCAGACGTCGGTTCCGCAGTCGTCCATCACGATCCGGGTACCGCCGGTCACCGGGACGACCCCGCAGGACCACGAAGACGCCCGACTCGACGGCGCAGCCGCCAAACACGGCCGCCACGACAGCCGACGGCCCCACGCCGGCGCCCACGACCACCTCGCGCTCGAACGCCCCCAGCCCGTCGCGCACCGGAGGCTCGTCCCGCGGCACGTCCACCTCGAGCGAACGGTCGACGGGCTCCTCGAGCTCCCAGGCCGACGCGGCGCGGGAGCGCGCCGCCAGGAAGGCGAAACGGCAGGCAGCCGCGAAACGCGCAGCCATCCAGCGCAGCAAGGCCAGCGCCCGACTCGCGGCCGCGAAGGCCCGAGCCGCCAAGGCCCGGGCCGCCGCAGCGCAGAAGGAACGGATCAAGGCCAGCCGGCAGTCTGCCGTGGCGGCGTTCACCCCGCCCGTCGCACCAAGCCCGTCGACGGTGCCGGTCGCGAGCGCGGAGCCCAACGTGCCCCTGACGGCCATGACGACGCTCCTCGCCGGCCTGTTGCTCTTCGTCGCAGCCGCAGTCGCACCCGCAGGCGCTCTTGCCCACCTCAAGCCCGGTACCGTCCCCGGCGTGCGGCTCGGAGTCGCCGCCGTCGGCCTCAGCCTCGTGCTCGGAACGCTCGTCACGCTCCTCTCAGCGTCGTAGGGCGTGAAGCCTGCAGGGAGACCGGGAAAGGTGCATACTGACAGTGGTGCGGCCGGAGCCGCACCCCAGGGAGTGCTCCCCCCTCTCGTCGCGGCCCCGACCGCACCTTGCGTGGCACAGGGTGCACTGCCCAACGGGAGAGACGGCTCGCTCGGCCGGTGACCCTTTCGAGGGATTCTGATCCCCCGGACTGGCGATCGTTCGTAACCCGAATAGGGTCAGGGAGTGACGGGGGATTACGAGGACGGGGGCACGCAACCCGACAACTGCGACTGCTGCGGCCGCGATGCCGAGGACTGCAGGATGACCGACCTCGGGTGGGTCGTTCAGGAGCCAGGGGACGAGCTGTCGGGCGCCTACTGCCTGCAGTGCGCCGCCTCGCTGCGCCTGCTCCCCTGGTTCGAGCGCTGCGCCATCTGCGAGGTGACGGTGGACGACGAGGAAGAGGCCGAGGACGCCGGCTGGCGCTACTTCACCGACGGGCACGGCGACCTGCACCCCTGCTGCCCGGCCTGCGTCGAGCGCACCGCCCGCTTGCGCGCCCGCCGCAGCTGACGTCCCACCCCACGCCGCGGTAGGCTCGGCGCGATGACGACGCTCGCGAGCAGGGTCGACCACGACGCGACATTCGAGCAGCGTCGCGACCGCATGCAGGAGCTCGTCGCGGAGCTTCGCGATCGCACCGCGGCCGTGACGCTCGGAGGCGGCGAGACGTCGGTGGCACGCCATCGCTCGCGCGGGAAGCTCACGGCACGCGAGCGCATCGACCTGCTCGTCGACCCGGGCAGCGCCTTCCTCGAGCTCAGCCAGCTCGCCGCCTGGGAGACGTACGAAGGCGAGGCCCCGTCTGCCGGGATCGTGACGGGGATCGGCGTCGTGGAAGGCCGCCACTGCGTCGTCGTCGCGAACGACGCCACGGTGAAGGGAGGCTCCTACTTCCCGCTCACAGTGAAGAAGCACCTGCGGGCGCAGGAGGTGGCAGAGCAGAACCACCTGCCGTGCCTCTACCTGGTCGACTCGGGTGGCGCGTTCCTGCCCTTGCAGGCCGAGGTCTTCCCCGACCGCGACCACTTCGGCCGCATCTTCTACAACCAGGCGCGCCTGTCCGCGAAGGGGATCGCGCAGATCGCCGTCGTGATGGGCTCGTGCACGGCAGGAGGCGCGTACGTACCGGCCATGTGCGACGAGACCGTGATCGTCGCCGGCACCGGCACGATCTTCATCGGCGGCCCGCCCCTCGTGAAGGCCGCCACCGGGCAGGAGGTCACGGCGGAGGAGCTTGGAGGCGCCGACGTCCACACCCGGCGCTCCGGCGTCGCCGACCACTACGCCGTCTCCGACGAGCACGCCCTCGGCCTCGCACGCCAGATCGTGCGCCACCTCGGCGACCCCGCGCCGTGCCCGTGGCAGCTCGCACCGCCGGAGCCTCCCGCCGTAGACCCGGCCGACCTCTACGGCGTCATCCCAGAGGACTTCCGGCACGAGCTCGACCCGATCGAGGTGATCGCCCGACTCGTCGACGGCTCCCGCTTCGCCGAGTTCAAGCAGCTGTACGGCGACACCCTCGTCTGCGGCTTCGCCCACATCGAGGGCTACCCCGTAGCGATCCTCGCCAACCGCGGCATCCTCTTCGCGGAGTCCGCCCAGAAAGGGGCGCATTTCGTGGAGCTCGCCTGCAAGCGCCGTATCCCACTCGTGTTCCTCCAGAACATCACCGGCTTCATGGTCGGCAAGGAGTACGAGGAGGCCGGCATCGCACGCGACGGTGCCAAGCTCGTCACCGCCGTCGCCTGCGCGGAAGTGCCCAAGTTCACCGTCGTCATCGGCGGCAGCTTCGGCGCCGGCAACTACGCCATGTGCGGCCGCGCGTACGCCCCCAGGCAGCTCTGGATGTGGCCCAACGCACGCATCTCCGTGATGGGAGGAGAACAGGCGGCCACCGTCCTCAGCATGGTCGGAGACGCCGACCCCGAAGAGATCCGCGCCACCTACGAACGCGAGGGAAGCCCCTACACTTCCACCGCACGCCTCTGGGACGACGGCATCATCGACCCACTCGACACTCGCAAGGTACTCGCGCTCGGCCTCGCCGCCGCCGCGAACGCCCCCGTCCCCGAGCACGACATTCGGCATCTTCCGCATGTAACCGTCAGGATTGGCGTCGGCAGGCGGGCCGCGCCCGCCACCATGCGACCGCAAGGAGGGACGATGGCGTACAAGGCGCTCGACGCACAGGACGTCAAGCTCACCTGGGGGACGTTCCGGATGATCCGCCACGAGCTCGGCGGCACCGCCTTCGGCCTCAACCAGATCGACTTCCCGCCCGGGAAGGTCGGGCCCGAGCACGACGAGCTGCAGTCCGGGCAGGAGGAGATCTACTACTGCATCTCGGGCGAGCGGCACGCTGACGGTCGACGGTGACGCGGTCGAGCTCCGTCCCGGCCGCTACGTGCTCGTCTCCCCCGACGCGAGGCGGCACCCCGAGGCCGGCCCGGACGGGATGTCGTTCATCTGCGTCGGCGGCGTCCCCGGCGGCGTCTACGAGCCCTGGGCCCCGCCCGAGGAGTAGCGGCCGTGGTCGTCCGCGTCGTGCTGTGGTCGCTCGGCGACGCGCGGACGACGATCGACGAGCTCCGCGACCGTCTCGAGCCTCTCGAGGCGCCGAGCGCCTGGCTCTGGAACGAGCCCGCCGAGCGGTTCGGGGCGCTCGTCGTCGGTGACGAGCCCGACATCTCCGATCGGCTCACGCTCGCCCGCGAGCTGATCGGGAAGGAGCCGGAAGCCTTCGAGGAGTTCGACGCGCTTCTCTAGCGCCCGGACCCACGCGGAGGCCGGGCATGAGCCGGGCGTGGGCGGGGCATGCCCGGCCCCTACGCGGCAGCGGCGCGCGCGCTCGCCTCTGCGACCAGCGTGTCGACCACGGCACGCACCTGGGCCAGCAGCTCCTCGTCGGGGTCGGCCAGCCGGTCGTGCGCCTTGCCGACCGCGAGCTCGTCGCCGACGACGCGGGCGCCCATCAGGCCCAGCACCTTCCGGGTCTCGGCCTGCGCCCAGACGCCTCCGAACGAGCCGGTGCTCGCGCTCATCACGGCCACCGGCTTGCCGCGGAGCACACCGGCGCCGGCCGGCCGCGAGGCCCAGTCGAGCGCGTTCTTGAGCGCGCCCGGAATCGAGCCGTTGTACTCGGGGACGGCGAGCAGCACGGCGTCGGCGGCGTCCAGCGCGGCCCGCATCCGCGCGACCGGGAGGGGTGCCGACTGCTCCGCGTCCTCGTCGAAGGCGGGGAGCTCGCCCAGCCCCTCCCAGATCTCGAGCTCCACGTCGCCGGGGAGGGACGCGCCGGCAAGGCGCAGCAGCTCGCGGTTGTGCGAGCTGCTGCGCAGGCTGCCGGCGATGCCGAGAACGAGCATCTACGCCTCCGGCTGCAGGACGAGCTCGAGCTCGGCCTTCAGCTTGACGTCGTTGCCGACGGCGAAGCCTCCGCTCGGCATGGGGGCGTTCCAGTCGAGGCCGAACGCGGTGCGGTCGATCACGGTTTCGAGCTCGAGCCCGAGCCGCTCGCTGCCGTCGAAGGGGTGCGTGGCCGGGCCGTTGCTCGTACCGGTGATCGTGACCGGGCTTCGTGACGCCCTTGATCGTCAGCTCGCCGTCGATGTCGAGCGCCTCGCCCTCGACGCGAATGGCCGTCGAGCGGAACGAGAGCTGCGGATGGCGCTCGGCGTCGAAGAAGTCGGGAGCGAGCAGGTGGTCGTTCAGGTTTGGCTCGGACACGTCGACGGACACGACGTCGACCGTGCCGCGCAGGCCGGTCTCGTCGAGTGTGACGTCGAACGTCCCGAAGCCGCCGCGGAAGTTCGCCACCAGCATGTGCTTGACGGAGAAACCGACGGACGAGTGCACGGGGTCGAGCTGCCACCTTCCGGCGGGAAGGGTTGTGCGCTGCTCCTGGAGAATGCTCATTGCGGATCCTTTCGACGGTGGGTACTATTTGAGTACACAAGGATCTTAGCCCAATGTCTTTGACTCGTCAAGTATTGACCACGCAAGTGTCTCCCGAGGTGACGGTGTTCGCCCGGCTGCTGCGTGCCCACGGCACGCTCATGCGCGAGCTCGAGGCGCGCCTCGTCGCCGAGCACGGGCTCACGAGCAACGACTTCGAGACGCTCCTGCACCTGTCACGTGAGCCAGAGCAGCGCATGCGGCGCGTCGACCTGGCCGACCGGCTGGCGCTCACCCCGTCCGGCGTGACGCGGCTGCTCGACGGGCTCATGGCAGCCGGGCTCGTCGAAAGGGCATCGTGCCCGTCCGACGCGCGCGTCTCCTACGCCGTGCTCACCGACGCAGGACGCGAGCTGTTCGCCGCGGCCGTCGAGACCAACGACCGCTCGTGCCGCGAGCTGATCGGGCAGCATCTCTCCCCCGCCGAGCTCGCGCAGCTCTCGACGCTGCTCGGGCGGCTGCCGACCGTGGGCGAGGTCGACGGCTCGGCCTGCACCGGCGAGACGCCCGGATCCCCGTAGCGCGCGGCCGACCGGCGCCGGCTACGGCAGCGCGGCCGTTTGCCCGAGCCACTGCGCCAGCTCGAGGGACTCTTCGGGAGCGAGATCGCGCAGCGGCGCCCGCACGTCGGAGCGGACGGGGATGCCCCTGAACGCTGCGATCCGCTTCATCGCGGCCTGCCGCGGGAAGCGCTCCACGGCGGCACGCAGCTCGCCCAGCCGTGCCGCCCCCGCGGCCGTCGGGTCGCGCACGACCGCCGCCACCTCCTCGGGGAACACCGAGGCGAGCGCCGAGACGGCGCCGACGGCCCCCGCCTCCATGCCCCGGTGGATGAGCGCCTCGGGCCCGACGAACACGTCGACCCCGACCGTCGTGTACGGCTCGAACGCCTCCCACGGCGTGTCGCTCACCTTCATGCCGGCGAAGTTCGGCGCCTGCTCCCGCAGCCGCGCGCAGGACGTCGAGCGCAACGGGGTACCCGCTCGTGCGTGCGAACTCGTAGACGTAGAACGGCAGCGGCGCGCAGGCGGCAGCAGCGGCGGCAAAGTGCGCGAGCTGCGCCGGCTCGTCGAGCACGAAGTACGGCGGGCCGATCACGGCCACTGCGTCGGCTCCCGCCTCTGCCGCGTCGGCGGCGAGCGCGACCGTGTCGGCGGTCGTCTGCGCACCACAGTGGGCGGCGACGCGAAGGCGACCGGCAGCCGCCTCGACGAACAGCCGCAGCCCGTGCCGCCGCTCCTCGACGGAGAAGAGCACGCCTTCCCCGTTCGTGCCGAAGGCGAGCACTCCGTCCAGTCCGGCCGCAGCGTAGAAGTCGAGCAGCGGGCCGAACGCGTCCTCGTCGAGCGCCGAGCCCCCTTCGCGGAGAGGTGTCACCGCGGCTGCGAGGGCTCCCGTGAGCACGGGGACGACTCTACCGCGACGCAACCCAGGCCGGGAACACCGGGCCATACAATCGCCTGGTGAAAGCGCTGCGCATCGAACGCGACGGGGACGTTCTCCGGGTCACGCTGGCGCGGCCGGAGACGCGCAACGCTTTCGACTCGGCGCTCCTGTCGGCGTTGGCCGAGGCATTCGTCGACGTCAGGAAGGCGCGCGCCGTCGTGCTCTCCGGCGACGGCCCGAGCTTTTGCGCCGGTGCCGACATCGAGTGGATGCGCGCCTCGGTCGATCTCTCCTACGACGAGAACGTCGCCGACGCGAACGCGCTGCGGCGGATGCTCGACGCGATCGACACGTGCCCGGCGCCGGTGATCGCGGTCGTCCACGGCCACGCGCTGGGGGGCGGCGCAGGCCTCGTCGCCGTCGCCGACGTCGCGATCGCACACGAGCGGACCGCGTTCGGGTTCTCCGAGGTGAAGCTCGGGATCACTCCCGCCGTGATCTCCCCGTACGTGCTCCGCAAGATCGGCGAGAGCGCGGCGCGCCGCTACTTCGTCACCGGGGAGCGCTTCGACGCGGCCACGGCGCTGCGCATCGGGCTCGTGCACGAGGTGACGTCAGACCTCTCGGGGGCACTCGACCGGGTGGTCGGCGAGCTGCGGACGGCTGGCCCGCGGGCGGCGCGCCACGCCAAGCGGCTCGTGCTCGACCGGCCCGACGGGCCCGAGACAGCACGGCGCATTGCAGAACGGCGAGCGAGCGACGAGGGCCAGGAAGGCCTCCGGGCCTTTCTGGAGGGGCGCGCGCCGGGTCAGGCGGGCTTCGCGTCGTGGAGCCCGCCCGTCGAGACGGACGACGGGCCGGCCGGCTAGCTAGCCGGCGGCCAGCGCCTGCACGACCTCGTCCGTGCTCCGTACCTGGCCGAACACCCGGGCGAAGCCGGACAGCGCCGCACGGTGATGACGCTCGGAGAAGGCAGCCGTCGCGTCCTCCACGACGATCACGTCGAAGCCGCGGTCGGCGGCGTCGCGAGCCGTCGTCTCGACGCACATGTCGGTGGCCATGCCGACCAGGACCAGCGCGTCGACGCCCATGTTGCGGAGCAACCACTCGATGCCGGTCGAGTTGAACGCGCTCGACGTGTTCTTGTCGACCACCAGCTCGTCCGCGGCTGGTTCGAGCCGGGCGATCACCTCGTGCTCGAAGGTGCCGCGATGCCACAGCGCGGGAACCTGGGTCGCCGCCAGCGACTCGATGTCACGACGCCTGCGCCGGGCGACCATGTCCCGCCCGTCGGCGAGCAGCGGGCCGTGGCGCGTGTAGACCACGTGCCTGCCCGACCGGCGGAATGCCGCAACCAGCCGCTCGGCGTTCGGGAGGACGGTGTCCACGAGGCGCGACAGGTAGTAGCGGGCCGTTTCCGGATGAAGGCGGGCCAGCATCGCGCCGAGCCCCGCGTCGGCGTTGCAGCCGTAGTTCTGCATGTCGACGACGAGCAGAGCGGCCCGCTGCCAGTCGACGTCGAAGGCCGGCCATGGAAACGGCCATCCGGGAAGCGTCGCGGGCGAGTCGATGGGCGGCGGCTCGGTCAACCGCCGGCAGCCTACGCTTCGGCTCGGCCGGATCACGCACCGGCGTGAGAGAGTCCGGGGACGTGATCGGCGAAAGTCTTCCACCCCTGGGCTGCGGCCCGGACGACCTCGAGACTCCGGCGCTCTGCCTCGACCTGGACGTGATGGAGGAGAACATCCGCCGGATCGCCCTGGCGTGCAGCGAGGCCGGGGTCGCGTGGCGGCCGCACGTCAAGGGCCACCGGTCCGGAGCGATCGGGTCGAAGGAGCTCACGGCAGGCGCGATCGGGCTGACGTGCGCGAAGCTCGGCGAGGCGGAGCTGATGGCGGCGGCGGGGATCCGTGACCTGCTGGTCGCGAACGTCGTGGTGGGCATCAGGAAGCTCGACAGGCTCGTCGCGCTGCGACGCCACGCCGACCCGATCGTCACCATCGATCACATCGACCAGCTCCTGCCGCTCGCGGCCGCGTTCGAGGACGCGGGCAGCACCGTACGGATCGTGATCGAGGTCGACGTCGGGCTCGGGCGGGCCGGCGTCCTGCCGGGCGACGCGGCGCTGCTGCTCGCACGCCGGGCCGCCTCGTTGCCCGGCGTGCGGCTCGTGGGGCTGATGGGCTACGAGGGCCATCTCCTGACCGTCCCCGACCCCGCCGAGAAGCGACGGCTCGTGCACGAGGCCCTCGACGGGCTCGCGGCCACCAGGGAGCTGCTGGAGGCCGACGGCATCCCGGCCCCGATCGTGTCGTGCTCGGGCAGCGGCTCGTTCCAGGTGGCGCTCTCGCACCCCGCCGTGACCGAGGTGCAGGCGGGCGGAGCGATCCTGATGGATGTCTTCTACCGCGAGCACTGCGGCGTGACGGGGCTCGACGAGGCATTGACCCTGATCACGACAGTCGTTGGCCGCCCGGCGCCGGACCGCGCGATCGTCGACGCCGGCCGCAAGGCGCTGAACGCCGAGGTGGCGATGCCGCAGGTGCGCGGGCGTTCCGGGGTCATGGTGGAGCGCTTGTCGGCCGAGCACGGGCAGCTGCGGATCGCTGCCGGAGCCGCGCCGGTCGAGGTCGGCGACCGGCTCGAAATAGTACCCGGCTACGCCGATCTCACCGTCGTGCTCCACGACTGCTTCCACGGCTTCCGCCGCGGACATCTCACCGAGATCATCCCGATCGCCGGCAGCCGCGCGTCGACCTGACCCGTTAATCGGCGTCGCCGACGCCGAGCGATCCGCTGCGTTGCCCGCGCACACGCGGGTCGATCACGCCGGCGAGCAGGTCGGCGACGATGTTGGCCAGGACGACGACGGCGCCCGTGACGAGGACGATGCCGACGATCACCGGACGGTCGAAGCCGGAGAAGCCCTGGAGCGCCACGATCAGCAGCCGTCCGAGCCCCGGGAGCCCGTACACGACCTCGACGAAGAGCGCGATCCCGAGCGCCGTCCCCACGTCCATCGCCACCATGGCCGCCACGACGCCGACGACGCTCGGGACGACGTGCCGTGTCAGCACCTGCCGCTCGCTCGCCCCCTTCGCGTGGGCCACCGTCACGTAGGGCTCGCGGAGGACGGAGAGCGACTGCGTCCGCACCAGCCTCACGTACATGGCGAGGAGCAGCAGGCTGAAGGAGAGCCAGGGCAGCACCAGATGCGACGCCCAGTCGAAGGCGCCGCCGCACTCCGTCGTACCCCCTCCGAACCCGGTTGCGTCGGACACGCAAAAGAACGGGCAGTAACCCTGGTCGGGGAGCCAGCCGAGCTTTCGCCCGACCACGAGCTGCAGCATGAGCGCCGCGACGAGCGGGTGGGTCGACACGAACGCCAGCGACACGAGCAGGGTACTCCGGTCGGTCGCCGAGCCCGCCCGGGAGGCAAGGAACGGCCCCAGAGGGAGCGCGACGAGCACGTGCAACAGCGCGCCGACCAGGACGAGCGAGCCGGTGACGGCCGCCGCGCGGAGAACGAGGCCGGTAACCGACTCTCCCACGACGCCCTCGTCCGGAACGTACGCGGCCGTCGTCCACGCGACGCCGAGGTCGCCGCGCACGAGGTCGCCGACGAAGTCGCCGTACTGCTCGAGCGCCGGCCGGTCGACCCCGAGGCGGTGGTTCGCCTCCTGGATCTGTTCCCGCGTCGGGTTCGGGATGTTTGCGCAGTCTCGGGTCGTTCGCACGCCCACGGATCGCGCCACGTCGTACAGTCACCTCCATGCGACGCCTCGAGCTCGAGCGCCTCGACGGGCCGTGACGGCATTCCTCGCCATCCTCTCCGCCGTGCTCGTCGGAGGCGCGGATTTCCTCGGTGGCCTCGCGTCCCGCACCGCTTCGGCACTCCGCGTAGCTGCGCTCGCGCAGGCGGCGGGACTGCCGCTCGCCTTCCTGCTCGCCCTCGTGGTGCCGGCGGACAGGGTCACGGGCGGCGACGCCGCGTGGGCGCTCGGCAGCGGGGTCGCCGTCGCCTGCGGCCTCGCGTGCTTCTACGCGGCGATGGGCCGCGGGCTGATCAGCGTCGTCGCGCCGCTCGCGGCGGTCACCGGCGCCGCGGTCCCGGTCTTCTACGCGCTGGCGCGCGGGGAGCGGCCGGGGGCGGCGGCGTCCGTCGGCATCGTGGTCGCCCTCTTGGCCGTCGTGATCGTGTCCATCGCTCCCGAGGATCCGCGCCATGCGCACCTCGCGATCACGCCGGATGTCGTCGGGCTCTCGATCTTCGCAGGGGGGTGCTTCGGCGTCTTCTACGTCGCCCTGTCCCTCATCTCCGACGATGCCGGCCTCTGGCCGGTGGCTCTCGAGCGGACCACGGCGACACTGACCCTGACCGCGATCGCGCTCGCTCTCACGCACGGTGCGCTCACCGTCCCGTCGCGGCTTGCGCGGCTCGTCGTCACGATCGCGCTGCTGGAGGTGTGCGCGACGGTGCCGCTCCTGCTCGCGCTGCAGCGTGGCCCGGTGGCGATCGCCTCGGTGCTCGCGTCCCTCTACCCCGTGACGACGGTGCTGCTCGCCGCGACCGTGCTGCGTGAGCGGATGTCCCGGCTCCAGCTCGCGGGCGTCTGCCTGGCCCTCGTGGCAGTCGTGCTGGTCTCGGCCGGCTGACGCGCTTTAGCGCCCGCGGTCCTCGCCGGCGATGCGGCGGAAGAGCGCCGCCCCGAACAGGAGCCCGGCAAGAAGCATTCCGCCCCACACGATCAGCGTGGCGAAGATCCACGTGGACACGCCGCTGATCGAGAGGCCGTCCGACACGAGATCCGTCACGACGAGCGCGACGAAGGCACCGATCAGGCCGACGAAGCTCGAGAGGATGTGCACGTTCTTGTCGATGACGGTCTCGAGGGCCAAGCGCGCGATCAGCAGGATGGCCGCGAACTCGATCACGAGCACCGGGAACGTCACCGTGCTGACGTCGAAGCCGTCCAGCAGCAGCGCGGCGACAAGCAACGCCACGGCACTGACCACGAGCGCGACGACGATCGATGCTATGAACCTCATCATCGCGGCGATGATACACCGCTATCCCCCGCCGACGCGTCACACCGATGAGACGACCCGCATGACCTTCCGACGGCTGCTCGTCGCCAACCGCGGCGAGATCGCCATGCGCGTGTTCCGAACCTGCGCCCGGGTCGGGATCGAGACGGTCGCCGTCGTCGAGCCGGGCGACCGCGGCTCCCTGCACGCCAGGGTTGCCGACACGACGGTCGAGGTCTCCTCGTACCTCGATGCCTCCGAGCACGTGCGCGCGGCGCTCGAGAACAACGTCGACGCGGTGCATCCCGGCTACGGATTCCTGGCCGAGAGCCCCGCCTTCGCCGAGGCGGTCACGGATGCAGGGCTCGCCTGGGTCGGCCCTCCTGCCGAGGCGTTGCGGCTGGGCGGCGACAAGCTGGCGGCGAAGCGCATCGCCGCTTCGGCGGAGATACCTACACTGCCGCAGGGATCGCCCGAGACGGTCGGCCTGCCGTTGCTGGTGAAGGCGGCGGCGGGCGGCGGCGGGCGCGGCATGCGCGTCGTTCGCGCGGCGACCGAGCTCGACGACGCGCTGCTCGCAGCCTCCCGCGAGGCGGAGGCGGCGTTCGGCGACGGCACCGTGTTCTGCGAGCGCTTCCTGGAACGGCCGCGTCACGTGGAGGCGCAGATGCTCGCGGACGCGCACGGGCACGTGCACGCGCTCGGCCTGCGCGACTGCTCGGTGCAGCGCCGCCACCAGAAGATCGTCGAGGAGTCTCCACCGCCGGGGCTTCCTCCCGACCTCGCCGC
The DNA here is from genome assembly GCA_963731095.1 of uncultured Gaiellaceae bacterium. GTDB lineage: Bacteria > Actinomycetota > Thermoleophilia > Gaiellales > Gaiellaceae > Gaiella. Next base: position 33,631 of record CAVSUK010000030.1, read on the forward strand.
GCGAATCGGACAGGCCGCCGTCGCCTTCTGCACCGCGATCGGGTACAGGGGCGCGGGCACCGTCGAGTTCCTGGTCGACGGCGACGACCTCTACTTCCTGGAGCTGAACGGCCGCATCCAGGTCGAGCACCCGGTCACCGAGGAAGCCCTCGGCATCGACCTGGTGGCGCTGCAGCTCGAGGCCGCCGCCGGCGCACCGATCGCCGATGTTCCCCCCAGCCGCCGGGCGCACGCGATCGAGGCCCGGCTGTACGCGGAGGATCCGCGCACCTTCCTCCCCCAGGCCGGCCAGATCACGCGCCTGCGCCTGCCCGCGTCTGTGCGCGTCGACGCCGGAGTCGAGGAAGGCGACGAGATCGGCACGGCCTACGACCCGATGATCGCCAAGCTGATCGCCCGGGGCGACTCGCGGGACGAGGCGCTCGACCGGCTCGCCGCCGCGCTGGCAGCGACCGAGGTGGACGGCCTGACTACCAACCTGCCCTTCCTGCGCTGGCTCGTCGCGCACCCGGCCTTCCGCGCTGCCCGGCTCTCGACCGCGTTCCTCGCCGACTTCCCACCGCTCACGAAGGCCCCCCGGCGCCTGCCCGAAGGCCCGTTCCGCGGGTCCTGGCGCCTGAACCTGGCGGCACCCGTGCCCGGCGCCCTACCGGACGTCGACGTGGCCGCGCACGCCCACGACCGCCACGCGGGCGAAAGCACCGTCAGCGCCCCCATGCCCGGGACCGTGCTCCGCGTCGACGTCGTCGAGGGTGACACGGTGGAGGCGCGGCAGCGGCTCGTCGTGCTCGAGGCGATGAAGATGGAGACGGCGGTGACGGCGCCGTTCGACGCAACCGTCACGGGAGTCCACGTCCGCGCCGGCGACCGCGTGGCGGGCGGGGCTGCGCTCGTCGACCTGGAGCCTTGAGCGGCCGAGCGAGCCGAGGGCCGGGCATGGCCCGGCCCCTGCTACCAGGCCTCGTCGCCCCGGATGGCCGTCATGAGCATGCCGAGCGCCACGTTGACGAGCCACATCACGATCACCGCGCCGACGTACGTCCAGAAGCCGTCGATCGAGAAGTCGGGCACGACCCACTCCGTGAACGCGAGGATGGCGACGTTGACGAAGAAGTACGCCACGCCGAACGTGAGGATGATCAGCGGGATCGCGATGAACGTCAGCAGCGGCTTCAGGAAGACGTTCGCCAGGCCGAAGACCGCGCCCGCGAGCAGCAGCGAGCCCCAGCGCCCGATCGTGATGCTGCTGAACACCCAGTCCACGACGATCAGGGCGAGGATGTTGACGCCCCACGCGACGAGGATGCGGGCGGTTGCGTACACGCTACTTCCCCCGAGGACGATCACGGCGAGGGGTGGGGGAAGTAGCTTCATTTCGGCTTCGCCTTTGGTTCATTCACGAGCACTTTGTCCGCACGAGCACGCCGGAGATCGAAAGCAATCATAAGGCGAAGCCTCCAATTCAAGCTCCTTTCCCCGTCGATCCGCTCCGCCTTGCCGTGGGCACTACTCAGGGGAAAGGAGCCTAGAACAGCTTCTGCAGCTTCAGGGCGGCGCCCATGTCGCCCTTGATCTTCAGCTTCCCGGTCATGTACGCGGTCGTCGCATTCGCCTCGCCGCTCGCGATCTTCATCAGCGTCTCCTCGCTGGCTGAGATCGTGCAGTCGGCGTCACCGGCGCCTTCGACGACCGTGACGGCGCCGTCGGCGACCGACACGGTCCACTCGCCTGCGCCCTCGATGTCGAAGACGTAGCTGTTGTTCATGCCGGCGGTCTTGCCGGGGTCGACCTTGTCGGGCAGGGTGTCGAAGAACTCCTGGACGGTCATCGTTGGACTGCCTCCGGTGTCGGTTGATTGAACGGTCAGTCGAGCGGCAGACTATGTGGTCGCCGGCTCTGCGGCAAGGACGGGGGTGGGAGCGGGCGCGGGCAGGAACAGGCAGACGATCACGCCGAGCGCGGGCGCCAGGGCGCTGATCGTGAGCGCCGTCTGCAGGTCGACGGCGTCGGCGACGGCTCCGAGCGCGACGGCGGCGACGCCGCCGAGCCCCATCGCGAGGCCGACCGCGAGCCCCGAGGCCATGCCGACGTGACGCGGCAGGTAGAGCTGGCTCAGCACCATGGTGACGCCGAAGGTGCCGACGACGCAGACGCCGACGAGCATCAGCGAGACGGCCCCGGCGACGCCGCCGACGTAGATGAAGATGAGGACCAGGGGCGGCAGCAGGGCCTGTGTGACGAGCAGGGTGCGGCGCAGCCCGAACCGGTCGGCGATCGGCCCGAGCGCGAGCGTCCCCACCGCACCCGCGAGCAGCATCAGGGACAGCATGTGGTTGCCGTCCGCCTCGGAGCTCCCCTGCGAGACGATCCAGAGCGGGACGAACGTGAGCAGCGCGAACCAGGCGACGCTGCGGAGCACGATCACCCCACCGAGCAGCGTCATCGCTTTCCACCGGTCGTCTCCGGCAAGACGGGAGCGGGTGCCGGCCGGCGGCTGCAGCGCTCCGAACGAAGGCAGGAAGCGCACGAGCACGAGCGCAGCGACGAGGACGGGCAGCACGGCGACGAGCCCGCCGGTGAGCCCGAGCCAGACGACGAGCGGCGTCGTCACGATCGCGCCGAGCGCGTAGCCGGTGTTGCCGCCGATGTTGAAGTACGCCATGCCGCTCGCGCGCCGCAGCCCGCTCGCATACGTCGCGAACTTGGCACCCTCCGGGATGAAACGCGGCGATGCCGATCCCGGAGGCGAAGACGAACGCGAGCACGAGCGCGTACGACGGCGAGACGGCGGCGAGGCCCGCACCGGCGCCCGCGAGGGCCACGCCTCCGGGGATCAGCCAGAGGGCGCCGCGACGGTCGGACAGAAGGCCGAAGAGGGGCTGCACGAGCGACGACGAGATGGTCACGCAGAGCATCAGCAGCGCCGCATGGGCGTAGCTGAGATCGAACTTCACGGTGATGAACGGGATCAGCGCAGGGATCGTCCCGGACGCGAAGTCGACGAACAGGTGCCCGCCCGACAGCGCCGTCATCGCCCGCCGGTCGATCTCCGTGCGCATCGACGGAGCGTAGCGGGGCGCGCGCGGGAGCGGTCGCAGCCCCGCCCCGGGCTGGGCCCCGCTCGCGTCCGGTCGGCATTTCGGCGGTACCATCGGCCGCGCGTGGATCTCGACCTCTCGCCCGAGCACGAGCTCTTCCGCGACATGGTTCGCGGCTTCGCGCGCGACCGTGTCGCGCCTCTCGCCGAGGAACTCGACCGCGAGGCCCGCTTCCCGCTCGAGCTCGTCCGGGAGATGGCCGAGCTCGGACTGATGGGCATCCCGTTTCCCGAGGAGGTCGGGGGAGCGGGCGGCGACACGCTGGCCTATGCGATCGCGGTCGAGGAGCTCACCCGGGTCGACTCGTCGGTCGCCATCACCGTCGCTGCCCATACCTCGCTCGGGACGATGCCGATCCACCTGTTCGGCAGCGAGGCGCAGCGGCGCGAATGGCTGCCGCAGCTCGCCTCGCGGCGAGCGGCTTGCCGCCTTCGGGCTGACCGAGGCCGACGCCGGCTCCGACGCCGGCGCCACCCGGACGACCGCGGAGCTTCGCGACGGGAGCTGGCTCGTCAACGGCTCCAAGATGTTCATCACGAACGCCGGCACCGACATCACCGCGTGCGTCACGATCACGGCACGAACGGGCGAAGGCGAGATCTCGAACCTCGTCGTCCCGAACGGGACACCCGGCTACGAGATCTCCGCGCCGCTGCACAAGCTCGGCTGGAAGGCCTCCGACACGCGCGCGCTCTCGTTCGCCGACTGCGCGGTGCCGGAGGAGAACCTGCTCGGCGAGCGCGGCCAGGGCTTCCGGCAGTTCCTCGAGATCCTCGACGGAGGGCGTATCGCCGTGGCCGCGATGGGCGTCGGGCTGGCCCAGGGCGCCTACGACCTGGCGCACGCCTACGCCAAGGAGCGCCGCCAGTTCGGCCGGCCGATCTCGTCCTTCCAGGCGATCCAGTTCCGTCTCGCCGACATGGCGACCGAGATCGAGGCCGGGCGGGGGCTCGTGTGGAAGGCTGCCTGGCTGAAGGACAACGGCCGCTCTTTCGCGCGGGAGGCGGCGATGGCGAAGCTCTTCACGGGTGAGCTCTCGAACCGTGCCGTCAACGGTGCGCTGCAGGTTCACGGCGGCTACGGCTACATGGACGAGTTCCCCATCTCACGGCTCTACCGCGACCAGAAGATCCTCGAGATCGGCGAGGGCACGAACGAGGTGCAGCGCATGGTGATCGCCCGCCATCTCGGCTTATGAGACGGGCTGGGCCATGAGACGAAGCCGGCTGCCGGTCGCGGCCTCGGTCGTCGCGCTGGCACTCCCGGCCGCCGCCGACGCGCACGTGACGCTGAAGCCGGGGTTCGTCGAGGCGGGCGTGGCCACGGAGATCGAGTTCGAGACGCCGAACGAGCGCGCCCCGAAGGCCACGGTGGAGCTCTCCTCCACCGCCCCGCCCGGCGTCGAGATCGTCTCCGCGGGCGCCCCGGCCGGCTGGACGTCGAGCGTGTCGGGCTCGACCGTGACGTGGAGCGGTGGTCGCATCGAAGACGAGCAGGTCGTCTCGTTCCCGCTGCGGGTCCTGGCGCGGGTGCGCGCGGGCACGTACACGTTCGCCTCGCGGCAGCGGTACTCCGACGGCGGGGTCGTCCGCTGGCAGGCGAGCCTCACGGTGCTTCCCGCGGAAGGCGCCGCTGCGCCGAAGCAGAACCCCGTCGGCGCCGTCGTCGCGGGAGCGGTCGGGCTCGTGGTGATCGGAGGCAGCCTGATCGGCATCCGGCTGCTGCGCCGAAGGTCAGGTCACGATCGGTAGGAGACGGCCCGAACGTGGGCGCCGGCGACCAGGGAGAATCTCCGTAGTTCGAGGAAGTCAGGTTGGGGGCCTCCTCGGATGTGGGCGGTGCGGGGTCACGGCAGGCTAAGTGTTTGGAGTCGCGCGCCTCGACACCCGGGGCTGCGCGGCGCAACGAAGGAGGGTGCGTATGTTCACGTACATCGGCCTGATCAAGGTCACAGCCGAGGGCAGGGAGCAGTTCGACAAGGCCCCCGAGTACCTCGAGAAGATCGCCGAGATCATCAAGCTCGAAGGCGGCACGCTCGAGCGGACCCTGGCGGTGATGGGACCGTGGGACTTCCTCGCCATCGTCAAGTACCCGGACAACGAGACTGCGTTCCGCGTGCTGGCGAAGATCGCGAAGCTGGAGGTCGTCGAGACCGAGACGTTCCCGGCCGAGGACGTCGCCGTCTTCATGAAGGCGCTCGTGTAGACGAGCGAGAACTCGCGCCTTCGGGCGAGACGTTCGGCGGGGCCGCGAAGCGCGGCCCCGCTGCATCCCGCGCCCTTCTGTCCCTACTTCAAGACCGATAGCGGCCCGCGGTGGTACCGTCGTCGCCGTGCTCTTCCATCAGTTCGTCAACGACGATCTCGGCTGCGCCTCCTACCTGATCGGCTGCGAGGGCGCGGGCGAGGCGGTGGTGGTGGATCCGCCCTACGCGATCGAGCCGCTGCTCGCGGAGGCGGCGCACCGCGAGGTTCGCATCGTCCGCGTGCTGGAGACGCACACGCACGCCGATCACGTCTCCGGCCACGGCAGGCTCGCCCTCGACCACGGCATCCCGGTCAGCATCCACCGGAGCGCCGGAGTCGCCTATCCCCACGACCCGCTCGAGGACGGCGACGAGATCACCGTGGGCAACGTGGCGCTGCGGTGCATCCACACACCCGGCCACCGGCCCGAGCACTGCTGCTTCTCCGTGATCGACCGCACACGCGCCGACGAGCCCTGGCTGCTCCTGACCGGCGACTCGCTGTTCGTCGGCGACACGGCCCGACCCGACCTCGCCGTCGGCGCCGAGGAGGGCGCCGAGGGGCTCTTCCACTCGCTCGAGCGGCTGCTCGCAGCTCGAGGACGGCGTCGAGGTCTACCCGGGTCACGTGGCGGGCTCGCTCTGCGGCAAGGGCATGAGCTCGAAGGCGTCCACCACGATCGGCTTCGAGCGGCGCTTCAACCCGATGCTCCGCTTCGGCGCGGTCGACGCGTTCGTCGCCGAGTCCGCCGGGATCGGCGCGCCGAAGCCGCCGAACCTGGGCCGGATCGTCGACATCAACCGGGGGCCGTTCCTGGGGACGCTGCCGGCGCCCGAAGAGCTCGCCGCCCCGCCCGACGGCGTGCAGCTGCTCGACGTCCGCCCCGTCGCCGATTTCGCCGCCGGGCACCGTCCGGGTGCCGTGAACGTGCCCGTGAGCGGGACGAGCTTCTCGACGAAGAGCGGCTTCGTGCTCGACGCCGAGCAGACGGTCGTCGTGCAAGCCGGCTCGGCCGACGAGGCCGACACGGGCGATTCGGGGCCTGCGATCCGTCGCGTTCCTCGACATCGCCGGCTTCGTCGTCGGCGGCGGGGACGAGCGCATGGAGACCGTCTCGGCCGGTGAGCTCGAGGATCTCGTCAAGCAGGACGCCGTAGCCGTGATCGACGTCCGCGAAGCCGACGAGGTCGGGCTCGGCACGATCCCGGGTAGTCTCAACGTGCCGTACCGGCTAGCCTGGACGTCCGACGCCCTCCCTCGCGACCGCGCCGTCGTGACGGTGTGCGAGACAGGCCCGCGCGCCGCCGTCGCCGCCAGCGTGCTCCTCGCCCGCGGCTACGACGTGCGTCCGGTCGTGGACGGTGGTGTGACCGACTGGCTCGCGCGCCGAAGCACGATGCCGACTCCCGGCTGACGAGCACGGCCCGGCCGCTCCGGCGCTACGAGGCCGCCGAGCGAAGCAGCCCGCGCACCTCGTCGACCTGCACGAGCAGCGCGGTCGCGCCGACGGAACGCCAGAACTCCGTAGCCCGATCCAGCTGCCGTGCCGCCTCGGCCGGGTCGGCCTGCACCGCCATCCTGGCCGCGTGGAGGCGCAGGTCCGCCTCGATCGTCCTCGCCCCGATCGAGGCCATGAGGTCGGCGGCGGCAGCCGGGTCTCCGTCCGACACGAGTCTCGCAGCCTCGATCCAGGGTACGGTCGGACCGCGCAGCAACTCGTCGGGCACCTGTCCGCTCATCAGCTCCCGCCACACGACCACCGCCGCCACGATCGCCGGCCCGCCGCCGAACCATGACACGTCTGCGCGCAACGCTTCCCAGTACTCGGTCAGGCAGGCCACGGCCTCGTCGACCCGCCCGGCGGCACCGAACAGAGCGGCTGCCTGCCCGAGCGTCGGCGCGAGCAGCTGCAGATCGCCGATCGACCGCACCTTCTCCAGCTCCTCGCCGACGAGACCGACCGAGCAGATACCCCTCGCGCGCCAGTACGATCGCCGCCTCGACGAACCTGAGCGGAGTGTCCATGTAGTGCACCGTGCCTCGCTCGCTCCGGCCGCCGGCGAGCAGCCGGGCGTCGTGGAGCGCCTCGTCCCAGTGACCGAGCTCGAAATTGTCCAGGGCGAGCTCGGCTGCGAGCCAGTCCACTCCCGACCCGCTTCCGAGACGCTCCGCGAGCGCGAGCCCCTCGCGGTGGTAGCGCGCCGCAGCCTCCAGGTTCCCGGCGTCGTACTCGAAGGTGGCGAGGTTGGCGTAGCGGTCGCGGCAGGTCCGTGGCACCGCACTCGAGCGCGAGTGACAGGCACTCGCGCGCAGTTTCGAGCCCGCCGAACAGGTCACCCAGGTTGACCTGCGCCACGGAGACGTTGTTGAGCGCCTCCGCCTCGGCGTCGCGGTCGCCGTGCGCACGAGCGATGTCGACGGCTTCGCGCGCCAGCGGGAGCGCCTCGGCGGCTCGGCCCGCGATCGCCCAGCGTACGGAGACGGCGGAGATGACCCGACCACGGACGGGCGTCGGCCCGAGACCGGCCACGAGCTCGAGCGCACGGTCGAGCAGGGTGTGGTCGGGTGCGCCGGAGTTCCACAACACGCGATCGAGAAGCGCCAGCGACCGCGCGGCGAGATCGTTGCGTCCCGCCGCCAGGAGCGCCTCGCATGCGTCCTCGAGAGTGCGGGTGCCTCCCTCGACGCCTTCGGCCCACATCGACGCCTCGGCGTGCAGCCAGACCAGCTCGGGATCCGGCTGCTCCGGGCCGGCGTCGAGCGCACGCCGGTAGTACTGGGAGGCGCGCGAGACGATGTTGAGGGCCCGGGCGCGGTCGCCGGCGTCCCGGAGCGCGCGAACGAGCAGCGGCCGAAGGTCGTCGACGTCCACTCCGGCTGCCCGCCCGTACGACATGGCCGACTCGAGGTGGTGCGCCAGCATCTCGGCCCGATCCTCGCCGCGGTCGGCAGGCAGCGCGGCGATCCACTCCGCCGTCCGCCGGTGCTTGAGCGAGCGCGCGGCGCGGGGGATCTGGCCGTACGCCGCCTCGCGCACGATCGCGTGGAGGAAGACGTACTGCCTGGCGCCCTCGACGGCCGACCGCCGCTCGCGACGCACGAACTCCTGCCGCTCGAGCAGCCTCAGCTGCTCGTCGAGCTCGGACGTGTCGAGGCGCGAGAGGTCGCGCAGGGCATCCGTCCAGAACACCTTCCCGAGCACCGCAGCGTCCTGCAGAAGCTCCTTGGCGGTTGCGGGCAGCCCGTCGATCCGGGCGGCGACGAGACCCTGCAGCGTCTCGGGAAGCTCCGGCCCCGCATCGCCGCTTTCGAGCATGCGGGCGTACTCCTCGGCGAAGAGAGGCACGCCTTCGGCCCGCTCGATCAACCGCGACTGCGTCTCGGCGGGCAGGACGCTGCGCTCGAGCAGCGCTGCGAGCAGCCTGGCGGTCTCCTCGTCCGAGAGTGGCGCCAGCGAGAGCGTGAGCGCGTTGAGCTTGCCTCCGCCCCAACCCGGCCTGCGCGAGAGGAGCTCGGGGCGCGCGGTGCAGACGAGTAGGAGCGGCACCGCATCGAGCTCGTCGGCGAGCTGGTCGACGAAATCGAGAAGGTCGTCGTCGGCCCAGTGCAGGTCCTCGAACACGAGCACCGTCGGACGCTCCTCGGCAAGGGCCTCGAGGAGTCGCCGCCACGCCGTGAAGGACTCGTCGCGCGACGGCCGTCCTTCCCCGCCCGGAAGCCCCACGAGGGGCTTGAGCTGACGCTCCACCCACGCCGCCTCGGTGCCGTCGGAGACGAGGTCGGCGACGACGCGCCCGAGCTTCGCGGAGGCGACGGCAGCGTCGTCCGACTCGAGGATCCCGGCCTGCGCCTTCACGATCTCGCCGAGCGCCCAGTAGGTCACGCCCTCCCCGTAGGGAAGCGAGCGCCCGCGCCGCCAGGTGATCAGCTCGGGATCGGCGTCGACGATCTCCGACAGCTCGTGGACGAGGCGGCTCTTGCCGATGCCGGGCACGCCGACGAGCGTGATCAGCTGCGGCCGCGCGTCGCTGCGTACGCGGGCGAGGGCGTCGGCGAGCAGCGCGACTTCGCGCTCTCGGCCCACGAGCGGCGCGCGCCCGACTGCGACGTCCTCGACCCCGAAGCTCGACCGCGTCGACAGAGCAAGCCAGGCGACGACGGGCTCCGCCTTCCCCTTGGCCTGGACAGGCTCGTGCTCCGCGTAGTCGATCGCGCGTTCGGTGGCGCGATACGTCTGGTCGCCGACGAGGATCCCCCCGGGCTCGGCCGCGCTCTGCAGGCGCGCAGCGGTGTTGATCACGTCCCCCGACACCATGCCCTCGCCCGCCTCGGGCCTCGCCTCGAGCGCGACCAGCGCCTCACCCGTGTTCACCCCGATCCGCACCTCCAGCTCGAGCTCCGGCTGCGCCTCGTTCAGCTCGGCGATCGCGTCCTGGATCGCGAGCGCGGCCCTGACGGCACGCTCCGGGTCGTCCTCGTGCGCCAGCGGCGCGCCGAACACCGCCACCACGGCGTCGCCGATGAACTTCTCGACCGTGCCACCGTGGGCCTCGAGCTCGTGGCGAACGCGTGCGTGGTACGTCGAGAGAAGCGCACGCACGTCCTCCGGGTCGAGCGACTCCGCCCGTGCCGTCGAGCCGACGAGGTCGGCGAACACGACCGTGACGGTTTTCCGCTCCTCGCGACTCTCGGATGCTGTCGCGAGCGCCTGACCGCAGCTGTTGCAGAAGCGGGCCTCCTCCAGGTTCTCGTGACCGCATGCCGAGCAGACGATCATGCGCTCGCCTGCAGGAGGCGCCGGGCCCTGGCGAGATACGCGGTCGCGCCGACGCGCTCGTAGAACGCGACCGCATCGCGCAGAGCGGGCGTCTCCCGGCCGGCCCGCTCGGCCGCGTGCAACCGCACGAGTGCAGCGTACGTGCGCGTTCCGTGCGCTTCGAGCACGTCGGCCGCCTCCTCGCGGCGCCCGGCGGCGATCGCCACACACACGTCGACCCACGGGCTCGCGAAGGCGGCCTTCTGCTCGAGGTGACCAGCGAGCTCGGCGGCCCGATCGAGCATGTCGGCGGCGAGGAAGCCCTCGACGAACCCCAGCTCGACGACGAACGACGGTTCCTCGGCGATCGCTTCGGTGAGCTCGTCCACAAGACTCACCGATTCCGCGCGCCGGCCGGCCTCGAGCTCGAGGCGGGAGCACGTCGCCAGCACCGGCCAGAGCATCTGGGGGTCACCGATCTCACGCGCCTGCGCCAGGATCGCCGCCGCCTCCTGCCGCGAACGCCCCTCGTCACCTCGTGCTGCAGCCGTGCCGGCGAGGATGAAGCGAGGCGCCGCGTCCATGTACCCCTGCACAGCCGACTCGGCGAGATACGCGAGCGAGCCGGCGACGGCAGTGTCCCAGTCACCGGCGTGGTAGTCGTCGAGCAGGCACTCGGCGTGGAGCCACCGCTCGAGGCCGCTCCCGAGACGGCGGGCCACCTCCAGCCCCTCGCGATGGAGCTCGGCACTGCGGCGGAGGTCTCCCAGGGTTCCGAAATGCGACGCGAGGTTGACGTACGCGCGGCAGCGAGGTGCGAGTTCGCCTGCAGCGCCTGCTCCAACGCCGCCTCGAGGTCGGGCAGCCTCGATCGTCACCTTCGTGCACCCGGCCGACCGAGGTTGATGCGTGCGTGGAGGACATCCGCCGTTGTGCCGACCGAGTCCGCGAGAGCGAGGATCTCCTCGCCCTCCTCGAGCGACGGGTGCTCGTTCGCCAGCAGGAGCACGCGCCAGCGCATTGCCCGGATCGCGACGGTTGTGCGCGTCGGTGCAAGGCCGTCGACGAGCTCGACCGCCCGGGCGTGGTGGGCGCGGGCTTCCGCCTGCGCGCCCGACATCCAGGTCACCGTGCCGAGCAGGCTCTCCGCCTCGCCCGCACCCTCGACGTCGCCTGCCGCGAGGAGCGCCGTGGCGCCTCACGGAGCTCCGGCACGCCCTCGTTGCGCCAGTTCAGGAGCGTGCGGCCGAGCGACAGCAGCACGTTCGGGCGCTCCGGGTCGTCGGGCGGCATCAGCTCCAGCGCGGCACGGTACGCACGGGCGGATGCCTCGAGAGCGCTCAGCGCCCATCCCCGGTCGCCTGCCTCGCAGAGCGCGGCGCACGCACGCGGCGCGATGGCGCCGACGTCCCGGCCGGCCGCGCGCAACAACTCGATCGCCGCCAGGTAGTGGTGGGCGAGCATCTCCGAGCGGTCCTCGGCTCGCCCCTCGCCGAGGCCCTCGATCCAGCCTGCGGCGCGCTCGTGCACGTCGGCCCGTGCGGGCTCGCGGGATCTGCCCGTAGGCGACGTCGCGCACGAGGACGTGCCGGAAGGCGTACTCGGTCTCGCCGGCCACCGACGCCCGGCGCTCGCGACGGACGAACTCCTTCCGCTCGAGAGAGTGCAGCAACTCGTCGACCTCCCACCGCGACAGTCCTGCGATCGCCTCGACGGCGCTCTGCCAGAAGACCTTGCCCACGACCGAGGCGTCCTGCAGGAGCGCCTTCTCGTCCGCGGTGAGCGCATCGAGGCGGGCAGCGATGATCGCCTGCACCGTCTCGGGCACATCGACCCCGGTCGCCTCGAGCCGCCACACCGAGCCCTCACGGCGGAGCAGCCCGCGGTCACGCAGCATGCGGACGTACTCCTCGGCGAAGAGAGGGTTGCCCTCGGCACGGCGCAGCAGCGTCTGCTGCGTCTCGACCGGGAGAACCGCCTGGGAGAGGAGCCCCGCCACGATCCTGCTCGTGTCCTCGTTCGACAGGGGCGTCAGGGAAAGCGTGACCGCGTTCGCCTTGCCGCCGGCCCAGCCCGACCGTCTCGTCAGCAGCTCCGGCCGGGCGCTGCACACGACAAGGAGCGGCACGCCGCCGGCGCGGTCGACGAGGCCGTCGACGAAGTCGAGCAGCCCGTCGTCTGCCCAGTGGAGATCCTCGAACACGAGCACCGTCGGGCGCTGCTCGGCGAGCGCCTCCAGGAAGCGCCGCCAGGCGGCGAATGCCTCGCCGCGCGCCTCCGCCCCCGCTCCCGGCTCACCGCCGAGACCGACCAGCGGTCGCAGATGCCCCACCACCCAGGCGGCCACCTCGCGATCGGGCACGAGCGCCTCCACGGCCTCCGCGAGCTTCGCCTCCGCCACCTCGGCGGAGTCGCTCTCGAGCACGCCCGCCTGCGCCTTCGCCATCTCGCCGAGCGCCCAGTAGCTGATGCCGTCTCCGTACGGCAGGCAACGGCCCTGTCGCCACGTGATCAGCTCCGGATCGGCATCGACGACCTGGAACAGCTCGGCGACGAGCCTGCTCTTACCCATCCCGGGGACGCCGACGAGCGTCACGAGCTCCGGGGCGCGCTCGCGCCGCACGCGACCGAGAGCGGCGCGCAGCTGGTCGATCTCCTGCTCGCGGCCGACGAGCGGAGCCAGCGGTGCCTGCTCCACATCGGATCCGAAGCGCGCCCGCGCGGCGACGACCTCCCAGGCGGGCACGGGCTCGTCCTTCCCCTTCGCGACGATCGGCTCGACCTCGCGGTACTCGATCACGTTAGAGGTCGACGCGATACGTCCCCTCGCCGACGAGGATCCCGTCGACGGGCGCGGCCGACTGCAAGCGGGCGGCGGTGTTGACGACGTCCCCCGCCACCATCCCCTCGCCCTCGTCCGGCCGGGCGCCGAGCGAGACCAGCGCCTCGCCGGTGTTCACGGCGACGCGGAGGCTGACGTCGGGCCCGGCGACCGTGTCGCGGATCGCGATCGAAGCGCGAACGGCGCGCTCGGCGTCGTCCTCGTGCACGACCGGCGCGCCGAAGACGGCGACGACCGCGTCGCCGATGAACTTCTCCACCGTGCCGCCGTGCCGCTCCAGCTCCGTGCGCACGCGGGCGTGGTACGAGGCGAGCTGTGCGCGGACGTCCTCCGGATCGAGGCGCTCGGCCCGCGCGGTGGAGCCGACGAGGTCGACGAACACGACCGAGACGACCTTGCGCTCCTCGCGCGTCGTCGGCGCGCCTCGAGCGAGGCGCCGCACCCGGCGCAGAAGGCGACGTCGTCCGGGCTCTCTCTCCCGCAGCGGGAACAGGTCAGCATCCGCGCGAGTGTAGGAGGTCGCAGTCGCTACCGCAGTGCGGCGCACGACGAAGCGCGCATCGTTCAGCGCCTGGATCACGGCCTGCGAGTGCTCCTCGTCGCGGGTCTCCAGCGTCAGCTCCGCCTCCGTCTGCAGCACGCCGATGTTGCGTCCCTCGCGGTAGTGCGTGACCGCGAGCACGTTGGCGCGCTGGCGCGCGATCACCCCGACGATCTCGGCCAGCTGCCCCGGCCGGTCCGGGATCAGGATCGCGACGACGAGGTAGCGCCCCGACGAGGTGAGGCCGAAGCGGGTCACCGAGATCAGCGTCGTCGCGTCGATGTTGCCGCCCGCGAGCACGGCGCACGCCGGCCCGTCTCCCGGCACGAGGCCCGCGGAGCAGCGCCGCCACCGGCGCCGCCCCCGCGCCCTCGACGACGAGCTTCGAGCGCTCGAGCAGGAGCACGATCGCCTCGGAGATCGCCTCGTCGTCGACGACGACGATCTCGTCCAGCAGGTCGCGCAGGATCGACGAGGTCAGCTCGCCCGGGTGCTTGACCGCGATCCCGTCGGCGATCGTCGGGCCCGGTCGGCGCCATCCCCGCGAGCGGCGCGCACGCGGCTGCCTGGACGCCGACCAGGGAGATCTCGGGTCGCAATGCCCTCAGCGCGATCGCGACGCCCGAGGCGAGGCCGCCGCCGCCGACCGGGATCACAACCGTGGCCGGGCCGGGCGGCAGCTGCTCGACGAGCTCGAGGCCGAGCGTCCCCTGCCCGGCGATCACGCGCGGATCCTCGAACGCGTGCACGAACGTCGCGCCACGCTCCTGCTCGTACGCACGAGCCGCGACGTGCGCCTCGTCGAACCCCTCCCCCGCCAGCTCGCAGGTGGCCCCGTAGCCGCGCGCCGCCTCGACCTTGGCCATGGGCGCGTTCTCGGGCACGAAGATCATGGCCGGGATGCCGAAATGGCGGGCGGCCCAGGCGAGCGCCTGGCCGTGGTTCCCGGCACTGGCGGTCACCACTCCGCCCCGGCGCTCGGCGTCGCCGAGCTGCGCGACCGTGTTCAGGGCGCCGCGGATCTTGAAGGCGCCGGTGAGCTGCAGCGTCTCCGCCTTCAGCGCCACCTCGCGGCCCGTGAGCCGCGCGAAGGTGTTCGAGGTGAGGAGCGGCGTCTCGCGGGCGACGCCGGCGAGCCGCTCGCGGGCGGCGTGCAGGTCAGCGAGCGTCGGCCGTTCCACGCGGCTGCGCCTCCTCTCCGAGTACCTCGTCGACGATCTCGGCCACCGCGCTGAGCGGGTCGACCTCCCGGCGCTGCACCGCCTCGATGAGCGCGGAGAGCCGCTCGTCCGCCGCGACGGCCCTCTCGAGGCGCTGCCGGGCACGCACGGAAGCGACGGCGAACACCTCGGCCGCCAGGTTCCGGCGCCGCCGCTCTTCCAGCCTGCCGTCGGCGGCGAGCCGCTCGCGCCGCTCCTCCAGCGCCTCCCAGACGCTCGACCACGCCCGCCCCGCTCAGGGCCTCCGTCAACAGCACCGGCGGGCGCCGCTCTGCCTCCGGGTCGAGCGCCAGCACGCCGCGAACGTCGCTCAGCATCGCCTTCGCTCCGGGGTGATCCATCTTGTTGACCGCGATCACGTCGGGGATCTCCATGATCCCGGCCTTCAGTGCCTGCACCGCGTCGCCCGAGCCGGGCATCAGCACGAGCAGCACCGTGTCGGCGATCCCGATCACCTCCACCTCGCTCTGACCCGTGCCCACCGTCTCCAGGAAGATCACGTCGTAGCGGGCGGCATCGAGCAGGAGCACCGTCTGCAGCGCCGCCTCCGCCACGCCGCCCAGGTGGCCACGCGTCCCCATCGAGCGGATGAACACCCCCGGGTCGAGAAAGTGATCCGACAGGCGGATGCGATCGCCGAGCAAAGCCCCCTGCGAGAACGGGCTCGAGGGATCCACCGACACAACCCCCACCGACCGGCCAAGCCCCCGCACGTGGCGCACGAGCGCGCCGATCAGCGACGACTTGCCGACCCCCGGTGGGCCGGTCACGCCGATCGTGACCGCGGCCCCTGTGCCCGGATAGAGCTCGCGCACGAGCGCTTCGGCCCCGGGATCCCGGTTCTCGACGAGCGAGATCGCACGTGCCAGCGCGCGCGGATCACCGGCGCGGATGCCGTCGACGAGCTGCTCGTGCGTCCACGCACGCCGTGAGCTGGTGGCCACCGCTGCAACATTAGAGGCTTGATGCACGGCCCCGCCCCCGGCTACGAAAGGGCCGGGCACGGAGCGGCCCTACGACGCGCCGGTCGAGACGGCGTCGCCTGCCTCTACCTTCTCCCGTCGGGGCGGCGGCGCTGCCGCGCGGCCCGCCGCGCGCCGTTCGGCCAGCACCCCGAACAGCACCCTGGGCGGTGGCTCGTCGACGAGCTCCGGGGCGGTCTCCACCTGCAGGCGGCGTGTCATCGCCAACGCGATGACCGATCCGCACAGGTAGACACCGGCGGCGATCGCCCACATCCGGCGCCCGCCGACGGCGTCGGTGAGGATGCCCGCTGCCGCCATCCCGAGCCCGAGCGTGGCATAGAACGTGCTGAAGAGCACGGCCAGCGCCCGCCCGCGCATCGCATCCGGGGCGCCACGCTGCACGAGCAGCTGGTTGCAGATCAGCGCGAAGCCGTTGCCGAAGGTCGCGACGGCAGCGCATGCAGCCGCCACCCAGATCGTCGGCGCCAGCGACGCGGCCCCGTATCCCGCCGACATGATCGCGATCCCCAGGGGATAGACCCGCCGCAGGCCGAACGACCCCATCGCCACCGGCGCGAAGAAGCTACCGAGGGTGAGCCCGGCGCCCGTCGCACCGACGAGCACCCCGAGGCCCACGTTGCCGGCGCCGAGCGAGTCCTTCGCGAAGACCACCTCCGGCACGTTGACGGCGGCGTTGCCGAGCAGCACCACGTTCCAGACGACGAGCACAGTGACGAGCGCCTTCGAGGTGCGGACGAGGGACATTCCGTCGCGGACGTCACGCCAGTGCCCGCGCGAGAGCGACTCCTCCGACTGGAGACTGCGCTCGGGGATGCGTGCGACGAGCGCCGCGGAGACGAGGAACGTGACAGCGTTGATCCAGTACGCGAGATCGGCGCCCCGCGTAGCGAGGATCACGCCTCCGATCACCGGGCCGATCATCCACGCGAGGTTCTCGACGCTCGCGAACAGCGAGTTCGCCTCGGTCAGGTCGTCGTCGTCGACGAGGTTCGGCAGCCCCGCGTAGACGGCCGGACGGAAGAAGCCCGTGGCGACGCCGGTGACTCCGGCGAGCGCGACGATCGCCGCCGGCGAGTCGACGAACGGCAACGTGCAGAAGACCGCGGCCCGGACGAGGTCCGCTGCGACCATGAGACGGCGGCGGGAGAGGCGGTCGATCAGCGGGCCGAGCGTCAGCCCGATCACCACGATGGGCAGGAAGTCGGCGATCAGCAGGACCGCGAGCCAGCGCCCCGAGCCCGTGCGGTCGAAGATCGAGACCGACAGCACGATGGCAGCCAGGTACGTGCCGGTGGCAGAGCCGGCGGTGGCGAGGAAGAGCAGCCGGAACGCGGGTGCTCGGCGAAGCAGGTTCAGACGGCCGTGCCGGGGCACGCGCGCAAGCTACCACCTGCGCGCGGACAGACAAGTCGTCCGTAAAGGACATGTCCCCACGGTTCTGGCCGAGAACCGCACGGGCAACGTGCGCGATCAACCGGTGGTGCGGCCGGACACCTCGAGCTGGTTCTCCGCGTGCTTGACCCGCTGCTCCAGCTGCCAGCGGTCGGCGGTCGACTCGCCTGCCGTGACCTTCTCGAGCTCCGCCTTGGCGGCGTCGAGCTGGCTCTGGGCGCGTGCGTCGTCGATCTCCTTGACGTTCACAGCGTCGTCGACGAGCGCGAGCGCGACGTCGGTCTCGACCTTGAAGAAGCCGGGGCCCGTGGCGAACTCGAGGATCTCGTTGGCGCCGAGGTGCACCCGGGTCGAGCCCGCCTTCAGGGTCGCGACGAGCGGCGCGTGGCGGGCGAGCACGCCGATCTCCCCGGCGGCGCCGGGGACGATCAGCATCTCGGCCTCGCCCTGGAACACTGCCCCGTCGGGCGTGACGAGCGAGACGTCGAACTTCGGGTGGGTCTCCGCCATGACCTCGACCTACGCCGCGACCTGCTCGAGCTGACGCGCCTTCTCGACGGCCTGCTCGATCGTGCCGACCATGTAGAAGGCGGCCTCCGGCAGGTCGTCGTGCTGGCCGTCGATGATCTCGGCGAAGCCCTTGATCGTGTCCTCGGTCTTCACGTACTCGCCGGGAGTGCCGGTGAACTGCTCGGCCACGAAGTTCGGCTGCGAGAGGAAGCGCTCGATCTTGCGTGCGCGCGAGACGACGAGCTTGTCCTCGTCGGTGAGCTCGTCCATGCCCAGGATCGCGATGATGTCCTGCAGGTCCTTGTAGCGCTGCAGGATCCGCTGCACCGCCGTCGCCGTCTGCGTAGTGCTCGTCCGAGACGATGCCCGGCTGGAGCGCGCGCGAGATCGAGTCGAGCGGGTCGACAGCCGGGTAGATGCCCTTCTCCACGATCGCCCGCGACAGCACCGTGGTGGCATCGAGGTGGGCGAACGTGGTCGCCGGCGCCGGGTCGGTGAGGTCGTCGGCCGGCACGTAGATCGCCTGCACCGAGGTGACCGAGCCGGTGCGCGTCGACGTGATGCGCTCCTGCAGCTGGCCCATCTCGGTGGCGAGCGTCGGCTGGTAGCCGACGGCGCTCGGCATGCGGCCGAGCAGCGCCGACACCTCGGAGCCCGCCTGCACGAAGCGGAAGATGTTGTCGATGAAGAGGAGCACGTCCTGGCCCTGGTCGCGGAAGTACTCCGCCATCGTCAGGCCGGAGAGCGCGACGCGCAGGCGAGCGCCCGGCGGCTCGTTCATCTGCCCGTAGACGAGCGCGGTCTTGTCGATCACGCCCGACTCGCTCATCTCGAGGAAGAGGTCGTTGCCCTCGCGCGTCCGCTCGCCCACGCCGGCGAAGACGGAGAGACCGCCGTGCTGCTTGGCGAGGTTGTGGATCAGCTCCATGATCAGCACGGTCTTGCCGACGCCGGCGCCGCCGAAGAGGCCGACCTTGCCGCCCTTGATGTAGGGCGCGATCAGATCGACCACCTTGATTCCCGTCTCGAAGATCTCGACGGTCGGCGACAGCTCGCGGAAGGCGGGCGGCTCGCGGTGGATCGACCAGCGCTCCATGTTCTCCGGCTCCGGCTTCTCGTCGACCGCCTGGCCGATCACGTTCCAGATCCGGCCGAGCGTCGCCTGGCCGACCGGAACGGAGATCGGCGCGCCGGTGTCGACGACGTCTGCGCCGCGCGCGAGGCCGTCGGTCGAGTCCATCGCCACGGCGCGAACGCGATCGTCGCCGAGGTGCTGCTGCACCTCTGCGACGAGCGTGAAGCTCGAGCCGTCGGGGCGGGGGATCTGGATCTCGAGGGCGTTGAGGATCTCGGGCAGGGTGTCCGGGAACACCGCGTCGATCACGACGCCCTTGATCTCGATGATCTGGCCGGTGTTGGCACCGTCTCGCTGGACATGGGACTCCTGGTCGGGACGTTGCGTGGCGTGGACGCGGCAGACCGAGCACCGAGAGCACGCGCCGCGCGAGCGCCGCATCCTACCGGAGCGCACCTCCGCGTCACCCGCCCGAACCGCCTGCCGATGCCGTTCGAGCGCCGACGCCACACGGGCGTCGTGGTCGAGCGTCAGCAAGTGCGGTGACTGCTCGCCAGCATGCCCCACGGTAGCGCGGCCGTTGCCGGCCCGGCTGTGAAATCGGGACAGCGCCGAAGGAGGAGCTGCAGCGGCTGCGTGCCCGGACGCTTGGCGACCCGCGGGACGGCCGCCGTGCCGCTGATCAGGGCAGCGCGGCGGTAGACGCGGAGCTCCACCGGCTCCGCGTCCGCGGTCTCGAGCGAGGTCTCGTCGATGACGATCGGCGTCGCCGGCATGGTCTCGACGATCCGGTCGGACGACCAGGAGCCCATGCGCGACCGCGAACAGGCCCACCGCGGCGACGGCCGCGAGACGGCCGCGCCACGTGGACGACCGGAACGCGGCCTGGAGGACGCGCCGGCGCCGGAGCACCGGCAGCGCGACCCGACGCGGGCATCGGCTCGAGCGGCGCGCGAGCGGATCGCGGCGCTGATCGCCTCGATGTCGGCGCGACCCGGGCGCAGTCGGCGCAGCGCTCGAGGTGCGCCTGCAGCAGGCGCAGCTCGAGCTCGACAGCTCGCCGTCGGGAGCGAGCGCCGCCCACGTGCGGGCGCGCTCACAGGCGCGTGAGGGTCGATGTGCTCACGTACGGTATAGACGCCGGACGGCTCGCTGCGGTTAGTGACGTCACGAGCTAATTCGGACCTATCGACTGATCGATTATCGACGCCGATCGCGAGCAGCAGGAGAATCCGAGCACGACTGAGCAGCACGGACATGTTGATCGTCTCCCGCAGCTCGTCCGGCGTCGGCGCGCCGGAGCGCTCCGGCCGAAGCCGCTCTCTGGTGCGCGCATCCGCCGGAACGGGCCGCGGTTGCCGCGCAGGAAGCCCCCGAGGAGCGAGGAACGCGCCGACGCCGTAGAAGCCCGAGCGAGATCGGCGCGGTTCGGCGGCGACGAGCCCGAGCAGGCGATCCGAAGCGGAGCGCCGGCCGGACGACGACCACCGCCGACGATCCCGACGAGCAGGCAGGACGAAGCGGCGGCGGCCGCGACGAGCATCGTCAGCTCGGCGCGCGACCGGCGTCCGCCGGGCGGCGGATCTCGTCCACCGTCATCGGCCAGCGCTCGAGCGGGAAGTGACAGGCGGCCTCGTGGCCGGCACCGAACGCGCGCAGCATGCGGCTCCTCGACGTCGCAGCGTGCCCGTCGACGAAGCGCGGGCAGCGCGGATGGAAGCGGCAGCCGGACGGCGGGTTGATCGGGTTCGGCACGTCGCCCTCGAGCACGATCGCCTTGCGCTGCGCGCCCGAGCGTCGGGTTCGGGATCGGCACGGCCGAGAGCAGCGCGCCCGTGTACGGATGCTTCGGCTCGGTCGTAGAGACTCTGCCCGTCGCCGATCTCGACGACCTTGCCGAGGTACATGACCATCACGCGGTCGGAGATGTGGCGGACGACGTTGAGGTCGTGCGCGATGAAGATGTAGGTGAGCCCGAACTCGCGCTGCAGGTCCTTGAGCAGGTTGAGGATCTGCGCCTGCACGGAGACGTCGAGCGCCGACACCGGCTCGTCGCAGACGATCAGCTTCGGGTTGACGGCGAGCGCGCGCGCGATGCCGATCCGCTGGCGCTGGCCGCCGGAGAACTCGTGCGGGAAGCGGTTGTAGTGCTCGGGGTTGAGCCCGACGACCTCGAGCAGCTCCTGCACGCGGCGCTTGCGCTCCGCATCGGTGCCGATGCCGTGCACCTCGAGCGGCTCGCCGACGATGAAGCCGACGCGCTTGCGCGCGTTGAGCGACGCGTACGGGTCCTGGAAGACCATCATCATCTCGCGCCGGACCGGCCGCATGTCGGCGCGCGAGAGGCGCGTGATGTCGCGCCCGTCGAAGATGATCTTGCCCGCCGGTCGGGCTCGAGCAGCCGCATGACGCAGCGCGCCATCGTCGACTTGCCGCAGCCCGACTCGCCGACGATGCCGAGCGTCTCGCCGCGCGCGCACGGTGAAGCTGACGTCGTCGACGGCCTGCACGCGCGCCGACCTGCTTCTGGAAGAGGATCCCCTGCGTGACCGGGAAGTACTTCTTCAGCGTTCTCGACGACGAGCAGCTCGTCGCTCATGCCGCCTCCGCGCCACTCGTGACTCGTCGAGCAGCCGTCTTCGCGCTCCCAGATCTGCGCGCTGCGTCGCGTCGTCGAGGAGGCAGCGGAGCGGTGGTCGTGCTCGACTGCGGCGCCGGCGTCGAGCTCGGGCAGTCTCTGCGCGGCAGACGTTCATCGCGAACTCGCAGCGCGGATTGAAGCGGCAGCCGGCGGGCGGGCTCAGGAGCGACGGCGGCTGCCCCGGGATCTGCTACGAGCCGCTCGGTCTCGACGTCGAGGCGCGGCAGCGAGCCGAGCAGGCCCCAGGTGTACGGGTGTCTGCGGCGCGTCGAAGAGCTCGTCGACCGGCGCCTCGCTCGACGACGCGGCCCGCGTACATGACGACGACGTCGTCGGCGATCTCGGCGACGACGCCGAGGTCGTGCGTGATCATGACGATCGCCATGCCGAACTCGCTCCTGCAGCTGCTCGCATCAGCTCGCAGGATCTGCGCCTGCGTCGTCACGTCGAGCGCGGTCGTCGGCTCGTCGGCGATCAGGATGTCGGGGTTGTTGATCAGCGCCATCGCGATCATCACGCGCTGGCGCATGCCGCCCGAGAACTGGTGCGGGTAGTCGTCGATGCGCGTCTCGGCGCGCGGGATGCCGACCGCCGTGAGGACCTCGAGCGCGCGGCGCGCGCGCCTCCTTCGTCGAGACGTCCTGGTGCACGAGCACCGCCTCGTCGAGCTGCCAGCCGATCGTCTTGACCGGGTTCAGCGACGTCATCGGGTCCTGGAAGATCATCGCGATCTTCGCGCCGCGGATCTCGCGCAGCTCGATCCGGCCGACGCGCCGAGGATCTCCTCGCCGTCGAGCAGCACCGAGCCGCTCGACGTGGCGTTGCGCGGGTCGTTCGAGCCCCATGACCGTGAGGCACGTGACGCTCTTGCCGGAGCCGGACTCGCCGACGATGCCGAGCGTCTGCCCCTTCTCGACCGAGAAGCAGACGCCGTCGACGGCCTTGACGATGCCGTCGTCGGTGCGGAAGCTCGTGCTGAGGTCGCGAGACCTCGAGGAGCGCCATCAGGCGAGCCGGATCCTCGGGTCGAGGACCAGGCGTAGATGATGTCGACGATCAGGTTGAAGATGATGATGCAGATCGTCGCGAAGACGACGATGCCGAGGATCACCGGCAGGTCGAAGTTCTCGTAGCTGACGATGATCACCTGCGGCCGAGCCCGGGCAGGTTGTAGATCGATCTCGGTGAAGATCGCGCCGCCGAGCGCGAGGCCGATGTCCATGCCGAGGATCGTGACGACCGGCAGCATGCTGTTGCGCAGCACGTGCTGGCGCAGCACGCGGCCGCTCGGACGCGCCCTTGGCGCGCGCGGTGCGCACGTAGTCCTCGTTCATCGTCTCCATCACGTTCGCCCGGATCAGGCGCACGTAGAGCGCGGCGAAGAGGATCATGAAGGTCGATCCAGGGCAGGATCAGGTGGTAGGCCCACTGCACCGGTCCGCCGCACTCGGCGCCGAGCGACGGGTTGAAGAAGTCGCAGTAGCCGGCGATCGGCGTGATGCCCGAGCCGGTAGCCGAAGAAGTAGGAGAGGATCAGCCCGATCCAGACCGGGTGCGCCGAGATCCCGATGAGCACGAACACCATCGCGCGCGCGGTCGATCAGCGACCGCGGCCGGAGCGCCGAGATGATCCCGATCGGGATCGAGAGCGAGCAGCCAGAAGATGGCGCCGCCGAACACGAGCGAGGCGGTCACGGGCGCCGCCTGCGCGATGATGTCGTTGACGTCCTGCGCGGTTGACGAACGACTCGCCGAGCGACTGGTGACCGACGAGCTGCCAGAGGAAGCGCCGTACTGCTCGCAGAGCGGGTCGTTCAGATGCAGGCTGCTGCGCGACCCGCTGCGACGTGCTGCGGCGTGCAGACCTGCCCGCCACGAGTGCGCGCCGGGTCGGCCGGGATGACGAAGAAGATCAGGTAGGTGATGATCGTGGCGGCGAGGAACAGGAAGATCGCCCAGAGAAGCCGCCTGACGAGGAATGGGCCATCGTGGCTGGAGTGTATCGCGACTTGTGACGGAGGCAAGCGACGGAGTGCTGGAGGGCGCTCGGCCCGCCCCTCCGCCCGTCGCGTGCGTGCTCGCTCTCGCTACTTCGATCGCGAGCGCGTTGAGGACGGCGTGGCCGAAGTACGGGCTGGTAGATGAAGTTCTTCGTGCTCGCGCTGATGAAGAACACGCGATGGTGTAGTTGAAGACCGGCACCCACGGCGCGTGCTTCTTCATGATGTCGAGGTCGAGCTTCCCGTACGCCTTGGCGCGGGCCTGGCCCGCAGCTTCGACGCCGCCTCCATCAGCGCGTTGAACTCCGCGTTGTTGTAGTACGCGTAGTTGATGTTGTTCTCGTCCTGGATCGTCCGGCCGTCGAGCAGCACGTTGATGAAGTCGAACGGATCGAAGTAGTCGGCGCACCAGCCGGCCGTGGACGAGGTCGAAGTCGTCGCCCTTCGTGCCCATCGTCTTGATGGCGACGCCGCACGGCTGCGGCTTCAGCCTTCACCTTGAAGCCCGATCTGCTTCAGGTTGTACTCGACGATCTGGGCGCGGTTCGACCGCAGCTGTCGAGTGGTAGTGTGCACGACGTGACCGTTGCCGCCGCCGCCGCGACTGCCTTCGCCTTCGCCGGGTTGGCGCCCTTGATCGCGTAGAGGTTGGACGTCCTTGTAGCCCGGGAGATGCCGGGGACGAGGATCTGGTCGGTGCGCTTGCCGCCGAACTTGCCGCGCAGGCGCAGCAGCGCGGGCCGGTCGATCGCCCAGTTGACGGCCTTCCGGGCGTTCAGCGTTGCGAACGGCGCCCGGGCGGTGTTCAGCGCGAGGTAGGTGACGCACGAGCGGGTTCGACGAAGAAGCGGCTCTTGTTGACGCCGTACTCGCTCCGCGAGCGGCGCGTTCGCACGGCCGGGACGGCCGCCGAGGTCGTAGTCGACCTGGCCGGCCTTGACCTGCAGCAGGCTCTGGTTCTGGTCCGTGTTCGTCGTGAACACGATCTGGTCCGGGTTCGCCGGGCGCGAGCCCTTGTAGTTCGGGTTCCGCACCAGCACGAGCGAGCGGCCGGGCTCACGCGACTCGATGTAGTACGGGCCGGCGGACGGGTAGACGTTCGACGCCCTTCGGCGTTGATCGGCATGTTCGGCTTCACGGCGGCGAACCACTGCATCGCGATGATCGACGACGAACGTCGGGTCGGCCTTCGATCAGCTTGACCGTCAGCGTCTGCCCCTTCGCCGTGACGCCGGTGAGGCGCTGCGCCTTGCTTCGTCGAGGAACGCCGTCGCGCCGCCGATAGTTGTTCTGCGAACGGCGACCGCCGGCGACCCCTCTTCGGGCTCAGGCGCGCTCGATCGCGCGCTGGAACGCCGCCGCGGTGACCGGCGAGCCGTCGCTGAACTTCAGGCCCGACGGACCGTGAAGACGTACGTCTTGCCGTCCTTCGAGACGGTCGGGAACGCCGTCGGCGGCCTCCGGGTACGAGCTGGTTGCCGCCCGCGACGCCGGCTTCTCCGGGTAGTTCACGAGCTGCATGTTGCGTCGCGTAGAGCATCGCCCAGCCGATCGTGTCGTAGGCGAGCGCCGGGATCGAGGTACTCGAAGTCGGTGTTCGGACAGTTGAGGCGGAGCGTGCCGCCCTTCGTGACCTGCGACTTCGAGGCGCTCGACGAGCTCGCGCGCTCGACGTGCCGGCGAACGCCGCCGCGACGAGCAGGCTCGCCCCGACGGCCGCGAGGCACAGGGCGAGCAAGAGCCTTCTGTGCATCGGACTCCTTCCCTTGTCTGTGCGACCGCTGCCGCCGGCCGGCTCACGTGCTGACTTCCACCGCTGCGTAGGACGCACCGACGGCTCGAATTGTTAGTGCAGGAGCAGGGATCTAGGTCGGTGTGCCGCGGGTCGAACGCGTCGCGCAGGCCGTCGCCGAGCAGGTTGAACGCGAGCGTCGTGAGCAGGATCATCAGCCCGGGCCAGACCATGAGCCACGGCTGGGTCAGGTAGAAGTCCGGCGCCGCCGAGAGCAGGTTGCCCCAGCTCGCGGTCGGCTGCTCGATGCCGAGGCCGAGGAACGAGAGGCCCGCCTCGGCGATGATGTTGCTCGGCGACGATCAGCGTCGAGTAGACGATGATCGGCGCGACGAGGTGCGGCAGCAGGTGCGAGCGCATGATGCGCCAGTCGCTCGCGCCCGTCATCCGGGCCGCCTCGACGAACTCCTTCTCGCGCAGCGACAGGACGACGCCGCGGATGATGCGGGCCGGGTAGAACCAGCCGAAGATGGCGAAGATCAGCGACGAGCGTGAACACGCCCGGCGCGAGGACGCCGAACGTGATCGTGTTCAGCGTGTCGCCCGACCGTGACGCGAGACGGCGATGATGAAGAGCAGCGACCGGGAAGACCATCACGATCTCGGTCAGCGCGAGAACGACGGTGTCGACCGAGCCGCGGAAGTAGCCGGCGAGCAAGCCCGATGCAGGACGCCGAGCAGAGACGGTGAAGAGCGTCGCGAACACGGCCACCTCGAGCGACGTCTGCGCGCCGTAGAGGAGGCGCAGGAACATGTCGCGCCCGAGCTGCCCGTCGGCGCCGAGGATGCAGCAGCTGTCGTGGAACGGCCTCCGTCGGCCGACGGGCGTCCGGGAACGGCGCCGTGCTGATCGTGCGTCCACGGGCCGACCGGCTGCAGCGTGTTCTGTCGACGCCGTCCGCGAAGATGTCGTTCGGCCCGTGGCCGAGGACCTGCGCCGCGATCGGCGCCGCCGACGAACGCGGCGAGCACGAGGACGATGATGAAGACGCCGCTCGCGATCGCGACGCGGTCGCGCCGGAAGCGGATCCAGACCTGCTCCCAGTAGCCGCGCGCCTTGACCTCGACCGCGGCGCCGCCGTCGAGCGGCGATCGTGCCGCCGTCGCCGCACGCGCGCCGCGAGCTCGGGTGCCGATCGTCCGCTCTCATCGCGCGGGCAGGATACGGACGTCGGACGAGATCACGTCGAGTAGACGTCACGCATGCGGCTGGTTAGCGCCGCGCTCGGCGCCGGAAGGCCGGCTGGCCGGCCGAGCACGCACGCGTGTCAGCGCGCTCGGCAGCAGCGGTCCGGTTGGACACCTGATCGTGCCAGCCGACGCTCACGTGAGCGCCTCGGCGCCGGCGACGACCTCGAGGATCTCCTGCGTGATCTCGGCCTGCCGGGCGCGGTTCATCTGCAGCGTGAGGCGGTCGATCAGCTCGCCGGCGTTCTTCGACGCGTTGCGCATCGCGGTCATGCGGGCGCCCTGCTCGGAGGCCGTCGACTCGAGCAGCGCGCGGTAGACCTGCGTCTCGACGTACACGGGCAGCAGCCGCTGCAGGATCTCCTCCGGCTCCGGCTCGAAGATGAAGTCGCCGCGGAGCGCATCGTCGCGGCGCTCCTCCTCGTCGGTCTCGAGCACCTCGGCCGAGATCGGGAGGATGTCGCGGTCGGTCACGGTCTGCGTCAGCGCCGAGACGAACGTGTTGTAGACGAGGACGACGCGGTCGACCTCGCCCTCCACGTAGAGGTTCGAGACCCGGTGCGCGATCGCCTGGGCGTCGGAGTAGGCGGGCTGGTCGGTGAACCCCGAGTAGGCGCCGTCCTGTTCCCGCCCCCGGAACGCCAGCGTCGAGCGCCCCTTCTTGCCGACGGCGACCCAGCGCACCCGCTTCCCCTCGGCCAGCAGCTCCCGCTCGAGCGCGAACGACCGGCGCAGCACCTGCGCGTTGAACGCGCCCGCGAGGCCGCGGTCGCCGGTGAGCGGCACGAGCAGCACCGTCTGCACCGATCTCGCGCTGCTGCAAGAGCGGCAGGCTCCGCACCGACGAGGCGGCGCGGCCGACGCCGGCGATCAGCTCGTGCATCGTGTCGGCGTACGGGCGCATCGACTCGATGCGCGTCTGCGCGCGGCGCAGCTTCGCTGCCGCGACGAGCTCCATCGCCCGCGTGATCTTGCGGGTGTTCTTGACGGAGCGGATCCGCCGCTTGTAGTCCTGGGTCGAAGCCACGGTTACCCTGCGAGTCCCTTCTCTTCCTCGACGGCGAAGCCCTCGCGGAACTTCTTCAGCGCCTCGTTCAGCGTCGCGACCGTCTCGTCCGAGAGGTCGTTCGACTCGCGGATCGCGGTGTACATCGTGCCGTCGGCCCGCAGCGTCTCCCGCAGCTCCGCCTGGAAGCGCGGCACCTGGCTGACCGGCACGCCGTCGAGGTAGCCGTGGATGCCGGCGAAGATCGCCACGACCTGCTCCTCGAACGGCCACGGCTGGTACTGCGGCTGGTTGAGCGTCGCCACCATCTGCTCGCCGCGCGCGAGCGCCTGCTGCGTGGCGGGGTCGAGCTCGGAGCCGAACTGGGCGAACGCCTCCAGCTCCCGGTACTGGGCGAGGTCGAGCCGCAGGCGGCCGGCGACCTTCTTCATCGCCTTCGTCTGCGCGTTGCCGCCCACGCGCGAGACCGAGATGCCGACGTTGATGGCCGGCCGCACGCCCGAGAAGAACAGGTCGGACTCGAGGAAGATCTGGCCGTCCGTGATCGAGATCACGTTCGTCGGGATGTAGGCCGACACGTCGCCCGCCTGCGTCTCGATGATCGGCAGGGCGGTGAGCGAGCCGCCGCCGAGCTCGTCGTTCAGCTTGCAGGCGCGCTCGAGCAGGCGCGAGTGCAGGTAGAAGACGTCGCCCGGGAACGCCTCGCGGCCCGGCGGGCGCCGCAGCAGCAGCGAGAGCTGCCGGTACGAGTCCGCGTGCTTGGAGAGGTCGTCGTAGATGACGAGGGCGTGCTTGCCGTTGTAGAGGAAGTACTCGCCCATCGCGGCGCCGGCGAACGGCGCCATCCACTTGATCGGCGCGGCTTCCTGCGCAGGGGCCGAGATGATGATGGTGTAGTCCATCGCGCCCTCGTCGCGCAGCCGCTCGTAGACCTGCGCGACGGTCGAGGCCTTCTGGCCGACGGCGACGTAGATGCAGACCACGTCGCCGCCCTTCTGGTTGATGATCGTGTCGATCGCGACCGCGGACTTGCCGGTGCCGCGGTCGCCGATGATCAGCTCGCGCTGGCCGCGGCCGACCGGGATCATCGAGTCGATCGCCTTGAGGCCGGTGGCGAGGGGCTCCTTCACCGGCTGACGCTGAACGACGCCGGGCGCCTTGAACTCGAGCGGACGGGTGGCGGTCGCCTCGATCGGCCCCTGGCCGTCGAGCGGGGCGCCGAGCGGGTCGACGACGCGGCCCAGCAGGCCCTCACCGACCGGGACGCTCATGACGGCGCCGGTACGGCGGACGGGCTCACCCTCCTTGACGTGCTGCCACTGGCCGAAGAGCGCGACGCCGACGTTGTCCTCCTCGAGGTTGAAGGCGATGCCGACCACGCCGTGCTCGAACTCGAGCCGCTCCAGCGAGACGCAGTTCTCGAGGCCGTGCACGCGCGCGATGCCGTCGCCCACCTGCAGCACCGTGCCGACCTCGGAGAGGTCCGTCTCGACGTCGTACTGCTCGATCCGCTGCTTCAGGATCGAGGTGATCTCTTCCGGCCGTAGCTTCACATCCACTCCTGTTCTCGGTCCGTTCTCAATGTCGAAGTCATCTCTCGCGGGCTCACGTGACCGTCAGCCGGACGCACCTGCGCCTGCTCGCGTTGCCCGCAGGGTCGAAGGCGGCGGCGCACACGCGCAACTTCCCCGCCGCTCGACGTCACCATGGACGTGCCCGCTGACGTCAGCTGCGTCAAGAGCTGACCAGCCCCTGACGTAGCCGCTCGATCCGGCCGCGCACGCTCGCGTCGACGCGCAGCGAGCCCGCCTGCAGCACCATGCCGCCGATCAGGGCGGGGTCGACCTTGCGCGCGGCCTCGACCGACTGCCCCGAGGCCTGCTCGATCTGGGACACGATCGCGGCCGCCTCGTCGTCGGTGAGCTCGAACGCCGTCGTCAGCTCGACGGCGATTCGCCCCTGGGCACGGTCGACGAGCGCCTGGAACTCGTCGCGAATGCCGGCTACCTGGCCTGCCCGGCCCTTCGCGGCGATCAGATGCAGGAAGTTCCGCACGAGCTCGTCGGCACCCTCGGAGAGCTCTCCGAGCACCCCTGCCTTCGCCGCCGGGTCGACCTGCGGGTTGGAGAGGAAGGCCGCGAGCTCGGGCGAGCCCTCGACAGCGTCCGCGAAGGCGCTCAGGTCACCCTGCACGGCCTCGACGCGGCCCTGCTCCTGCGCGGCCTGGAAGAGCGCGCGCGCGTACATGCGGTCGGCGACGGACACGGCGCTCTCTAGCTCCTCCCCCGCTCGAGCGCCGAGAAGTCGAGGCCCTCGATCGCCTCGTCGATCAGCCGGCGCTGGTCGGCGCTGTCGAGCACCTTGCCGACGACGCGCTGCGTCGCCTCGAGCGTGAGGTCGGCCACCTCACCGCGGATCTGGTCGATCGCACGCGCGGTCTCCGCGTCGATCTGCTTGCGTGTCTCGTCGAGCCGCCGCTGCCGCTCGACCTCCGCCTCCTCCTTCACCCGCGCGATCTGGGCGTCGGCCACCTTGCGCGCCTCGGCGAGGATGTCCGCCGACTCGCTGCGCGCCTGCGCCAGGATGGCGCGGTTCTGCTCCAGCAGCTCGCGCGCCTCGGTGCGGGCGTTGTCCGCCTCGTCGATCGCATCGCGGATGCGGTCGCGGCGGGCCTCGATCGTCTTCTGGATCGGTCCGAACGCGTACTTCCTCAGCACGAAGAAGGTGATCGCGAACGCGACCAGCGTCCAGATCATGAGGCCGGGAACGACCTTGATCAGGTCGTTGCTCGACTCGGCTGCGAGAACGTCCAGCATCGCCTAGATCAGGACGTAGGCGAGGAGACCGCCGATGAGGCCGTAGAACACGACCGCCTCGGTGAGCGCGAAGCCGAGCCACTGGATGCCCTGCAGCTCGCCGCGCAGCTCGGGCTGGCGGGCGACGGCCTGGATCATCGAGCCGAAGATGTTGCCGATGCCGACGCCGGCACCGAGCGCGCCCAGGCCGATGCCGAGCGCGAGGGCGATCGCCTTGCCGGCGTCGGCGACGTCGCCGGTGGTCTCGGCAAGGAAGAGGAAGGACGACAGCATGGTGAAGGGATCCTCCTTAGTGCTCCGGCTCGATGGCCGAGCCGATGTAGATGGCGGACAGTGCGGCGAAGATGTAGGCCTGGATCGACACGACGATCACGACCTCGAACAGGTAGAACGCTGCCGCGGCGGGAACCGCGATCACGGCGAGGAAGAGATTGCCGATGATGAAGATGAGACCGAGGAACGTGAGGATCAGCATGTGTCCGGCCAGCATGTTCGCGTAGAGACGGACGGAGAGGCTGATCAGGCGCATGAACTGCCCGAGGATCTCGAGCGGGATGATGAGGGGGTACATCGCCTTCGGGACGTCCGGGATCCAGCTCTTGAAGTACTTGACGGCGCCGTTCGCACGAATGCCCTCCACATGCGTGAAGACGAAGGTCATCAGCGCCAGCGCCAGGGTGACCGAGAGCGTCGAGGTGGCGGCGAACAGCGCCAGTGTCGGAAGCTCCAGCCCGGCGATCTCGACCTTCTCGTCCGAGAGGGGAAGCGGGATGAAGCCCAGCATGTTGACGACCCAGATGAAGATCATCAGCGTGGCGACATACGGGAACCAGCGCCCGATCGCCTTCGTGGGCAGCCCCTGCTCGGCAACCTGCACCTGCGCCACCTCGTAGATCGTCTCGCCGAGGGCCTGCTTCTTGGTCGGGTCGGAGCCGACCTTGACGCGCATGAACAGGATCCCGATCAGGCACGAGAGGAAGGCGCCGAGCAGCAGGTAGGCGACCGCCTTGTTGATGGAGAGGTCGAGCGGCCCCAGATGGATGGGAACCCACTCGTGCAGCGTCCACTCGGTGGCGGGGTTGAACTTCTCCTCCTCGCCCGGCGTCTCGCTCGACGCCAGCGCGACGGCGGGCAGCGCCAGGACGAGCGCCGTGCCGAGCCCGAGCAGCCGCTTCATGCCTTCACCTCCGAGCCGAAGAACGTGATCAGCGAGACGGCGAGCTCGAGCGTGTACGCAAGCGCGTAGAGGAGCACGGCCGCAAGGCCGATGCTCGAGTCGGCGACGGTCACCGCCACCAGTGGAATGCCCACGATGAATGCCCTGAAGCTCATGCCGATACCCCTCACGCCCGACGCGGCGAGGTTACCCTCATCGAGCGGCAGCCGCGCCAGTAGCAGCGCGAGCGCCTGGGCGGCGGCCCACAGCACCGCGGCGAGCGCCCAGCCGCGCAGCGGCCAGCCTGCGATCGCGAATACGGGCAGGGCGAGCAGGATCAGGCCGCTGCCCGCGAGCGTCGGCGCGAGCCGCGCCGGCACGGGACGCGGCGTCGTGAAGAGGCTGGAGCTCGGGTTCACGCCCGGCCTGCCCCGGAGTAGACCCTGTAGACGACGAGGATCGAGAGCGGGATGCCGACGATCGCCCCGACGAGCAGGCCGATCCCCCACGAGCCCAGGAGCGAGCCCACGAGGGCACCGAGGCCCATGCAGGCACCTGTCGTCCCGAGCAGGAGACCCGATGCGGTGGCGAGAGAGTGCGGCGACGCGGCTGACTGGGCCATCCGAAGGCGGAGCTTACCACGCCGCTTGTGACAGCGGATTTCGGCTCTGAGAGCCGAAATCCAGTAGTTTTGTCACATGGCAGAGCGAGTCGTGCTGGTGCACGGCAGCGTCATCGGCGGCCCTCAGACGTGGAGCGCGCAGGGTCCGCTGCGAGACCGGTTCGACCTCGTCGTGCTGGAGCGGCCGGGCTTCGCGCCGAACCCGCCGGTGGAGCGGGTCGACTTCGAGGAACAGGCACACCTGCTCTCCGGGCAGATCGACGAGGGCGATCACCTGGTCGGCCACTCCTACGGCGGCGTCATCTGCCTGCTCGCCGCGGCGTCGGCAGCCGCCCGGGTGCGGTCGCTCACGGTGATCGAGCCGCCCTGCACGCGGGTCGCGCTCGGCAACCCCGCCGTCGCAGCCTTCGCCCGCGGCGGCGCCGACCTCTGGGAGCATGGGCCCCGGGACGACCCGGAGGCCTTCCTGCGTGCATTCCTGCACAGCGTCGGCTCGACCTTCGACCCGCCCTCTCCCCTGCCGCCCGAGCTCGAGCAGGGCGCCCGCGCCCTCGTCGCCGAGCGGGGGCCGTGGGAGGCCGAGATCCCGCTCGAGGCGCTTGCGGCCGCGCCGTTCCCGAAGCTCGTCGTCTCGGGCGGCCACCACGACGCGTTCGACGGCGTCTGCGACGTTCTCGTAGAGCGCCTGGACGCCGAGTACCACGTCCTGCCGGGCTACGGCCATGCCGCGCAGCGCCACCCGGCGTTCAACGACGTGCTGGCCGACTTCGTCGACCGGGCCACGCGGCGGCACCATGTCGCCGCCTCCGGCTGACGCCGCGCAGGCGGAGCGAGACCCTCGCCGTCCGGGCCGGGCACCCTCGCCGCGCGACGCCTGCCTCGCCGGTGCCGCGGTGATCCACCGGCCGGGCAACCCCACCGCGCCGCTGCCGCTGGAATCCTTGTGACACAGTGTCACAAGCGCTTTCAGGCGCTGCGCCGCTCCGATCCCTCGTCGGAGACGGTCGATTCGTGCTCCTGCTGGCGGCGTGCGCGGACGCGGGGATTCGCGAGCTTGACGATCTCGAGCAAGTAGACGATGTAGACGGAAAACGCGAGCGCGCCGAGCGCGATCGCGGCCACGGCGACCGTCTCGGCCGGGTGCCACTCGCCGCCCTCGCGGAAGGGAATGAACCGGGTCGCGAGCGCCGCCGCCCCGAGTGAGGCCGTCCACGCCCACATGGTGAGGGCAGCGCGCCGCTGCGAGAAGCCGATGTCGACGAAGCGGTGATGCAGGTGGCTGCGGTCGGCCCCGCTGATCGGGCGGCGGTACTTGAGCCGCTTGGCGACGACGAACGACGTGTCGATGATCGGCACCGCGAGCACGAGCAGCGGCAGGAAGAGCACCACGGTCGACGCCGTCTTGAGCAGACCCGCCACCGAGATCGACGCGAGCGTGAAGCCGAGCACGAGCGCCCCGGAGTCCCCCATGAAGATCCGGGCCGGGAAGAAGTTGTGCCGCAGGAACCCCACGCAGGCGCCGGCCACGATCGCCGACAGGATCGCCGCATCCGGCTTGCCGAGCGAGAGCGAGATGACGGCGAACGTGACACCCGAGATGGCGCAGACCCCCGACGCCAGGCCGTCCATGCCGTCGAGAAAGTTGACCATGTTCATCACCGCGACGATCCAGAAGATCGTGAGCGGCACGCCCACCGCGGCGGGCAGGTCGACCGCCCCGACGAAGGGGAGCGTGAAGTGGTCGATCCACGTGCCGAACGCAACCGGGATCGAGGCGGCAAGTACCTGGCCCGCGAGCTTCGGCACCGGTGCGAGGCCGCGGAAGTCGTCCACCGCACCGACCACGCAGGCGACGGCGGCGCCGAGCAGGATCCCCCGCATCTCCCCGGAGAGGTCGAGGAACGCGATCGAGGGCACCACGATGCCGAGGAAGATGGCAATGCCGCCGAGACGCGGGATGGGGCGGCGGTTGAGGCGGCGCCCGTCGGGCTCGTCCACGACACCGAGCAGCCGGGCCATGCCGCCGACGGCGGGTGTCAGCAGCACGACGACGAGGAGCGCGATCGCCGCCCCGTACAGGACTTCCGGGGTGCCGCGAAGCTCGTCGAGCATGGCGAACTACTTCGTGCCGTACAGCCGGTCGCCTGCATCCCCGAGGCCGGGGACGATGAAGCCCTTGTCGTTCAGGCCGGCGTCGATCGAGGCGACGACGATCGACACGTCGGGATGCTCACGGTGGATCCGCTCGATCCCCTCGGGAGCGGCGATCAGCGCGATCAGCCGTACCGAGGTGGCGCCCGCGGCCTTCACGATCGTGACGGCAGCGGCGGTGGAGTTCCCGGTCGCGAGCATGGGATCGAGCAGGATCACGTCACGGTCGGAGATGTCGTTCGGGAGCTTGACGAAGTACTCGACGGCCTCCAGGGTCTCCTCGTCCCGGTACAGGCCGATGAACCCGACCCGCGCACCCGGGATCAAGGACAGCACGCCGTCGAGCATGCCCATGCCGGCCCGGAGAATGGGGCAGACGGCGACCTTCTTCCCCGTGATCCGCTCCGCCGCCGTCCACTGCAACGGCGTCTCGATCTCGACGGTCTCGGTGGCGAGCTCCTTCGTCGCCTCGTAGGTGAGCAGCAGCGTCAGCTCGTTGACGAGCTGACGGAACATCTGGGTCGTCGTCGTGACATCCCGCAGCAGGCCCAGCTTGTGCCGGATCAGCGGGTGGTCGACCTCTACGACCGATGCGCTCAAGCGCGATACTCCGTGTACCCCCCGAAGCCAGGGTAGAGCGGACGCTCCTCGCAGAGCGCGGTGCTCCTGGCGGCAAGCGCGGGCAGGTCGGCGTCGTCGCTCAGCGCCCCGACGATGATGCGTCCTACCTCGCGAAAGTCCTCCTCGTCGAAGCCTCGCATGGTGGCCGCAGGCGTGCCGATGCGGACGCCGGAGGCGACTGTCGGGGGGCGCTCGTCGAAGGGAACGGTGTTCCGGTTCGTCGTCAGCCGCACCTCGTGCAGACGCTCCTCCGCGTCCTTGCCGCTCCACACCGTGTGACGCAGATCGAGTTGCAGCAGGTGCGTGTCGGTGCCTCCCGTGAGCACGTGGAGGCCGCCGGACATGATCTCGTCGGCGAGCGCGTCCGCGTTCGCGCGCACCTGCCGCTGGTACTCGCGGAACGCCTCGGTCGCGGCGATGCGGAAGCACGTCGCCTTCGCCGCGATCACGTGCTCGAGCGGCCCTCCCTGCAGGCCGGGGAAGACGGCGCGGTCGATCGCCTGTGCGTGCTCCTCCCGGCAGAGCACGAAGCCGGAGCGCGGCCCGGCGAGCGTCTTGTGCGTGGTCGAGGTGACGACGTCGCAGTGCTCCACGGGGTTCGGGTGCAGACCGGCGGCGACGAGCCCCGAGAAATGCGCCATGTCGCACCAGAGCAGCGCCCCCACCTCGTCTGCGATGCGGCGGAACTCCCAGGTCTCGACCGTGCGCGGATAGGCGGAGCCGCCGCACAGGATCAGCTTCGGCCGGTGCTCCTTCGCGAGCGCGAGCACCTCGTCGTAGTCGACCATGTTGGTCTCACGGGAGACGCCGTAATGGACGATCGTGTAGAGGCGGCCGGAGAAGTTGACCTTGAGCCCGTGCGTGAGGTGCCCGCCGTGGTCGAGCCGGAGCGACAGCACCGTGTCTCCCGGCTGGAGCAGCCCGAGGTAGACGGCCATGTTGGCGGGGGCGCCCGCGTGCGGCTGCACGTTCGCGTGCTCGGCGCCGAAGAGCGCCTTTGCACGGTCGATCGCGAGCTGCTCGATCTCGTCCACCACGGCGCAGCCGCCGTAGTAGCGCCTGCCCGGGTATCCCTCCGCGTACTTGTTCGTCGGAACCGACCCGACCGCCTCGAGGATGGCAGGCCACGTGAAGTTCTCCGACGCGATCAGCTCGATCTGCCCGCGCTGGCGCTCGAGCTCCCGTCCGATGAGGGCGGCGACCTCGGGATCGACCTCGGCGAGCCCCTGCGTGCGGAGCCGGTCGAGCGTCTCGGCGGCGAGTGCCATCGAGGTCGATCGTACAAGAGCGTGGCGCTCGTCAGACCCGGTAGCGGCGCCGCTCGACGAGCGTGACGCGGTCGAGCCCGCGGTCGAGCGTCGCAACGTCGGCCCCGGCGCCGCCGTTCACGATGTCGGCGCGCCCGTCGAGGGCGGCTATCGCATCGACGCCCGCGCCGCCGCGCAGCTGGTCGATGCCGCTTCCCCCGACGAGGTGGTCGCGCCCCGCGCCGCCCTCGAGCAGGTCGTTGCCCGAGCGCCCCACGAGATCGTCGTGGCCGGGCCCGCCCCGCAGCACGTCGTTGCCCATCCCGCCGTCGACGAAGTCGTCGCCCGGGCCGCCGTAGACGACATCGCCGCCGCCGCCGCCGAGAATGCGGTCGTTGCCGCCGAGCCCGCAGATCACGTCACGGCCGGGACCGCCGCGAATCGTGTCGGGGCCTTGCGTGCCGACTATCGTGCAGCGGACCGGGCGTCCCGCCGGGTCGAGCGGCCGCGCCGGCGTCCCGAACGACGCGTCGAGGCCGGCGCTCGTGCCCGCGGAGCTCTGGGCGACCAGCCGGTAGTGCCACCGTACGCCGGGGCTGAGGCCGGTGAGCAGCGCGCTCGCCTGGAGGACTGTCGTCCCGTTGACCGTCGTCGACGGCGTGCGGAAGCCATAGGCGCGGGTGCGCCCGTACTCGAACCACCAGCTCGTCGTCGAGCCGAGCGGGTTGACGGTGCCGTTGACGCGGGCCGAGGTGATGCTGAGCGAGCCGAGCTCGACCGGGCCGGTGGCGACGACGGGCGCGCCGAGCGTCGAGAATGCCGCGTCGGCGCCGCGGCTCGTGCCGAGCGCGTTCGTGCCGACGAGCCGGAAGTGGTAGGTGAGCCCGGCGTTCAGCCCCGACACGGGAATGGCGACGGTGATCGCCCCCGTCCCCGACCCGGCGCTGCGGGACGCGGTACGCGACCCGTACTTCGTGGTCGTGCCGTACTCGACGTAGACGCTCGTGGAGCGCCCGTTGGGGTTCACCGTGCCCCCCAGCGTGGCGCTCGTAGGCCCGATGCCGGTCGCCGGCGCGGTGGACACCGTCGGCGGAGCCTGGGTCGTGAACGTGAGGTCGACGCCGGTCGAGGTGCCGGCGTCGCTCGTGGCGACGAGGCGGAAGTGGTAGAGCGTGCCGGGCTTGAGCCCGTTCACCGTCTTCGAGACGGCGACGCTGCTCGTCCCCGAGCCGGCGCTCGACGAGGACGTCTTGCTGCCGTACGAGGTGGTGGTGCCGTACTCGAACAGGTACGTGGTCGAGCGGCCGTTCGGGTCGACGCGGCCGTTCAGCTTCACGCTCGTGGAGGAGATCGAGCCGGCGGCGCTCGTCGTAGCGACCGGAGGCTCGGCGGTGACGAAGGTTGCATCGAGCCCGTTGGTGGTGCCGGCCGAGCTCTGCGCGACGAGCCGGAAGTGGTAGGTCCTGCCGGCGCCGAGCCCGGAGAGCGGCGTCGTGACCGCCTTGCTGCCCGTTCCCGCGCCGGCGTCCTGCACGGCGGTCTTCGAGCCGTAGGAGGTGGTGGTGCCGTACTCGACCCACCATGTGGTGGCCTGACCGTTCGGGTTGACGGTGCCGCCCACGGTGGCGCTGGTGGGACCGACCCCGCTGGCCGCGCCCGTGACGGCGGTGGGCGGCGACGCCGTCGTGAACAGGCCGTCGGCCCCGTTCGTGGTGCCGCCGGAGCTCTTCGCAACGAGACGGTAATGGTACGTCGTCGACGGCGCCAGGCCCGTCAGCGCCCTCGAGACCGAGGCGTTGGCGGTGCCGGAGCCGGCCGCGGTCGTCGCGGTCTTCGAGCCGTACGAGGTGGTGGTGCCGTACTCGAACCACCAGTCGGTCGCGAGACCGGCCGGGTTGACGGTGCCGTTGAGGGTCGCAGTCGTGCCACCGACGGCGCTCACGGGCCCCGTGATCGCGGTCGGAGCGGCAAGTGCCGCCGCCGTCGCGACGGTCGCGAGCGACAGCACTGCGGCAGCGAGCATGGCCACCATCGCCCTCATACCACTGACGCTACTCCGCCGGGGTTAGCCCGAGGTCGCGCTGCCGTAAGGATTTCGTGAGCACACGCCGGCCGGGCGAGCCGGTGAGCACGGTGACCGCGCCGTGCGGCCGCTCGACCGCGACGGCAGCCACGTACCCCGGCAGCTCGCAGGTCGGCGAGCCCGTAACGCGCCGCCGGCCCGATCGAGGCGGGCAGCTCCGAGAACGGCAGCCGAGTCTCCCGCGCCGCTCACCTCCACGAGGGCGGGATCGACCGCGAGACCCACGCCCGCGGCTTTGAGCACCGCCTCCTTGCGCGCCCAGAGCCGGAGGAAAGCTGCGTCGCGCGCGCGCTGCCGGCAGGCCGTCGAGCGACCTCCGCTCCGCCGGCGTGAGCACGTGGCCGGGCAGGCTCAGCCACGGCCCGCGCCCGAGCGCCTCCACGTCGACGCCGATCTCGCGGCCGCGAGCGACCGCGACGAGCAGAAGGCCGCGGGTGCGAGCGACGTTGAACCGCACGTCGGCGCCCGACCCGTCGAGCCTCGGCTTGCCGGCGCCGCGCGCGACCGTGGGCTGGCCGTTCGCCGGGCCGGCCGTAGAGCGCGAGCACGCGCGTGACGGGGTCGCCGCCGTCGCGGCCGCGCGGCGGCCACACGTGCACCGCGCCGTCGGCGAGCAGCGGGTGGCGCTCCGGCTAGCCGCGGCGGGCGATCACGCGTCGTCCTCGTCGAGCGCCGCGCGGAGCGCGGAGGCGAGGTGGTCGACGGCGGGCGGCAGGAAGAGATGCTCGTGCGCGCCCGCGAACGGGAACGGCCGCAGGCCTGCCGAGCGCCTTCGTCCACAGCCGACGGCGGCACGCCGAGGTCGTCGTAGTCCTCGCTCGTCAGCAGCGCCGCAGCGACGTCGAGCGGACGGAGCACGTACGCGTCTCGCAGGGCGGCGATCCGCACGTCGATCGCCGGCATCGTCGGCGGCAACGCCCGCCGCGTCGCTGCCTGCTGCCGCACGCACTGCCGCAGCCGGCCGCGCCACCACGCGCCAGAGCTGCCCGCGCCGCAGCGAGCTCCACGGAGCCGCCAGGCGTAGAAGGAGAGGCGTGCGCTCGGGCCGGAGCCGCGGATCGATCAGCACGACCTGCGCGACCGGCTCGCCGCGCTCCTGCAGCTGACGGGCCATCTCGATCGCGACCGGCCCTCCCGCGCACAGCCCTCCGAGCAGATACGGGCCCGCCGGCTGCACGTGCGTGACCTCGTCGAGATAGGCGCTCGCCATCTCGTCGATGCTCCGGTGCAGCGGCCAACGGCCCTCCACTCCGCGCGCCCGAAGGCCGTAGAACGGCCTCTCCTCGCCGAGGCGCCGGGCGAGAGCCGCGAATCCGAGCACGTCTCCGTCCACGCCGTGGACGAGGTAGAGCGGCCGCCCCTCCCCGCTCCTCCTGGATCGCGACGAGCGACGTGTCGGGGCGCTCCACGCCGTGCTCGATCTCGCAGCAAGAACGAGGCCACGGTCGGCGCGCGCACGATGCTGACGAGCGGCAGGTCGTGCCGGCCCGTGAGGTCGCGGATCCGGGCGACCGTCTCCGCTCCGAGGATCGAGTCGCCGCCGAGCGCGAAGAAGTCGTCGTGGACGCCGATCCTGGGGAGGTCCGAGCACCTCGCACCAGACGCGTGCGACGAGGCGCTCGAGGTACGTGCGGGGAGGGACAGTCGCGGCGGCCGCGTCACCCGGGTCGCTCTCGTGCGGCCCGACGCCGAGCCGCTCGTGGAGCCCGATCCGCTGGAGCTTTCCCGTCGCGCCCTTGGGGATCTCGTCGACGAGCACGATCGTACGGGGCACCTTGAACGGCGCCACCGTCTGCGCCACGAAGTCCTGCAGCTCCCGCTCGTCGGCACCGTCGCGCTCGACGAGGACGACCGCCGCGCCGACCTCCTCGCCGAGCCGCGAGTCGGGAATCGCGAACGTCACGGCCTGCGCGACGGCGGGGTGGCGCAGCAGGACGTCGTCGATCTCGCGCCGGTGCGATCTTCTCGCCGCCGCGGTTGATGATCTCCTTGATGCGGCCGCTCAGGTGGAGGTCGCCGTCCGTCGTCGAGCCGGCCCTCGTCGCCGGTGCGGAACCAGCCGTTCGTGAACGCGGCCGCGTTCGCCTCGGGGTTGGCGGCGTAGCCCGCGAACACGTTGACGCCGCGGATCGCCACCTCGCCCGATGCGTTCCGGCCGGGAGCTCGGCGCCCTCGCTCGTCGAGGATCGCGATCTCCGGCCCGGCGGCGGCGCCCACCGACCCCGGCAGCGCGCTCGGCGGGTGGAAGCCGGTTGCTCGCCATCTGGTGCGGCGGCCTCCGTCATCCCGTACGCCTCGAGCACGGGGACGCCGAGCGCCTGCTCGAGTCCCTCGAGCACCGGGACCGGGAGCGCCGACGACGACGAGCGGACGAAGCGCAGGCCGGCGAGCGCCGACCGGAGCTTCTGGTCGTCTCGCGGCACGCGCCAGGATCGCCTGCAGCATGGTCGGAACGGCCGTGAGCCAGCGTCGGATGCAGCTCGCGAGCCCAGTCGAAGATCGTTGACCGGATGGAAGCCCGGCGTGCACGCCACCGAGCCGCCGGCGCGCAGCGAGGCGAGCAGCGCGGCGACGAGCCCGTGGATGTGGAACAGCGGCATCACGTTGAGGCAGCGGTCGGACTCGCGGAGCTCAGCACGGAGGCGACGCCGGCCGCCGAGGCGCAGAGGTTGCGGTGGGTCAGCGGGACGAGCTTCGGCCGCGACGTCGTTCCCGAGGTGTGGAGCATCGAGCGCGACGTCGTCGGGCGCGGGTGCCGGCCGCCGGCGCCGCCGGCGGCGTGCGTCCGGTCCCGGCGAGGGCGAACGCTCCCGCTCCGCCGGAGGCAGATCGGGCGCGAGCTCGACGACCTCGATGCCGCGGCTCGCGGCCACGTCGCGCACGGGGCTCGAGGTGTCGCGACCGACGACGACGAGGCGCGCGCCGAGGTCGCCGAGGTAGAAGTCGAGCTCGGCCTCGCGGTAGGCCGGATTGAGCGGCGCACACACGGCGGCGCCTGCCAGGGCGAGAAACGCGGACGCGGCCTCGGGGCCGTTGTCGACGACGAGCGCGACGACGTCGTCGCGGGCGACGCCGGCGGCACGCAGCGCGGCGGCTGTCCGGCGCACCTGCTCGAGCAGCTCGGCGTGGGAGAGCGGCGGCGGGCGGAGCGACGAGCGCGTGGCGCCGGGCCGTGCGGCAGCCGCGCCGAGCAGCTCGACACGGGTGACCGGCTCGGGCTCCGCTCATCCGATCTCAGCATCCACGCGGGCGAGCGCTTCGTCCACGTCCGCGGCGCCGCGGCGCAGCACGACCGGCTCGGCGGCGGTGAAGTCGATCACGGTCGAGGGAACGCCGGGCAGCCTGCCGCCCTCGACCACGACGGCGACGCCGTCGCGGACGGCCTGCGGGATGTCGCCGGGCACGCAGGGGTCCGTCCTCCGGCCAGGTTCGCGCTCGTGGCCACGATCGCCACGGCACCCTCGAGGACGGCCGCCCCCGGTCCGGACAGGGCCGGCACGCGGACGCCGATCGTGTCCTGCCGCGGCCCGTTGAGCCAGTGGAACCGGCGTGCCGGGTTCGGCAGCACGAGCGTGAAGGGCCCGGGCAGAAGCGCCCGGACGATGCGTTCCGAGCGGCCGCGCAGCTCGGGGACGCATTCGAGCAGCTGGTCGACGCCGGCCGCCATCAGCGCCGTCGGCTGGATCTCGTCGCGGCCCTTGAGCCGGTAGAGCCGCCGGCCGGCTCCTCCCGGTAGGCGGTTGCGGCGAGCCCGTACACGGTGTCGGTCGGCAGGACGACGAGCTCCCCCGCCAGCAGCGCCGCGACCGCACGCTCGACGTCGTCGCTCACACCTGCCCCTCCACCACCCGCGGGCGCTCCGCGAGGTCGGCGGTGATCCTCACCTCCCGGTAGCCGAGCTGCGCGAGCGACGCGGCGACCTCGTCGGCCTGGCCGTCCCCCACCTCGAGCGCGATCCAGCCTCCCGCGAGCCAGCACAGACGGTGCGGCGCGCACGATGGCGTCGATCGCTCCCTCCGCGGCGAGCGCCACGTGCGGCTCCCAGTCGCGCACCTCCGGCTGGAGCGACGGCAGGTCGGCGAGGCTCGACGTACGGGGGGTTCGAGACCGACCAGGTCCCACGGCCCGGCGGGCAGCCCCTCGAAGAGATCGTGCCGCAGCAGCTGCACGGAAAGGCCCGTCCGCTCGACGTTCTCGGCAGCGAGGGCGAGGGCGTCCTGCGAGACGTCCATGGAGGTGACGCGCGCGCCCGGATGCTCGTCTGCGATCGCGAGCGCGACTGCGCCCGTGCCCGTGCCGACGTCGAGGACGCACGGCGACTCGAGATCCGCGATCAGGGCGAGGGCTCGCTCCACCAGCGTCTCGGTCTCCGGCCGCGGGATCAGCGCGCGGGGGTCGACGCGCAGCGTCAGCCGCCGGAACCCCCATTCGCCGAGCACGTACTGCAGCGGCTCGCGGCGCGAGCGGCGGGCAACGAGGGCGCGCGCCTCGTCGAGCTCGGCCGCCGTGAGCGGCCGGTCGAGCTGCGTGTACAGCTCGATCCTGGTGATCCCGAGCGCGTGTGCGAGGAGGCGCTCGGCGTCGAGCCGCGGCGTCTCCGAGCCCTTCGCCTCGAGGTGCTGCGTGGAGCGGCGCAGCACCTCTCCGATCGTCATGCCGAGGCCGCCTCCAGCGAGAGCCGCCGGTCCTCCGCCTGCAGCGTCTCCGTCACCTCTTCGAGGTCGCCGTTCAGGATCGTGTCGAGCCGGTGCAGCGTCAGCTTGATGCGGTGGTCGGTCAGCCGGTTCTCCGCGTAGTTGTAGGTGCGGATCTTCTCGGCGCGCTCGCCGGAGCCGATCTGCGACTTGCGCGCCGCGGAGAGCTCGGCCTGCTGCTTCGCCCGCTCGAGCTCGAAGAGGCGGGCGCGCAGCACGCGCAGCGCCTTCTGCTTGTTCTGGAGCTGCGACTTCTCGTCCTGCATCGCGACCACCAGCCCGGTCGGCAGGTGGGTGATGCGAACGGCGGAGTCGGTCGTGTTGACGCTCTGGCCGCCCGGGCCGGTCGAGCGGTAGACGTCGATCTTGAGGTCGTTCTCGTTCACCTCCACCTCCACGTCCTCCGCCTCGGGCATCACGGCGACGGTCGCGGTGGAGGTGTGGATGCGGCCCTGCGACTCGGTCTCGGGCACGCGCTGCACGCGGTGCGTGCCGCCCTCGTACTTGAAGACGGAGTAGGCGCCGTCGCCCTTGACGGCGAACACGACCTCCTTGAAGCCGCCGGTCTCGTTCTCGTTCGCCGAGAGCACCTCGGTCCTGTAGCCGCGCCGCTCGGCGTAGCGCGTCAGCATGCGGAAGACGTCGCCCGCCCAGATGGCCGCCTCGTCGCCGCCGACGCCCTGGCGCACCTCGACGATCACGTCCTTCGCGTCGGCCGGGTCGCGCTCGACGAGCGCCAGCTTCAGCTCCTCCTCGAGGCGGGCCGCGTCCGACTCGAGGTCGCCCGTCATCGTGGCGAGCTCGGGGTCGTTCCTCGCGTCGGCGAGGTCGGCGCGCACCTGCCGCCATTCCTGCGCGAGCCGGTGGGCGGCGTCGATCTCCTTCAGGCGGCGACCGACCTCGGCCGCCTCGCGGCGGTCGTTGTAGACGGCGGGATCCGACATCCGCTCCTGCAGCTCCGCGTGGGAGCGCTCGAGCTCGTCGACGAGTGCGTCAATGCCTGCCATGTCCGAGCCGAATTGTAGGGACGAGCGCCGGAGGCAACGCTTGTGGCTTCGAGCCACAAGCGTTACCTGCCGCCGGCGTCAGGCCAGGGAAGCGTCGAGGGTGATCTCGGGAACGCCGGCGAGGGCCTTCGAGACCGGGCAGTTGGCCTTCGCTCCCTCGGCCGCCGCGACGAAGGTCGCCTCGTCGACGCCGGGGACGGTGCCGCGCACGCCGAGAGCGATCGCGGATGATGCCCTCACCGGGCTGGAAGGTGACGGTGGCGGACGTGTCGAGCTGCTCGGCCGGCGTGCCCGCCTGGGCGAGGCCGTGCGAGAGCGCCATCGAGAAGCACGCGGCGTGGGCGGCGGCGATCAGCTCCTCCGGGCTCGTCTTCCCGTTCGGCTGCTCGGCGCGCGACGGCCAGCTCACGTCGAGCG
The DNA here is from genome assembly GCA_963731095.1 of uncultured Gaiellaceae bacterium. GTDB lineage: Bacteria > Actinomycetota > Thermoleophilia > Gaiellales > Gaiellaceae > Gaiella. Next base: position 77,738 of record CAVSUK010000030.1, read on the forward strand.
GCCCGAAGGCGCCGCTGCCGACCTCGTGGATCGTGCCCGCCCCCTCCATCAGGGAGCCCTGCCAGGTGACCGTTGCGGTGCGGTCCGTTGCCATCGTCTCGTCGCCTCCTGCTCGTCGGGTGGTGTGTCTAGCGCATGGACGCGTTGACCGTGACGGTCGCGCTCGCGCGGATGAGGGCGGAGAACGGGCAGCCGGCGTCGGCGGCCTCGGCCGCCTGCGCGAAGGCCGCCTCGTCGCAGCCGGGGACGACGCCGTGCGCGTCGATCTCGGAGTGGACGATCTGGTGCCCCTTGCCCTCGACCTCGTCCATCGTGATCACGCAGCGCACCTCGAGGCGCTCGGGCGGGGTGCCCGCCTTCGTCAGCTCGCTCGCGAGCGACATCGTGAAGCAGCCGCCGTGCGCGGCGGCGAGCAGCTCCTCGGGGCTCGTCTTGCCCTCCGGGTTGCCGATGCGCGTCGGCGCCGAGTAGGCGAGCGCCGGTGAACGCTCCGGACGACGCCGCGCGTGATCGCGCCCGCAGCCGCGCGCGACGTTGCCCTCCCAGGTGATCCCGCCTCACGGACGATCCTCGGCATCTGGCCTCCCTCTCAGGTTCGCGGTTGCGGGCGACGGCGTCACGCCATCACCTCGACCTTCGACTCGGCCCGCAGCTCGTCCGTGCTCTCCGACCGCTCGCGGCGCACGACCTCCTCGAGCGCCCGGATCGAGACCTCGACCTGGTCGAGCGTCGGCTCGCGCGTGGTGAGCCTCTGCAGCCACAGCCCGGGCGCGAGCAGCGTCATCAGGACGCGGTTTCCCTGGTGCTTGCCGGCGTAGCGGATCAGCTCGTAGGCGAGCCCGGCGATCACGGGCAGGAGCAGGATCCGGCTCACGATCAGCCAGTACCAGACCGGCCTGCCGACGAGCGCGAAGACGAAGATGCCGATCACCATGACCCATAGCAAAAAGGCAGTTCCGCAACGAGGATGGATCAAACTGAACTTCTGCACGTTCTGCGGCGTGAGCTCGGAGCCGGCCTCGAGGGCGTTGATCGCCTTGTGCTCGGCGCCGTGGTACTGGAAGACCCGCTTCAGGTCCGGGATCAGCCCGATCAGCGCGATGTAGAGGATGAACACGGCGACCCGGATCACGCCCTCGACGATCACGAACCAGGTCGTGCCCTCGATCGGCAGCCAGTTCGTGAGCAGCGCCGGGCCGACCTTGAACAGCATCAGCGCGAACCCGATCGCGATCACGAACGAGAAGATGATCTGGCCGCGGGTGATCTCGGTCGTGACCTCGCCGTCCTCGCCCTCCTCCTGCGCCGCGTAGTTGGCGGAGATGGCGAGCGCGCGGAACCCGATCGCGAGCGACTCGCCGAGCGCGATGACGCCGCGGATCACCGGCAGCCGCCAGAGGCGGTGGCGCTGCATCGGCGAGCGCACCTCCTTCGTGACCTCCGCCATCTCGCCGTTCGGCTTGCGCACGGCCACCGACCAGCACGACGGGCCGCGCATCATCACGCCCTCGAGCACGGCCTGACCGCCGAACGAGACGCTGCTCACGGGTGCACGACCCTCACCGACGCGCAGGTCGGCTGTGGCAGGCGATGGGTCACGAGGCGTGCGGTCTCGCCCGAGCCAGAGGCTTGATGTGGATTGGGAGTGCGGCTGGGCGGTTCTGCACCAAGGAGCGTGTTCGACGCGGGCAGCGTCAAGGCTGGTTGCCTTGACGCTGCCCGCGGCGGACGCGATCCGCAGCGTGCAGGGCCGCATCCAGACGTGCTTCCGATTCATATCGAGCCTCTAGGCGCGACGGGCGCCGCCGGCCTTCTCGAGCCGCTTCTGGAAGCGCTCGACGCGGCCACCGGAGTCGAAGAGCTTCTGCTTGCCCGTGTAGAACGGGTGGCAGTTCGAGCAGACCTCGACGTGCAGCTCGGCCTTGGTGGACCGGGTCGTGAACTCGTTCCCGCACGAGCAGGTGACGTGGGAGAGCACGTAGTCGGGGTGGATCTCGGCCTTCATCGTCCGGCCAGGATAGCAGAGGCCGTCTCGGCACTGACGTTGCCACCCGAGACGACGACGACGACCGTTTCGCCGTCGACGCGACCCGACCGGACGGCCGCGACGGCGGTCGCGGCGCCCGGCTCTGCGGCGAGCTTGGCGCGCTCGTAGAGGAAGCGAAACGCGTCCCGGATCTCGTCCTCCGTGACCAGCACGACGTCGACTCCGAGCCCCCGGCAGAGCGCGATCGGGATCTTCCCGGCAAAGGGCGCGGTGAGCCCGTCGGCGACGGTCTCGGGAGTGAGCGGCACCGGCTCGCCCGCCGCGACGCCGAGCTGGAGCGCGTTCGACCGCTCGGGCTCGACGGCGACGACGCGCACCCCGGCCGGAACGCAGTAGGCCGCGATGCCGGCCACGAGCCCGCCCCCGCCGGACGCGACGACGACCGTGTCGACGCCGGGCACGTCCTCGAGGATCTCGAGGCCGACGGTGCCCGCGCCGGCGATCACGACCGGGTCGTCGAACGGGTGCACGAACACCCTCCCGCTCTCCGCCTGCAGCCGGTGCAGACGCTCGAACGCCTCGCCCGGGTCGCGCGCCTCGAGGTCGACCGTGGCGCCGTAGCCGCGCGTCGCCGCGATCTTCGCCTCGCTCGCGCCCTGCCACATGACGACGAGCGCGTCGAGCTCCTCCTCGGCGGCGCCCCACGCGAGCGCCTGGGCGTGGTTGCCGGCAGAGACGCCGATCACGCCCCTGGCGCGCTCCCCGGCGTCGAGCGTGGCCAGGCGGTTCAGCACCCCGCGCGCCTTGAACGAGCCGGTGCGCTGGAACAGCTCGGCCTTCAGGTGCCGGCCGGGGCCGAGGCTCGCCGACGTCAACATCGGCGTCCGGTGCACGCGACCGCGAATCGTCTCCGCCGCTCGGCGGACGTCGTCGGGAGTGACGGGCAGCGCGACGCGCGTCGCGGGATGGTGGTCGACCGGCATGCCGACAAGAATACGTGCACGTTGGAAGACCCCATCGCCCTCGACCCGGGCGCCACGGCCCGTCCGCCGCACCCGGTCCGGCTCGTCGTCACGGACGACCTGCGCCGCTCGCGCCTGACCGTCCTGTTCCGGCTGCTGCTCGCGATCCCCCACCTGGTCTGGGTCGGCCTGTGGGGGCTCGCCGCCTTCGTGCTCGCGTTCGTCGTGTGGCTCGCGATCCTGGTCGAGGGACGGGCCCCGCGGGTGCTGCACGACTTCCTCGCGACCTACGTCCGCTACTCGACCCAGGTCGCCGCGTACCTGTACCTCGCCGGCAACCCGTATCCGGGGTTCACGGGCGGCAGCTACCCGGTCGACGTCGAGATCGACCCGCCGCAGCGCCAGGGCAGGCTCGGAGCCGCGTTCCGGCTCGTGCTGGCGGTCCCGGTGCTGCTGCTCTCGCTCTCCCTCAGCGGCGGCCCGACCGTGAGCGCCGGGACGCTCGCGGGCGTCTCCTTCATGACGGGCGGCGGCGGGGCGCTCGCGGCCGCCGGCTTCCTCGGCTGGTTCGCGGCCCTCGCGCGGCGCGCGCATGCCGCACGGCCTGCGCGACCTCGGCACGTACGCGCTCGGCTACGGCGCCCAGGCGACCGCGTACGTGCTGCTCCTCACCGACCGCTACCCGAACAGCGACCCGGCGGTCGTGGAACCGACGCAGGCGCTGCCCCTCCACCCCGTTCGCATCGAGGTGACCGACCCGCTGCGGCGCTCCCGCCTGACGGTGTTCTTCCGGGTGCTGCTCGCGGTCCCCCACCTGCTCTGGCTCACGCTGTGGAGCGTGCTCGCCGCGCTCGCGGCGCTCGTCGGCTGGCCGCTCGCGCTCGTCCTCGGCCGGCTGCCGACGCCGCTGCACCGCTTCCTCGCGGCTTTCGTCCGCTACGCCGCCGACGTCTACGCGTTCCTGTTCCTCGTCGGCGGCCCGTTCCCCGGGTTCGTCGGCGCGACGGGCTCGTACCCCGTCGGCCTCACGGTCGAGCCGCCACGACGCCAGCACCGCCTGGTGACGCTGTTCCGGCTCGTGCTCGCGTTCCCCGCGCTCGTCGTCGCAGGCGCCTACGGGGGCGCGCTCTCCGTCGTCGGCCCTGCTCGGCTGGTGGCATGCGCTCGTCACGGGCCGCATGCCGGAGGGGATCCGGAACCTGGGGGCCGCCGCCATCCGCTACAACGGCCAGGTGGGCGCCTACGTGCTGCTGCTCACCGACCGCTACCCGTACGCGGCTCCCGCCCTCCGGGACGGCTCGCCCCCGCCGCCTGCCGACCGCCGTCGCTTCCGGATCCGCTCGACGACGCCGTCCTGGGGTTGAGCTGACCCGATCGGCGCGGATCCCGGTCGCCGCGCTGGCCGCCGCTGCGTGGCTCGGCTGTGCCTGGCTGCTGCTCCGCACCGCCGTCCCCGGGGGCCTCGCCCTGCCGCCGCTCGACGTCGACGCCGTCTTCGGCCGCGACGTCGTGCGCGAGGCCGAGCACGTCGAGAGGCTGTTCCGCGTCAGCTGGGCGCTCCAGCAGGTCGTGCTGCTCGCGACGCTCTGGGTGTACGCGAAGCGCGGGCCGGGCTTCAGCAGGGAGTCGGCGGCCGGGCCGATCGGGACCGGGATGCTGCTCGGCATGCTCGGGCTGGGGATCGTCTGGCTCGTCCAGCTCCCGTTCGGGCTGCTCGACCTCTGGTGGGCGCGCCGCTACGACCTGACCGAGATCGGCTACCTCGAATGGGCGTTCGGCGACTGGCTCACGCTCGGGGCCGCGTTCGCCTCGATCTCGCTCGCCCTCGTGATCGTGATGTTCCTCGCCCGCCGGCTGGGCGAGTGGTGGTGGCTGCCCGGAGCGGCCGTGTTCGTCGCGATCGGCGCGCTGTTCACCTTCACGACCCCCTACCTCGTGACGGGGACGACACCGCTCGAGAGCCCGGCGCTCCGGGCGGCGGCCGCCGACTTCGAGCGGCAGCAGGGGATCTCCGGCGTGCCGGTGTCGGTGGAGGACGTGAGCGGCGAGACGAGCCAGGCGAACGCCTATGCGATCGGGCTCGGCCCGTACCCGCAAGATCGTGCTCTGGAGCACGCTGCTCGACGGAAGGTTCTCGGACGGAGCGGTGCGGGTCGTGCTCGCGCACGAGATCGCCCACCACTCGAGCGACCACCTGTGGAAGGGGATCGGCTGGTTCGCGCTGTTCGCGCTGCCCGGCGCCTGGGCCCTGATGCGCCTGACCCGCCGTCGCGGCGGCATGGGAGCGCCGGCGGCGGTGCCGCTCGCGCTGCTCGTCGTGGCCGTCCTGCAGCTCGTGCTCGCTGCCCGCCCAGAACTGGATCAGCCGCCGCATGGAGGCGGAGGCGGACTGGAAGGCGCTGCAGACGACCCGCGACCCGCAGTCGGCCCGCGGGCTCTTCGTCGGCTTCGGCGAGACGTCGCTCGGCGACCCGGACCCACCCGCCTGGGCGCACGTGCTGCTCGACACCCACCCGTCGCTCGCGCAGCGCGTGGCGATGGCGGAGGCGTGGCGGCAGGCACGGTCTCCGTGAGGGCGAGGCCGTGCACAGCCTCTACGATCCCGAAGGCCTCCTCGGCCATCGTCGCGATCGTCTCCGCGATCATCAGCGACGAGGTCGCCCCCGGGGACGGGGCGTTGCGCACGTGCACGACGCCCGGGCGGCGCTCGAGCACGAAGTCGTCGACGAGGCTGCCGTCCGGCGGCGAGCGCCTGCGCACGGATGCCGGCGGGGCCTGCGACGACGTCGCCGGCGGCTCGAGCTCGGGCAGCAGCTTGCGGGCCGACGCCACGAACAGCCGCTTGCTGTAGTCGCGCACCATCTCGCCGGTCCCCATGCGCCAGTGGCGGCGGGCGAGCCTCCGGAACCCGGGCGCCCGCAGCGTCTCGACGCAGGTCGCCGGGCCGCAGCTGGAAGCGGCCGTAGCCCTCGCGGGCGAAGGCGAGCACGGCGTTCGGGCCGAGCCACATCGACCCGTCCGGCCGCAGCGTCGTGTGGATCCCGAGGAACGGGAAGGCCGGGATCGGGCACCGGGTACACGAGCGCGTTGACGAGGTGGCGGCGCTCGGGCCGGAGGACGTAGTAGTCGCCGCGGAACGGCACGATCCTGGGGTCGACGGCCCCGCCGCCGAGCCGCGCCAGCCGGTCGGCGTGCACGCCGGCGCAGAAGACGACGTTGCGGGCCTCCACCTCGCCGGCAGTCGTCACGAGGCGCACTCCCCGGCCCGGGCGCTCCGCGATCCCCGTCACCTCGTAGCCGAGCAGCAGCTCGCCGCCTCCGGCTGCGAGGTCGTCCGCGAGCGCGAGCGCGACGCGGCCGAAGTCGACGACGGCCGTGCCGGGCACGTGGAGCGCCCGCACTCCCGCGGCGTGCGGCTCGAGCTCGCGCAGGCGCTCGGGCCCGATCGCCTCGAGACCCGCGACCCCGTTCGCGCGCCCTCGTCGCTCGAGCTCCGCGAGCCGCGGCAGCTCCTCGGGCGAGGTCGCGACGACCACCTTGCCGCACCGCGTCACCGGGATGCCGCGCTCGTCGCAGTAGGCGGCGAGCGCCGCCGCGCCCTGCACACAGAGGCGCGCCTTCAGCGACCCCGGCGCGTAGTAGAGGCCCGAGTGGAGGACGCCGCTCGAGCGGCCGGTCTGGTGCAGCGCGACGCCCGGCTCCTTGTCCAGCACCGCGAGGCGCAGCCCGGGGTGGCGCGAGCGCCAGCGCGCGTGCCGTGGCGAGGCCGACGATGCCCGCCCCCACGACGGCGATGTCCACGACGCGGTCGCCGGAGGCGGGGCCGGTCACGACGCTGCCACGGGTCGAGCGGGCGAGAGCGGTCGAGGCACCTCCTACGTGAGGGTGTACTCGGGGCCGGATCCGCCCTCGGGCGGAGTGAGGCGGCCGCCCCTGGCGCTGATCGCCCCGCACTGCACGCAGTTCGACGGGGTCAGCCGCACCTCCACGGTGCCGTCGCCGTCGTCGTCCCCGACCTCGTAGACCTGCGCCGGGCACATCCACGCCCACATCTCCGCGACCTCGCGCGGGACGCGGCGCTCGATCCGCACGTGGTTCGGCTGGTCGTCGCGGGTGCGGTTGCCGGACGCGAAGACGGACGACAGCTTGTCGAACGTGAGCACGCCGTCGGCGGCGGGGTAGCCGGCCGACCGGTTCGTGTCGCAGGAGCGGCGCCTCGGCGTTCGGCTCGGCGTCGAGCTCGCCCGGCGGCAGCTTCCCCTTCGTCACGGTCATCGCGCTCGCGAGCGCGCCGCCGACGAAGAAGCCCTTGTCGAAGGCCTGCCGCATGTTCCGCACCTCGCGGAGCTCCTTGCCCACGTAGCCGCCCAGCAGCTCCTCGTCGTAGGAGTCGAACGCGCCGATGCGGCCCGGCACCTCGCCGCGGCCGAGCGCGCGCGCCGCGGCCTCGGCCGCGAGCCGGCCCGACTCGATCGCGTAGTGGACGCCCTTCAGCCGCGGGATGTTGACGAGCCCGGCGCTCTCGCCCACGAGCAGCAGGCCGGGCGCGTTGAGCTTCCGCGGCAGCGAGTGGTAGCCGCCGCTCGAGATCGTCTTCGCGCCCCAGGCGACCCGCTCGCCCCCTGCGAGGATCTTCCGCACGAACGGGTGGGTCTTGAACTCCTGCAGGAGGTCGTGAGCGGACAGCTCGACGTCGCGGTAGTCGAGCCCGATCACGAACCCGAGCGACACCATGTCGTCGCCCATCGGGTAGATCCACGAGCCGCCGAACTCGCGGTACTTCGCGCTCTTGCGCAGCGGCCAGCCCATCGTGTGGACGATCCGGTCGAGCGGCTTCGCGACCCGCCACACCTCCTTGACCCCGAGCTCCCAGAGCTGCGGGTTGCGGCCGTGCAGCCCGAAATGGTCGAGGGCGGCGGAGGTGAGGTGGCCCGCGGTGCCCTCGGCGAGCACCGTCACCTTCGCCACGATGTCGGCGCCGGGCTCGAAGTTGCCGAGCGGCTCGCCCTCCTTGCCGCGGCCCTTGTCGCCGGTGCGGATGCCGACGACGCGTCCGTGGTCGAGGAGCAGCCTGTCGGCGGACGTCTCCGGCAGCAGCATCGCCCCGCCTGCCTCCGCCTGCTCCGCGAGGTAGCGCGAGAGCTGCGCGACCGAGACGATCCAGTTGCCGTGGTTGCGCATCGTCGGCGGCGGCGGGATCCTGAGGGCACGGCTCTTCGTCAGCAGGTAGACGCCCTCACCGTGCACCTCGCCGTAGGTCGGCACCCCGTCCAGCTCCGCGGGCCGCCCCTTGAACAGGCGCCGCACGGCACGCGGGTTCATGACCGCGCCGGAGAGCAGGTGGGAGCCGGCCTGCTTGCCCTTGTCGACGATCGCGACGGGCACCTCCCCCAGCCGCTCCGCCAGCTCCGGCTGCTCCTGCAGCAGCTGGCCGAGCCGGATCGCGCACGCGAGCCCGCCGGGGCCGCCGCCCACGATCAGCACGCCGACCTCGATCCGCTCGTCCGGCGCGTCGGTGGGAGCGCCGATCGCCTCGCCGAAGCTGAACGGCGGCGGGTAGTCCGCGGCGCGGATCGCGGTCACGGCTACGCCTTGCGGGCGCGCACGAGCTCGGTCAGCCTGGGGGCGATCTGGGTCAGGTCGCCGATCACGCCGAGGTCGGCGAAGTCGAAGATGGGCGCGTTCGGGTCCTTGTTGACCGCGACGATCGTTCCCGAGCCCTGCATCCCGACCTTGTGCTGGATGGCGCCGCTGATGCCGAGGGCGATGTAGAGACGGGGCGAGACCGACTTGCCCGTCTGCCCCACCTGGGTGGAGTACGGGTACCAGCCGGCGTCCACGACCGCGCGGGTCGCGGCGACGGCGCCGCCGAGCGCTTCGGCCAGCTCCTCGCACAGCTTGAAGCCCTCCGGCGCGCCGAGGCCGCGGCCGCCGGCCACGATCACGTCGGCCTCCTCGATCGAGGGGCCGCTCGACGCCTCCTGCAACTGCTCGACGAGCGTCGGCAGCGTGGAGAAGTCCTCGAACTGCGCGCTCACTGCGCGGACAGTTGCCGTGCCACCGGTCTCGACCGGCTCGAACGAGCCGGATCGCACGAGCGCGAGCCGCGGCGTCGACGTCCAGCCGACGTCGACGAGCACCGTGTCGCCCAGCGCGGGCCGCCTGCCGACGAGCGTGCCGCCCTCGACGGCGAGATCGGTGAGATCCCAGTTGAGCCCGGCCTCGAGGCGGGCAGCGAGCCCGGCGGCGACGTCCGCCGACAGCACCGACGCGGCGAAGAGGACGTTCTCGGCCCCCGACTCGGCCACCACGGCGGCGAGCGCGTCGACGCGCGGCTGCGGCAGCGGTGCGGCGAGAGCCTCGTCGTCGACCACGTACACCGTCGACGCGCCGTAGGCGCCGGCCTGCGCGGCGACGTCCTGCACGCCGTGGCCGAGCACGACCCCGGCGACCTCGCCGCCGAGCGACCCGGCCCGGGCGAGCACGCCGAGCGCACCCTTCTGCAGCTCCCCCTCGTGGTGCTCCAGGAAGACGAGTGTCGTGGCCACTAGAGCAGCTTCCTCTCCGCGAGGAAGTCGACGATCTTCTCGGCGGCAGTCCCGTCGTCCTCGATCTTGACCTGACCGCCCTTGGCGGGCGGAGGCGCCGTCGCGATCACCGTGGTCCGCGAGCCGGCCTCGCCCACACGTCCCGCCTCGGCGCCGAGCTCGGCGAGCGAGAGCGTCTCGGTCGGCTTCGACTTGGCGCTCATGATCCCCTTCAGCGACGGGTAGCGCGGCTCGTTGATCGCGTCCGAGACGGCCACCACGGCGGGCAGCGGCGCCGTGATCACGTCGTAGCCGAACTCGGTCTGGCGCTTGCCCGTGACGGCGCCGCCGTCGAGCTTCAACTCGGCGACCTGCGAGATCATGGGGCGGCGCAGCCGGTCGGCGACGGCGGCCCAGAGGACGGCGCCGTCGGAATCGGACGACTGCTGGCCGAAGAGGACGAGATCGGCGTCCTCGCGCTCGAGCGCCTTCGCAAGTGCGTAGCTCGTCGCCACGAGGTCGGAGCCGGCCGCGGCCCCGTCCGAGACGAGCACGGCGCGATCGGCACCCATCGCAAGCGCCTTGCGCAGCGACTCGAGCGCCTTCTCGGGGCCGAGCGAGACGATCACGATCTCGCCGCCCTGGGCCTCCTTGACGCGGAGCGCCTCCTCGACGGCGTTCACGTCGGTCGCGTTGAGCGCCGACTCACCGGAGCGGTCGAGGCGCTTCGTACCCGGGTCGAGCCGTTTTGCGGCGGTCGCGTCCGGGACCTGCTTCACGCAAACGGCGATCTTCACGGCGCGGACTCTAGCGTGACCGCCCGCACGCGTGACGCACATCGAGCGGGCCTCCCCCGCGGGGGCGTCTGGTAAGGTCCTGCCCTTCGAGCGCGAACCGGAGCTTGATGAGACGCCACCGGACGACAGCCCGAGGAGCATTCCTTCTCCTCCTTCTTCTCGCCGCACTCGGCGCGGCGTCAGCGTCCGCGTCGACCCGGCACGTCGAGCCGTCGGCGACGAAGGCGACGACGCAGGCGGCCGGCGCGATGGTCTTCCCGATCGTCGGTGCGGCCGAATACGGGAACAACTACGGTGACGCGCGCGCGAACGGCGCTCACGCCGGCATCGACATCATGACCACGTGGCGGTCGGCCGCCGTCGCTGCCGAGGCGGGGAAGGTCAAGTTCTGGACGACGTCGGCGCGTGCCGGCTGCATGCTCTATCTCTACGGCGCGAGCGGCACCACCTACCTCTACATCCACCTCAACAACGACCTCACCGCCAGGCGGGACAACAAGGGCAGCTGCGTTCCCGGCGTTGCCTACGCCGACGGCCTCAGAGACGGCGCGCGCGTCAAGGCAGGGCAGGTGATCGGGTACAACGGCGACTCGGGCGACGCGGAGGGCACCTACCACCTCCATTTCGAGGTGCATCCGAAGGACGGCGCCGACGTGAACCCGTTCCCGTACCTCAACGCCGCGGCCCGGCTGCTCTTCCCCGCGCCTGCCGGAACCGCCCGCAAGCTGGTGCTCGGCCTGCGTGGCACACCGATCTCCGCGGGAGGCGGCGTGCTGGAGGTCTCCGTCACGGCCGTCCGGGTCTGGCCCGGGATTCGCTGGACGGCGATCGCGCCGCGTTCGCTCGAGCTCACCGTGCCGGAGCTCGCGGACGTCGACGAGAGCGTCTCCGCCCAGATCCAGTCGCCCACCCGCCGCGCGCTCGCGAGCCGCAAGGGGCTCTCGCTGACCGTGTTCACGGCCCCGGTTGCCGCCACCGACGAGGTGATGCGGGGCGAGGCCGGTGCGCTCGTCGTCGACCGGGTGCGGGTGGCAGGCTCGGCTGGAAGCGACGGAACCGGCGGTACGCGCCCCGCAGCTACAGGGGGGCCGTGACCGCTCCGCGGAGGAACTCGACGATCTCGGACGTCGGTGCGCCCGGCGTGAACACGGCCGCCACGCCCTGAGCCTGCAGCTCGTCGGCGTCCTCGGCCGGGATCGTGCCTCCCACGACGACGAGCACGTCGTCCGCCCCGTGCTCGCGCAAGCCGGAGAGGATCCGCGGCACGAGCGTCATGTGGGCGCCGGACAGGATCGAGACGCCGACCGCATCGGCATCCTCCTGAACCGCCGTCGCCACGATCTGCTCCGGCGTCTGGTGCAGGCCGGTGTAGATCACCTCCATGCCGGCGTCGCGCAGCGCCCGGGCGATGATCTTCGCCCCCCGGTCGTGCCCGTCCAGACCGGGCTTGGCAATCACGACGCGTATCTTCCGGGTCACGTGGGCAGTATACGAGCGTGAAATTGACCGTCATCGGGTGCTCGCCCGCTTGGCCCAACCCCGGCGGCGCCCAGTCCGGCTACCTCGTCGAATCGAATGGGACGCGCGTCCTGCTCGACTGCGGGCCCGGCGTGCTCGGGCGCATGCGCGACAGCGAGCCCTGGCCGACGCTCGACGCGATCGTGATCTCGCACTTCCACCTCGACCACTGGGGCGACCTCGTGCCGTGGGTGTGGGGCACGATGTTCCGCTCCGCCGAGCACACCGGGCCGGAGCTCTGGCTGCCGCCCGGCGGCCGCGAGACGCTCGTCGACCACGGCAGCAGGCTGGGCTTCCCGAACATGTTCGAGCGGGTGTTCGCCGAGCGGGAGTTCGAGCCGCGCGAGCCTTTCGCGGTCAACGGCATCCGGATCACGACGGTGCCGATGCTCCACTACCGGATGCCGGCCTTCGGGATGCGGGTCGAGGCGGACGGCACCACGCTCTCCTACTCCGCCGACACCGGACCGACCGAGGCGCTGGACGGAGCTCGCGCACGACGCCGACCTCTTCGTCTGCGAGGCAACGCTGCGCGACGGGTCGGCCGACGGGCTGCCCCGCGGGCATCTGTCCGCGGACGAGGCGATCGACGCGTTCGACCGCTCGGGAGCCCGCCGCCTGCTGCTCACGCACCGGCCGGTCGAGCTGCCGCTCGAGCCGGGAGTCGAGCTCGCGTGGGACGGCTACACGACCGAGGTCTGAGGCGGGTCGACCTAGGAGACGCGCGAGAGTCGAGATACCGGCGCATGCGCCTCTCGATCCGCCGCTCTCGCACGAAAACGCGACCGGCACCACGAGCGAGACAGATCAGCACCACCGGCACCATCAGCCAGAGCGGGTCGCTTCGGAGCGACGCGCCGAGCTCCTGGTCCATCGCGGCGATCGCCGCGCCCGGGGACCTGCGAGTCCGACCGCGACCGTACCCTGCCCAGGTTGCCGGCACGGCGACTCGACGAAGCACTGCGCGACGGCGCGAGCGCGGCCGTCGGTACGACATGGCGGCTAGCCCGGCGTCGGGTACGGCCGCGCTGGAAGTCGCGGTCACCCGAGTTCAGAAGACCTTCGACGGCGACTTCGACGGCCGCGACGACGCCTTGAGGCCGATGAGACGAACCGCGCGCGGCGATCGGTGCCGGCACGCTTGGTCTTCGGCACCATGAAGACTTCCCAGACCACCTCGTTCCGCCGGAAGAAGGCGAACGTGAACGCGCCCGCTCCGATCGCAAGGACGACGAGCGACGCCCAGAGGATCCTGCGCTGGTTGCGCGGGGACTGGAAGAACAAGCGGCGGTCCGAGGTCGCCTCCATTGAAGCCGGCACTTAGGCGGACCCCGGTCGCCCGACGTTAGCGCTGCGTAAGGGGCACGTCTCCCGTCGGCGCGCCCCGATCCCCGGATCGAGGGATGGCCCCTCGTTCGGGGGAGGCCGATGCGCGAAGGGTGAGGCTTCGCCCGACCCTGCTGCTGCTCGCCGTGGCCGCCGCGGCGGCGCTCGCCGCCGTCACTCCGGACGCGGGCTCGAGCGCGAGCCGGCAAAGCTGCGGCGCCGGCGCCCACGGCTCGGCGGGCTACGCGTACGCGGGGCACCAGTCGACCACCGTCGCGCACGGCGTACGGGCGACGATCACCCCGCTGATGCGCCCGAGCGTGCCCGCCGGGCACGTCGCAGGCTGGGTCGGTGTCGGTGGCCCGGGCCAGGGTGCACGCGGCGAGACGGCATGGCTCCAGGTCGGCGTCGCCTCGCTGCCGAACACGCCGCCGATGATCTACACGGAGATCACCCGTGCGGGCAAGGATCCCGTGTTCCTGCCGGTGCTCGAGGACGTCGGGGTCGGGGACAGCCACCGGGTCGCCGTGCTCGAGATGGCCGGGCGGCCGAACGTGTGGCGGGTGTGGGTCGACGGCGAGCCGGTCACGAAGCCGCTGCTGCTGCCGGGCTCGAACGGGCGCTGGCGCCCGATCGCGACCGCGGAGTCGTGGAACGGCGGCGCCCGCTCCTGCAACGCCTTCTCGTTCCGCTTCGACGGCGTCGCCGTCGCCACGAGGGGCGGAGGCGGCTGGCGCTCGTTCGTCCCCGGCTTCGCGTTCCTCGACCGCGGCTACGCCGTGAAGCCGCTCGCGGGCGCCCCGGCCCGGCAGCGGACGCTCGCGACGGACGGGGTCGCCCCGTACGCGTTCGAGGCCTCGAGCGTCTGAGGCAAGGGCGAGACCCGGCCTCGCCGCCCTACGACGCGACGATCCTGATCGGCGTCCCGACGGGAATGTGGGTGCGCAGGAAGTCGGCGCTCGCGTTCGAGATCCGCACGCAGCCGTGCGAGACCTCCTTGCCGAGCAGCCACGGCTGCCAGGTGCCGTGCAGGCCGACGACGCCGCCGCCCGGCCACTCCGACAGCTTCGAGTAGGCGCTCGTCTCGAAGGCGAACGTGCCGAGGAACGTCTGACGCACCGGCTTGAAGCGGACGGTGACGTAGTAGAGGCCCGTCGGCGTCTCCATGCCGGGCGCGCCTACCGCGACCTTCGACTGGTACAGCTTGCGATCGCCCTTCCAGACCTGCAGCACCTTCGAGCCGCGGAACACGACGACCTGCCAGGGCATCGGCTTCACGCTCACCTGGGCCGCCCGCACCCAGCCCACGCGCCCGTTCGGGCGGCCGGGGACCGAGATCTTGTACCAGGCGGGCTTCCCGTGCTTGCCCTTCTCGACGTCGAGCGCGAGCACAACGCGCGGCCGGTAGTCCTGCTCGCGGAACTCGGACAACTTCGCGACCACGCGGGCCGCCGCAGACGGCGCGCTGCGCACCGTCAGCGTCGGCACCTCGATCATCCCGGCGCCGACGACCGGCCGGGGCGGCGACTGCGTCACCGCCTGCCCCTTGTCGGCGAGCAGCAGGGCCACCGCGACCGCGAGGGTCAGCAGCATGTACCGCATCAGGAGAGCGTAATCGTTCATGTGCGCCGGCCGATCGGGTGCGTACCGGGCGCAAGCACGACCGCTGCGAGGAAGGCGAACCGCTTCATCACCCTGAGCGTAGGCCCCCTTCCGGGGGTGCCAATGCCTCGTTCGAGGGGTTCGCATCCCCCGCCCCGGGCGGCACGGCCGGGGCGTGGAAACCGGGAGGGGGGCGGCTCCCGCCGCCCCCCTCCTTCCCCCGTCCGCGCTGCGGTTCCCACCTTCTGCCTAGCCGGTGACCGGCGGCTCGAAAACGCCGACCACGCCGACCCGGGCCGTGTTGCAGCCCTTCTTGCCGGCGATCGAGATCACCACGATGCCGGACTTCGGAGCGGTGACGCTGGTCACGACAAGGCCCTTCCTGCCGGTCCTCACGACCCGGTCGACGCCCGCACCCTTGATCCGGATCTTGGCGCCGGCGACGGGCTTGCCGCCGGCCTTCACGGTCAGAGTGAGCTTGCCGGCCCTGTCGACCGTGACCGTCTTCTGCGCGACCGTGAGGGTCGAGCAGACCTGCGGCTTCGGCGTCGGCTTCGGCTTCACCGGCGGCTTCACCGGCGGCTTCACCGGGGCGACGACGAGAGTGGACGCGGAGGCCTGGTTGTTCGCGGCCTTCGAGTCACCCGGCGTCGAGACCGTCACGGTGTTCGTGAGCGTCCCCGTCTTCGTGGCCTTGCCGACGACCGTGATCACGAACGACTGCCCCGGGCTGAACGCGCCGGGCCGGTTGCAGCTGACGAGCGCCCCACCCTCCTTCACAACGCAGGTGACACCGGCGTCGGCCGAGCGTCCCGAGAGGTAGGTGATCCCGCTCGGAGCCGGGTCTGCGACCTCCACGTCGTTCGCCGCATCCGGGCCGAGGCTCGACACGACGATCGTGTAGGTGACATTGCCGTTCAGCCTGGTCGGTGTCGTCGCCGACTTCGTGACGCCGATGTCGATCACCGGCGGCGGCACCACCGTCGGCGGCGGCGGCGTCGTCGAGCACGTGACGGTCACGGTCGCAGTCGAGGTGCTCAGGATCGCTCCCTCGTCCCCGATCGCACGGACCGTGTTCGAGTAGGTCGCGTCGCGACAGGGAAGGCTTCCCGACGAGTACGAGTCGGAGAAGCCCTCTGTTCTGTCGTTCCACGTCTTGCCGTTCGTGTCGACGACGTCGACGGTGCCGTTGACGACGTTGGTGGGCGCCGTGAACGCATACGGCACCGAGCCGGATCCGGAGCCGACACCCTGCGTCGTCGTTGTCGCGGTCGCCGTGTTCGTACCGGACGCACCGCTCTGCAGGCCGACCGAGTACGAGCAGATCAGCGACGAGTTGGCGGCGATCGTGCTGGCCGGGCACGTGACCGTGCCTCCGAGCCCGTCGCTCACCGAGACGCCGCCGACCGGGAACCCGTTCGGATTCGTGACCGTGATCGTGCCTGCCAGACGCCAGCCGGAGTCGACCGGCTCACCGACCCGCTCGAGCTTGACGGTCCAGGTCGACGACCCGGTGGCGCCGTCCTTCAGGTTCAGCACCGACGGGTCGGACGCCTTCGTCACCTTCCAGTCGTAGGTACGCGTAAACGACGGAAATGCGGTCTTCCTCACCGTCAGCGGCTTCGGAGCCGTGCAGGTGACGTCGACGCTGGCACTGTCGTCGTCGAGCACCTCTCCGTTCGGGCCCGCCACGACGGCTGTGTTGCCATAGGTGTGCGTCGTCCCGCACGTCAGCGTGCGGTCGTACGTCAGCACCTTGTCACCGCTCTGGTCGAGATCGGCCGGCGTGAGACCGGTTCCGCCCGCGACCACGGCGGCGGCACCGCCGTTGAAGGCATCGGTCACATCGACGACACCGTTGACCACGGTCGGCGGTCCGAACGCGATCGCCACCGAGCTCGAGGTGTTGTCCAGCGAGCTGTTACCGCTCACCGAGACCGACGCGGTGTTCGAGGTCGGCTTCGTGGCGTCACCCGTCCACGTGTAGGTGCACTTGAGCTGGCCCTTACCGGCGATCGTCGCGGCGGGGCAGTCGACGACTGCGCCCGGAAGCGCGTCCGTGACGCTGACGCCCGAGACGGCAGACGCGTTCGGGTTCGTGACGGTGATCGTGCCGATGACGGCGAAACGGCCCTCGACGGAGGAGCCGTGCACGGTGAGCTTGTAGTGGGCCTCACCGCTCGCCCCCGGGTCGAGCGTGAGCGACGCCGAGTCGGCGTACTCGCCCGTTGTCTTCACCAGCTTGTCGATCGTCCACGTCCACGTTCGCTTCGACGAGGTCGCGTCGACCGTCTTGGAGATCAGGAGCTTCTGCAGCGGCGTGCACGTGATGTCGAGCGTGGCCGTGTCGCTGCCGATCGCATCCTTCGACGAGTCACCGAAGAGGTTGACGGTGTTCTTCACCTTGCGGGTCTCGCCGCATGGATGATCGGTCGAATACACCGTCGTGTCGTCGGCGGTGATGCCGCCCTTGGACTTGCCGTTCGAATCCAGCCAGCTGACCGTCTTGTCGACCTCGACGGCCGGACCGCCGAACACGTACGCCTTGGAGGCGGTCGTGCTCACCATCCAGTCAGGTGTCGTCGGGTCGGCGACGACGGTGTTCGTGCCGTCCGCCTTCTGCGCGAGCGGCGCCGAGTACGAGCATGCGATCGTCTTGCCCTTGGCGGCCGAGAACGTTGCCTTGTCGTTCGCGCCGCTCTTCGGCGAACACGATCCGGTGAATGTGACATCCGCCAGCGACTCGTCGAGAACGCCCGAGACGTCGAACGGCGAGCTGTTGAGCACCGTGATCACGCCGGCGACCTTCACGTTCGTGTCGGTCACGCCCGTCCGATCGACTGTGATCTGCCAATCGGCCGACCCCGAGGTGCCGGACTCGAGTCCCAACGCAGCGCTTTCGGCGAAGCTGCCTGACGTCTTCACCTGCTTGTCGATCGTCCACTGGTGCTGACGGGTGAACGACGGCACCGCCGTCTTCTCGACGCGCAGCTTCTTGATCGTGCAGAAGAGGACGTGCGAGATCGAGTCCTTCGGACTGACGAGTCCCGTGTCCCCCCACGGACCGGTCGCGGGATGACCGCCCCAGCTGTATGCCCGGTAGTCGTAGACGGTTGCCGTGGTGCCCGCCTTCACGTACACGAAGTCGATCGGCATGTTCGCGGACCAGTCGAACTTCGCGACACCCCCCGACACCTGCGCGTTGGTGATCGTCACCGACAGCGGGTTGTCGTTCCCGTGTGTATGCGGCGAGTTGGCCTTGTCGTACGTTCCGTTGTACGTCGTGACGGCGCCGCTCTTCTCGGCCTTGAGACCGAAGATGTGATTCTCCCCGGTCAGCGCCGTGGAACACTCCGCGAAGATGCTGCTGCCGTCCTTGGTCGTCGGCGCGATGCCGTTCCCGGTGGCGGGAAGCGATGCTGTCGCCCCGGCAACGATCGAGCCGGCTAGTGCGATGACGCCGACCGCCGCGAGCACGCATGACGCCCCCACCGCCCGTCTCAATCCCTTCCCCATGACTCTCACTCCTCGGTATCCCTCTCGTTGCACGGTGCCGGCAAGCGCAGCCGGCACCCGAATGGCTCTCTGTTCTGACCGTATGGCCCTTCCGGGGGAGCGGCCATCCCTCGATCAAGGGGTCTCGTCCCCCTTCCTGGCCGGCACCGCCTCGTGCTTGCTGCGCCGATTGAGCGGTTGGACAACCATCATTCTCAAGTTGAGCTTCAGGGTATGATGTGCCCCGTGTTGACCCGCGTCCGTGCATGTGGGAGGCAGGAGCGATGCGCCCGCGGTCGAAGTGCGCGAGGCGCCGGCGGATCGCTCGCCGAACTCGACGGCTTAGGACGACGACCCGCCGGCGCACGACTGGTCGCGATCGGAGGGAGAGCGGAGCATGGCGGGGAAGCCGGATAGGGACTGGGAACACTGGCCGGCGCGCAGGCAGCCGGACGACCGGCGGCGCTTCGGCCTGAAGGCGCTCTTCTCCCCCACCGACCAGCCGCAGCAGGTCGAGGAGCTGATCGACGAGCGCAGCCGCGAGCTCGAGCTGCGTACCGAGCAGCTCCACGCCACGATCGCCGACCTCGAGCGCCGCGAGGAGCAGGCGCTGCGTCTTCGCGCCGCCGTCGAGGAGATGCTGCGGCACGGGTCGGCCGAGCTCGACGACCGCCACGCCGAGCTGACCGCGCTCGCCGCCGAGCTCGCCGGGCGCGAGGAGCGCCTCGAGGAGGCGGAGCGCGAGCTCGCCGACCGACGCCGCGAGCTCGGTGCGGTCGAGCTCCTGCGCGCAGCCGTCGAGCGGCGCGAGTCGGTCGCCGCCGAACGCGAGGAAACGCTGGAGCGCATCGCTGCCGACCTCGCCGAACGCGAGCGGGCGCTCGCCGACCTCGAGCGCAGGGTGGCGGAGCTCGTCGCCCGCGAGGCGGAGCTCGACACGCGCTCGTCGGCGCTCGAGACGCGCTCGACCGAGCTCGAGACGCGCTCGACCGAGCTCGACGCGAGGGAGGTGCGCCTTGAGTCGATCGCGGCCGAGACCGAGCGGGCGAGGCATGCCGTGTCCGCAGCCGAGGCGGCGGTGAGCTCACGCGAGACGATGGTCGGCGACCTCGAGGCGGCGAAACGCGAGCTCGAGCGCGATGCGGAGCTCCTCGCGCGCAGGTCGGCGCAGATGGTGGAGGAGCAGACCGCGCTCGAGAGCGGACGCGACGAGCTCGTCCGCGCCGTTGCCGTGGTCACATCCGGGCTCGGCCTGGGGACGACAACGCCCACTGCCCCTGACCCGGGCACGTCGCATCTCCTCTTCGTTCCCGGCGACCGCTATCGGCTCGAGCAGATGGAAGGACCGGCGCCCGGCGTCTCCGACGACGTCGTGCTCGAGGGAGCCCGCTACCGGGTCGTCCGCGTGGGGCGGTCTCCCCTCCCCGGCGACCCGAGGCGCTGTGCCTACGTCGAGCCGTCCAGGCCAGGCCCGGCCTGATCGCCCGCGCCCTCGACCCGGAAGAGCCGTAGCCTGCGCAACTCGCCGCCGAGCTCGCCGAACGACTCGAGCCGCCGCGCGGCCTGCTGCACGAGGAACTCCGCCACGGCCTGGTCGTCGCGGGTGAAGCGGCGAAGCCGCATGTCGTAGAGCTCCACGAGGCCCCAGGGGCCGCCGTGCAGATGGAGCGGCAGCAGCAGGCAGCAGTTCATCTCCACCTCGCGCAGCACGAACGCCTCGGCGGGATCGAGATCGTCGTCGAGGAACGAGATCGCCCGCGGGACTCCGGTCTCGAGCACCTGCTTCGTGACGGGGAAGTCCTCGATCAGGTACGCGAGATCGTCCCCGAGGTCGATGTCTCGCAGCTTGTGCTGGGCGATGTCGACCAGGCGGTTTCCGTCGATGCGGGAGATCTGCACCGCAATCGCACCGACGACGAAGGTGAGCGACTTGGCGAGCCGGTCGAGCGCGGCCTCGGGAGTCTGCTCCAGCCAGATCGCGCTGGACGCTTCCATCGTGCCCTCGAGCGTCGAGGCGTCGGGACGAGCGGAGCCTCGGCGGCGCTCGCCCGTCGCACCGGCCGTGACGACGTCCTGTTCCACGTTGCCGCGCCGGACGAGCTCACGGAACCCGACCACGCGATCCTTCCCGCGCGCCTTCGCCTCGTAGAGCGCCTGGTCTGCCGAGCGGAGCAGCTGCGTGGGGCCGGCGCCGTCGTAGGGGTAGGTGGAGACCCCGGCACTGAGGTGGAGCGGGAAGCCGGCGCTGTCGAGCCCGGCGGCCAGCCGCCCCTGTATGTCGTGCGCGGCCGCCTCGGCGAGGTCAGCCTCGGTGGCGGGCAACACGACCACGAACTCGTCACCGCCGAGACGGGCGGCGCAGCCGACGTCTGGGGCGACGACCCCGAGCACGTGGCCGATCTCCCGCAGCAGCGCGTCGCCGAACTCGTGGCCGGCCCGGTCGTTGACGTCCTTGAAGTCGTCGCAGTCGAGCACGATCAGGCTGAGCGGGCTGCGCTCCGCCCGCGCGAGCTGGAGCTCGCGCTCGAGCCGCTCCTCCAGGCCACGGCGGTTGAGCAGCCCGGTCAGCGGATCGGTGAGCGCGCTGCGCCGCTCGCGGCCGAGCGCCACCGCGGCATCCAGCGAAGCGGCGGTATGGGCGGCGAGCAGAGCGGCTGCCTCGGCCTGGGTGCGGTCGAACTCCTTCCCGAAGCGGGAGGTGGCAACAAGCAGGCCGAGCTCCTCCCCGCTCGCGCGCAGGGGCAGCAGGATGGCGGCGCGAATCCGCGTCTCGCGGAGCTCCGGCAGCCGCGCGGCGTCCGTGTCGAGCAGCTCGAAGACAGCGGTCGGGTCGATGCGCTCGCGGAGCACGTCGAGCACCTCGGGGTCGAGCGGCTCGGGCGAGTCGTCCGAGGCCTGCCAGGCCGCTGCGTCGACGAGGCGGCCGGACTCGTCGCGGAGCAGGAGCTGGGTCGACTCCACCGGCAACACGCGCGGCAGCGAGCGAACCACCACGTCGGCGATCGCGAGAGGGTCGCGCAGCGAGCTGAGATGGACGAAGAGGCGGGCGAGCGTCGAGAGGTCGACATGACGTCCGCTGCGGAGGTCCTGCGTGATCGGGGCCAGGGTCGCCGCCACGCCGGCTGCGAGTGCCGCAGCATCCGCCGGCAGCGGCGAGTGCGTCTCGACGTTGAGGACGCCGACGACACCCTCGCTCGCGACGAGCGGCACCGCGAGCTCGGAGACGATCCCGGCGGACGTCTCGATGAAGTCCGGGTCGTGCTCGCGACGTCCAGCACGACCTGCGCCGCCCCCTCACGCACCGCACGCCCCACCACTCCCTCAGCCGTGGAGAGCCCCTCGGGGATCATCGCGTGCCCTCGCGTCCCCACGAGCCAGAGCCGGCCGTGCTCGAGCATGAGCACCGCCGCGAGCGCGCCGTCGAGGCGGTCGTGCAGCTCACCGAGGGCGGCCTCGATCGCGAGTGCGGGGTCTGTCTCCCTCCGCGCCGCCTCGACCGCATCGGCGCAGGCGGCATGCAGCTGCTCGCGCGAGATCCCGCCCGGAGCCACCAGGGCATATGACGTCCGCCGCATGGAAGAAGAATCGGCAGGAAGGGCCTCGCGCTTGATCCTCCGCCCGGCACGCCGGGCTCAGAGGATCAGAGCCCCGACGCCTGCAGCGGCCGCGACGACGACCCACGCCGGCGCGAATCGGAGCAGGCAGAAGAGAGCAGCGACCAGGATCGCGTCCGTCGGCCCGCCGACCGCTGTGGTGAGGACGGGATCCCAGAGCGCAGCGGCGAGAAGGCCGACCACGCCTGCGCCGACACCGGCGACTGCCGCCTGGACAAGCGCGCGCTCACGAACGGCCGACCACACGGGTAGCACGCCGCCGAGCAACAGGAACGACGGCAGGAAGATCGCGACCAGCGCAATCGCCGCGCCGGTCACGCCGTTCGGGGACGGCTCTGCGATCGCGCCGAGATACGCCGAGAACGTGAACAACGGCCCCGGGACGGCCTGGGCCGCGCCGTAGCCTGCGAGGAACTCTTGCTGCGAGACCCACCCCGACGCTACGGCCGCCTGGTCGAGGAGCGGCAGCACGACGTGACCGCCTCCGAACACGAGCGCGCCCGCCCGGTAGAACGCTGCGAACAGGTCGACGCCGTGCACGTCGGTGGCCGCGCGCAGGAGTGGAAGGCCCACGAGCAGCGCGGCGAACAGCGCCAGCGAGACAGCCGCCAGCTTCCGGCCGATCGGGAAGCGAAGGTGGAGCTGGAGTAGTCGCACGTCGCCGCGGAACAGCACCGCCCCCACGGCACCGGCAGCGAGGATCGTCAGCGACTGCCCAACGGCGCCGGGGATGAGCAGAGCCACTGCCGCAGCACCCGCCGCGAGCACGAGCCGGGCTGGGCCGCGCGCCAGCGTGCGGGCCATGGCGAGCACGGCGGCGAGCACGACAGCGGCAGCAGCCAGCTCGAGCCCGTGCAGCCAGCCGGCGCCGGACACGTCCGTGGAGCCGACGACGAGCGCGAACGCAGTGAGAACAGCGGCCGACGGCAGCGTGAACCCGAGCCAGGCAGCGAGCCCGCCGAGCTTGCCCGCCCGCAGCGTGCCGATCGCGATCCCGAGCTGGCTCGACGAGGGGCCTGGGAGCAGGGTGGTCAGCCCCACCAGCTCCCCGAAGCCCGCTTCGTCGAGCCAGCGCCGCCGGACGACGTACTCGTCCCGGAAGTAGCCGATGTGCGCGACCGGCCCGCCGAACGAGGTCAGTCCGAGGCGGAGCGCAACCCGAAAGACCTCCCCCCGCGACGGGGGTGCTACCGCGACGCTCCCGGCTTCCACAGCGGCTCGTCACGGCCGGCGCCCGCGTTGGCCGCGCGGGCGAGGATGAAGAGGAGGTCGGAGAGCCGGTTCAGGTACACGAGCACGAGCGGGTTGACGTCGTGCTGCTGCGACGCGAGCAGCGTCTCCCGCTCGCCCCGCCGGCAGATCGTGCGTGCGACGTGCAGGCGCGCAGCTGCCTCCGTCCCTCCGGGCAGCACGAAGCTCTTGAGCTCGGGCAAGTCCTCGTTGAAGCGGTCGCACGATGCCTCGAGCGCGTCGATCATGGGCTGCTCGACGCGCAGCCTTCCCTCCACGTGAAGCGGCACGCACAGGTCGGCGCCCACGTCGAACAGCTCGTTCTGGATCCGCTCGAGCTGCGGCCGCAACGGCTCGGGGCAGTCTCCGGCGAGGACCAGGCCGAGCGACGAGTTGAGCTCGTCGACGGTGCCGAAGGCCCCGATGCGGGGGTCGAGCTTCGAGGCCCTGGAGCCGTCGCCGAGCGACGTCTCCCCCGCGTCGCCGCCTCGCGTGTAGATCCGCGTCAGGCGGACCGGCTCGTCGCGGGCGCGTGCCATCGCGGTCAGGTTACCGGCGGAGCGACACGGCCTTCGTGCTCCGCGAGGATGTTCCGGGCGATCACGAGGCGCTGGATCTCGCTCGTCCCCTCGTAGATCTCGGTCACCTTGGCGTCGCGGAAGTACCGCTCCACCGGGAACTCGGTGGTGAAGCCGTAGCCGCCCAGCACCTGGATCGCCTCGCCCGTCTGCCGGCGCGCCACCGCTGACGCGAAGAGCTTCGCCTGCGCCCCTTCGGCGGTGTGCGGCAGGCCCTTCTGCTTGAGCCATGCAGCGCGGTAGGTGAGCCAGCGGGCGGCGGCGATCTCCGTCGCCATGTCGGCCAGCTTGAACTGGATCGCCTGGAAATCGGCGATCCGCTGCCCGAACTGGCGGCGCTCGAGCGCGTACGCGCGCGCCGCGTCGTAGGCCGCCTGGGCGATGCCGACCGCCTGCGCGGCGATGCCGATGCGACCCCCGTCGAGGGTCGCCATCGCGACGGTGAAGCCGCGGTTCTCGTCGTGGAGAAGGCGGTCGCGGCCGACCCGCGCGCCGTCGAAGCGGATGTCGGCGGTCGACGAGGAGTGGAGGCCGAGCTTCGAGGACTCGCGGGTCACCTCGACGTGCTCGCCGGCCGAGCAGGAAGGCGCTGACGCCGCGCGCTCCTTCGGTGGAGGGATCGGTGCGCGCGAACACGATGAACAGGCCGGCGTGGCTGCCGTTCGTGATCCACTGCTTCGCACCGGTGAGCGCCCAGCCGTCGTCCCTGGCCACCGCGACGGTGCGGAGCGCGCCCGCGTCGGACCCCGACTCGGCCTCGGTGAGCGCGAAGGCGCCGAGCGAGCTGCCGCTCGCGAGCGGCGGCACGAACCGCTGCCGCTGCTCGTCGCTGCCGAATGCGACGACGGGGAGCGTGGCGGCGCTCGTGTGCACGGCCACCGTGACGCCGACGCCTGCGTCCGCGCGCGACAGCTCCTCCAGCACGAGGATGTACGAGAGGAAGTCCGCCCCGGCGCCGCCGAGCTCCTCCGGCACGCAGACGCCCATCAGCCCGAGCTCGCCCAGCTTCGCGAAGACCTCCGCGGGAAAGCGGCGGTCGCGGTCCCAGCCGGCGGCGTGCGGGGCGATCTCCGCCTCCGCGACCTCGCGGGCGAGCGCTTGCACGGCCCGCTGCTCGGGCGTCAGCGAGAAGTCCATCAGGCGCCCTTCAGTCTGCGGTAGCGGGGGCCGAGCCGGCGGCGCAGGGTGCGCTTCGCCCCGTCCGGGGTGACGAGCCGCCGCAGCCGGTGCGGACTCAGGTCGGCGCACAGCACTGCCGACGCCGCCGGGCCACGCTCGCCGTAGCGAACAGCCGTTGCGTCGAAGGCCGGGGCAGCCCTCCACCCTTCCTCCCCGAGCTCGTACGCCTCTTGCTCCTCGATGAACAGTCCCGCGCCGGTGAAGAGCGCGTCCCAGCCGGCGCACGTCCTCCTGGCGGAACCAGCCGTAGTCCTCCGGCTCGCCGAGCGGGACGGTGACGAGCAGGCTGCCGCCGGGCGCGAGCACGCGCCGCAGCTCCCGCAGCGCGGCCGTGCGCGCGGCGCCGTCTGCCTCGGAGGCAAGCCCGTACACCGCGTTGTCGGCGCCGACGTGCTCGAGCGTCGAGACGAGCAGCACCTGGTCGAACGATGCGTCGTCGAACGGAAGCTCTCGCACGTCGGCGGCGACCGTCTCCATCCCGGGCACCTCCGCCTCGGCGAGGTCGACGCCCACGAGCCCCGACGGCACGAGCCGGGTGAGCGCGGCCAGGTACGCGGGCTCGGCGAACGCGTAGCCGACCTCCAGCACCCGTCCGGAGCGCAGGCGCGACAGCACCCAGGGAATCTCGACCACCCGCTCGTCGCTTCCCGGCGGGCCCTGCAGGTGGCGCGGGCGCTCACCCCGCTCGCGGGCCCCGGCGCGCGAAGGCGATGGCGTCGTCGAGCATGCGGACGCGCTCGAACTCGGGGGCGGTCACGAGCTCGTGCAGGAGCGTCGCCCGCGAGAGCGTCCCCTCGGCAAGCTTCGCGAGCGACCGCTCCCGCGCTTCCTCGTCCGGCGGGCGACGGAGCACGAGCGCGAAGGAGGAGTCGACGAACTCCTCGTCCGAGGGCTCCGCCGATCGCCGAGGCTGCGGCCGCGAGAGGCGAGCGACTCGCACCGCCGGTCGTGCTACCCGGCGTACTCGTAGAAGCCGCGCCCGCTCTTGCGGCCCAGGCGGCCGGCGGCGACGTACTGGCGCAGCAGCGGGCACGGCGCGTACTTGTCGTTGCCAAGCCCTTCGTGCAGCACGTCCATGATCGCCACGCACGTGTCGAGGCCGATCAGGTCGGCGAGCGCGAGCGGCCCCATCGGATGCGCGAAACCGAGCTTCGCGATCGTGTCGATCGCGTCGGCCTCGGCCACGCCCTCCATCAGCGCGTAGGCGGCCTCGTTGACGAACGGCATCAGGATCCGGTTGGAGACGAAGCCGGGGAAGTCGTTCGCCTCGGCCGGCACCTTGCCGAGGTCGACGGCGAGGTCGACGATGGCGGTCGTCGTCTCGTCGGACGTCTGCAGCGCCCTGATCACCTCGACGAGCTTGAGCACCGGCACGGGGTTGAAGAAGTGCATGCCGACCACACGATCCGGCCGCGACGTGACGGCGGCGAGCGAGGTGATCGGGATCGACGACGTGTTGGAGGCGAGGATCGCCTCCGGCGGGAGCACGTCGTCGGCCTCGCGGAAGAGCACCTCCTTCGCGTCGCGGTCTTCGACGATCGCCTCGATCATCAGGTCGGCAGCGCGAAGGCCGTCTACGGGGGCGATGCGCGCGAGCACCGCTTCGGGATCGGGACCCGCGCCCTTCTCGGCGAGCTTCGCGAGGCTCTTGCCGATCCCGGCCAGTCCGCGCTCGACCGCACCCGGGAACGGGATCGTGCAGCAGCACCTGACGGCCGGAGGCGGCAACGACCTGGGCGATGCCGCTGCCCATCTGGCCGGCGCCGACGACGAGGACGCGCTCGAAGGTCATGGGGCGAGGCTACCGCCCCCGGCGGCGGCCTGCTTCTTCCGCACGCGCCGGATCGAGTAGCCGAGCACGGCGGCGAGGATGGCGGCGCCGATCGCCAGCTTGATCGCGTTCCCCCGAGGCTCGTCGACCTCGGCGAGCACCGCGCCGGGATCGGTGATGCCGCACCTGGTCGTGAACCAGCCGCCGTCGACGCGGCTCGCGAGAACTCCCGCGGCGACGTCCTCCGGCACCGTCTGCCCGCCGTTCGCGGCGAGCGCGGGGATGCGCACCGCCACGGTGCGTCCGAGGTCGCCCTTCACCTGCTGGTCGACGACGAACGTGTAGACCCGTTGCGGGACGCCGCCTCCGGGCAGCGTGCGGAATCCCGTGGAGCGGCCCACGAAGACGATGTCCGCCTGATCGATCCGCTCCTGCAACGGCGTCGCGGGGCAGGTGTACGCAGCCGCCTCGCTCGTGAGCGCCGAGGCGAGCACGAGAACGACGACGATGGCCGGCAGGCGCACCCGCAGGGCCGAGGTGATGCCCCGCACTCCGTCCCGCAGCCCCTCGCTGCGACCCCCGGTCACACGTCGAGCAGGAGGGCGTCGCCCTGCCCGCCACCCGAGCAGATGGCGGCCAGGCCGAGCCCGCCGCCCTCGCGACGGAGCTCGTGGACGAGCGTCCCGACGATGCGGCCGCCAGAGGCGCCGATCGGATGGCCGAGCGCGACGGCACCGCCGTTCACGTTCACGATCGACTCGTCGGCGCCCAGCATCGCGGTCGAGTTCTTCGCGACGGACGCGAACGCCTCGTTGATCTCCACGCGCTTCACGTCGGCGATCGTCTTGCCGGCTGCCTCGAGCGCGGCCGCCGAGGCCTTCGCGGGGGTGCGCGCGAGGTACGCGAAGTCGTCGGCGATCGTCCCCTGCGAGAGGATCGTGGCGAGCGGCTCGAGCCCCCGTCGCGCGGCGAACGCCTCGGAGCAGACGACCACGCAGGAGGCGCCGTCGTTGACTCCGGGGGCGTTGCCGGCCGTCGTCGTGCCCTCCGGGTCGAACACCGGCGTCAGCGAGGCCAGCTTCTCGAGCGTCGTGTCGCGCCGCACGCCCTCGTCGGCGGCCACGTCGCCGACGGCGACGATCTCGTCGTCGAAGCGGCCCGCGTCCTGGGCGGCGGCGGCGCGCTCGTGCGAGCGCACAGCCCACGCGTCCTGGTCCTCGCGGCTGATGCCGAGCTCGCGCGAGACGAGCGACGCCTGCGCCACCATGTGGAGGCCGTCGAAGGTGGACTGCAGTCCGTCGAAGACCATGTGGTCGAGCACCTCGCCGTGGCCGAGCCGGTAACCGAAGCGCGCCTTCGGCAGCAGGTACGGGGCGTTCGACATCGATTCCATGCCGCCGGTGACGACGACGTCGTGCTGCCCTGACCGGATCATCAGGTCGGCGAGCTCGATCGCCCGGATCGACGAGGCGCAGACCTTGTTGATCGTGTCGGCCGGAACCTCCTTCGGGATGCCGGCGGCGACGGCGGCCTGTCGTGCCGGAGCCTGGCCCGCTCCCGCCTGCAGCACCTGACCCATCACGACGTAGCCGACCTCGCCCGGGGCGACGCCCGCGCGCTCGAGCCCCGCGCGGACGGCGATGGCGCCGAGCTCGACCGCGGACAGCTTCGCGAGGCCGCCTCCGAGCTTGCCGAACGGCGTCCGGACGGCGGCGACGATGACTGAGCGACTCATGGCTTCCAGCCTAGCCCGCGCCGCCGGAGCGCCGCTGCCGCGAGCGCTTGTGACACTGTGTCACAAGCGCCGACACGGCGGAGAGCGTCCTACCGGAGGAACGAGGTCTCGAGCGGCAGCCCGCGCACGTACGCCTCGACGAGGCGCGACGCGGCGTCGACGTCGGACAGCTGCACGATCTCGTGCGGCGTGTGCATGTACCGCAGCGGCACGGACACGAGCCCGACCGGCACCCCGGCGAGCGCCTCCTGCACCGCCTCCGAGTCCGACCAGGTGTTGTCGCCGGCCTCCGCTGTGACCGCGATCCCGGCCTCCGCCGCTGCGGTGCGCAGGCCGGCGGCGACCGCGGGGTGGATCGTCGGGCCGCGAAAGACCGTGGGGCCGGCGCCGAGCCTCGTGTTCCCCCACTCTCCCGGGTCGCCCCCGGCCACGTCCGCCGCGTAGGTGACCTCGAACACGATCGCTGCGTCGGGTGCCGCCGCACGCGCGGCGACGGCGGCTCCGCCGCGGAGGCTCCCCTCTTCGAGCGCCGTGACCACGAGCGCCACGTCCCAGGCAGCCGGCTCGGCCGCAACCCTCCGCGCGGCCTCGAGTGCCGCATACACGCCCACCCTGTTGTCGAGCGACTTGGACATCAGGCGGCCCCCCTCGAGCGCCACCGGATCGCCGACCATCGTGGCCGGGTCGCCCGGCTCGATCAAAGCGAGAGCGGTGTCACCGTCGGCGGCGCCGATGTCGAGCCTGAGGTCGGTCCAGGCCGGGTCGCCGTCGCCGCCCGCGGCCCGCACGACGACGCCCGGCACGCGAGCGCCGCGGCCGCGCACCTCGACCCGCTTGCCGACGGCGCCGGCGGCGTCCCAGTTCGCGATCTTCCCGACGGAGGCGAGCCCATTCTCGTGGACGTGCGTGACGAGCATCCCGATCTCGTCCGCGTGCGCGAACAGCGCCAGCGTGCGCCCGCCGGGCCGCCCCTCGACCCGGGCGATCGTGTTGCCGTGCACGTCGCTCGAGACGCTCGCGAACCCGCTCGCCTCGCGGCGCACGATGGCCATCACGTCACCCTCGCTGCCGGACGGCGCCGACGCCCGCAGCAACTCGTCGAGGAGCGGCGGGATGGTCACGCGGCGGCCACCTCGGGGAGGTGCACGCTGATCCTGGCCACATCGTCGAACCACCCGCCGTGATCCCGAGGGCGGTCGAAGCGGTGGGCGACGACGAAGGAACGGCTCACCGCGCCAGCCTAACTCGGGGCGAGGAGCAGTCGCAGCACAGGTGCGAGCCTGCTTCCGCTACCCTCGCGCCGACGGACGAAGCCGGAGAGGGGTCGATGGCTCGGCATGCCGCACGCATCATCCTCGTCGCGGTGACGGCCGCTGCAGCGGCGCTCGTTCTCGTCTCCGGGGGTAGCGCAGCACCACGGCCATTCGCGCCCGTGCCCTCGCTGGACGCGCCGGCGACCGAGAAGCTGTGGCGTCGCCTCGTGCGCCATACCCGGGCTCCGTCCGTGCTGCAGACCTGTGCCGCGACGACATACGTCTCCTTCTACGCGGCGACGGACTGGCTGCGGCTCGCCACGTCGCTCGCCGCGACGCCTGCGCCGTGCACGGATGTGTACGTCTCGGTGCCGCCGCTCGCAGCGGACAAGACGCAACTTCGCGCCGATCAAGCCTGGCGGATACGAGCCTTGGGGAGCGCGTTCCACGCACTTGCAGAGATCAACTACACCGGCTGGTCGACGTGGGTCGGCGAGCGGAGCCGGAACGTGGTATGACGCCGGCGTCGAGGCACGCAGGCGCATGGCGACAGCCGGTTTCGACGCCGCCCTCGGAGACCGGTGGGCGCTCAACGAGCTCTCCTCCGCAGTGCGAGCCGGCACGGGAAACGCGCGGGCGAACGTACGGGAGTTGCTGCGAGGGCTCCACGACGGGCCGCCCGGCTCACCCGCCGTACGCGGAGTTGCGTTCGTCGCGGGGATCGGACAACGCACCTCCGAGCTGTCCGTCTACCAGGCTCGCCTGCAGGACTGGCTCGAGGACGGCGCCTTCTGGCAGGAGATGAGCGGCTACGTTGACGACTGGGCTCAGGAGCAGTACGGCGACGTCCGGGCCTACGCTGTTCCCGGCGCCGACCTCGAGACGAGGCGCGCGCGGCTGGCCGACTACCTGGAGCACGACCGCCTGCTGGCCCTTGCCGAGCCGGGCAGCGCCGGCGCCGCGCGCGCGTTCCTCGCGTCCGCTCACGCGCCGGTGGCGAACGCCGCCTGGCGCTTCGATGCCTCCTTCGGCTGGACGGACGTTTCGATCGATCTGATGGAGGACTACCTCTCGGCACAGGTCGACGCGCTTCGCGCCTTCGGCGCGGTCCGCTACGGCTTCGCCTGGTCGCCGCGGAATCCCGGGATGCCCACAGCCGACTTCGCGTCGCAAACGGGCGCGCTGCTGCGCCGGCTCGCCGAGGCGATCGCCGATCCCGCCGGTGGCTGTGCGCCGTCCTGGTGCGTTGGTGTGCTGGACGGTGCGTCGTTCAACTTGGGGTGGCAGGCGTTCCGCACATGGCGGCCCTCGCAACTCGCCTTCGCCTCGCCCGCTCCGGCGCTCGAGCCGGGCGCCGCCTCGCCTCCGTTCGCAGTGGAGCTGCGGACATTCGCCGGCGTTCCCTACGACACCGGCCGCCCGCTCGAGGTCACCTTCACGACCAGCTCGCCGACCGGCTCCTTCGCGCCTGGCCCCTACGGGCCATGGACGAACTCGCTGACGTTCTCCCTACCCGTCGGTAGCCGTACGGTCGCCACCCACTACCAGGACACGCAGCCCGGAGAGCCGGTACTCATGGCGACGGCGGCGGGCCGCACGCCGGCGTCGCTGTCCGTCACCGTCGGCGCTCCGCCGCCGCCCGTGCAGCCCCCCGTGCAGGAGCCGACCGCGTCGCCGCCGGCCGAGGTCCCCTCCGACACGAGCGCTCCCGACACGGCGATCACGTCGGCCCCATCGGGCCTCGTGTCCTCGACGGCGGCCACCGTCGCTTTCGCCAGCGAGCCCGACGCTCACTTCGAGTGCTCCCTCGATGCAGGCCCCTTCGCTGCGTGCACGTCGCCGCTCGCACTCTCACGGCTCCCGCAGGGCCAGCACTGGCTCGAGGTCCGCGCGGTCGACACGGTAGGGAACGCCGACCAGACACCCCCCCGGGCGACCTGGGTCGTGGACACGGTTCCGCCTCGCACCCGGATCGCCTCCTTCCGGCGGCCGACGCAGTGGAGTGCCTCCTTCCGCTTCGCGGCCAACGAGGAGCGGCCACGATTCGAGTGCTCGCTCGACGGGCACCCGTTCTCGAAATGCGGATTGGCGAAGGGGTACCGCTCGCTCGCGGCAGGGCGTCACACCCTTCGCGTCCGCGCCACCGACCGGGCCGGCAACCGCGACGCGACGCCGGCGTCACGAACGTGGTTGGCCGGCACCGCCCGGCCACGTCAGGCGGCGGCCACCTCGGCGAGGTAATCCTCCGCCTTGACCGGGTCCATGAACCAGTCGTAGAAGTCGGGCGGGTTGTCGAACCCGTTCGCGAAGCGATGCGCAACGGCAGGAAGCTGCCCCGCGGCGCCGAGCACGTTCAGCACGTGCGGCGGCGGCGGCAGCAGCAGTGCGTTCGTCCAGCCGACGACCTTCTCGGCATAGGCCCAGAGCTGCTCGAACGTCTCCTGCATCCAGGCGGTGTCGAACGGTCCTTCGCCCTGCTCCACGATCCGCCGCAGATACACGGCTGCACCCTTCGACGCGTTGTTCGAGCCCTGCCCCGTGATCGGGTCGTTCAGCAGCACCGCGTCGGCCATCCCGAGCACCTGGCGACCCGAGGGCAACACGCCCACCGGCTTGCGTACCGTCGGCGCGAAGCGGCCCGCGAGGATGCCGTTGGCATCCGTGAGCTCTATCTCGCGGCAGCGGGCGGCCTCCCAGGGCATGAACGTGTCGAGGATCCACTTCGACTTGGCGAGGTGCTCCTCGGGCGTCGTCACGTCGCCCCAGCAGTCCATGGGGCCGCCCGGAACGCCCTCGAAGACCATGATCTCGCAGGGCCCACTCGTCGTCAGCGCCGGGAAGACGAAGTACTCCCCCACGCCCGGGACGATGTTGAAGCAGACGGCCGAGAACTCGGGCCGCGGCGTCATCCCGCTGACGTAGGTGAGCGCCAGCGCGCGCATCGGCTGGTCGAACTGGGAGCGCTTCGCGTCCCGCTCGAAGAGCTTCGTGATGTCGCCCTTGCCGGCGGCGACGACGACGAGGTCGCTGTCGTCCGCGTACCGCTCCACGTCTTCGACACCGGCGCTCGTGAAGACCAGGGTCCCGCCCGAGGCCTCGAAGTGCTCCATCCAGCGCGGGAACTTGACGCGCTGGTCGACCGAGAGGGCGACGCGGTCCAGCCGGGCCCCCCAGTCGATCGCCTTCTCGCCCGCCAGCTCGGGGTGGGGGACGGCGAGTGCGATGCCCTCCACCGGCGGGCACGTGTCGTCCCAGAAGTCGATGCCGAGCGCGCGCTCGTGGTCGAGCGCGGCCGCGAACATGCACTGGCTCGAGGTGACTCGGCCGTCGTGGATCTGCTCCGGCGTCCGGTCCGAGACGACGGTGACGTCGTAGCCGTTCTGCACGAGGCCGATGCCGAGCTGGAGGCCCGACTGGCCTCCGCCGACGATCGTGATCTTCGCCATGGGTGCTCTCCTTTACTCCATCAGCCTGGGAATTGCGGGAACGGCGCCCTCCGGGCCCATCGCCGAGTAGCCGCCGTCGACCGCCCACGTGGCGCCGGTGACGAAGCTCGCGTCGTCCGACAGCAGGAAGGCGACCACGTGCGCCACCTCCTCGGGGTCTCCGACCCGCCCGAGCAGGTGGAACGGAGCCGCCACGCGGTCGGTCTTGGCGCGGTCGTCGCCCGTGAGCTCGACCATCACCTTCGACCACGTCCATCCGGGCGACACCGCGTTCACCCGGATGCCGTCGGGCGCGAAG
This sequence comes from uncultured Gaiellaceae bacterium, assembly GCA_963731095.1. Lineage (GTDB taxonomy): Bacteria > Actinomycetota > Thermoleophilia > Gaiellales > Gaiellaceae > Gaiella. The sequence continues at coordinate 111,056 of CAVSUK010000030.1, forward strand.
TCCATCGCCATGTTGCGGGTCAGCTGGACGACCGCCGCCTTGCCGACCGGGTACAGCCAGCGCCCCGTCTGCGCCACGCCCGCGGAGATGGAGGCGAAGTTGACGACTGCGCCCCGGCGCGCCTTCAGGTGCGGGTGGGCCGCCTGCGTCATCACGACCGCCCCGACGACGTTCACGTCGAGCGCCGCCAGCCAGTCGGCCCTCGGCGAGGCGAAGCCCTCGTCCAGGTAGGAGCAGGCGAGGTTGACGAGCGCGTCGATGCCGCCGAACCGGTCCGCGACGGCATCGACGCAGGCGGTGATCTCCGCGTCCTGCGTGATGTCCGTGTGGAGGAACAGCACACGGTCGCCGAGCTCGGCGGCGAGCGCCGCTCCCGGCGCGTCGTCGATGTCCGCGATCGCCACCGCCATGCCGTGCCCGTGCAGCTCGCGGACGACCGCCTGGCCGATCAGCGTCGAGCCGCCCGTGACGATCGCCGTCTTCCCCGCGAGACCGTTCATCAGCACCTCCGAGAGCGAGCGTGGTTGCGTGACGACTCTACGAGCTTCGCCGCCGCGCTGCTGGTTGACTGCAGGCGTGGCTTCCTTGCCGGCGGTGATGGACGCGCACGGCGTTCGCCGGCGCGGGCAGGTCTACGTGGCGCTCGCCGCCGTCGCGTGGTCGACGGCCGGCGTGCTGCAGCGGGAGCTCTCCGTGGGGGCCGCGACGCAGGTGGCCGGGCGGGCGCTCTTCGCCGCGATCGCGTTGTTCCTCTTCGTGGCCTTCGCGGAGCGCGGCGACACGCTCCGCGTGTTCCGCACGATGGGGCGGGCCGAGCTGGCGGTCGCCGCGCTGACGGCGGTCGCGTCGAGCACGTTCATCGTCGCCCTCAACCACACGACGGTCGCCAACGTGCTGTTCATGCAGGCTCTCTCGCCCATCGCGGCGGCCCTGATCGCCTGGGTCGGCCTGAGAGAGCAGGTCTCGCGGCGCACCGCGGTCGCGATGGTCGTGGCACTCGCCGGCGTCGGCCTGATGGTCGGCGGACCGGGTGGCTCGCACGGCATCGGGCTCGCCCTCTCGGTCGTGATGACGCTGTCCTTCGCCCTCGCGGTCGTGATCACCCGCCACCGGCGGGACATCTCGATGGCTCCGGCCATCTGCCTGTCCCAGGTGCTCGTGGTCGTCGTCGTCGGCCCGTTCGCGCAGCCGGGGTCGGTGGACGCGCGAGACCTGGGGCTCATGGTCGTGCTCGGTTTCGGCCAGATGGGGCTCGGCCTCGCCTTCCTGACGATGGGCGCTCGCCTGATCCCGGCGGCCGAGGTAGCGCTGATCACGTTGCTCGAGGTCGTGCTCGGGCCGCTGTGGGTCTGGCTCGCGTACTCGGAGCGACCGAGCACCACCACCCTGCTCGGCGGCGCGGTGGTCGTCGCGGCGGTCGTGCTGCAGGCCGGCGGCGAGAAGGAGGAGCCACCGGCGCCCGGAGGACTGCGGCGCCGGAGGCTTGCCGGGCGCCGCAGCGGCGGCTACGCTCCGGAGCAATGACCTCCGCGACGCATGCATGGGCCTGGTGGTGGCGCAGCGAGCGAGGCGGGAGCGTGCGCTAGCACGAGACGAGATCCCCGCTTCGCCGAAGACCTCCCAGCGGAGGTCTTTTTCATGGCTCGAGACAGGACGAGATGACCGAGACGACGATCAACACCGACCTCCTCACACCCCTCGGGGCCTACCTGCGCCTGCGCGACGCCGGCACTGCCAGCTTCATCCTCGAGTCGGTCGAGCGCGGCCGCCTCGGGCGGTACTCGTGGATGGGGGCGGGGTCGCGGCTCGTCACCTTCGCGGAGGCGGAGGAGCTCGAGCTGCCCGTCGTCGGCTACCTCGCCTACGACCACGTGGCGCAGCTCGAGCCGAAGGTGCCGCTGCCCGACGAGGGGCGCGGCTTCCCCGAGAGCAGGTTGATCGTCGCGGAGACGCTCGTCCGCTTCGACCACGGCGGCGGCGTCGCCGAGGTGCTGGCGGGCGACTCCGGCGAGATCGCCGGCCGCCTGGAGGCCGGCATCCCGTGGCAGCGCGAGGTGCGAGGCACGCCGGGGCCGCTGCGCCGCTTCCCGGCGCGCGAGCGCTACGAGGAGATGGTGCGCTCGGTCAAGGAGCACATCGTCGCCGGCGACGTCTTCCAGTGCGTCCCGTCGCAGCGCGCAGAGCGGCCGACGTCGGCGACGCCCCTCGACGTGTACCGCGCGCTGCGCCGCGTCAATCCGTCCCCCTACCTGTTCCTGCTCGAGCTCGACGGGATCGCGCTCGTGGGCTCGTCGCCCGAGCGGCTCGTCGCCTGCGAGGACGGGCGTGCCAGCCTCTGCCCGATCGCCGGCACCACCGAGCCCACCGAGGGAGACGTGGAGCGACTGCTCTCCTCGGAGAAGGACCGCGCCGAGCACGTGATGCTCGTCGACCTGGGCCGCAACGACCTCTCGCGGGTGTGCCGTGCCGGCACCGTGCACGTGTCGCGCTACATGGAGGTGGAGCGCTTCTCGCACGTGTCGCATCTCGTCTCCGAGGTGGTCGGCGAGCTGCGCGACGGCGTCTCGCCGTTCGACGTGCTCCGCGCGTGCTTCCCTGCCGGCACCGTCTCCGGGGCTCCCAAGGTGCGGGCGATGCAGCTGATCTCCGAGCTCGAGCAGTTCCGCCGCGGGCCGTACGCAGGCGCCGTCCTGTACGCGCTGCCCGGTGGCACGATGGACGCATGCATCGCCCTGCGGACGATCGTGATGGCGGACGGCGTCGCCCACCTGCAGGCAGGGGCGGGCGTCGTGGCGGACTCGGACCCGGCCGCCGAGCACGAGGAGTGCCTGAAGAAGCTCGCTGCGCTCGAGGCGGCGATCGACCTGGCTGAGACGGAGTTCGCATGAGAGTCTTGATGATCGACAACTACGACTCGTTCACGTACAACCTCGTGCACCTGTTCGAAGAGCTGGGCGCCGAGGTCGTGACCGTGCGGAACGACGCGATCACCGTGGAGGAGGCACAGGCGGGCGGCTTCGACCGGCTCGTCATCTCCCCCGGGCCCGGCCGCCCCGAGGACGCGGGCGTGTCGATCGACCTGATCCGGGCGCTCGGGCCGACGACGGCGACGCTCGGGGTCTGCCTCGGCCACCAGGCGATCGTGGAGGCGTTCGGCGGCCACGTGGGGCAGGCGAAGGCGCTCCTGCACGGGAAGTCGAGCACGGTGCACCACGACGGCAAGGGCGTCTACACGGGGCTGCCGGAGGAGATCGAGGCCGGGCGCTACCACTCGCTCGCCGCCCTCGACGTGCCGGAGGCGCTGGAGGTGACCTCGCGCACCGACGACGGCGAGGTGATGGGCGTACGCCACCGCGAGCTCGCGATCGAGGGCGTGCAGTTCCATCCCGAGTCGGTGCTCACCCCGCTCGGGCCCGAGATGGCGAGGAACTTCCTCCTTTGATCGTCAGGTCCGGCCATCCAGACGCTGCTCGACGGGCATCACCTCTCGCGTGCTGACGCGCACACGCTGATGGGATCGATCATGGACGGGGAGGCGACGGCCGCGCAGATCGCGGGGTTCCTGGTCGCCCTGCGCACGAAGGGCGAGACTGCGGACGAGATCACCGGCTTCGCAGAGGCGATGCGCGAGCACGTGGTGCCCGTCACTCCCCGGCGATCGCCCGTCGTGGACGTGGTCGGCACGGGCGGCGACGGCGCGCATACGTTCAACATCTCGACGGCAGCGGCGCTCGTCGCCGCAGCGGCCGGCGCAGCGGTCGCCAAGCACGGGAACCGGGCCGCAAGCTCGGCGGCGGGATCGGCCGACGTGCTCGAGAAGCTCGGCATCGGCATCGAGCAGCCGCCCGAGCGGATCGCCCTCTCGATCGACGAGCTCGGCTTCGGGTTCATGTTCGCCCGCGCCCACCATCCGGCCATGCGCCACGTCGCACCGATCCGCCAGGAGCTCGGCATCCGCACCGTCTTCAACGTTCTGGGGCCGCTCGCGAACCCTGCGGGAGCACGGGACGGCGTCTTCGGCGTCTACTCGGCGGAGCTCGCGCGAACCTATGCCGAGGCGCTCGCGGAGCTGGGTGCGCGGCGCGCTTTCGTCGTGCACGGGGACGGTGGCCTCGACGAGCTCTCGCCGTTCGGCACGAACCTCGTGCTGGAGGTCGTCGACGGCGACGTGCGTGAGTGGGAGCTCGACCCGCGCGAGCTCGGCATCCATCCCGCCGATCCGGGCGTCCTGCGCGGCGGCTCGGCCGCCGAGAACGCTGCCACCATCCGCGCCGTGCTCGCAGGCGAGCCGGGCGGGCCGTCGCGACGCCGTGCTCCTGAACGCCGCCGGAGCGCTCGTTGCCGCGGGGCTCGCCGACGACCTGGCCGAAGGGCTCGGCCTCGGCGCCGAGGCGATCGACTCGGGCCGAGCGGCGAGCCGACTCGCTGCCCTGGTGGCGTTCTCGGAGGAGGCGATCTGATGGGGCGCTTCACGGACGCCCTGCGCGCGCCGGGCCTCGGCGCCATCGCGGAGATCAAGCGGCGCTCTCCCTCGGCGGGCGACCTGCGGCCCGACGCCGACCCCGCGGTGATCGCGCCGGCCTACGCGGCCGCGGGCGCGGCGGCGATCTCGGTGCTCGTGGACGAGCGCTTCGGCGGCACCTGGGACGACCTCCGCGCCGCCCGCGCGGCCACCACGGCGCCGCTCCTGGCCAAGGGCTTCTTCTCCACCGACGAGCACCTGCAGACGGCGCGGGAGGCGGGCGCGGACGCGGCGCTGCTGCTGCTGCGCGACCTCGACGACGAGCAGACGGCGCACCTGATGAACGTGGCGGCCTCGCTCGGGCTCGACACCCTCGTGGAGGCGCACGACGCAGAGGAGCTCGAGCGCGGCGTCGCGCTCGGAGCACCTGTACTCGGCGTGAACGCCCGCGACCTCTCGACGTTCGCGATCGACCGGGCCGGCCAGCTCGAGCTCGTCGCCCGCATCCCGCGCGACCGGGTGGTGATCGCCGAGAGCGGGATCCACACGCGCGCCCAGGGCGCCGCCGCGGAGCTCGCCGGCGCGGACGCCGTGCTCGTCGGCTCGGCGCTGATGCGGGCTCCCGACCCTGCCGCGAAGCTCGCCGAGCTGCTGTCACGCCCGCTCGTGAAGGTGTGCGGCCTGACCCGCCAGGAGGACGTGGACGCCGCCGCCGAGGCGGGCGCCGACCTCGCCGGGTTCGTGCTCGTGCCCGAGAGCCCGCGTGCCGCCGAAGCCGTGCTGGACGTGCCGGATGGGATGCTGTCGGTGGCCGTCTGGGTCGGCCGGGCCGGCGAGGCCGGCGCCGACCTCGACCAGGTGCATACCGTCGAGGAGGGGAAGGTGCGGGGCCGGGAGGCGGCGCTGCTTCGCAACGGGGAACAGGTGGCGCGCGTGCTCGACCTGCCGTGGGAGGGCACCGACCCGGGTCACTGGGCGCGGGCCGCGGACGCGGATGGGCGCATCGTGCTCGCGGGCGGCCTCGGGCCCGAGAACGTGCGGGACGCGATCGCGGCCGTACGGCCGTGGGCGGTCGACGCGGCATCGTCGCTCGAGTCGGCGCCGGGGATCAAGGATCACGACAGGGTCAAGGCCTACGTGGAGGCGGCAAGAGCATGACGACGACGGATCACACGGAGACATACGGGCCGTACGGCGGGAGGTACGTGCCGGAGACGCTGATCCCGGCGCTGGACGAGCTGACCGCGGCGTGGGAAGAGGCGAAGGCGGACCCCGCCTTCCAGGCGGAGATCGACGAGCTCGGCCGGAACTACACGGGCCGCCCCTCCCCCATCACGCTCGCATCGCGCTTCGCTCCGGGGAAGCGCCTCTACCTCAAGCGGGAGGACCTGAACCACACCGGCGCTCACAAGATCAACAACGCGCTCGGGCAGGTCGTGCTGGCCCGCCGGCTCGGCAAGACGCGGATCATCGCCGAGACCGGCGCCGGGCAGCACGGCGTCGCCACGGCGACGGCCTGCGCCCGCTTCGGCCTCGAGTGCGTCGTCTTCATGGGCTCGGAGGACATGCGCCGACAGGCGCCCAACGTCGAGCGCATGCACCTGATGGGCGCCACCGTCGTCCCGGTCGAGTTCGGCACGCGCACGCTGAAGGAGGCGACGAGCGAGGCGATCCGCGACTGGATCACGAACGTCGAGACGACCCACTACGTGATCGGCTCGTGCGTCGGCCCCGCCCCCTATCCGGAGATCGTGCGCGAGCTGCAGGCGGTGATCGGCCGCGAGGCGCGTGAGCAGCTGCTTGCAACGGAGGGCGCGCTGCCCGAGGCGGTCGTCGCCTGCGTCGGCGGCGGCTCGAACGCGATCGGCATGTTCGCGGGCTTCATCGACGACGCCGGGGTGCGCCTGGTCGGCGTCGAGGCGGCGGGCGCGGCGTCGCTCGGCAGCGGCCGCACCGGCGTCCTGCACGGCTCGCGCTCGTCCATCCTCGCCGACGAGGACGGCCAGATCGCCGACGCGCACTCCATCTCGGCCGGCCTCGACTACCCGGGCGTCGGGCCCGAGCACGCCTTCCTCCGCGACACCGGCCGCGCCGAGTACCTCCCCTGCACCGACGAGGAGGCGCTGGCCGCTTTCCAGCGGCTCTCCCGGACGGAGGGCATCATCCCGGCGCTCGAGTCGTCGCACGCGCTGGCGCGCGCCGCCGACCTGGACGCCGAGTACATCGCGGTGTGCCTGTCGGGCCGCGGCGACAAGGACCTCGCAGAGGCGCTCACCGCGCTGGGGCTGCGCTCGTGAGCAAGACGCTCGTCATCTACCTGATGGCCGGGAAGGGCACGCCGGCCCTGGCGGAGGCCGCCGTCGCCGGCGGCGCCGACATCGTCGAGATCGGCTTCCCGTTCTCCGACCCGCTCGCCGACGGGCCGGTGATCCGGGCGGCGGCCGAGAAGGCGCTCGCGGCGGGCATGCGGACGAAGGAGTGCCTCGAGTGCCTCGCAGCGACGCGGGCGCTCGTCGGCGGCACGCCCCTGATCCCGATGACGTACGCGTCGCTGCTCGAGGCGTACGGCTGGGAGCGCTTCGAGGCGGACGCCCGCGCGGCCGGAGCGACGAGCTTCATCGTCGCCGACACCGCGGCGGGCACCCGGCCGGAGCTGAAGCGCGTGCAGCTCGTCGCGCCGACGTCGACGGACGAGCGCATCGCGCTCGCCGCGGCGGAGACCGACGGCTGGCTGTACCTCGTCACCCTGACGGGCACGACGGGGGCGCGGACGGAGCTCTCGGACGCGCTCGCCGGTCTGGCGGCGCGGGCCCGGGCGCTCACCGACGTGCCTCTCTACGCCGGCTTCGGCATCTCGACGCCCGAGCAGGCGCGCGCCGCGGCCGACCTGACGGACGGCGATCGTCGTCGGTTCCCGCGCTGTGCAGGTGGCCGAGGAAGGCCCGGAGGCGCTGCGGGAGTACGTCGCGTCACTGCGGGCCGCGCTCGACGCCCCGTGACCGCTGTGGGGCCCGGCAAAGCCGGGCCCCACATCTCCAGACGCAGGTACGAGAGGGTCTAGCCCTCGTCGCTCCCGTCGTCCTCGTTGCCGCCCCCGTACACGTCGTTGTAGTCCTTCACCTGGAGCAGCAGCAGCTGCCCGGACTCGACGAGCTCCGTATCGAGCGATGCTGCATGCACCTGCGCGTCGAAGAGCCACGTGCGCTTCCCGAAGAGATCGTCGGTCGGGATGATGCCGCTCGACTCCTCGTCCTGGGTGATGATGGTGCGCCCGGGCGCCGGCTGGAACAGCGTCGGGTTGAACTGCGCGACGACACCCAGAGCGCCGTCCTTGATCCGATAGGCGACGATGCGGGAGAGATTGACGCTCTCGCCGCTCGGGAGCTGGACTCTGTGAGCCGGGATCCTCCTGGATCAGGATGTTGCCACGCTTGTCGATGCCCATGTTGTCGGGCTTGTTCAGCCCCAGGGGCTCCGTGCCGATCTTCTCCGCACCGTCGAGCAGGAGCTCCAGTGTGCCGCCCAGCAGCGGGATTCTCGATGTCCTTGTAGGTGACGCGCCAGAGGCCGCCGCCCTTGCCGGCGTTCCCGATTCCCTCGCCGCCGTCGGTCGTGAGGAAGTAGAAGACGTTGCGGTTCTTGGGGTCCCAGGCACCGTCCTCCATCCGGTTGAACCCAAGCCCGCCGTCTGCGACAGCCTCGGCATTCTGGGCATCCCCCGATGCGTTGTTCCAGTCCACCTCGGTAAGCGTGAAGGGCACCTTGTCACCCTTGTTGTAGGCGGCCCTGAACTTCGCATCCGTGTTGACAGCATCGGAGATCTTGAGCACGTAGTTCTTGCCGTTCGTGAGACCGGCTCGGTCGAACACGTTGCCCGTGTTCGTCTTCTTGCCGACATAGACCCACAGCTCGCCGGGGTTGCCGTCCTCGTCGCCGTGAACGAGCGTCGTCTCGCTCTTGTTGTAGGCGGCGAGGGTGTTCTCCCAGGAGAAGAGACCGAGCCGCGGCAACTGCTGCGCCTGACCGTCCATCGAGACCCCGAACAGGCGGCCCCCGTTTCCGTTCTCCTCGTTCGCGAAGTAGATCCGCTCCTTGGTGCCGGCACCCTTGGCGAAGAACTGCCCCTCGTCGGTCAGGCTGCCCGAGCAGAAGCGGGCGAACGCCGAGGCTGACCCGTCGTAGAGGCCGTTGGCGTAGTTGTAGTACTTCACGCCCGGCTGGATCAGATCCTTGCCCGACTTGACCTCGAGCGTCTTGCCGTCGATCACCCAGCGCGAGACGAACGCGCCCTTCTGGCCGTGTGCGCGGGCGAGTCCCGAGCCGGCGCCGAGCTCGTGGTTCATGAGCACGACGACGCTCTTCTTTTCCTCGGCCTTGTCCCCGTACGCGCCGAGGCCGTCCGGAATCCCGACCATGCGGTAGCCGTTTCCGGCTGCCCCGTCGCCGACCGTGAGAATGGACGTGACCGACACGCCGGGCGCCTTCGGCAGGACGTATGGCGCAATCGTCGTGCTCGGGCCGATGCTTAACGGTGCGGCGATCGCGATTGCGGCGGCCCCTCCGGCGGCGACCGCGGTCGCCGCGAGAAGATGGACTTTCCTCAAGGTGTCCCCCCTTACTTCATCGGTTGACCTGACGGTCCCGATGATCGGGTGCCGTGCGACGCCCGTGGGCAAGAGCCTTGTGACCGGGAAGGGGCGGTCTGGTTACGCGCGCTTCAGCTTGACGCGCTTGCCGCAGCGCTCGCACCGCGCGCGGCGCTCCGTGAGGAAGAACTTCCGCGCCTCGGGCACCTTGTGCCCGCAGCATCTTGCAGCGCCAGCTCACGACGCGGGCCCCACGCGGACGAGCATCTTGCCGACGTTGTCCCCCTGCAGCAGGCCGACGAACGCGTCCGGCGCGTGCTCGATTCCTTCCACCACGGTCTCGCGGTAGCGCACCTTCCCGTCGCGCAGCCAGCCGACCATGTCGGCGAGGAAGTCCGGATAGCGGTCGTAGTGGTCGGAGATGATGAACCCCTCCAGCCGCAGGCGCTTGGTGACGACCATGAACAGGTTCCGCGGCCCCGGCTGCGGCTCGGTGGCGTTGTACTGCGAGATGGCGCCACAGGCGACGACGCGGCCACGCAGCCGCAGGGCGCCGATCGCCGCCTCCAGCGTGGAGCCGCCGACGTTGTCGAAGTACACGTCGATGCCCTCGCGCAGCGCGTCGCGGGTCTCGGTCTCGCGGTAGTCGAAGACCTCGTCGAAGCCGAGCTCGCGCACCCACGCCACCTTCTCCGGCGTGCCGGCGCTGCCGATCACGCGGCAGCCCTTCAGCTTCGCGATCTGGCCCGCGACGGACCCGACCGCCCCCGCCGCGCCCGACACGAACACCGTCTCCCCCTCCTGCGGCCGTCCGACGTCGAGCAGGCCCACGTAGGCGGTGAAGCCGGGCATGCCGAGCACCCCGAGCGCGGTGGAGACGGGCGCGAGCGAGGGATCGACAGGCAGGAGCCCGGCGCCGTCGCTCAGCGCCCACTCGCGCCAGCCGAGGTTGTGGACGACCCACGTGCCCTCCGGCCACTGCGGGCTCCTCGACGACGACCACCTGGCCGACGGCGCCGCCCGTGAGCGGCTCGCCCACCTGGAAGGGCGGCACGTACGACTTCGCGTCGTTCATGCGCCCGCGCATGTACGGGTCGACCGAGACGAAGGCGTTGCGGATCAGCACCTCTCCCTCGCCGGGCTCTCGCAGCTCCACCTCGGCAAGCTCGAAGTCCGACGGCACCGGCACCCCGCGGGGCCTTGCGGCCAGACGGATCTCCCTGCTCGTCGTCATCCGGCGATTGTAGGGCCGTGGCGGCATCCGGCCTTGCCGCAACACACGTATCGTTGCGTGCATGCAGTCGCTTCGCGGCCAGCTGCTCGTCGCCGGGCCAGGTCTCCACGACCCGAACTTCCGCCGCACCGTGGTGCTGGTGGGCGAGCACGGCGACGAGGGAGCGATGGGAATCGTCCTGAACCGCCCTTCCCCCGTCACGGTCGGCGACGCGGTGCCGCCGCTCGCCGAGCTCGTCGACGAAGACGAGGTTGTGCACGTCGGCGGGCCGGTGCAGCCGCAGGCGATCGTCGTGCTCGGCGACTTCGACGACGTCGGGCAGTCAGCGTCGATCGTCGTCGGGTCGATCGGGTTCCTGCCGGGGGAGATCGAAGGGCCCGAGGACGTGCCCGGCCTCGCCCGGGCGCGCGTCTACGCCGGGTACGCGGGCTGGGGCGCCGGGCAGCTCGAGAGCGAGCTGGAGGAGTCGTCGTGGATCGTCGTGGCGGCGCAGCCGGACGACGTGTTCACGTCGAACCCGGACGGCCTCTGGGGCGACGTCCTGCGCCGGCAGGGCGGGCCATTCGCGATCCTGGCCACGATGCCCCTCGACCCGGCCGCCAACTAGCCGGACGTTCCCCGGGGATGAAGGCACTCGGCGTGGTCGGAGAGGGGCTGGTGGAGCTCGGGCTCGAGCCCGAGCCGAACCGCACGGTCACGCTCGGGTTCGGCGGCGACGTCGCCAACACCGCGGTGATGGCCGCGCTGCTCGGCACGCAGGTACGCATCGCCGGACGCGTGGGCGACGACGCGCTCGGCCGGCGCCTGACCGGGTTCTGGGCGAGCTCCGGCGTCGACGTCTCACACGTGATCGCCGACCCCGACGCGCCGACAGGCATCTACGTGAACGAGCGAGGCTCGGAGGGCCTGCACCGCTTCGACTACCACCGCCGGCAGTCGGCGGGGTCGCGGCTCGGGCCGGCCGATCTCCGCGACGGCCTCTTCGAGGGTCTCGGCACGTTGCACGTGAGCGGCATCACGCTCGCCGTGTCGGGCTCGTCGTGCGAGGCCGCCCTGAAGGCGTCCGAGCTGGCGCGGGCGGCCGGAGCGTCCGTGTCGATCGCGGTCAACCATCGGCCGGCCCTCGGCGGCGACATCGACCTCCTGCGACAGGCCGCGCTCGAGGCTGACCTGGTGTTCGTCTCGGTGGAGGAGTCGTCTGCCGTCTTCGATGTCCCGCCGGACACGTTGACGGCCGTGCTGCCCCGGGCGGCCGAGATCGTCGTCAGCGCCGGAGCCCGGGGCGCCACGGTGTTCGCCGGAGGTGACGCGTTCTCGCTGCCGGCACCCACGATCGAGGTCGTCGACGCGGCCGGGGCCGGCGACGCGCTCGCGGGCACCTATCTCGCGAGCCGCCTCGAGGGGCGAAGCCCTGCGGATGCGCTCAGCCGCGGGATCGTGGCGGCCTCGCTCTCGTGCAGAGCGCGCGGCTGCGCGCTCTCCTACCCGACCTCGGCAGCCGTCGAGGCCCGGTTGTGACAGCGCGGTCGGCCGGCGCCGTCCACGCGGCATGACGGTCACCAGGTCCAGATACGTGTCGCTCGCCGCCCTCGATCGAGGGCAATCCAGGTCTCGAGCCGGGCCCAAGCCGGACGACCGTGCTCGGCAGGGTCGAAGACGGCCGGCTCGCGGTGGTCGACCTGTCGGCCGCGTGACGGAACGAGAGGGCGGGTCGCGCCGCCCTCTCCCTCCCCTTCCGGCCTCCTGCCTCAGGCGGCCAGAGCGGCCTCCCCCGGCTCCTCCGTCGCGAGCGAGCGACCTGGGCGGAACACGCCAGCCGGGTCGATCGTCTCCCTGATCGCCCGCAGGCGTACGACGCCGTCCTCCCCGATCGCGTCGGCCAGGGTCTTGCGCGCGTCCGCGAAGTTGAGGAACGTTCCGCCGCTGTCCCATGGCGCCAGGACCGCCTTCAGGGCGTCGACCCGTGCCACGATCGCCTCGGCCACACCGAGGCCCATCGGAGCCCCGACCGCGAAGAACGCGAACGACCCCTGGAGCGCTCCCTGCGCGCCCGCACCCGGCACCTTGCGGCTCAGGGCGCCGCCGAGCTGGCGCAGCTCGACCGCGATCAGCGGCGAGTCGCTGCCGGGACCCGCGACCTCGAGCAGCGCGGCCACGGCCTCGGCGTCGAGAGCACCGAGCGACATGCCGCCGCCAATACCGGGCATCGGTCCCTCCGGGTCCATGTGCAGGTGCAGCAGGGCCGACGGGTCGACGGCACCGAAGGTGTCCATCTCGGGCTCGAGCTCGCGAAGCGGCGCGAGGATGGCGGCCGCCTCGTCCTCCGTCCCGAGCACGGCCCCGTCGATGACGACGAGCCGGCGGCCGCGGAACGCCTCGGGGATGTCGGGGAGCGGCGGGATCTGCAGCAGGCGAGCCGAGGCGGTCACCTCGTCGGGCGCCGACTCCGCCCACTCGACGTAACGGCCGAGCACGGAGGCTGCCTGCTCCCAGGGCCAGACCAGCATCCCGGCGACGAGGGCGTCGACGCGGTAGAGGGCGATCTCGACCGCCACGACAACGCCGAGGCCGCCGCCCCCGCCGCGCAGCGCCCAGAAGAGATCGGTGTTCTGCATGGCGTCGGCGCGGACGAGCGCGCCGTCGGCGGTGACGAGCTCGACCGCGAGCACGCTCTCGGAAGAGAGGCCGTGCTTGCGCGAGAGCCAGCCGATGCCGCCGCCGAGCGTGTAGCCGACGACGCCAACGTTCGGCGAGGAGCCGTGCAGGGCGGTCAGGCCGGCCGCGTTGGCGGGGCCTGCGACGTCCTCCCACCACGCGCCCGCCTCGACGCGTGCACGCTGTCCATCGACGTCGATCTCGACGCCGCGCAGGTTGCGCATGTTGATCAGGAGCGTCCCGGCGAGCGAGCCCGGCGAGGCACCGTGGCCCGTACCCTGAACCGCGACCTCCAGGTCGCGCTCACGCGCGTAGGCGACGGCGGCGATGACGTCGTCCACCGAGGTGGGGAGCGCGACGACCGCGGGGCGCTGGTCGACCGCCAGGTTCCAGGCCTGGCGGGCGTCGTCCCAGCGCACGTCGTCGGGGAAGACGAACTGGTCGGTGCGGGTGGCGTTCATGCCGTGGATCTCCTCGGGGAAGCATCGGGTTGGAATGGTTCGTACCGTACGCCTCCGCCGGGTCGATTTCGTCGTCCGCAGTACCGAACTTCGCGTCGTTCGGCGGGCGGACATCGAGTAGTTCTGAAGGAGGACGGCGGCCGTACGACCCCGCGTCGATCAGCGGCCGAGCCTTCGCTTCGATCTCGTCGAGCCGCTTCTCGACCCGTGCGATGCCGTCGAGAATCGCCCGCGTGTCCGCCGGATCGGGCCCGGAGGCCAGCTCGTCGCGCCGGATCAGCGACGTCGTCACGGCGGCGGTGAGGAAGGAGATGAACATGATCCCGAACACCATCAGGAGGCCGCCGACGATCTTGCCGGCCGTCGTCGTCGGCACGACGTCGCCGTAGCCCACGGTGGTGAACGTCTCGATCGCCCACCAGAAAGCGAGCCCGATCGTCGGGAAGTCCTCGGAGTCGACGATCCGCATCACGATCGCGGAGGAGAACGCCATCGTGAGGAGCACCGCGCTGATGCTGCCGACGACGAAGCGGTGACTGACGATGCGCTGGGCGCGGCGCTCGATCACGTCGGTCGGACGTCCGGGGTCACGTCTTGGTCGGCGGCCATCGGCCGGGTTGCGCTCTCGTCGCGGCACGCGCCGAGCGCGGAAGCTCGCGCGCGGGACGCCGAGGGGGGCCGTGAGACCCCATGTCCTCCGTCGGCTGTCGCCCGTCAGAGGCCGGACTCTGCGGCGACGCGCCCGGAAGCGACCGCTTCCTGCAGCGCGGCGTAGTCGCGTTCGTTCTGGTCGGCGTACGCCTCGGCGAAGGTGGCCATGGCACGGTCGAACGTGTCACCGCTACCGAGGTAGCTCGCGATCGCGACACCGTCGCCGGCACGAACGTGCGCACGAGCGAGCTCGGCGCCACAGACCCGCGCATAGATCGTCAGCGCGTGCGGCTCCATGAGCTCGACCAGGGCCGACATCTTCGAGTCCCAGAGCTGCCGGATGTAGAAGTCTCGCGTGACGCCGTCGATGCCTTCGATCTTGATCCAGCCGAGCATGATGTCGCTGGCCGCCTGGGTCAGGCGCTGGCCTTCGACAACCCGTTGGCCGCTGTTCGCGAACTCGCTGCGGCCGAGAAACGGCTCGAGGACGGATGTCTGCGCCTCCTTGAACTGCAGGAAGAGCGGGTCGTCGCCGTCCCGTCCCAGCATCAGGCAGATGTACGCACGCGTGCCGACGCTGCCGACTCCGACGACTTTGCGCGCCGCATGCACGTAGCGGAAGCGCTCGAGCAGCCGCCGTCTGTCGCCGGCGAGCGTACGCCGGTACGAGCGGATGACGGTGCGCAGGAACTCCTCCAGACGATGGGCCTGGTCGCCCGCAACGTCCTCGATCGGCACGATCAGCGGCGGGTCGCCGGTGATCCGCGGTTCGCCGTCGACCACCGCCGTCAGCTTGTTGAACGCCTTGAGGCTGTCCTTCGTGCGACTCTTGGCAAGGTTCTCCTCGAGCCGCTTCAGCTCCTTCGAGGTTGCCTGCTTGCGGAGCTCCTCGCCGATCGAATCCACGTCGAGGCGTGCATACCAGAGGTCGAGATTCCGCATGCCGGCGAACGTGCGGATGTTCTCCCGGTAGGACCGTGCGACCTCGCGATTGATCGCCGCCCGCTGCTTGTCGTCGAAGCCGCGGTCGCGGCCGGCGACGGCGAAGCTCGCGACGAGCCGTTTCACGTCCCACTCGAACGGGCCGGGAAGCGTCTCGTCGAAGTCGTTGATGCTGAAGACCATTCGCCGGTCGGGTGCCGCGAAACCGCCGAAGTTCGACAGGTGGGCGTCGCCGCAGAGCTGGGTGTGCAGTCCCGTCCGGCGCCCGCCGGAGAGGTCCGAGGCCATCAGGTACGCGGCGCCGCGATAGAAGGTGAACGCGGAGACGAGCATGCGGCCGTAGCGAATCGGCACGAGCTCGGGCACGCGGGTCTGCCCCTGCTCCTCGAGCAGCTCGACCGGGTCCGGCCGGTGCGGGGGCGGCTCCCAGTCTGCGTGGGACGCTCGCGGCACCTCGGCGCGCGCCGCCTTCCCCCGAGCGGCGCGCTCGGAGACGGTGAAATGCTCGACGCGTGGCGCCTGGGCGGCCATCGTCACATCCTCCTCGTCCGTGGCCATTCGTCAATGCCCTCCTGGTTTCGAGAATCCCGCGATCGCGTCGGCAACCGTGGCGAAGTAGGCGTCGGCACCGACGAGCGCGGTGATGCCGTACCGGTCGAGCTCCCGGCGCACCGGGTATGCACGTCGGCCTCCCAATCCACACCAAGGCTCTAGGCGGTAGCGGCCTCGGGCAGGGCGTCGGCGGAAGCCTCCGGCTCCTTCGCCGCCTCTGTCGCGAGGGAGATCGCCACGGCCCCCGCCAGCGCGAGCCCGAGGCCGACGACCGCCAGGACGACGTGCCAGGCCGGCCGGCTGAGGGTCTCGTTCGAGGAGGATGATTCCGATCGCGATGCCGACGATCGGGTTCGCAACCGATACCGTGGCAACGGACGGCGCAAGACGACCCGTTCCGAGCGACACCTGCTGCAGCACGAAGCCGAGCACCCCGGCGACCGCGAGCGCGTAGCACTCCCAGTGCGAGAGCATCGTCCCCACGCTCTGGTGCAGATAGTCGAGCGTGGGCTTGGTCAACGCCGACGAGAGCCCGAACAGGATTCCCGCGACGGTGCCGTACACGGCCGCCTTCATCGAGAGGCCGCCCCGGCTGCCGAAGACGAGCAGCAGGACGGAGAGCAGGCTGAGCAGCGCGATCGTGACCGCCCACTCGCTGTTGGGTGCGTTCTCGTTCCCGCCGGCCGGGTCGCCGAAATAGACGAACAGCCCGAGCCCGAAGATGATCACGATTGCGCCGATCACCTCGCGCCGGCCGACGTGCTGCTTGGTGAGGAAGTAGCCGAGCGGCAGAGCGAACACGACGGTCGTGACGAGCAGCGGCTGGATGACAGAGAGCCGGCCGCGGTCGAGGGCGGCTGCCTGGAAGAGATAGCCCGCGAAGAGTGCGACCGTCCCGACGAGCCACATCGTCTGTCCGAGCAGGGCGAGCAGCGACTTCGGGCTGCCCAGCGAGACGACTCCTCCCTGGTTCAGCGCGCCTTTCTGCTGCAGCGTGGCCGCCAGGGCGAAGAGAAAAGCGGCGATGAATGCGAGGAGGGCGGCCACGGGCGGAGCCTAGAGCGCCCTGCGCTCCAAGGCAACAATCCACTCCTCGGTCATGACGCACGTCGTCGTCGGCTTCGAGCGGCCGTTACCGCACCTGCAGGCTCAGCCGCCACCGGTACGGGACAGCACGAGCCCGAACGGGGTCCACCACCGAGCTCGGGAGCGATGACGGAGCAGCCGAGCCTGCAGCGACCGTCGCCGGCATCGGGCAGGATGCGTGGATGGCCGAGGAGAAACGCCAACCGGTGATCCGGTCGTGAACCTCCTCTGGGCCGGCCTCATCATCCTCGGCGTCGCCACCGTCGCGATCGCCGCCATGCTGCTCGTGCGGCGGAATGCGCCCGAGGGAAGCTACTTCGAGGACGGCGACCGTGCTGCGGCCGTGTTCGGCGTCCTCGCAACCGGCTTCGCGGTGCTGATCGGCTTCGTCGTCTTCCTCTCCTTCGAGAGCTACGACACCTCGCGCAGTGGTGCCGAGGCCGAGGCGCAGATCGTGACACAGCAGTTCGAGACGGCGCAGTTCCTGCCGATCGCCGTGCGCCGACAGCTCTCCGGAGAGCTCGTCTGCTACGCCCGTGCGGTCGTCCACCAGGAATGGCCGCAGATGAAGACGGGCGTCCTCGGCAACGCGATAAACCCGTGGGGCGTGGCGATGTTCAGGACGATCCAGGGCGTCGAGCCGAAGCTCGCCTCGGAGCAGACCGCTTACGACAAGTGGTTCGACCAGCGCTCCGACCGTGAGATCGCACGCGCCGACCGCACCCACGGCGCCGAGGGCGTGATCCCCGCACCACTCTGGATCGTCCTGTTCATCAGCGCCGTCATCATCTTCGTGTTCATGCTCTTCTTCGCCGACAGCGCCGAGCGGGTGATCGTCCAGGCAACGATGATGGGCGGCATCGCGGTCGTGATCTCCTCGACCCTGATGCTGCTCTGGTTCCTGGACAACCCCTACCACGGAGGTCTCGGCGGGCTGCAACCCGTCGCGATGGAGCGGACACTCGACCTCCTTCAGGAAGAGGTGGCGGTAGTCGTGGGCGGCGTGTCGGCTCCCTGCGACCAGCTGGGCTCGCCGCGTGGCTGAGACGGGCAGGCCTCGGCATATCCACCACCTCGAGCTCCTGACCACGGTTCTGCTCGCACTCGCGGCCGTCGCGACCGCGTGGGCGACCTACCAGCAGGCGCACTGGCGGAGCGAGCAGGCGCTCGCCGGCAACCGGTCGACGGCCGCGCGCGTCCAGGCGAACCGGGCCTCCGGAGTGGCGAACCGCCAGATCCAGATCGATGCGCTCACGTTCACACAGTGGGTGGACGCGTACTCGGCCGGCGAGACGAAGCTGGCGGCCTTCTACTTCCGGCGCTTCCGGCCGGAGTTCCGCCCCGCCGTGACGGCATGGCTGGCGACGAAGCCTCTCACGAACCCGAAGGCGCCGCTGACGCCGTTCGCGATGCCCGAGTACCGATCGGCAGCCGTCGAGGAGGCTGATCGGCTCGAGGCGACGGGTGGCGTGGAGGCAAAGGTCGCGCAGGCGCACGTCGCGCGCGCAGACCGCTACACGCTGTGCGTGGTGCTCTTCGCGATGTCGCTGTTCTTCGCCGGCATCAGCACACGACTTCGCACGGAGGCCTCACGCGCGGCGATCCTCGGCGTCGGCTGGGCGACGTTCCTCGGCACGCTCGTATGGATGGCGACCTTTCCGGTCAGTCTCTAGAACCGCGCAGGAGCAGAGTGGGCCGCCGTCGTTCAGCCCAGCGGTAGGTCACGCCCCGTGGCAGTGCTTCCACTTGCGGCCCGAGCCGCAGGTACAGGGGTCGTTGCGGCTGCGCTTCCCGTCTTCGGCCGCGTAGAGCGCCATGATCTCGGACGGTGCCCTGTCCCGGCGCAGCTGCTCGGCCATGAACCGCATCGGCCGATCGACATGGTGGAAGAACGCCTTGAAGCCCGGGCAGAGGTAGTTGAGCCCGGCCTCGCCGTCCGGCGTCGGGACGAACCTGTCCTTGGGGCAGCCCCCGTGGCAGGCGAAGCGCACGTCGCATTCGAGGCAGTAGCGGGGCAGCGTGTCGCGCTTGGCCAGCCCGAAGTCGCGCTGCTGCTGTGAGGCGACGAGGTCGAGCATGCGGTGCTCCTTGATGTTCCCGAGCAGGTGGCGCGGCTCGACGAAGTGGTCGCACGAGTACAGGTCGCCGGTGTGCTCGAGCGCGAGCGCGAGCCCGCACGTCTCCGAGTGCACGCACAGGCCCGGCGGCTCCCCCACCCAGTTGGCGAGCGCGACGTCGAACATCTGCACGTACACCTCGCCGACGTCGCGGCGCACCCATTCCTCGAACACGTCGATCAGGAAGTGGCCGTACTGCTCGCCGCCGATGGAGCGGTTCGTGACCGCATCCCCCTCCTGCACATAGAGGGGACGATCGCGCCACGACGTCCACGGCACGGCACCGTCCGCCGTCGCCTCCACGACGCGCTCGATGATGGGGATGAACTGCACGAAGCGGGCGCCGCACTCGTCGCGCAGGAACCGGTACACCTCCCGCCCGTGCTCGCCGTTCCGGGCATGAACGGTGGTGAGCGCGTTCCACTCCACCTCCGCCGCTCTCAGGTGCTCGAGACCCTGCATCACCTGGTCGAACGAGCCCTTGCCGCCCTTGTTCACCCGGTAGGCGTCATGCAACTCGCGCGGCCCGTCGATCGAGATCCCGACCAGAAAGTCGTGCTCCCTGAAGAACGCTGCCCACTCCTCGTCGAGCAGCGTCCCGTTCGTCTGGATCGTGTAGACGGCGCGCTGGCCCGGCTTCAGGTGGACGTTGGCGAGCTCGACGGAGCGGCGGAAGAAGTCGAGCCCCATCAGTGTCGGCTCGCCGCCCTGCCAGGCGACCGTCACCTCGGGCACCGTCGCGTGCGCCTCGATCAGCTGGCCGAGATACGCCTCCAGCAACTCGTCCGCCATGCGAAACCGCGAACCGGGGTACAGCATCTCCTTCGAGAGGAAGAAGCAGTACGCACAGTCGAGGTTGCAGACCGCCCCCGTCGGCTTCGCCAGCAGATGAAAGACCGGCGGCGCAGTGCGCGCCGCCGGCACGTCGAGATCGGCGTCCGTCCGGGCTGCCATCGGATCAGGCCACGGTACTCACTGGCGGGCGAAGGCTGCGCGGGCCTCGGCGGCGAGATCGGCGAACGACTCGCCGCTGACGTCGATCATCACCCGCTCGATCGTCCCTCCGACGAACGGATACGGGGCATCGCCCACGTAGTCGTCCGTGACGGGCTCGGCACCCGAGCGCCCGACGACGAGGCCGCCGCCGCCGAGGCCGAACTTGCCCGGCTGGGTCATGATCTTCCGCCTCGCCGACCGCCTGGTCGCGGATGTGGAGCGTCAGGCTGCCCTGCGTCGGCATCCCCTCGCCCTCCCGCTCGAAGGTCGCCGACAGCACGACATGTCCCGTCGGAACCTTCTCGTCGGACACGACCGTCTGGACACGGTCGCCGAGCCAGTTGTAGACGTAGACGAGCTTGCCGTCCTTCACGTACAGCGCGTGACCGCCGAAGCGCGAGCCCTGGGAGAAGATCACGCCGCCGGCCTCTTCGGTGTCGATCTCCATCTCGGCCGCGATCGTGTAGTTGCGGTTGCGGATGTTCGGTGCCGTCGACTCGGGCACCTCGGCGCCGCCCGGGTAGTACGTGTAGCGGGTGCGCGGCTTCGAGAGCTGCGGCCGCTCGGCGCCGAGGATCTCGATCGCGCCACGCGACTCGAGCGGCAGGGCCTGGTAGGTGCCGGCCTCCACCCACCAGAGCGCGATCAGCTCCTGGAGCCTGGCGGGGTGCTCGGCGGCGAGGTCGTGACACTCGCTCGGGTCGGAGGTGGTGTCGAAGAGCTCCCAGCGCTGCTGGTGGAAGTCGCCCCACGACTCCGGCGCAGCCGGCACCGCGGTGGCCGCCTTCCAGCCCTTGTGCCAGATCGCCCGGGTGCCGAGCATCGAGTAGAACTGCGTCTCCTTCGACGGCGCGTCCGGGTCGGCGAGGCTGCTCTTGAAGCTGACACCCTCGAGCGGCTTCTGCGTGTAGCCGTTGACGACGTCCGGAAGCTCGACGCCCAGACATTCGAACAGGGTCGGCACGATGTCGACGGCGTGGTTGTACTGGCGGCGAATCTCACCCGTCGCCTCGATCCCGGCCGGCCACGAGACGATCAGCGGGTCGGCGGTGCCGCCCTCGTAGTTCGCGTAGCGCTTCCACAGCTTGAAGGGCGTGTTGAACGCCCACGCCCAGCCGGTCGGGTAGTGGTTGTACGTGCGCGTGCTCCCGAGGTCGTCGAGATGCTCGAGGTTCTCCTCGATCGTGTCGGGGACCCCGTTGAAGAACTTGTTCTCGTTGACCGAGCCGTTCGGCCCGCCCTCGCCCGAGGCGCCGTTGTCGGAGACGAGCACGACGATCGTGTTGTCGAGCTGGCCGCTGTCCTCGAGGTAGTCGAGCAGGCGCCCCAGCTCGTGGTCGGCGTGGCTGAGGAAGCCGGCATAGACCTCTGCCATCCGGGAGAAGAGCCGCTTCTCGTCGTCGGAGAGCGAGTCCCAGGGCCTGACGCGGTCGCCGAGCGACCACGGCTTGCCGTCGTGGCTCGTCGTGTCCGCGTACGGGTCGATCGGCGACAGCTCGGCTCCCTCGGCGATGATGCCGAGCTTCTTCTGCCGCTCGAACACGAGCTCCCGGTAGGCCTCGTAGCCCATGTCGAACGTGCCCTTGTACCTGTCGGCCCATTCCTTCGACACGTGGTGCGGCGCGTGGGCCGCGCCCGGGCAGTAGTAGAGGAAGAAGGGCTTGTCGGGAGCGATCGCCTTCGCGTCCTGCACGAACTCGATCGCCTTGTCGGTGAGGTCGACCGTGAGGTGGTAGCCCTCCTCGGGCGACATCGGCGGCGCGACCGGGTGGTTGTCGTAGACGAGGTCCGGGTACCACTGGTTCGTCTCGCCGCCGAGGAAGCCGTAGTAGCGCTCGAACCCGCGGCCGAGCGGCCACTGGCGCTTGGACGAGGCGAGGTTCATCTCGTCCTCGGCGCAGAGATGCCACTTGCCGACGATGTAGGTGTTCCAGCCGCGCTCGCCGAGCACCTCGGCGAGGTTCGCGCACTCGAACGGGACGTGGCCGTTCGCGTTCGGGAAGCCGGACGTCGCCTCGGTGATGCACCCCATCCCGTTCGTGGTGTGGTTGCGCCCGGTCAGC
The DNA here is from genome assembly GCA_963731095.1 of uncultured Gaiellaceae bacterium. Lineage (GTDB taxonomy): Bacteria > Actinomycetota > Thermoleophilia > Gaiellales > Gaiellaceae > Gaiella. Next base: position 132,861 of record CAVSUK010000030.1, read on the forward strand.
AGGCAGGACCGGGTCGGCGAGCACAGCGCCGTCGTGTGGAAGTTCGTGTACGTCAGGCCCCGGTCGGCGATCCGCTTGATGTTCGGCGTCTCGATCAGCCCGCCGTACGGCTCCATCGCCGAGAAGCCGACGTCGTCGAGAACGACGTAGAGCACGTTCGGCGCGCCCTCCGGGCGCGATCGGCTGGGTGTACGGCTCCCAGTCCGGGGTCGAGTCCTTGATGTCGATGTTGACGACGCCCTTGAACGGCTTGCTCATCGTGTCCTCTCCTCTCGACGGCTTCCGCCGGCAACTCGTTGGCGCTGCGGAGAGCAGCATCGCAGCGATCGGCGGCGCACCACATCATCTCGATCGGATGACGCCCGGCCGCCCTCCGATGATCAACCATCTAGGGTGCAGACATGCTTCCGGTGATCGTATTCGTCGCAGTCGCAGTGCCGCTCGTCGTGATCGGGTTCCTCGCCGTGCGCAGATCCAAGCGCGCCGGCGAGCATCCGGCGACCGAGACCGCGGAGGCCCGGCGGCGCACCGAGCGGGAGTTCGAGGAGTCGGAGCGTCTCCAGGCGGAATGGCGCGACGAGGAGCACAAGCACGAGCGCGACACGCTGCTCTAGCCGCGCGAGCGCGGTTGTAGACTCGGACCGAACCCGTCCAAGCGTGTGCCCGGAGGTGCGGCCGTGAAGAGCGAGAACAAGATCGAGTTCGCTGCGATCCCGATCGTCGCCGTCACCCTGGGGATCCTCTTCGTCCTCTTCCTCGCCTACGACCAGGGTCTGTGGGCCTGGCTCCTCGTCGGCGCCCTCGGCATCGTGCTCGCCGCGCTCGTCGCGCGCTCGGTGGGCAGGCGGACCCGTCACCCGTCGATCGACGCCGCACCGAGGGTCACCGCGGGCCCGGCCCGCGACGGCGCTCATCGCGTGCTCGTCGTCGCCGACGACAGCGTCACGTCCGAGGCGTTTCGAGAGACGCTCACGTCGCTTGCGGCCGGCCGACCGATAGAGGCGTACGTCGTCGCTCCCGCTCTCTCGTCGAGGCTCGCTCGCTGGACGAGCGACGAGAGCGCCTACGGAAACGCGCAGGAGCATCTCGACGCGACGATCGCTTCGCTCTCCGCCGCTGGCATCTCGGCGCGCGGCACGATCGGCCCGCACGATCCGCTCCAGGCCGCGGACGACGGCCTGCGCGAGTTCGCGGCCGACGAGGTCATCTTCGCGACCCACCCCGAGGACAGCTCGAACTGGCTCGAGCGGGGCGTCGTCGACCAGGCTCGCGACCGGTACGGGATTCCGGTCACGCACGTGGTCGTCGGGCCGCCCGGCACGTAGCTCCGCCCGCGCATGACCCCGGCGCTGTCCGGCGACCCGGCCCCTCCGCTTCGACTCCAGTCGCTGCCGCGACGGGCGCTCGTGATCGCGCCGGTCCGCCTCGTGCTGGCCGCGATCGGCCTCACCGCCGCGGTCGTCGCCGGCTCACGCCAGGCAGCCGCTCTGCTCGCTTTCGGCGGAGCCACGATCGCGACGCTGCTCCTCGTGATCGCCGACCCGAGGGCCCGCTTCTTCCAGATCCCCGACGTGCCCCCGGAAGCCCCCGCCGAGGCGAGCGAGGACGGCCTCGCGCGGCTCGCGCTCAGCGCCGCCTTTCCGTCCACGGCCGGCGTCGCAGCGCTCCTGGCGATCACGCTCGTCGCCGAGCCGACACTGGCCGCCGTGATGGCCGGGATCCTGGCCGGCCTGGGGCTCGCCGCCGCCTTCGGGGCGCTGGAGCTTCGCGCTCTCGAGCGCCGGCTGGCCCTCCGGCTCTACGTCGAGCGCGGCACGTCCCGCGTTCTCTCGCGCTCCTACGAGCACGATAGGCAGCCTCTAAACTGCACGGCCGTGGACGCCGATGCGCTCGCCGCGCTCGAGTATCCGGCGATCGTCGACCGCCTCGCCGCCGCAGCCGCGACCCCGCACGGAGCGGCGGCCGCGCGTGCGCTCATGCCGTCCGCCGATCCGGACGAGGTACGGCACCGCCAGGCGCTGACCACCGAGGCGATCGCTCTGCTGGACGGGAGCTCGGTTCCCGACCTCGGCGGCGTGAGCGACGTGCGCGGGGCGGTCGAGCAGGCTGCCCGCGGCAGCATGCTTTCCCCCGGCACCCTGCGAGAGGTCGAGGAGTCGATCCGGGTGGCCCTGGAGGCGCGTGCGGCGCTCGTCGAGAGCCGGGAAACGGCGCCGCTCCTGGCGGAGATCGCCGAGGCGATCGACCCGGCGCTCGCCGGGCTCGCGGAGCAGATCGGACGGTGCGTCGAGGACGACGGCTCCGATCTCCGCAACAGCGCCTCTCCACACCTGAGGTCGTTGCGGGCCGAGCTGCACGGCGGACGGCAGCGCGTGATCGCCGAGCTGGGACGGCTCGCGCGAGGTGCCGGCATCCGCGAGCACCTGCAGGAGGAGTTCGTCACCGAACGCGCCGGGCGGCCGGTGCTGGCGGTGAAGGCGGCGTCGCGCGGCAAGGTGCAGGGCCTCGTCCACGACGCGTCCGGGTCGGGGCAGACCCTGTTCGTCGAGCCGTTCGCGATCGTCGAGCTGAACAACCGGCTCAACGAGGTGGCAGGTGCCGAGCGCGAGGAGGTGGAGCGCATCCTGCGGGAGCTCTCGGGCCTCGTGGGCGGGCAGGACACCGCGCTGGAGGCGCTCGTCGATGCGACGGGAGTGCTCGACCTCGCGCTGGCGCGCGGGGCGCTGTCACGTCGTCTGGGCGGCGCCGTCGTGGAGGTCTCGGACGAGGTGCGGCTGCTCGGCGCCCGGCACCCGCTGCTCGACCCGTCGTCGGCGGTGCCGATCGACCTCGACCTGGGAGCACTTCGCGCCCTCGTCGTGAGCGGGCCGAACGCAGGCGGCAAGACCGTTGCGCTGAAGACGCTGGGCCTCGCGGCCCTGCTTCACCAGGCCGGGCTGCGCCCTCCCGCCGCGCGGGCGGTGCTTCCCGTGTTCGACCAGGTGCTGGCGGACATCGGCGACCAGCAGTCGATCGAGATGAGCCTCTCCACCTTCTCCGGCCATCTGCGCAGCGTGGTGGCCATCCTCGAAGCGGCGGGCGACCGCTCGCTCGTTCTTCTCGACGAGCTCGCGGGCGGCACCGACCCGGTGGAGGGATCGGCCCTCGCGCAGGCGCTCGTGGCCCGGCTTTCACGCCAGGCCAGGCTCACGGCCGTCACCACCCATCACCCGGAGCTGAAGGAATGGGCCAGTGCGACCGAGGGGGTCGCGAACGCGGCGACCGGCTTCGACCCCGACACGCAGGCGCCGCTCTTCCAGGTGACGCTTGGCCGGCCGGGCACCTCGCACGCGCTCCGCATCGCGGAGCGTCTCGGGCTCGACCCGGAGGTCGTCACCGACGCACGCGCCCGCGTCGCTCCGGAGCGGCTGCAGATCGCGGAGCTGCTCGCCGAGGCGGAGGCGGTCGACCGGCAGGCGCAGGAGACGCTCGCAGAGGCCGAGCGGCAGCGGGAAGAGGCCGCTCGCCGGGCGGCGCTCGCGCGCGCCCGCGAGGACGAGCTGGCGACCGAGATCGAGGCGGTGCGTGCGTCGGCGCAGCGTGCCCGCGAGGAGGCGATCGCGGCCGCCGAACGCGACCTGGCGGCGGCGCGAGCCGAGCTGCGGGCGCTCCGTGACGAGATCCGGGCGGCCGAGCGCCGTGAGCGCGAACGGCGCCGGGGCGCCCCGGCCGCCGCCGGCGAAGCGGCGCGGGAGCGGGATCGCCGGCTCGGGGAGGCGTCGCAGCGCTCCCAGCGGGCGGCCCGGGCGCTGCAGGAGCTAGAGCCGCTGCCCGTCCTGCAGCCGCTCGCCGCAGGCGATCCGGTCGAGGCGCCGGAGCTCGGCGTCGTCGGGACGATCGCCGCGGTCGAGGGCGACGAGGCCGAGGTCACCGGGCCGGGAGGCCTGCGGGTGCGCATCCCTCTCGCGCGGCTGCGCCCCGGCCGGCAACGGAGCAGCAAGGCCGTCGATGCCGCTCCGGCGGTGCGCGTGACGGCAAGCGCCCGTGGTGACGTCGGCGACGAGCTGGACGTGCGTGGCCGGCGCGCCCAGGAGTCGCGGGAGGCGGTACGTCAGTTCGTCGACGACGCGGCCCTGGCGGGCCTGCCGTCGGTGCGGATCGTGCACGGCCGCGGCACCGGAGCGGTGCGCGCCGCAGTCAGGGAGGAGCTCACCCGTCACCCGCTCGTCGAGCGGCACGAATCGGACTCCGCCGACGGCGCCACCGTCGCGCACCTCGGCTCCTGACCTCGCTATGCGGAGGCGCGCCTCGCCCCACGGTTACGACTCCGACTCCGACGCGAGCCGCTCGGCGCGCTCCTTGATCCCGGCCAGCATCTTGCGCTCCATCACCAGCGAGCCCGGCTCCATCACGGCCATGCCGATGCGATCTCCGAGCGAGGGGTCGGGCATGGCGATCCGGTTGCGGCTGATGAACCGGGTGCCGTCGTTCACCTCGTCGAGCACGAACGACCACACCCACGTGCCGTCCTCGGATCGCGTCACGAGCGCGCGCTCGGAGTCGAGCACCTCCACCCGCATGCCGGGCAGGCTTGCCTTCCCGGGGATCACGTCGCCGACCTCCAGGTGCTGCCACTCGGGGTGGATGCGGTCGGAGCTCCTCATCTCGAGCCCGAACAGGTTCTCGATCCAGTCGTACGTGTAGGCGCCGGCACGACCCGATCCCATCTGCAGGAGCCACGGCCAGACCGCGGAGGGCGGCGCCTCGATCGTGACGGCGCGCGTGGAGACGACGTCGGCGTCCTCGAGGAGCTCGTCGCCGGGCAGCCGGCGGGCCACCTCCTCCGGCGTCGCACCCCAGTTCAGCACCGGCTCGCGCAGCCGCCGGCGGTAGATCTCTCGCAGCGCCACGACGCCGGCGACGGTGGCGAGCGTGACGAGCGTCCTGGTCGCTGTTCTCATCGGCTTCACCTTGCGATCGGAAGATGGACGGCTCAGGGACCGAGCCGGAACGGCGGGTACTCGTCGCGCATCAGCAGGACGTAGGCGGCGACCCGCAGCGCCCATCGGTTGATGCCCACGACGAGATCGAAGATCTCGCGCAGATAGCGGCCGGTGAAGAGGAGCGCCACCGCGGCGATCACGACGAGGATCGCGTTCAGCCCCGGCCAGGCGCCGAACGCGTTGTCGGCGAAGGGCCAGCTCCAGGAGCCGACCAGCGCGGCGAGCACGCAGTAGTGCGGGATCGCGAGCAGCCAGCTCTTCACGAGCACGAGCCCGCGGGAGAGGTGCTCCGGGTACGGGACGTCGAGCCGAGCCGGGTAGTCGGCGTCGGCGAGCGTGAAGGGCGGGTAGCGGTCGGTGCCGAGCACGCTGTACGAGTAGAACGCGACTCGCCACGTCCACCGCATCACGCCGACGTTGAAGTCGAAGATGCCGCGCGGATAGCGCCCGGTGAACAGGATCGCGAAGAACGCCACGATCGTGAGCACGAGGACGGCGAGCCAGAGGAACGCGAGCACGAGGTAGTGCGGGATCGCGAGGATCCACTTCACGAGCCACATCCAGCGGCTCAGCTGCGGATCGAGCTCCGCGTTCACCGTCACCGGGTAGCCGGCCTCCGCCCCTGCCTCGCCCGTCACCGGCGCGGCGATCGCAGCCGGGGCGGCGGCCACCGCACCCGCGCCGTCACGCGGGGAGCGCAGGCCGAAGAACACCATCGCGGCGCCGGCGAGCAGGGCAAGCGCACCTCCCGCGATCAACCCGGCGCCGACCCAGCCGAGGAAGTTGACCTTCACGCCCAGCCTGAGATCCGCCGAGACGCCTCGTGAGCCGTCGGCGTTCATGACGACGATTGACCAGGTGCCCTTCTGCACCGGCCAGGTGAGCGAGACCACTCTGCCCGTGGCCTCCGCGCTCCAGAACGTCTGTGCGCCGGGCGGCCCGGCCGGACTGCCGCCTGCCTGCGCGCGGTAGTCGGCCGAGACGCGACCCTTCCACCCGTCCATGTCCAGGTCGACGATCTCGTCGTGGGCGACGCCGTCGAGGTAGTCGTCGATCGCGGCAGCGGGGCCGATGCCGACGAAGATCGCCTTCCCGCTCACCGAGGTGCCCGCGGCGCCGAACGTGGCAAGGTCGCCGGGCGAGCTGAGCCGGCGTGGGACGCCCTCCGTCAGCTCGACGCTCTCGCCGGTGATCGCGTAGCGGTCGCTCGCGAACCGCGAGGTGGCGCTGGTGAAGAATCCCCGGTCGTCACGTTGGGTTCCGTTCGCCCACACGAGGGTGCCGCCGCCCGCAAGCAGGCCGAGGCCGATCAGAGCGACGAGCGCGCCCACGACGGTCAGGACGATCTTGCCGGCGCCGAGGCCCGATGTCGGCCGGGACGGGACGCCCTGCGGTGCGGTGGTCATGACTACCCCTCCTTCGGTCGCGCGACGCCGTCATGGACAGCGTACGGCGCGAGAACGTTCATATCGCCTCGAGTCTCGCCGCGGGGCTCTGCCCCGGCATCCGGAGGAGCCCGCCGCCGGAGTGCGGGACACCACCGAATCGACGCCGCGGTCGTACGACCAATGTCCGATTGAGACCTGGACCAGCGCTGCGACACAGTGGCCTCGTCAGCCATTCCACGAGGAGGAACACGATGAAGAAGCTCGCCACGCTGCTCGCCCTGATCGCAGCACTCGCCGTCGCCGTCCCGGTCGCCGCACAGGCCCGGCATGCGGCAGACGACCCCGTCGGTCACGTCCGCCACGGCGTCGACGACCGCACAGGCGACGACAGCCGCTCTCGGAAGTCGACCGTCAAGGCGAAGACGACGAAAGCGGCCGGGGCCGCCAGGACGGATCGCCGCGACCGTGGCGCCGACGACGCGCCCGGCGACGACCACGGCGGTCACGGTGCTGACGACGGCCCGAACCACAACTGATCCCCTCCCTCCCCCAGCGGAAAGGGCGGCCCGTCGGCCGCCCTTTTCGCCGGCTCCCTGCCGGCCTACGACCCTCGCGACCCCGATAGGGGTGCTGCCGGGCGCTCCTTGCGGGGGTCGACGAAGGGGATCTCGGCTGTGATGCCGGTCAGGTCGCCGTGCTCCGACACGACATCGATCGACGTCCCCGGCGTCGCCAGCTCGATGGGCACCCAGACGTACCCGATGTTGCGCTCGAGACCTGGCGACCACACGGCGTTGGTGACACGGCCGACCGCCTGTCCGCGGTGCAGCGCTGTCCACTCGCGCGTGATTCCTTCGATCGGCTCGTCGCCGGAGAAGGCGATCCCGACGAGCTTGCGGTCGACGCCCTCGCGGCGTATGCGCTCGAGCGCATCCTTGCCGATGTAGTCCTGGGGCTGCTCCTCGACGAGCCGCTCGAGCCCCATCACGTGGAACGGCGTGTCTCGTAGCGTGATGTCGGACCCCCAGTTGAAGATCCCTGCCTCGACGCGCCGCGCCTCGTTCGGGGCAATCGGGCGGATTGCAAACTCCTCGCCCGCCGCCATGATCGCGTCCCAGAGCTCGTCCCCGCGGCTGCCGTCGAGGAGATTGACCTCGAATCCAGGAACGGCCGACCAACCCGTCCGACTGATCACGACGGGGATGTCGCCGACCTCGAAGTGCTCGCACCAGTAGTACGCAATGTCGTAGATCGCCGGTCCGACGAGCTTCTCGAGCGTACGCGCGGAGAGAGGCCCCTGAACCTGTACGGGATGAACGTCCGGGTAGCTCACCTCGGCGTCGAGGCCGGACTGCGAGAGGGCCCCGAGTGCGTAGAGCCCTGCGTCGCTGTCGGCGAGCTGCATCCACCAGGTGCTCTCGGCGACGTGGAGGAGCACGGGGTCGTTCACGATCCCGCCGTCGGGCGCCGTCACGAGCATGTACTTGCCCTGCTTCACGGCGCACGTCGTCAGATCACGGCACGTCAGCCTGTCGATCAGCCTGTCGGCGTCGGGCCCGCTCACCTGCACCGTCCGCTCGACACCGACGTCCCAGAGGGTCACCCCCTCGTTCAGCGCCCGGTACTCGACGGCGACGTCGTCGTATTCAGCCGGGAGGTACATCTTGTTGTAGATGTCGTAGGCCTTGCAGCCTGCGCGCCTGGTCGCCTCGAAGTACGGCGATCTCCGATACCAGGGGCCGAAGTAGAGCGTGGTGGTCAGATCGGACATGGGGGCCTCCGTGTGATCGTCGGCGCGCGAACGGTTGTGTCCGGCGGGTCCTGACCGTAGAGTCAACCCGACCACCGGCCCCGGGGTCAACCGGGGAGACCGCCACCACGATGCCTCGCGACCCTCGCTACGACGTCCTCTTCGAGCCGGTGCCGATCGGGCCGGTGACCGCCCGCAACCGCTTCTTCCAGGTGCCGCACTGCAACGGCATGGGGCACCGCGACCCGACGGCGCACGCGTTCATGCGCGGAGTCAAGGCGGAGGGCGGCTGGGCGGTCGTGTGCACCGAGGAGGTGGAGATCCACCACACCACCGACGTCGGCCCGTACGTGGAGGGCCGGATCTGGGACGACGCCGACATCCCCGCCCACGCCCGGCTCGTCGAGAAGGTGCACGAGCACGGCTCGCTGGCGGGCATCGAGCTCGTCCACAGCGGCATGAACGCGGCGAACCTGTGGGTGCGCCGGCCGCCGCTCGGGCCTGCGCACCTGCCGACGACGGGCAACGACCCGGTGCAGGCGCGGCGCATGGACGCCCGCGACATCGCCGACCTGCGGCGCTGGCACCGGCAGGCGGTCGCCCGCTCGCTGCGCGCCGGGCTACGACCTCGTCTACGTCTACGCCGGGCACGGGCTGACGACGATCCAGCACTTCCTCTCGCGCCGTACGAACGACCGCACGGACGCCTACGGCGGCAGCCTCGAGAACCGGGCACGGCTCCTGCGCGAGGTCCTGCTCGAGACGCTGGAGGAGGTCGACGGCCGTGCGGCGGTCGCCTGCCGGATCTGCGTCGACGAGCTCATCGGCGACGCCGGCCTGGAGCGCGCGGAGATCGAGGAGGTGCTCGGCCTCGTCGGCGAGCTGCCCGACCTGTGGGACTTCATGGTGGGCGAGTGGGACTTCGACTCGATCACCTCGCGCTTCGCCGGCGAGGGGGCGCAGGAGGAGTACGTGCGCGGGCTGAAGCAGCTGACGACGAAGCCGGTCGTCGGCGTCGGGCGCTTCACCTCGCCCGACACGATGGTGCGGATGATCCGCGACGGCGTGCTCGACATGATCGGCGCCGCGCGCCCGTCGATCGCCGACCCGTTCCTGCCCGTGAAGATCGAGGAGGGGCGCTTCGAGGACATCCGCGAGTGCATCGGCTGCAACATCTGCGTCACCGGCGACGCGCTCGCGACGCCGATCCGCTGCACCCAGAACCCGAGCATGGGCGAGGAGTGGCGGCGCGGCTGGCATCCGGAGCGGATCCGGCCGAAGGCGACCGACGCGAAGGTGCTCGTCGTCGGCGCCGGGCCCGCCGGCCTCGAGGCGGCGATGTCGCTCGGCCGGCGCGGCTACGAGGTCGTGCTCGCCGAGGCGACCGGCGAGCTCGGCGGCCGGGTCGTCCGCGAGGCGCGCCTGCCCGGGCCTGGCCGCCTGGATCCGGGTCGTCGACTACCGCAAGGGCCAGCTCGAGCGGCTGTCGAACGTCGAGCTCGCCTTCGGCAGCCCGCTGACGGCGGAGGAGATCCTCTCCTACGACTTCGACCACGTGGCGGTCGCGACCGGCGCCCGCTGGCGCGCCGACGGCGTCGGGCGCTGGCACACCCGGCCGCTCGAGCTCGCCGGCGTGCGAGCTCCTGACGCCGGACGACCTGCTCGACGGGAGACGTCCGTCCGGAGGCAGGGTCGTCCTCTTCGACGACGACCACTACTACCTGGGCGGCGTCCTGGCCGAGCTGCTCGCCGGCGAGGGCCACGAGGTCACGCTCGTGACGCCCGAGCCGCGCGTCTCCGAGTGGACGGTCAACACGATGGAGCAGCACCGGATCCAGCGGCGGCTGCTCGAGCTCGGCGTCGAGGCGCTCACGTCCCACGCGCTCGTCGGCGCAGCGGGCGGGAGCGCGCGGGTCGCGTGCGCCTACACCGAGCGCGAGCGGGAGCTTCCGTGCGACGCGCTCGTGCTCGTCACGGCGCGGCTGCCGCGAGGACGCGCTCGCCGACGAGCTCGACGCCGCGCTGCAGGGCGCGCACGGCCCGGCCGTCCGCCTCGTCGGCGACGCGTGGAGCCCGGGCACGATCGCGGCGGCGGTCTGGGACGGCCGCCGCTACGCGGAGGAGCTCGACGAGCCGCCGACGGACGACGACGAGCCGGGCTTCCGGCGCGAGGTGGTGCAGCTCAGCGCGGAAGGGTGAGCGACACACGCGCGCCGCCGCTCGCGATTGGGTACCGCCGTGGGTTACGAGGTTCTGGATGGTCGAGGCCCCGCAGGTCGGCGATGCCGAACAGTCCCTCGAGCCGGGCTCCCGCCGTTGCGCGGACGGCGGTCTGGCCGCAATCCTCGAATCCGGGGCGCTCGCCCCGCCAAACCGACGATAGAGTCGACGCGAGATGGTCAAGCTCGTCTATCGCAGCATTCTTGCCGGCGCGCTCGCAGCCGCCGTCCTCCTCCCCACTGGCGGCCTCGCAGCACCGGTCGCCCCGTCGAAGCCGGCGATCGAGACAAAGGCGAAGGGCCTCGGCACGGTGATCGCCACACCGGCGAAGCTCGGCATCTACTACTGGGACGTCGAGAAGAAGGCCGGCGGCAAGATCAAGTGCACCGGGAAGTGCGCCGTGGAATGGCCACCTGTCTACGTCAAGGGCACAGTGGCGAAGCACGTCAAGGGCGTGATGGCGACGTTCGGCACCATCAAGCGCGGCTCCAAGCGCCAGCTGACCGTCAACGGCCTGCCCGCCTACACCTACCAGCACGACACGGCCAACGTCGTCCTCTGTGACAACGTGGACGGCTGGCACGTCGTCCGGCCGCAGGGCGGCTGACACGAGGCCCACCTACACGCCCCGGGGCCAGGCATGGCCCGGCCCCTGGCCGGCCCGAGGCAGAGTCTCGAGCATCCGCTCGGCGAGGGCGGTCTCGCCCTCCACGACTGGGCCTTCGCGACCCGGAGCTTCCGCGAAACACACGCGGCGAGACCGGCCTCGACGACGAGCGCGCCGCCGCCTGGAACGCCGGCATCGGCGCCACCATCATGGGACGGAACATGTTCGGGCCGGTGCGCGGGGCGTGGGATGCCTCCGCTGCCTCCTCGGACGACACCCCGGCTGAAGAGGACTGGTCCGGCTGGTGGGGCGACGACCCGCCGTTCCACACGCCCGTGTTCGTGCTCACCCACCATCCGCGGGAGCCGCTCGAGATGCAAGGCGGGACGACGTTCCACTTCGTCACCGACGGCATCGAAGCCGCCCTGGAGCGCGCCGCGGACGCGGCCCGCGGACTGGACGTGTCGCTCGGAGGCGGGGCCGACACCGCGCGGCAATACCTGCGCGCCCGGCTGGTCGACGAGATGGAGATCCACGTCGTGCCGCTGTTCCTCGGCGGCGGCGCCCGCCTGTTCGAGAACTTGGACGGCGGCCCGGCAGACTTCGAGTGCGTCGGCCTCGCCAGCTCGGCGGCTGTCGCCCACTTCAACTACGTCCGGAACGGGCCGGGGGACACCGCTTCCGCGTCCCGCCGCCACCTGATCGAGAGCAGCCCGGGCGGCTTGGTCTCGATCGCAGGCGGCAAGCTCACCACCCACCGGACGATCGCGGTCGACGTTCTCCGTCGCCTGCCGGCCGAGCTCCGGCCTCGAAGCATCGAGATGTCCAATGCCCCGCTCCCGGGCACGAATCTGCGCGGTTGCGCCGATCTCCTCCTGCGGAACGTCGAGCCCGACCTGGCCGCACACCTGCTCGGCCTCTACGGCGGTGAAGCACGGCGCCTGCTCGCATATGCGGGTGCGGTGCCGAATGCCCTCGACCGGATCCATGCCGATGCGCCGGACGTGGTTGCCCAGGTGCATTTCGCGCGCGACGAGGAGTTCGCGCTCACGGTCGACGATGTCGTCGGACGCCGCACGACCCTCGCTGTGCGCGGCCTCACCGACCGAAGCGTGACGAGGCAGATCGCAGACATCGTGCTCGACCACGACGCAGCCCCCGGCACGCGGACGTCGACCTCACGAGAGCCCGTTCGCGCGTCGGCGTAGCCGCACACCAGGGAAGGACGCCGCGTGCGCTCCTCCGCCGGGACGAGGCCGGCGGGACGCGCGCTGGGCAAGCCGACCGTCCGCATCCTGAAGCGGCTGCCGGTCACGTTCTGACGCCGGCAAGAGGATGCCCGGCGCCCGCCGCCCCTCGAGGCGGCGGGCGCCGATGCGGGACTACGAGCGGGCGCGACGAGCGGCGGCGGGCGGGCGGCGCCGACGGCTCGAAGTCGAGCGGGGCGGCTCGACCGGGACGCGCATGCCCGAGGCGGAGAAGGCGTCTCCGTGCCCGAGCCCGGCGGCAAGCTTGCCGACCTCCGCCTGCTGGTCGGGGAGGACGAGGGTCACACCCGTCCCGCTCCGGCCGGCGCGGCCCGTACGGCCGACGCGGTGGACGTAGTCGTCCTCGACCCGCGGAGGATCGAAGTTGATCACGTGCGTGATGTGGTCGACGTCGAGCCCGCGGGCAGCGACGTCGGTTGCGACGAGCGTGGGCACGCGACCCGACTCGAACTGCGCCAGAGCGCGCTCGCGCTGGTTCTGCGAGAGGTTGCCGTGCATCGCCACCGCCGGGATGTCGTGGTGGCGGGCGAGCTTCCGCGCGAGCTTGTCGGCACCGTGCTTCGTCCGCACGAACACGAGCGCCAGCCGGCGCTCGACCCCGAGCTGCTCTACGAGCCGCTCGAGCTTGTTCTCGTGGGTGACCAGGACGAATGCGTGCTCGATCACGCCCGGCTCCGCGGCCTCTGGCCGCTCGGCCTTCACGTGCGTCGGCGTGACTGTGTACGCGCGGGCGAGCTCTGCAACGGCACCGTCGAAGGTGGCGGAGAAGAGCATCGTCTGGCGGTTCGCCGGGACGGTGCGCAGGATCCGGTCGACCTGCGGCTTGAAGCCCATGTCGAGCATCCTGTCGGCCTCGTCGAGGACGAGGATGCGGATCTCGGCGAGCGAGACCACGCGCCGCTCGACGAGGTCGTGCAGGCGCCCCGGCGTCGCGACGATGACGTCGGCCTGTGCCGCCTGCCTGGCCTGCGGGCCGATCGCGGCGCCGCCGTAGACGGTCGTCACGCGCAGGCGCTTCGCTGCGGCGAGCGGACGGAGGTCGGCCGTCACCTGGAGCGCGAGCTCGCGAGTCGGGACGAGGACGAGCGCCGACGGGCGGCGCTGTGCTCCGGCGATGCGCTCGACGAGCGGCAGGCCGAAGGCGAGGGTCTTGCCGGATCCCGTCGGGGACTCGGCGAGGATGTCGACACCGAGCAGAGCGTCCGGCAGGACGGCTGTCTGGACGGCGAAGGGGGCGTCGATGCCCTGACGGGCGAGGACGTCGCACACGGAGGTGCTCACGCCGAGGGCGTGGAAGGACTGGGACATGAAGTGGTTCTCCTTACGGGCAGGTTCGAGACACAAGAAACTCGAACGCCTGGAAAGGAGGAACGAGAAGCTGAATCCCAACGGACGTCGGATGACGTCTCGCTGACAACGGTAGCAGCACGCCGACGCGCTTCGCGCCTCGCGGGGCGCAGGGAATAGCCGTACCCGCCTGCTACGGTGGTCGAGACCCGGCTGTGCTGGCGCCTCGGCGCCGCGCCGGAACCTCTCCGGAAGGGACGCGGGCCAGAATTGCGTACCGCGATCGTCTCCACCTACCCGCCGCGTGCCTGCGGCATCGGCGCCTTCGCCGCGGACGTGCGCGCGTCCCTCCTCAGCCTGGAAGGCATCGACCGCGTCGACAAGGTCGTGATCGTGAACGAGCCAACCCGCCCACAGCGGCCGGGCCTCACGGCGACGATCGCCCAGGCGGTCCGAGGCGATTACGTGCGCGCCGCCAGGATTCTGGGCAGGCTCGACGTCGACGTCGTGCTGCTCCAGCACGAGTACGGGATCTTCGGCGGCCGGGACGGCGACTATGTGGCCTCGCTGGCCGAGGAGCTGTCACAGCCGCTCGTGGTGACACTGCACACGGTGCTCTCGCAGCCGACCCGTCATCAGGCGGAGGTGCTGACGGCCGTGTGCCGTCAGGCCGAGCTCGTCATCGTGATGACCGACACCGCACGGCGCCTCCTCGTCGATGGGGGCACGTGCGCAGAGGGCAAGATCCGTGTCGTGCCCCACGGTGCGCCGCCGGTGCTGGCGCGGCGCGCCGGCGAGGTCGCGCTCCAGCGCGCTCTGGGAGAGACGGAGTCGCCGACCGAAACCTCCCGCCGGGCGGACGAACGGTTCGTGCTCTCGACGTTCGGGCTGATCTCCGCGGGGAAGGGGCTCGAGACGGCGATCGAGGCGCTGCCCGCGATCGTCGCACGCCACCCCGAGGTGCTCTACGTGATCGCCGGACGAACGCACCCGGACATCGCCCATCGCGAGGGCGAGCGCTACCGTCTGACACTCGAGCAGACGGTCCTCGACCTGGGTCTCGAGGACCACGTCGAGTTCGACGACCGGTTCCTCAGTGTCGACGAGATCGCCGACCTCCTTGCCGAAACCGACGTCTTCGTGACTCCGTATCGGGAGCGCGAGCAGATCTCGTCGGGGGCGCTCACCTTCGGCCTTGCCGCCGGCTGCGGCGTCGTCTCGACCCCGTACTGGTACGCGCAGGACATGCTCGGCTCGGGTGCCGGCGAGATCGTGCCGTTCGCCGACCCCGCCGCGCTCGCCGACGCCGTCTGCCGCTACATCGAGGAGCCGGAGCGGCTCGCGGCCGCACGCGCCGAGGCGCGGCGGATCGGCGCGCAGTTGGCTTGGCCCTCGGTCGCCGAGGCGACAGCCGCCGTGCTGCGAGAGGCGGTCGAGCTCGCGCCCCGCCGGCGCCGGTCGGTGTCCGGCATCGATCAACGGGTCGTGAGCATGCGAACCGACCATCTGCTGACGCTCGTGGACGACGTCGGCATCGTGCAGCACGCGAACGGCGTGATCCCGAGCCGCGAGAGCGGGTACTGCGTCGACGACGTCGCCCGCCTGGCGGTCGTCGCGCTCGAGCTCGCCCGCCGGGGCGACGAGCAGGTCTGGACGTCCACCCTCTACCGCTCGCTCGCGTTCCTCCAGGACGCGACCGACCCGCATGGCCGGCATGCGCAACTTCATGGGCTACGACCGCCGCTGGCTCGACGAGCCGCATCTTGGCGACCACGTCGGCCGCTCCGTGTGGGCGCTCGGCGAGATCCTCTCGACGGCGTGGGTACCCGCCGTCGTCGTCCCGACCGAACGGCTGCTCGACACGGTCGTCCACTTGATCCCGGCGGACGCGTCGCTCCGAACCGGCGCCTACACCGCGCTCGGTCTCGCGCGCCTCGACCCCGACCGGCGCAGCCCGGAAGCCCGACAGCTGCTGGAGCGCGTGATGGAGCAGCTCGCGGCGGCCTACGCGGCGAACGCCGGCGAGGGCTGGCACTGGTTCGAGGACTTCCTCAGCTACGACAACGCGCGGCTCCCGCATGCGCTGATCGCCGGCGGCGCCACCCTCGGTCGGGACGAGCTGACGCAGACGGGTCTCGACACGCTTCGCTGGCTCGGCGACGAGTCCGGGCTCGCCGAGGGCACGCTCCGGCTGACCGGGCACGGCGGCCGACGCCGCAGCGAGCCCGCTCCTGGAGCCGGCGACGAGCAGCCGCTCGACGCATCCGCTTTCGTCGAGGCAGAGCTGGCCGCGTTCGCCGTCACCGGCGACCCCGAGCACGGGGTGCGCGCGCAGCGGGCCTTCGACTGGTTCCTCGGCCGCAACCGTCTCCGCCGGCCGTTGTACGACTTCGCGACCGGAGGCTGCAGCGACGGGCTCGGCGGCGAGACGACCAACGACAACGAAGGAGCCGAGTCGACGCTCGCCTTCCACCGCGCGGCATTGCTGCTCGACACGGCCGGCCTGCCCGCGGTGCTGCGTCACCGCCCACGCGAGACGGCGACTGCGTGAACGACCGGGAGCTCTTCGGCCGCCACCCGGCCAACCCGATCCTGACCGCGGCGCAGTGGCCCTATCCCGTCAATGCGGTATTCAACCCGGCCGCCGCGCAGGTCGACGGCACCACGGTCCTGCTCGTCCGTGTCGAGGGCCTGACCGGAATCTCGCACCTGACCGTGGCACGCTCAGCCAACGGCGTCGACGGCTGGACGATCGATCCCGAGCCGTTGCTCGCCCCCACCGACGGCGTCGAGAGCGAGCTGTGGGGCTTCGAGGACCCGCGCGTCGTCTTCGTCCCCGAGCTCGAACGCTGGGTGATCACCTGCACGGCGTACGGCCCGGCCGGCCCGGCCGTCTTCCTGGCCACGACCGTGGACTTCCGTGGCGTGGAGCGCCACGGCATCATCCGGCACCCGGACGACAAGAACGCCGCCTTGCTGCCCCACAGAATCGACGGCAAATGGATCCTCTTCCACCGCCCGAAGACCGAGTTCGGCGGCTCGCACGGGGAGATCCTGCTCTCCCGGTCGCCCGATCTCCACAACTGGAGCGCCCCCGAGCAGGTTCTCAGGCCGCGTGAGGGCGCGTGGTGGGACTCGCTCCGCATCGGTATCGGCCCCCCGCCCCTCCGCACCGAGCACGGCTGGCTGGTGGTCTACCACGGCGTCAAGGAGACCGTCGCCGGCGGGATCTACCGGGTCGGCCTCGCTCTCACGGACATCGACGAGCCGACCCGGCTGCTGCACCGGCTCCCGCAGTGGATCCTGTCACCGCTCGAGACGTACGAGCGCGAGGGCGACGTCCCGAACGTCGTCTTCCCCTGTGGCCTCGTCCACGACGAGGCGAGCGACGAGATCCGCCTCTACTACGGCGCCGCCGACACTTCGGTGTGCCTCGCGACGGCCCAACTGGCCGACCTGCTCGCGGCCGTGCTCGCGGCCTCCGACTGAGCTGCGAGCGCCTAAAGCTTCAGGATCGCGCGCAGGCGCGCGATCAGCGCGTTCAGCTTGCCCATCGTCCTCCCCCTCTCCGGCACGGAGGCGTGGCGTGCGGATCAGACACCGAGCGACCGGCTCTGCTTGGCAGCCGCACGCTTCTCGACGCGGCGCTGCTTCAACGTCTTCTGCGCCGGCTTCTTGCCCATCTTCCTCGGCTTCTGCGAGCCCTTCATCGTGTGGCTCCTGACTGCCGCGAACGCGGCGTCGCGCGCATGACCGGATGACCCGGGTGGCGAACTGCACGAGTCCGCGCCGGGCTCATGCTCGTGCAGTATCGCACAATTATGGTAGGAGGCTGTCGTCGGTCCGAGCACGAGAGGGGCGACCGAGCACCAGAGCGTACGCGTCGAGGTAGGCCTCGACCATCCGCGCCACGCCGAATCGGGCCACCGCCTGAACGCGGATCGCCTCACGGTCGAGGCGCGCCACCCGGTCGACGGCGGCAATCGCTCCTTCGACGTCGCTCACGAGGAAGCCGGATTTTCCCTCCTCGACCAGCTCCCCCATCGATCCGCGCCCGAACGCGATCACGGGCGTGCCACACGCCATCGCCTCCACGACGCTGTACCCGAACGGCTCGTCGAACCCGATCAGATGCAGCAACGCGTGCGCCCCGCCGAGCAACTCCGACCGCTCTTTCGCGCTCACGGCGCCGAGAAAGGACACCTGCTCGCCGTCGACCCGGGGAGCGACGCGCTCGTCGAAGTACTCCTGGTCCTGGACGATCCCCGCAATCACGAGAGGCATCCCCGTGCCCAGGGCGACGTCGATCGCCTCGGCGGCTCCCTTGTCCGGGTGGATCCTACCGAAGAAGAGCAGGTAGCCCCCGGGTGACGGGTGCAGCGAGAACGCGTCGGTGTCGATGCCGTGATGGATCGTCGCCACGTAGTCGAGGCTCGGATGCCGGTCTGCGTCGCTGATCGCGACGTAGGCGGTGGTCGCGTCGTAGCGTTGGTACACCGGCAGGATCCGGGGTGACGAGAAGCCGTGGATCGTCGTCAGGACGGGTGTGTCGACGAGGCCACTGTAGGTCAGCGGAAGGAAGTCGAAGCCGTTGTGGATGATGTCGAACTCGTCCGCGCGCTCGAAGGCGTACGCGACGTGGAGGCACTCGGCCACCTTGGGGTCGACGTCCGGATCCTCCGAGTAGCCGCGGGCGACGACCGAGGCGAGGCGGCCCGACGTGACCGAGTCCGCGCTCGCGAAGAGCGTCACGTCGACTCCCTCTGCAACGAGCCCCTCGGTGAGCAGCGATGCGAACTGCTCCCACGGCCCGTAGTGACGGGGTGGGACTCGCCAGGACACCGGTGCCAGGACGGCGACGCGGAGGGGAATCACGACCGCCGTGCCTGCGCAGTGTCGGAATGAGCCACCGACGCCGACTGTACTCCCTGCGCCGATGCGGGGCTCGGGTCGCGGCGGCCCGCTCGGACACGTGCAGTGTGTCCCTGGTCGCTTCCTGACCCACGACGTGGAACCACCGTCGTGATGACAGCCTGCCCTTCCTCCTCCGGCCCTCACTATCTCCCTGATTTCCAGGCTATTTGTGACATTGGCTACAAGCTGGTAGCGTCATCGGTTCGGTAATGACGTGGACGAGCCGCCGTGCGGGTGTCTTCCTCCTCGCCGTCCTGGCCGGGATAGGCGTCGGCATGCTCGCGCTTCGTCGCACGCTACGGACGGAAGGAGGCGCACCTGCTGTGAGTGCGAACAAGGAGATCATCCGACGCGTCGTTGATGGCGTGTGGATGGATCGCAACTTCGCAGTCGTCGACGAGCTCGTCGCCCAGGATTACGTTGGGCACGATCCGACCCAACCCGAGCCGATCCGCGGCCGGGACGGGTTCAAGCAGTTCGTCGGCATGTACCAGGCGGCGTTCCACGACGCGGCGGTCACGATCGACGATCAGATCGCCGAGGGTGACCGGGTCGTGACCCGGTGGACCGGTCGGGGCACGCATACCGGTGAGCTGATGGGGATCGCCCCCACCGGCAAGGAGGTCACCGTCAGCGGCATCACCGTCACACGGCTGGCGGGCGGGAAGATCGCCGAGGAGTGGGAACTCATGGACGCGTTGGGGATGCTCGTCCAGCTCGGCGCGGTACCGCAGCCGGCGACGGCGTAATCGTCGGTTGACGCAGCACCGGAGGGGCCGCCTCGACCGGCGGCCCCTCGTGTGCGCGGGGAACGGCTCAAGCCGGGGAGGCTCAGACCGATACGTGTCGTACCTATCGGTCAGAGCCGGTGTCTGCATCGTTCTCCCACCCCCCCTTCATGCCTTGCCCCGAGTGCGGAGCCTCGGTGGCGGTCGCCGCGGAGACCGAACACGTCTGCAATCCGGATCGCCGCATCGACTTCGAGTTGTTCCAGCTCCGCGCGGAGATCTCGAGCCTGGGCGCGGAGATCGAGGACTACCTCTCCTCGGCACAGGGTCGCTTCGAGCAGTGGTACGTCGACCGCGAGCGGCGATCAGGGCATGCGGACGAGCCGCCCGACGAGTCAGCCGACGAGCCCGGGGCGTAGACGCGCTCGACGCTCTTCTCGACCATCCGCTCTCGATCATCGGCCCGGTGGACACGGCGCCCGCGAACCGGCGGGTGACAGGATCGACAGCGCGTGTCATTCTGTTGGGCTTCGGCGTCTGCTGAAGGAGGTACGGAATGAGCGGCAGCGTGTATCGGGTGACCGAGGTGATCGGGACGAGTAGCGAGTCGTGGGAGGCCGCCGCCGCGCACGCGGTTGCCACCGCCGCCGGATCGGTGAGAGACCTGCGCGTGGCGGAGGTGATGCGCCAGGACGTCACGATCGAAAACGGCGCGATCACCAGCTACCGCGTACGACTCGGGCTCTCGTTCAAGTACGAGACCGGCGACTGATCCGCGGAACGGCGATTCGCGCCCAGGAGGTGCGACCCGCGGGCGCGCTTCGACGCCCCCGGGCGCACCTCCGGAAGGAGATCGATGGTCGACCCGATGAAGACCGCGGACAACAGCGTCACGCCGGCGTTCGACGAGGCCGTGCACCGCCGCGCGGACCTCTATCAGGCCATCCTGGCGTTGGAGCAGGCAGCAGCTCGACCTGCTGCAGCGCGAGAGGAGCTTTGGGTGACAGGCGTGATCGAGGCACTCGCGCAGCTGGAGCGGGAGATCGTCGACCACATCGAGATCACGGAGCGTCCCAACGGCCTGTACGACGAGATCATCGACACCGCGCCGAGACTCACCCACAACGTTCAGCGGCTCCGCGACGAGCATCCCCAGATGCTCGAGGCGGCCTCGACGCTCAAGGCCCGATTGACGACCGAGCAGGTCGGAGATGCCCGATCCGTCGATGAGACGAGGGACGAGATCCAGCGTGTTCTCGGGCGCCTCGTCAAGCACAGGCAACGCGGCGCAGACCTCGTCTGGGAGGCCTACAACCGGGACATCGGCGGCGACTAGCCGTCGATTGCGGGTGCCGCCCCGTACTCCTCGTCGGTGACGTGGTCACCCCACGTAGCGAGGTTGCCGTCGTCGTCGACCTCGAGCATCGCGAGGTGGGTCATGAAGCGGTTCGGCGCAGCGCCGTGCCAGTGGTCCTCGCCCGGCTCGAAGAAGACGCGGTCGCCGGGGCGGATCACCTCGATCGGATCGCCGCGCCGCTGCGCGAGGCCGATGCCCTCGGTGACCCAGATCGTCTGGCCGTTCGGGTGGGTGTGCCACGCGGTGCGGGCGCCGGGTGTGAAGTGGACGCTGCTCGCGCTCAGCCGCGATCCCTCCGACGGGGCCGCGATCGTGTCGAGGAAGACCGCGCCGGTGAACCAGTCACTCGGGCCGCGGCCGGTCTCGAGGGTGTTTCTCGTGATGTGCATGCTGGTCTCCTGGTTGTCGCTCAGGCCCCGTCGGGACCTTTTCCTGCTCTGGCTGGTCGAGCGCTGCGGCCCAGCTCGCGAGCAGGTTCAGGGACTCCTCGGACCTCGAGCCGGGCTCGGCCGTGTAGGCGAACATCATCAGGCCCGGGTCGGCTGAGAGCGTCATCGCCTCGTAGGCCAGGTCGAGGTCGCCGACGATCGGATGGAGGAGGCGCTTGACGCCGGTGTCGTGGTAGCGGACGTTGTGCTTTGCCCAGCGGAAGGCGAACTCCTCGCTTTGCGTGGACAGCTCCCCGATCAGGTCCGAGAGATCTCGGTCGTACGGGTTCCGGCCGGCTTCGCCACGAAGCACGGCGACAGCGTCGTCCGCCACGCGTTCCCAATCGACGAAGAAGGTCGTGGCACGAGGATCCAGGAACGCGAACCGCGCGGAGTTCACCGGGCGGCGCGGGCCGACGAACATCTCCGAGTAGAGGGCGTAGCCGAGCCGGTTCGCGGCGAGGATGTCCATTCGCCCGTTCCGGACGAACGCCGGGGCTCCGGTCATCGCGTCGAGCATGCGCTGGACGCCCGGACGGACTCGCTGCGGCGACGAGCGGCGACGCGGACGCGTCACCGCGGTGCGCACGGCACGCGTCAGATCGAAGAGGTGTGAGCGCTCGGCGTCGTCGAGCTGCAGCGCGCGGGCGATCGCTGCCAGGACACTCTCCGAGACGCCGCTTGCGTTGCCGCGCTCGAGCCGTATGTAGTAGTCGACGCTGACCCCGGCGAGGAGCGCGACCTCCTCGCGGCGGAGCCCCGGAACGCGCCGGGTGCTGCCGAACGTCGGCAGACCCGCCTGCTCCGGCGTGATCCTTGCTCGCCTCGATGTGAGGAACTCGCGGATCTCGTTTCTGGTGTCCACGGAACGAGGGTAGCCCCGCTTCGCCGGCGTCGAGGGGGTCTGCCGGTACCTGGATCACCAGGGACTCTCACTCGGTGGGCCGGCCGTGCTTCAGTGATCGCACGAGGAGGAAGATCGAGCTCTGAGGAGGATGCAGTGCAGAAGCGAGTGCTTGGAACCAGCAACCTCGAAGTCTCGGCCATCGGCCTCGGCTGCATGTCGATGAGCTCCGGGTACGGCCCACCTGCCGACAAGCAGGCGATGATCTCGCTCATCCGGACGGCAGTCGAACGCGGCGTCACGTTCTTCGACACCGCGCAGGTCTACGGCCCGTTCACGAACGAGGACCTCGTCGGCGAGGCGCTGGAACCCGCCCGCGACCAGGTCGTGATCGCGACCAAGTTCGGCTGGGAGCTCTCGACCGGCCAGGCGACTGGCGTCGATAGCCGCCCCGAGACGATCAAGCGGAGCGTCGAAGATTCACTCGAGCGGCTCCGCACCGACAACATCGACCTCCTCTACCAGCACCGCGTCGACCCCGACGTGCCGATCGAGGAGGTCGCGGGCACGGTCAAGGAGCTGATCGCCGAGGGGAAGGTCAAGCACTTCGGCCTCTCCGAGGCCGGCGTGCAGACAATCCGGCGTGCCCACGCGGTGCAGCCGGTCACCGCGCTGCAGAGCGAGTACTCGCTGTGGTGGCGAGAGCCGGAGGAGGCGATCCTGCCGACCCTCGAGGAGCTGGGCATCGGCTTTGTTCCCTTCAGCCCGCTCGGTAAGGGCTTTCTCACCGGGACGATCGACGAGAACACGAGCTTCGACAGCTCCGACTTCCGCAACCGTGTTCCTCGCTTCAGCCCGGAGGCGCGGAAGGCGAACCGCAGTTTCGTCGAGCTGGTGACCGAGATCGCCGAGCGGAGGGGTGCAACACCCGCACAAGTCGCGCTCGCCTGGATCCTCGCCCAGAAGTCGTGGATGGTTCCGATTCCCGGCACGACGAAGCTGCACCGTCTGGAGGAGAACATTGCCGCCGCCGATGTCGAGCTCACACCCGACGAACTCCGCGAGATCGAGGACGCACGGCTCGATGCGCAGGGCGCCCGCTATGACGAAGCGGCCCAGTCGATGATCGACCGCTGATGTCGCCGGTCGCACGTTGACGGCCCCGGGACACCGGCTGATGCGCCGCGCAATCAGTCAGGCGAATGACTGGGCAACGGCTGTGTTCTCTCTGTCGAAGGGCGCCTCCTCGACCTGGTGGAGGGTTGCGACGATGCGTCTGCTCCCGGCCGAGAGCACCGTGGACGCGAAATCGGGGAACCGTCTCAGTATCGTGCGGAACTCGCGCCGGGCGATGACGGCGACGTCGAGATCCGATCCGGCGACGACGGTGGCTGTGCGGAACGGCTTGCCGACGAGACCTATCTCGCCGAAGAAGTCGCCTCCGCCGAGCAGTGCAACGCGTCGGCCGTCGCGGATCACGTCGGCAATGCCGTCGATGATCACGAAGAACTCGTGGGCGAGGTCTCCCTGGCGCGTGATGATCTTGCCGGCCGGCAGGGTAATCCGGTCGGCCAGGCGCGCCACCTCGGTGCGGCGCCTGCCGGGGATCTTGTCGAAGAGTGGGATGTCGCGGATCTCGTCGGTGGTCATGCGATTCTCCTGTCCGTTCCTCGGGTCGAGCGAGTGCGGTCTTCACTGATCTGCCATGTCAGTTGTACGACGGGGCCATCGGTGCAGATCGGGAGCCACCCGCCCGTTGATGGTGCGGCTTGCCACACTCCACGGTCCGGTCTCGGGCTGGGTACACCTGCGACTGCCAGAGTCCCGTCGACCGGAACAGACACAGCGCAGTCCCAAACCGAGTGTCGTGGCGACCGACGGTCGAACGCCTGGAATCGTTCTTGGTGGTGCGGCGCGGTAGGCTCGGCCGGCCAGCGAGATCTCGGGAGGCATGGAGCGTGGACGTTTCCTCGCAGTTCGACGTGTCCGGGTTCGGCGTCATCGTGACCGGCGGTGCCAGTGGGCTCGGGCTCGCCTACGGGAGGTGCTGGCAGCGCACGGCGCGCGGGTGACGCTGATCGACGTGGACGCCGGCGCGGTCGCAGAGCAGGCCTCCCGCCTGCAGGGCGAGGGGCTCGACGTGCGGGGGGCGGTCGCCGACGTGACCGATCACGCCGCCCTCGACGGCGCGATCGACGAGGCGGCGGACTTGTACGGCCGGCTCGATGTCGCGTTCGCCAACGCAGGCATCGATTCGGGGGTCGGTTTCCTCGGCGGGTGGGCGGGCGGCGAGCGGCCGCGTATCGAGGCCGGTGCGCTCGAGCGCTACACGGACGAGCGCTGGAACCGCGTGATCGAGATCAATCTCAACGGCATCTTCGCGACCGCCCGGGCGGCGACCCGCCACATGCGCCCCCGCCGCTACGGGAGGATCATCGTGACCACCTCGCTCGCCGCGACCAGGGTCGAGCCTCCGGTCGGCTCTGCGTACATGGCGGCGAAGGCAGGTGCGAGGCACCTGATGCACTGTCTCGCGCTCGAGCTGGCGGCGGACGGCATCACGGCGAACGCGATCGCACCGGGGTTCTTCGTCACCAACATCGGCGGCGGCCACGCCCACAACCCCGAACTGCAGGCAGCGGTCGCGAAGGACATCCCCATGCACCGCGTCGGCCGGCCCGACGACATCAAGGCACTCGCCCTCTTCCTCGCCTCACCCGGCCTCCGAGTACATCACCGGCCAGGAGATCGTCATCGACGGCGGCTGGGGCCTCGGAGTCGCCGACTGAGGCGCGGACGCCGCCGCTGAAGCGCCGATGTCGCCCCAGGGCGCGCTATTCGCTTTCTGGGGCTTCGTCGGCTGCTGTGACGGCGAGTACGCCTGGGATCTCGTAGGGGCGAGGTCTGCCGCCCGTCTTAGAGCAGGCTACCTGATATAACGAACAAACACACGCGCAAGAAGGAGGACCACCGTGAGCTACGCCGAGCGCTGGACGACGGTCGAGGTCGAGATCGACAACGGCATCGCGTGGGTCGAGCTGAACCGGCCCGAGAAGCGGAATGCGATGAACCCGACCCTCAACGCGGAGATGGTCGAGGTGCTCCTCGAACTCGACGCCGACGACGACTGCGGTGTGCTCGTGCTGACCGGGGCGGGCGACGCGTGGTCCGCCGGAATGGACCTGAAGGAGTACTTCCGCGAAGTCGACGGCGGGCCGGAGCACGTGCAGCGGCGGGTGCGCCGCGATGCCGCCTACTGGCAGTGGCGACTCCTGCGCACGTACGCAAAGCCGACGATCGCGATGGTCAACGGCTGGTGCTTCGGCGGCGCCTTCACCCCGCTCGTGGCGTGCGATCTCGCGATCGCCGCGGACGAGGCGATCTTCGGCCTGTCGGAGATCAACTGGGGCATCCCGCCCGGCAGCGTCGTCAGCAAGGCCCTCGCCGACACCGTCGGCTCGCGGACCGGCCTTCTCTATGTGATGACCGGGCGCACCTTCGACGGGCAGCAGGCGGCCGCGATGGGGCTGGTCAACTCCAGCGTCCCGCGCGCCGAGCTCCGCGGAGAGGTGGAGTCGCTGGCGCGGCAGCTGCTCGAGAAGAACCCGGTCGTGCTGCGAGCGGCGAAGCTCGGCTTCAAGCACTGCGGCTCGATGAGCTGGGACCAGGCCGAGGACTACCTCTACGCGAAGGTCGAGCAGTCGCAGTTCCTCGATGCAGAACGCGGCCGCGAGCAGGGGCTCGGGCAGTTCCTCGACGAGAAGCGGATCAAGCCCGGGCTGCAGACGTATGAACGGCCGACGCGCTGACGTGGAGCCGCGGCTCAGCTACGTGCTCGGCCGCCTCGACCGCGTGCTGCGCCGCCGGCTGAACGCTGCGGTCGAGCCGCACGGCCTCACGCTGCCGGCGTACACGGCGTTGTCGGTGCTGAGGGCCCAGGACGGGCTCTCGAACGCACAGCTGGCGCGCCGCTCGCTGATCACGCCCCAGTCCATGAGCGAGGTGCTCGCCTTTCTCGTCGAGAAGGGCTACGTGCGGCGTCGCGCCGAGCCGGGCCACGGCCGCATCATCCGGATCGAGCTGACCCCGGTGGGCAGCCGGGCGCTCGCCCGCTGCGACCAAGCCGTCGACGCCGTCGAGCGGGAGATGCTCGCCGACCTCGACGACGGCGAGGCGACCAGCCTCCGCAGCGCGCTCGTCACCTGCGGCGCTCGCGCTCGAGCGCGCCTAGCGTCATGATGAAGGGAGAGGTCATCTGGACGCCGCCTCCGGACTGGCGCGAGCGGTTCGAGATGGGCCGCTACGTCGAGTGGCTCCGCACCGAGCGCGGGCTCGACTTCCCGGGCTACGACGAGCTCTGGCGCTGGTCGGTGACCGATCTCGAGGGCTTCTGGGCCTCGATCTGGGACTACTTCGGAGTCCGCGCGCACACCCCGTACGAGCGGGTGCTCGGCTCGCGGGAGATGCCGGGCGCTGAGTGGTTCCCGGGCGCGACGCTGAACTACGCCGAGCACATGCTCGGTCGCGACGAGGATCTCGACACCGTCGCGATCCTCGCCCACTCCCAGACCCGCGAGACGCGCGAGCTGACGTTCGGCGAGCTCCGCGAGCAGGTGGCACGGGCGCGCGCCGGCCTGAAACGGCTCGGAATCGGCCCCGGGGACCGCGTCGTCGCCTACCTCCCGAACATCCCGGAGACGGCGGTCGCGTTCCTCGCCGCGGCGAGCCTCGGCGCAGTCTGGGCGACGTGCCCGCCGGAGTTCGGCGTCCGCAGCGTCATCGACCGGCTGGGCCAGCTGGAGCCGAAGGTGCTGCTCGCGGTCGGCGGATACGTCTACGGAGAGAAGCTCATCGACCGTGGCGAGAACGTCGCCCTCATCCGCGAGCGGCTGCCGTCGCTGGAGACGGTCGTCGACGTCGAGTACGCCGGCGGCGCGATCCCAGGGGCAATGCGATGGGACGAGCTCTTGAGCGAGCCGGGGCCGCTCGAGTTCGACCCGGTGCCGTTCGCACACCCGCTCTACGTCCTCTTCTCCTCCGGCACGACCGGCCTGCCGAAGGCGATCGTGCACGGACACGGCGGGATCCTGCTCGAGCACCTCAAGAACCTCGGGCTTGCCTGGGACGTCCGTCCGGGCGACCGGCTCCAGTGGTTCACGACGACCGCCTGGATGATGTGGAACGCGCTCGTATCGACGCTTCTCCTACGGGCCTCGATCGTGATGCTCGACGGCAACCCCGGCTATCCCGACCTCGGCCACGCGTGGCAGTTGGCCGAGGAGGCGCGGCCGACGCTGATGGGGATCAGCCCGGCGTTCGCGCTCGCGTGCCGCAAGCAGGGCGTCGAGCCGGGCCGACGGTACGACCTCTCCTCGCTCCGCTCGCTCACGGTCGCCGGCTCACCCCTCCCCGTGGACGGCTTCGAATGGATCTACGAACAGGTCGACGCGAGCGTGCTCCTCATCAACGGCAGCGGCGGCACCGA
The DNA here is from genome assembly GCA_963731095.1 of uncultured Gaiellaceae bacterium. Classification (GTDB taxonomy): domain Bacteria; phylum Actinomycetota; class Thermoleophilia; order Gaiellales; family Gaiellaceae; genus Gaiella. The sequence goes on from CAVSUK010000030.1 coordinate 160,119, forward strand.
CGTCTGCTCCGGCATCGTCCAGGGCTGTCCGCTCCTGCCGGTGTACGCAGGCGAGATCGCCGGCCCCTGCCTCGGCGTCGACGTGGCGGCGTTCAACGAGCAGGGCGAGGAGATCGTCGGAGAGCTGGGCGAGCTGGTGATCCGCCAGCCGATGCCGTCGATGGCGGTCCAGTTCTGGAACGACCCCGGCGACGATCGATACCGCGCTGCCTACTTCGACCACTACCCCGGCATCTGGCGTCACGGCGACTGGATCGTGTTCACCGAGCGCGGGAGCTCGGTGATCACCGGCCGATCCGACGCGACCCTGAACCGCGGCGGCGTGCGACTCGGAACGAGCGAGTTCTACTCGGCTCTCGAAGAGCTCGACGAGGTGGTGGACAGCCTGGTAGTGCATCTCGAGGAGGAGGACGAGCTGCTGCTGTTCGTCGTGCTCCGCCCGGGGATCGAGCTCGACGACGAGCTTCGCGGGCACATCGCCGGAGCGCTGCGCGCGGCGCTCTCGCCGCGGCATGCGCCGGACTCGATCGTCGCGGTGCCCGCGATCCCGCGCACGCTGACCGGCAAGAAGCTCGAGGTGCCGGTCAAGCGCATCCTCACCGGCGCCGCGGTCTCGGATGTGGCCGCCAGCGATGCGCTCGTCGAGCCCGGCTCGGTGGAGCCCTTCGCCGAGTACGCCCGCACGCGAACGCCCGCGGAGCGGGGCTGATGCCGCTCGTGGTCACGGACGATCTCGAGCTGAACGTTCAGGTTGACGCCGCAGAGCGCGTCAGCACGAGGAGTTGTGCCAGCGCGGCGACCTCGAGCACGGCGACAACGAGGGCGAGCGGGAGGGCGTCGTCCGCCCCTGCCACCCCGACGAGCGGAGCGACTGCCGCGCCGACGAGGAAGGTCAGCACCCCGAGCAGGGCCGACGCGCTGCCCGCCACGTCGGGGTGGTCGGCCAGCGCCAGCGCCGTCGCGTTCGGGAGGACGATGCCGATGACGGAGACCACGACGAAGAGCGACGGCAGGACGCCCCACAGCCCGACGCCGGCAACCACGGAGACGAGCAGGCCGGCGCCGCCGACGCAACCCGCGAGGAGGGCGAGCAGGAGCAGGCGAAGCGACCCGAAGTGCCCGACGAGCCTGTTGCCGAGCAGCGCCGTGCAGACGAGCCCCACGGCGTTCACCCCGAATACCGCCCCGAACGCGGCCGGCGAGAGGCCGTAGAGCTCCTGGAGGACGAACGGCGAGCCGGCGATGTACGCGAACATCGCGCCGAAGGGCAGCGCACAGGCCAGCGTGCAGCCCACAAACCATCGGTCGCTGGCCAGGCCGCGGAACACGGTGAGCGTGGCGCGGAGCCCGCTGCCGCGGCGGCGGTCGGGCGGGAGCGACTCGGGCAGACCGACCGCGGTCGCCGCGAGGATGAGCGCACCGGCGATGCCGAGGAACGCGAAGATCGCGCGCCACGACGTCACCTGGAGGAGGAGGGCGCCGAGTAGCGGGGCCACGATCGGCGCGACGCCGGTGACGACCATCATCAGCGAGAACACCCGCACCGCGGCGACCCCGACGTGCCGGTCGCGCACCACGGCGCGCGCGATCACGATGCCGACGCCGCCGCCGAGCCCCTGGAGGAAGCGGAACGTCACGAGCGCCCACACGGTGGGCGCGAGCGCGCAGAGGACGCTCAGGGCCGTGAAGCCTGCGACTCCCGCGAGGATGGGCCGGCGTCGGCCCAGGGCGTCGCTCACGGGTCCCCCGACGAGCTGGCCTGCGGCGAGCCCGCAGAGGCACGCGGTCAGCGTGAGCTGCGTGACGGACGTCGACGCGCCGAGATCCCGGCTGATCTCGGGCAGCGCCGGCAGGTACGTGTCGACAGCGAGCGGGCCGAACGCGGCGAGCGCACCCAGGATGGCGACGATCCGGACATGCGTGCCGCGCGACTCCGGCAGCGCCGGAGCGGCGTCGTCGAGAGGCACCTTCCTGGCGCCGGGAGTGGCGGTCGTGCCCGTCCCCGTTCGAGCTCGCAGAGCGGGCTGCCGCGCGTCCCGCTAGCCGGCCGTCGCCCGCGTCGGCTCGAGCGGCGCCCGGCCGAGGATCATGTCCGAGGCCTTCTCGGCGATCATGATCGTCGCCGCGTGCGTGTTCGCCCGGGTGATGGTCGGCATCACGGACGCGTCCACTACGCGCAACCCCTCGACCCCGTAGACGCGCAGCTCCGGGTCGACGACCGACCCCATCGCGCAGGTTGACGTCGGGTGGTACACGGTCTGGCTCGCGCGGTGCACCCAGTCGAAGATGTCCTGCTCGGAGTCGGACACCGGGGCGCTGAGCGGCTCTCGCTCGATCGCCTTGAGCGCCGGCTGCGCGGCGATCTCGAGCGCGATGCGCACGCCCTCGAGCATGCTCGCCCGGTCCTCCTCCGTGGTGAGGAAGTTGCACAGGATGGTCGGCTTGGAGTCGGGCATCGGCGTGCGGAGGGCGACCTTCCCGCGCGAGGTGGGCTTGATGATCACCGGGCCGAACGCGTACCCGTTGTCGGGCGGCGGCGTCAGCCCTTCGTCGAAGAAGGGTGCCGCGGCGAAGTGGAACTCGACATCCGGTGCGGGTAGCCCTGAGCGGGTGCGGAAGAAGCCGCCGCCCTCCGGGTAGTTGGAGGTCAGCGGTCCGCGGCCCTCCTTCGCGAGGAGCGCGAAGTTCTCCGGCGTGAAGATGCCGTGCAGGCCCGGCCGGTCGGTGAGGTAGTTGACGTTGACCATGCAGTGGTCCTGCAGGTCGTGGCCGACCGGGAGGTCCTGCCGGACGGCGATCCCGAACGGTGCGATCTCGTCCGCCGGCCCGATCCCGGAGAGCATCAGCAGCACCGGCGACTGGTAGGTGCCGGCCGAGACGATCACCTCTCGCTCGGCCCGCACGACCTCGCGCACGCCGTTCGAGACGAGCTCGATGCCGACCGCGCGGTCGCCCTCGAAGAGGATCCGCTCGACGAAGACGCCGGTGGTGACCGTCAGGTTCGGCCTCTCGGCGGCCGGGTGGAGGAATGCGTCGGCGGGACTGCACCGCAGGCCGTTGCGCTGCGTGAGCTGGAAGCGCGAGACCCCTTCGGGCTCGTCGACGTTGAGGTCCTCGATGTGCTCGAACCCGGCCTGAACGGCAGCCTCGAGCTCGAGGTCGGTGAACGGGGTCATGGCACGGCTGTCGGACACGGTGAGCGGGCCGCCGACGCCGTGGAACTCGCTCTCCCCGCGCTCGTTGTCCTCGGAGCGCTTGAAGTACGGCAGCACCTCGTCGTACGACCAGCCCGTGCAACCGTTGGCCGCCCACTCGTCGAAGTCGGCGCGGTGGCCGCGGAGGTAGATCATCGCGTTGATCGAGCCCGAGCCCCCGATCACGCGCCCGCGGGGCAGGTAGAGCCGGCGGCCGGCGAGGCCCGGCTCGGGCTCGCCGTTCAGGTCCCAGTCGAGGCTCGACTTGAAGGCGACGGGGAACATCGCCGGGACGTGCACCGCGTCCGCGGTGTCGGGGCCGCCGGCCTCGAGCAGGTGCACGGTCACGTTCGGGTCCTCGCTCAGGCGGCCTGCGAGCACACATCCCGCCGAGCCGGCGCCCACGATCACGTAGTCAGCAGCCATCCCAGCACTCCTCCGCTCGTCCGCTCTCGGGTACAGGGCCAGCTTAACGTCGCCGCAGGATTCGCGACCGGGACCGTTGCCGACTTGCCGCCCGGCCGGTTAGGTTGTCGGGTGATGCCCGGCTCCGACGCCCTCGTCGCCGACTACTGGACGATCTCCGGCCCGGTCGAGGTGCACTTCGGCCGCGAGTGGAGCCTCTTCGACCTGCGCGACCGCTGCGAGCAGGCAGAGCGCGTCGGCTTCAGGGGCATGGGCATCTGGCACGCCGACCTCGAGCACATCCTCGAGACGCGCACGCTCGCCGACATCCGCGCAGTGATCGACGAGCATGGGCTCGACCAGCTCGAGCTCGAGTTCCTCGGCGACTGGTTCCTCGACCCCGGCGACGAGCGCCGCCGCGCCTCCGACGAGCGGCGAGAACTCCTCTTCCGGGCCGCGGCCGAGCTGCCGACGCACCACGTCAAGGTCGGCAACATCATGGGCACGGAGTGCGAGCTGTCGCAGATCGTGGAGCGCTTCGGCGAGCTCTGCGCCGACGCCGCCCGGGTCACGGACGCGACGATCGTGTACGAGTTCATGCCCTACGACGTCAACGTGAACACCGTCGACACGGCGCTCGCAGTGGTCGAAGGGGCGAACGCACGAAACGGTGGCCTCGCGCTCGACACGTGGCATCTGGGCAAGCTCGGGCTGGAGCCCGACGACCTGCGGCGCATCCCGCCGCGGTTCGTGTCGTGGGTCGAGCTCTCGGACGGCCCCTACGAGTACGCGGAGGACCGCCTCGACGAGGTGATCAACCGCCGCAGGCTCCCGGGCGAGGGGGAGTTCCCCATCGTCGAGTACGTCGTCGTGTGCCGCGAGCTCGGGTACGAGGGCCCGTGGGGGGTCGAGGTGCTCTCGGAGGAGCTGCGCAGCCTCCCCATCGACCAGATCTTCGACCGCGCGTTCGAGACGACGAGCGCGCAGCTGGAGCTCGCTCGTCGGTAGCGTCCGCTGTCTCCACGACGGCGCCGGTACGCACCTTCTCTCACCCGCCGGACTCGATCACGCCACGGCTCGCGCTGTCGATGCGGGGAAGCAGTCCGCGCTGGAGCGCCTGCGCGACGTTGAACAGGTGGAAGCGCATGGCCTCCTCGGCCTGCTCCGGCTCCCTCGCGACGACCGCCTCGACGATCGCCGCGTGCTCGTCCTGTGAGGCTGCCGGACGGCCGGGGATGAGGATCGTCCTGTACTGATACCGCACCATCTGGGCGTTGAGGCCGCGGATCAGGCGCTGCGCGGTGCTGTGACCGGATAGCTCGACGAGCGCGGCGTGGAGCTCTGCATTCGCGTCCGAGGCGCCGAGCAGGTCGCCGGAGTCGAGTCGCTCGCGATGGAGCGCGAGGTGCTCCCGCAGGCGCTCGGCACCGACCTCGTCGAGCCGCTCGGCGGTCAAGCGGACGGCCAGCCCTTCGAGCACGGCGCGCGCCTGAAGGATCTCGATCGCTTCGCGATCGCTGACGTGTCGCACGCGTGCCCCGCGGTGCGGCTCACGGACGACGAGCCCTTCCTGCTCGAGTCGGATCAGCGCGTTCCTCACTGCACCCCTCGACATCTCGAAGACCGAGCTGATGTCCGACTCGACGAGATGGGAGTTGGGGGCGATCTCACCGCGGACGATGGCGCCACGGAGCTTCTCGTAGCTCGGGTCTGCGCTGGATGTCTTCGGGGTTGCAGGGCCCGATCGTGTCGTGCGCACTCGCCCCGTCACGGTGCCTTCTCCGCGAAGAGGTCGGTGTGCTCACCGAAGTAGCTCGAGATCACGAGGTCGTGGTTGGTGCGCAGGTGATCCGCCTGGCCCTGCAGCACGGTCTCGCCGTGGGCAAGGACGTAGCCCCGGTCCGCGATCGTCAGTGCCAGCTCGATGTGCTGCTCGACGAGGACGACGCCGCAGCCGCTCTCCTCCGCGTACTCGCGGACGACCGGCAGGAGACGCTCGACGATGACTGGCGCCAGGCCGAGGCTCAGCTCGTCCAACAGCAGAAGCCCGGGACGGCGGGCGAGCGCGCGCCCGACGGCGAGCATCTGCTGCTCTCCGCCCGAGAGGAGGCCGCAGCGCCGGTCGCGCAGCTCGGTCAGCGCGGGAAAGTACCGGTACGCCACGTCCGCGTCGAGGCGCTCGCCGCGATAGCCGAGGCGAAAGTGTTCGGCGACGGTGAGACCGAAGAACAGACCGCGGTTCTCCGGGACGTGCGCGATCCCGAGCTTCGCGCGCGCACTCGGCTGCACGCGCTGTAGATCCTGCCCCTGGAAGCGGATCACACCGTCCATCGGGCGGACGAGGCCAGAGACGGCCCGGAGCGTCGTCGTCTTGCCCGCGCCGTTCGCGCCGAGGAGGGCCACGATCTCACCCGATGCGACGTCGAGGTGGATGTCGCGAATCACCGCTGCGCTGTCGTAGCCGGCCGTCAGGCCCTCGAGCTCGAGCACCGGCGCGCTCATGCCTTCCCGACCTCCGCCTCGTCGCGCCCAGCGGTCACGCCACCCGCCTCCGTGGCCGCGGCGCCCCCCAGGTATGCCGTCACGACGCGGGGGTCGCGCCGCACCTCGTCCGTCGGCCCGGCCGCGATCACCTTGCCGAACTCCAGGACGGTGATCTGGTCGCAGATGGTCATCACGAGCCCCATGTCGTGGTCGATCAGGAGGGTCGTGGTACCCGCGTCGGCGATCCGCCGAAGCCGCTGCCCGAGATCCTCGCTCTCGTTCGTATCCAGCCCGGCAGCGGGCTCGTCCAGGCAGAGGAGCCGTGGCTCCATCGCGATCGCCCTGGCCACCCCGACGAGCTTCCGTTGCCCCTGGGTCAGCTCCCCCGGCATGGCCTCGGCGATCTGACCGAGGTCGAGCAGGTCGAGCGCGCGCTCCGCAGCGGCGCTCTCGCCGACCCGCTTTCCAACCAGCTCGGCGGCGAGGGCCAGGAACGACGGTCGCTGTGCGGCCACAGTGAGGTTCTCCCACACGGTGAGGTCGTCGAACAGCTCGGTGCTCTGCCAGGTTCGGGCGAGCCCGCGCCGCGCCCGGGCGTGCGGCGGCAGCCCTGTCAGATCGTGCCCGTCGAGCTCTACCCGGCCCGCATACCGGACGAACCCGGTAATCGCGTCGACGAACGTCGTCTTACCGGCACCGTTCGGCCCGATCAACCCGACGAGTTGACCCTCCTCGACGACGACGTCGACCTCGTCCACGGCGCGCACGCCGCCGAACCGGACCGAGAGGCCGGTCGTGGTAAGGACGGCGCTCACGCCACGCTCGCAGGTTCGGACTCCGCGAGCTCAGCCTTTCGCTTCGCGCGCGCCTGAGCCGTCCGGTAGAACGAGCCGGCCACGCCCTCGGGGTTCTGGATCAGCGTGAAGATGAGCACGAGGCCGCCGAAGAGGAGGAACCAGTTCCCCGAGAGGCCGAACCACTTGTCGAGCGCGTACGGGAAGATGCCCTGCGCGGCGATGAGCCCGGCGAAGACGGCGCCGGAGACCAGCGTGATGCCACCCGCGTAGGCGAACGCGATCAGGCTCAACGCGAGCGGCACGCTGAAGCGGTCGGCACTCACCGATCCGAAGTTGTACGCGTACAACGTTCCGGCGACGCCGGCGATCAGCGCGCTGATGCCGAACGCCGTCAGCTTGACGTTCCGGACGTCGATCGCCGCCCCGGCTGCGGCTCGCTCGTTCGAGCGGACCGCAAGCATGCGCCGTCCCAGGATGCCGCGACGCACCGACACGACGAGCAGGCCGAGAATGACGACGGCGGTGAGCGCGACCCAGCCGAACACCGGGCTCGGCAGGTTCCCGTCGAGGCCGCGGAACGACGCCGTCGGCCCCAGGTTGACCCCGAAGAGGTGCGGATCCGAGACCGGCGAGCCGGTCGCGCCTCCGCCCCAGGTGCCGTTCTGGAAGCCGAAGTTGAAGACGGCCACCGCGGCCGCGATCGTGACGACGGCGAGGGCGACGCCGCGCACGCGAAGGGCCGAGACCGCGGTCACGAGGCCCAGCAGCACGGCGGCGGCGATGCCGGCGAGCGGCGCCAGCGGAAAGCCGATCCCGGCGTCGACGGCGAGGTGCGAGACGGTGAAGCCTGCGACGCCCGCAAGCGCGAGCTGGACGACCGAGATCTGGCCGACGAAGCCGGTGATCACGACCAGCGAGAGGGCCATCACCATCCCGATCAGCGAGTTCGTCAACGCCTGGCGGAAATCGAAGGGCAGCACGACGAGCGCGACCGCGCAGAGGACGCTCGACGGGATCGCTACCTTGACCGCGTGCTGCGGCCGAGGCACGTCGGGGAGGCGCTGCTCGACGAGCTCGCCGCGCGTCGGCAGCGACGCGCCGCGCAGAAACATCGCGGCCACGATGAGCACGAAGACGAGCAGCTCCTTGACCCCGGGCCACGCTGCGCCGTCGCTGGTCGGGAACCACGTCTTCGTGGACTCGAGCTCGATCAGCGACTCGAGCATCCCGATGCCGAGCCCGCAGGCGCAGGCGATCGCGAAGGAGGTGAGCCGGGCGAAGAGGGCTGCGGCGAGTGCCGGCACGACGAGGAAGGGCAGCGTCGTGGTGTCGAGCGACGCGACCGACCCGGCGAAGATGCCGAGCGTGCCGAGCAGAAGGCTGGCGAGCAGCGTGTTCGCGAGCGAGAGCTCGTCGGGGGAGAGACCGGCGAGCCGTGCCGCGATGTCGTTCTCCGACGCCGCTCGCGTCGCGAGCCCGAAGCGCGTCCAGCGGTAGAGCGCCCAGAGCAAGACGGTGATCCCGACCACCGCGCCACTGAGCACGAAGTCGAACAGCGGCACCGCACCGTCGAGCATCAGGAAGACGCGGACAGGAATGATCGTCGGCTGCGGGTGCTGTGACGTGCCGAACGCGAGCAGCATCGCCGCCTGCGCGATGAGCAGGACGCCGAGCGAGGCGACGAGCTTCGCGAGCGGCGGCGCGGTGCGCAGGGGTCGGAAGACGGCGAGCTCGATCGCGACGCCGACCACGGTCACGAACGCGTAGGTGAGCGCGACCGCGAGCGGCGTGCCCACCGTGAAGCCGAGCTCGCCGGTATGGAGTGCCCAGAACGAGAAGCCCGCGAGCATGGCGATGGCGCCCGTGGCGAGGTTGATGTAGCCGGAGCCGCGGTAGGTGACGACGATGCCGACCGCAATGGCGGCGATCGTGGCCCCGGTCCCGAGGCCCAGCAGGAGGAAGAGGAGTGTCTCGTTCACGCGGCCACGTGCGGATTATCCGACGGGGCCGGGTGAACCGGCCCCGTCGGATCGGGAATCGTCGTTCGCCTAGCCGTTGGGCGGCCCGACCCAGTCGGACGCCTTCTTCCATGCGAACTTGCCCTGGTAGGTGAACGCCTGGAAGGTGTCGTTGCAGATGCCCGGCGCCTTCTTGTCCTTGCCGCACTGAATCGACGGTGGCCCGAGGGCGAGCGGGCCGCGGAAGGCCTTGGCGCGCGCCAGGACCGTCTTCGGCGTGATGCCGCCCTTGCCCGCGTTGGCCTCGTTGAGGAACCGGACGGTTGTCAGGAGCTGTCCGAACCCGACGATGTGCCACGGATCCGGCGCGTTCTTCTCCGCCTTGTAGCGCTTGATCACCGCCTGGTAGGCGGGCATGCCCTTGTCGGTCGTGTCGCCGTAGAGCGACGACACGATCGCGTAGGTCCACAGGGGGAAGTCGCCGAGCGCCGCGATCACCTGCGGGCTGAGGCAGAGCGGCGCGGTCATGATCTTCCGCGAGTCGGTGATGCCGAGCTGCTGCAGGCCCTTCGCCTGGTTCGCGCAGTCGGCCGCCGAGCCGTAGGGGGCGATGAAGTCCGCCGTCGTCGCGCCGGCTGCGGTCAGCGGTGCGGTGAGGTCGGTCTGGCCCTGCGTGTAGCCGACAGCCTTGACCGAGATGCCGGCCTGCTTGAGGCCCTCGGCGACCGTCAGCGCCGCCTCCGTGATGCCGGTCGCCTGCGGGTACACGACCGCCGCGGTCTTCGCCTTGAGCACGTCCCTCGCATAGGTGCCGAACGGCAGGAGGATGTGTGCCGCGTCGCCGTAGAGGACGATGGCGGTCTTCTGCGCCCCGTCGACCGGGGTCACGCCCACACCGGTGACAACCGGCTTGGTGCCGCGGATCGTCGCGTGAAGCGACTGTGCTCCGGTGGCGACCGCGCCCTCCGTGATGACGGCGATCCGCTTGTCGTTGACGAGCTTCTGCCCGCAGGTCGTGCCTTCCTCCTCGTTCGACTTGATGAAGCACTCGACGAGCTTGACCGGACGTCCGCCGACGCCGCCGAGCTGGTCGTTGACGTACTTCACCGCGAGCTCGGCGCCTGCGGTCGCGAGGCCACCGATCACGACCTGTCCGCCCTGCTGGTTGACCCAGCCGATGTAGACCGGCGGCTTCTTCGGATTGGCCTTCCCGCGCTTGCCATGGACGTACTGGAGGTAGTTGGTCACCGCCGAGGTCGCCGACGGTGCGGCGCTCCCGTCAGTCTTGGAAGTCGTCGCCGAGGCAGCTATGGCGAGCACCAGGGCAACGAGCGCAGCGCCTACGGGCGCGGCGATACGAGCAAAGCGCTTCATGGGTCTCCTTCCCACGTGACACCGACTTCGTCGTCAACGACACGGCCGCGCGATCGATGACTGCCCCTCGCTACGATCGCCCGTCTTGCACGATCGAGCCAACCACATGAACACCAATGTTGTCAACAAAATCTGTGACAGCGGGTAGGCGGCGTGCTCCTCGCGGTGTTCGACAACCTCGCAAGAGGGCTGTCCGCTGCGCGCGGGGCGAGGTGGAGATCGCTCTTGTGTGGTTCATCGCCGGCCGCCGCTATGCGAGCGGCATCTCGGCGGCGTGATCGGTGATCCAGTCAGCCACCGTGATCGGCTCGTTCCCGGTGAGCTCGCGCACGGTGTCCGAGACAACGTCGAACTCGCCGGCGTGGAGAGCATCCCAGGAGGAGAGCCCCGCCTCGACCGACCAGGCGGGGCGGCCCATCGCGACCCGCTTTGCCGTCCACGCGTCGCGCTCGAGTGGCTCGCAGCGATAGTCGTCGCCGGTGATCTCGGCCGCAAGACCAGCGAGCTCGGGCATGCTGACCGATTCCGGTCCGGTGACGTCGTAGACCTCGCCTTCGTGTCCCTCCTCGGTCAACGTGGCAGCAATCACGCTGGCGATCTCGGGCCGGTACGTGAAGCTGATGCGACCCTCACCGGCGGGCGCGCGAATCACCCCGTCCGCGTCGAACCAGGTCGGGATGTCGTCGGTCCACATGCTCATGCGCACGATCGTGAACGGGAGCCCGGACTCCCTGATCATGACCTCCGTCGCGCCGTGCGAGCGCCCGTGGAGAAACACCGCGTTCGGCCCCGCACCCAGACACGAGAGATAGACGACCTGGCCGACCCCCGCGGTAACGGCCGCATCGACGAAAGCCCGATGCTGGCGCGTGCGGTCATCGACGGAGGAGTGCATCGCGACCATGAAGACTCGATCACCATCACGTAGCGCGGAAGCGACAGCAGGAGTGTCCTCGAAACCGTCGATCCTGACGATCTCCATTCCGGCTCGCTCCGGCAGCCGCAACGGATCGCGCGTGAGAAGTCGCGCAGACAGACCGCACTCGCTCAGTCGGTCCGCGATCAGGCCGCCAACACGCCCCCCAACACCGGTGATCACGATCACGCAAGCCCCTCCTTCATCCGCCCTCCTCGGCTGCGCAAACGCTACACCGGTCCAGGACGCCCAGGCCCGGTCACGGATCCCCGGACTCTTCACTTGCCCGGGACCTTGCGACGCTCGTAAGTACGCCGTATGACAACGCCTCCAACGAACCCAGGGCGGTTCGAAGATCGCCTCCTGAGGAGAAGTGCTCGGGCAAGGGTTGGGCACGAGTTTGCCGTCGGAGGTGATCTGAGCAAAGAAAAAGCCCCGATTCCCGGGGCTTTTCCATAGCGGGGGCAGGATTTGAACCTGCGACCTCCGGGTTATGAGCCCGGCGAGCTACCTGACTGCTCCACCCCGCGTCGCGGCGTTCATGGTAGCACCGCACAGGGCCGCTGTTAGCATCGGCGCATGGTCGGCTTCTGGCTCTCGCTGGCGCTTCTCTTCGTCGCGGTCACGGCCGGGATCGCGTACGCGGTCGTGCGCGGGCTGCAGCTCTACCGCAACGTGAAGCGCACCGGCGGCGAGTTCTCGGCGCGCACGGAGAAGATCTCCGTCACCGTGGCCTCGATCGAGCGCCACATGGCGGCGGCCGAGGCGAGCACGCAGCGGCTTGCGGAGGCGAACCGGCGGCTCCAGCTCTCGCGGGCCCAACTGGACGTGCAGCTCGCTGCGATGCGCGAGGCACGCGCCCAGGTGCGCCGGGTCTTCTGGTTCGTTCCGGGAATCTGACCGTGGCCGAGGGGTCGATCCCGGCCGCGGCACGCGAGTGCGTCGCCCGCTATCCGCTCTGCTTCGTCGCCTCGCTGAACGACGACGGCTCGCCCAACCTGTCGCCGAAGGGGACGGTGCGCGTGTGGGACGCCGACCATCTCGTCTTCGCGAACGTGGCGTCGCCGCAGACCGTCGCCAACGTCGGTCGCGACGACCGCGTGCACGTCAACGTGGTCGACCACTTCGCGCGCCGCGGCTGGCGCTTCGCCGGCCGCGCCCACGTGACCGGCGACGCCGCCGTGGTGCAGGCCCTACGCGACGAGTACCCGGGTGAGCCCTACCCGTTCGAGCAGGTCGTGCTCGTGCGCGTCGAGGAGGCGCGGGAGCTCGCCTCGCCGAGCTACGCGCTCGGCCAGACCGAGGCCGACCTGCGCCGCGCCTACCGCGAGCTCTCCGACTCGCCCGGCGCCGCGCCCGGGGCGCTCGGCGTCCGCGCCGGCCTCGTGTGCACCGCCTGCGAGCGCGGCGCCGCCGGGCCGGACGGTCTCTGCGAGGGCTGCCGGTAGCGCAGTGCAACTCGAGGGCGAGGCGTGATCTCGCCCCTACGAGGGTGATACGACGGTCAGGCCGTGGACCTCGGCCGACCGGCGCATCTGCACATCGCTAGCGTCCCGTCCATGCGCGTAGCCGCGATCGACCTGGGTACGAACACGACGCGCCTGCTCGTCGCCGACGTCGACGACTTTGTGGTGAATCACCACAAAGTCCGGCTCGCGGAGGTCGCGCGGCATGTCGTCATCACCCGCCTCGGCGAGGGGGTCGACGCCCACGGCAAGCTGCAGCGGGGCCTGTGGCCCGCGTGCTCCGCGTGCTCGACGGCTATGCAGCGGAGGCCCGTGCGCTCGGCGCCGAGCGCGTCCTCGCCGTCGCGACGAGCGCCGTGCGCGACGCCGGGAACGGCGCGGAGCTCCTGGCGGAGGTCGAGCGGCGCTACCGCTTCACCACCCGTCTGCTCGACGGCCGCGACGAGGCGGAGACGACCTTCAACGGCGTCACCTCGGACCGGACGCTCGAGCGCGGAACGCTCGTCGTCGACATCGGCGGCGGCTCCACGGAGCTCCTCGTCGGTGGCCCCGGGGGCATCTCCTTCACGACGAGCCTGCAGGCCGGCGGCGTCCGCCTCACCGAGCGCTTCCTGCACGGCGACCCGCCCCTACCCGCCGAGCTCGCGGAGGCCACCGCCTACACGCGGAACCTGCTCCCCACGCTCGACGTGGCCACGGCGATCGGCGTGGCAGGCACGGTCATCACCGTCGCGGCGATCGACCTGGGGCTCGACGAGCACGACGTCGAGCGCATCCACCGGCACCGGGTGCCGCGCGCCGTCGTCGAGCGCGTGACGGACGAGCTGGCGGCACTGCCCCTCGACGCGAGGAAGCACGTGCGCGGGCTCCACCCCGAGCGCGCTCCCGTGATCCTGGGCGGTCTCGTGGTGCTCCGCGAGGTCATGAAGGCGTACCGCCTCGTGGAGATAGAGGCGAGCCAACGGGACATCCTGCACGGCATCGCGTCGGCGGCAGCGCGGTTGCCCTAAGCGTCCAGTGATCGGCGTGGGGACGTGCATCTCCGGGCCCGAAGCGACAGAATGGCGCCGTGAGCCTCGCCGACTTCCCCAAGGTGCCGCTCCTCTTCGGCCCCTCCCCCGTGCACCGGCTCGAGCGGCTCACCGAGCACCTCGGGGGCAAGGTGGAGATCTGGGCGAAGCGCGAGGACTGCAACTCGGGCCTCGCCTACGGCGGCAACAAGACGCGCAAGCTCGAGTACCTCGTCGCCGATGCGCTGGCGCAGGGGTGCGACACGCTGGTCTCGATCGGAGGCGTGCAGTCGAACCACACGCGGCAGGTCGCCGCCGTCGCCGCACGCTTGGGCCTGAAGTGCGTGCTCGTGCAGGAGCACTGGGTCGACTGGGACGACCCCGGCTACGAGAAGGTCGGCAACATCCTGCTCTCCCGCATCATGGGCGCGGACGTCCGGCTCTCGGACGCCGGCTTCGACATCGGGTTCCGCCAGAGCTGGGAGGACGCGCTCGCGTCGGTGCAGGCGGCAGGCGGCACGCCGTACCCGATCCCCGCAGGCGCCTCCGACCACCCGCTCGGCGGGCACGGGTTCGCCGACTGGGCGCGCGAGGTGGCGGAGCAGGAGGCCGACCTCGGCGTCTTCTTCGACACGGTCGTCACCTGCTCGGTGACCGGCTCGACGCAGGCGGGCATGATTGCCGGCTTCGCCGGCCAGGAGCGCGAGCGGACGGTGCTCGGCATCGACGGCTCGGCCACCGTGCAGCAGACCTGGGAGCAGATCGCGCGCATCGCCCGGCGCACGGCGGAGGCGATCGGCCTCGGCCGCGTGCTCGCCGACGAGGAGATCGTGCTGCTGGACGAATGGCACGCCGGCACCTACGGCATCCCCGACGCGAGGACGATCGACGCCATCCGCCTCTGTGCCCGGCTGGAAGGGATGCTCACCGACCCGGTCTACGAGGGAAAGTCGATGGCGGCGCTGATCGACCTCGTCCTCGACGGCCGCATCGCCCCCGGGTCACGGGTGCTGTACGCCCACCTCGGCGGGCAGCCGGCGCTGAACGGGTACGCGAGCGCCTTCTCGTAGACCGTGCGGCGCCGCCGCACGAACGGCCGCCCTTGCCCGGCAGCAGGCACGCATTCCGAACGATGTTCGGATCCACGGCGCAGGGACGGTGTCGGCCTTCCCGCGCCGGACCGGCTCCCGTAGCATCGGCGACCATGACGGCGACCACCATCGTCCCGCCCGCCCTCGATCTCGACGCCCTCTCGGCGATCGAGCGGCGGGTGCTGTGGCTCGCGGTGCGGATCGTGGACTACGCGAACCGGGAACGGCCGAAGGGCGACGAGCTGAAGGTGGGCGGCCATCAGGCGTCGTCGGCGTCGATGGTGACGCTGATGACGGCGCTGTACCTGGCCGACCTGCGGGCGGAGGACAGGGTGTCGGTGAAACCGCATGCGTCGCCGGTGTTGCAGGCGATCGAGTACCTGCTGGGCAGGCTGGATCGCTCCTATCTGACGCGGTTGCGCGACTTCGGCGGCCTGCAGAGCTATCCGTCGCGCACGAAGGACCCGTATCCGGTCGATTTCTCCACCGGCTCGGTCGGGCTCGGCTCGGCGGCGCCGCTGTTCGCCGCGCTGGCGGACCGGTACGTGGACAGCCATTTCGGCTCGTCGACGGGCGGCCGCTTCATCTCGCTGCTCGGGGACGCGGAGCTGGACGAGGGCAACATCTGGGAGGCGCTGGCCGAGCCGCTGGCGCGGCGGCTCGGGAACGTGCTTGTGGATCGTCGACCTCAACCGCCAGTCGCTCGACCGGGTCATTCCCGGCATCCGCGCGGCGGAGCTGGAGGCACAGTTCCGCACCTCGGGCTGGGAGGTGATCGAGCTCAAGTACGGCCGCCGGCTGCGCGAGGCGTTCGGCCTCGAGCACGGCGAGCTGCTGCGGCGCTGCATCGACGGGATGCCGAACGAGCAGTACCAGTCGCTCTTCGGCGCGAGCGAGGACGAGGTGCGGGAGACCGTGCTCGACTGCGCGGGCGACGGCGGCGAGCGCGGCAGGCTGGCGCGCCTGCTCGACCTCTACGCGGGGCGGGTGGCGCCGCTCGTACGCGACCTCGGCGGCCACGACCTCGCCGACGTGCTCGACGCGCTCGGGCGGGCGCGCGAGACGAGCGACCGCCCCACGGTGCTGTTCGCGTACACGATCAAGGGCTACGGCCTCGAGATCGCCGGCCGCCCCCAGAACCACTCCGCCCTGCTCGACGCCGACCAGGTCGACCGGCTACGGGCGCAGGTGGGGCTGACGGCCGCGACCGAATGGGACGCGCTTCGGCCCGGAGACGCCCGAGGGCCGCATCCTCGCCGGCGCCCGCGCCCGGCTCGACCGGGGCGAGCAGGCACGCCGCGGCGGCCGTCCACGTCCCCGCCGTGCTGTCGGAGCGCGATCCCGGCCGCGTCTCCACCCAGGCGGCGTTCGGGCGGGCGCTGCTCGAGCTCTCCCGCGTCCCCGGCGTCGCCGAGCGCCTCGTCACCGTCGCGCCCGACGTCTCCTCCTCCACCAACCTGGGCGGCTTCATCAACAAGACCGGCGTCTGGGGCCCGCACGAGGAGCCCGTCTACGACGAGATGGCCGACTCCCCCATGAAATGGCGGGTCGGCCCCCACGGCCAGCACCTCGAGATGGGCATCGCCGAGATGAACCTCGTGCTGCTGCTCGGCCAGCTCGGCCTCACCTGGGACTTCCAGCGCGAGCGCCTGTTCCCCGTCGGCACCCTCTACGACCCGTTCGTCATGCGCGCCCTCGAAGGGATCGTCTACTCCACCTACTCGGGCAGCCGCTTCGTCCTCGCCGGCACCCCCTCCGGCATCTCCCTCTCCCGCGAGGGCGGCGCCCACCAGTCGCTCTCCACCCCCGGCATCGGCATCGAGACCCCCGGCCTCACCTACGCCGAGCCCTGCTACGCGCGCGAGCTCGAATGGCTCCTCCTCGACGCACTCGCCCGCATGCAGGAGCCGGACGGCGAGGCGCTCTACCTGCGTCTCTCCACCACGCCCGTCGACCAGGCGCCCTTCGCCGAGGCCGCCGCCCGCCGCGGCGCCGAGGCACTGCGCGCCGACGTCGTCGCCGGCGGCTACCGCCTGCGCGAGCCCGGCACGACGAGCGACGACCGCGTCGTCATCGCCGCCTGCGGCGCCATCGTCCCCGAGGCGCTCCGCGCAGCCGACCTCCTCTCGAACGAGGAAGGCGTCGAGGCAACCGTGCTGTGCCTGTCGTCGCCCGACCGCCTCTACCGCGACTGGCAAGCCGCGGCCACCGCCCCCCTCCACGGCGAGAGCAGCCGCGCAACCAGCCATCTCGAACGCGCTCCTCCTCCCCGACGAGCGCGGCCTCCCCGTCGTCACCGTCATCGACGGCTCGAGCCACGCGCTCTCCTTCCTCGGCTCCGCCCTCGCCACCCGCTGCGTCCCGCTCGGCGTCGACCGCTTCGGCCAGACAGGCAGCCAACCCGAGCTCTACGCCGCCTACGCGATCGACGCCGCCGCCGTCGCAACAGCCGCACTCATCGCACTCGAGCCCTGACCGGCCCGCTGGACCGGAGAAACAAGCGGGTTTCTCCGGTCCAGCGCGGAAAACCCGTAGAAACTACGGAGAGCCCTGCGGCGGCTCCTCCGATGCGACTGCTCCCGCGCTCCGCGAGCCTGCCGGGTGATGGCAGCTCTGTCCCGCAGGCAGCTCCTGGCTCGTGCGGTCGCCGCCGGCTCGGGCGCCGCGCTGACGGAGTTGCTCGGCCCGGCACGGTTCCTGTCCGCCGCCGAAGCGGCGACCGGCGATACGGCGAGCGCAGTTCGTGCCGGGCAACCCGCTGCAGGTGATGCCCGACCGCACCTGGGAGCGGATCTACCGCGACCAGTTCTCCGACGACTCCTCGTTCGTCTTCACCTGTGCGCCGAACGACACCCACAACTGCCTCCTGCGCGCACACGTGAAGAACGGGGTCGTCGTCCGCATCAGCCCCACCTACGGCTACGGCAAGGCCACCGACCTGTACGGCAACCAGGCCTCGCACCGCTGGGATCCCCGCATCTGCCAGAAGGGGCTCATCCTCAGCAGGCGCTTCTACAGCGACCGCCGGGTGAAGGCACCCATGGTGAGGAAGGGCTTCAAGGAGTGGGTCGACGCGGGATTCCCGCGCAACGACGACGGGACGCCGAAGTCCGACCTCAGCGTGCGCGGCTCCGACGAGTGGATCAAGATCGGCTGGGACGACGCCACCGCGATCGCCGCGAAGACGCTGGAGAACGTCGCCCGCACCTTCAGCGGCGAGGCGGGCGCCGACAAGCTGCTCGAGCAGGGCTACGACCCGGACATGGTCGAGGCGATGCACGGCGCCGGGGTACAGGCGATCAAGATGCGCGGCGGCATGCCGCTGCTCGGCATCGGCCGCATCTTCGGCTTCTACCGCTTCGCCAACATGCTCGCCCTGCTCGACGCCAAGGTGCGCCCGGACGCAGCCGACGACGAGATCGTCGGCAGCCGGGCCTTCGACAACTACGCCTGGCACACCGACCTGCCGCCCGGCCACCCGATGGTGACCGGCAGCCAGACGGTCGACTTCGACCTGTTCGCCGCCGAGAACACCGACCTGCTCGTGATCATCGGCATGAACTGGATCTGCACGAAGATGCCGGACGGGCACTGGATCGGCGACGCGCGCCTGAAGGGCACGCGCGTCGTCGTGATCAGCAACGACTACATGCCGACGGCCAACAAGGCCGACGAGGTGATCATCCTCCGCTCCGGCACCGACACCGCGCTCCTGCTCGGCGTCGCCCGCGAGCTGATCTCCAAGAACCTCTACGACCGGGACGCGGTGATCCAGCGCACCGACCTGCCGCTGCTCGTCCGCCTCGACACGGGCGAGCGCCTGAACGCCCGCGACGTGTTCGCCGACTACGCGCCGGCGATCCTCGAGAACTACGTCGTGCTGAAGCCCGCGGACGAGATCAACGGCTCGCCGCCGCCGCCCCCGTTCACCGTCGGCAAGCAGATCGTCCCCACCGAGCTGCGCGAGAAGTGGGGCGACTACGTCTACTGGGATCGCGAGACGGACGGGCCGAAGGCGGTGTCGCGCGACGAGGTGGGCGGCCGGTTCGAAGGGGACCCGGCGCTGCTCGGCGAGTTCGACGTCACGCTCGCCGACGGCTCCACCGTGATGGTGCGGCCCGCCTTCGACCTGCTCAAGCAGTACCTGGACGAGAGCTTCGACCTGCAGACGACCGCAGAGGTGTGCCGTGTCCCGAGCGCCGCCGTCCAGAGCCTCGCCCGGCAGCTCGCGGAGAACAAGGGCAAGGCCCTGCTCGCCGCCGGGATGGGCCCGAACCACTACTTCAACAACGACCTCTTCGGGCGCGTGCAGTTCCTCGTCGCGGCGCTGACCGACAACATCGGCCACATCGGCGGCAACGTCGGCAGCTTCGCCGGCAACTACCGCGGCTCCCTCTTCCAGGCGATGCCGCAGTGGATCCTCGAGAACCCGTTCGACATCGAGACCGACCTGACGAAGCCGGCGCGGGTGAAGAAGTACTACAAGGCCGAGTCCGCCCACTACTGGAACTACGGGGAGCGCCCGCTGCGGGCGTTCGAGAACGGCACCGACCCGCACAAGGGCGAGTCGATCACCGGCAAGAGCCACATGCCGACCCCGACGAAGCTGATCTGGTTCGGCAACTCCAACTCGCTGCTCGGCAACGCGAAGTGGTCGTTCGACGTCGTCAAGAACACGCTGCCGCGCCAGGACGCGATCTTCTGCAACGAGTGGCACTGGACGAGCTCGTGCGAGTACGCGGACCTCGTCTTCCCGGCCGACTCGTGGGCCGAGTTCAAGCTGCCGGACATGACGGCGAGCTGCACGAACCCGTTCCTGCTCGCCTTCCCCACCACCCCGCTCGAGCGGATCCACGACTCGCGCTCCGACTACGAGGCCCTCGCCCTGACCGCGGCCGAGCTGGGCGAAGCTCGTGCAGGAGCCGCGCATGGCGCAGTACTGGCAGGGCGTGCTGGACGGCGACCCCTCCCCCTACCTGCAGCGCGTGCTCGCCGGCTCGAACGCGACGCGCGGCGTCGTCTACGACGACCTGCACGCCTCCTGCGAAGGAGGGCACGCCGCTGCTGATGAACCCGCGCACCTACCCGCGCGCGGCCGGCTGGGAGCAGCGCTACGAGGACAAGCCGTGGTACACGCCCACCGGCCGGCTCGAGTTCTACCGGCCCGAGCGGGAGTTCCAGGAGGCGGGCGAGTCGCTGCCCGTGTGGCGCGAGCCGGTCGACGCGACGTTCTACGACCCGAACGCGATCCTCTCGAACAAGGAGCACCCGTCGATCAGGCCGCGCGGGCCGGAGGACTACGGCGTGCCCGTCTCGCAGCGCGACACGGAGACGCGCCAGTACCGCAATGTCGTGCACACGTGGGAGGCGCTGCGGCAGACCGTTCACCCGCTGCACGAGCTCGATCCCGCCTACCGGTACATCTTCCAGACGCCCAAGTACCGCTGGGGCGCGCACTCCACCGCCGTCGACGCCGACTGGATCGCGATGCTGTTCGGCCCCTTCGGCGACCCGTACAGGCGCGACCCGCGCTCGCCGTGGACGGGTGAGGCGTACTTCGAGATCCACCCGCGCGACGCCGAGGAGCTCGGCATCCAGGACGGCGACTACGCGTGGGTCGACGCCGACCCCGACGACCGGCCCTACCGGGACTGGAAGGAGGACGAGCCGTACTACGACGTCGCGCGCGCCATGATGCGCGCCCGCATCTACCCGGGCATGACGCGCGGCCTCATCCGCACCTGGTTCAACATGTACGCCGCCACGCCCGGCACCGTCGCGGCGCAGAGGCTCGCCGACGGAAACCCGGCGCAGAACCAGGCGACCAACTACGTCGCGCTCTTCCGCCACGGCAGCCACCAGTCCGGCACGCGCGCGTGGCTGCGCCCCACGCAGATGACCGAGAGCCTGACCCGCAAGAACTACTTCGGCCAGGTCATCGGCGAGGGCTTCGAGGCCGACGTCCATTCTGTCTCGGGCGCGCCGAAGGAGGCGTTCGTCAAGGTCGAGCGCGCCGAGGACGGCGGCACCGGGGCGGAGAAGCTGTGGCGCCCGGTCACGCTCGGGCTTCGCCCGGAGGCGGCGGGCGATCCGCTGCTCGCCTACCTGCAGGGCGCCTACATCACACAGAAGGGGAGCTGATCGTGCCCAAGGTCGACAACTGGCAGCTCGGCCGCGACGATGGAGTACCCCTACGAGGGCTCCAGGCCGACGCGGCAGTTCACCATGATCATGGACACGAACAAGTGCATCGCCTGCCAGAGCTGCACGATCGCGTGCAAGAGCACCTGGACCTGGGGCAAGGGCCAGGAGTACATGCTCTGGAACAACATCGAGACGAAGCCGTACGGCTTCTACCCCACCGGCTGGGACGTCAACGTCCTCGACCGGCTCTCCGAGCAGACCTGGGACGGCGACACCTACACGGGCAAGACGCTGTTCGAGGCCGCGCCCGAGGGTGAGCGCGTGCTCGGCTGGACGCCGGACGAGGAGGACTGGAACTACCCGAACATCGGCGAGGACGAGCCGACGGGCGACGCGGACACCACCCCCTACATGGAGGACATGCCCCACTCGATGATGTGGATGTACTACCTGCAGCGGATCTGCAACCACTGCACGTACCCGGCGTGCGTGGCGGCGTGCCCGCGCGAGGCGATCTACAAGCGGCCGGAGGACGGCATCGTGCTGGTCGACCAGGAGCGCTGCCGCGGCTACCAGGAGTGCCTCACCGCCTGCCCCTACAAGAAGACGATGTTCAACCTCGAGACGCGCGTCTCGGAGAAGTGCATC
This sequence comes from uncultured Gaiellaceae bacterium, assembly GCA_963731095.1. Taxonomy (GTDB): domain Bacteria; phylum Actinomycetota; class Thermoleophilia; order Gaiellales; family Gaiellaceae; genus Gaiella. Next base: position 181,606 of record CAVSUK010000030.1, read on the forward strand.
GGCTGCTTCCCGAAGATCGAGCAGGGGCTGCAGACGCAGTGCACCACGGCCTGCATCGGACGGCTCCGCCTGACGAACTTCCTCTCCCGGCCGGACGAGGTCGATCCCCGCAGGCCGGCCGACTACCTCGTCCACGTGAAGAAGATCGCGCTGCCGCTCTACCCGCAGCTCGGGCTCGAGCCGAACGTCTACTACGTGCCCCCGGTGCACGTGCCCGTCGACTACCTGACCCAGATGTTCGGTCCCGGCGTCGAGCAGGCAATCGCGACCTACCGGGACGCCAAGGACGACCCGGAGCTGCTGGGGCTGCTGATGCTGTTCGGCTCCACCGAGCGCATCATCGACACGTTCGACGTGAAGGACGGCGTCGCGCGCGGCTACGACGAGGACGGGGCGGAGATCGTCGCGGTGCCGCTGCGCGAGCCGACGTTCGTGCGTCCGTTCGAGTTCGCGACAGAGCTCGCCGGCGAGCCGACCACGGGCTTCCGGCACAACACGTGAGGTGACGATGAGCGAGAAGACGATCACTCGCAGGGACGCGCTGCTCGGCGCCGGAGCGATCGGCGTCGTGGGCGCTGGGGCGCTCGCAGGGGCAGGCGCGATCGGGCTCGCGAGCGGCGGCGAGCCGGAGGGCGACCCGGTCGTGGTGGCCGCGTACAGCCCGGACGCCGTTCCCGCGGCGGATCCGTCCGCAGCGGCCTGGGACGAAGCGGCGGAGGCCGTCGTGCCGCTCGTGGCGCAGCAGATCGCCCCGCCTCGACTCCCTGCCGCCGGGGTGGCAGACGTACGGGTACGCGCCCTGCACGACGGCAAGACGGTCGCATTCAGGCTGCAGTGGGAGGACGCCGAGGTGTCCGACCTGGACAGCGTCCACCGCTTCCACGACGCCGTCGCGGTGATGCTGCCCACCCAGGGCGGCGGCCAGACGGCGATCACGATGGGCGCGAAGGGCACGCCGGCGCACATCCTGCAGTGGCGCGCCACCTGGGAGCGCGATCTCGCGGGCAAGACCGGCGTCGACCAGATCTTCCCGCGCGTCGTGCACGACGTGATGCCCGACGACGTGCTGCCGCCCGAGACGGCGGCGCTCTACTGGGTCGGTCGCACGGCGGGGAACCCGCTCTCGCAGAACGAACGGACGACCCCGATCGAGCAGATCGTGGCAGAGGGCTTCGGGACGACCACGCACCTCCCGCGGGACGACGCGAAGGGCAAAGGCGTCAACGACGGGTCGACGTGGACGGTGGCGCTCGGCTTCCCCATGGTGCGTGAGGGCATCGGCGCGCCGCTCGAGCCGGGCTCCACCTGGAGCGTCGCGTTCGCGGTGTGGCTCGGCGAGCAGGAGAACCGCGGCGGGCGCAAGCACTACGCGAACTGGGTGCCGTTCCGGCTGGCGGCCCGGTCGTGAGCGTTTCCGTCGCGGCACCGGACGCCGACGTCGCCGGCATCGTCCTCTGGCAGCTGCTGGCGCTGTCCGTGTCGACGCCGACGCGCGCGTCCCTCGACGAGGTGGACGCCCTCGCGGCCGCGCTCGAGGAGCGCCCCGGCGCACCGTCCGCCCTCGCGTCGCTGCGGGATGCGATCGCCGGCACGTCGCCGGAGGAGCTGGGCCGGGCGCAGCAGCGCGTGTTCGGCGGCAAGGTCGCGGTGGCGCCGTACGAGGGCAGCTACGAGGACGACCCGTTCCGGCAGGCGCGCCAGATGTCCGACGTGGCGGGGTTCTACCGTGCATTCGGCGCCGAGGCGCACGGCCCGGCACACGAGCGGCCCGACCATGCCGGCTGCGAGCTCGAGTTCCTCGCCTTCCTCGGCGCCCGCCGGCTGGCCGCGGTCGAGGCGGGCCACGACACGGACGCGGACCTGTGTCTCGAGATCGAGGAGGCGTTCCTGCGCGACCATGCGGGTCGCTGGCTGCCGTCGTTCTTCCGGGCGCTCGAGCGCGAGGCACCTGATTCCTTCCACGCGGCGATCGGCCGCCTCGGCGCGGACGGGGTCGAGAGTGAGCTGGCCCGCCGCGGCATCGAGGCCGAGCCGCTCGGGCCGCGGGCGCGCCGGCTCTCGGTCGAGGCCGACGAGCTCGAGTGCGCCGCGGGCGCGGAGCCGGTGACGCCGCTCCTGCCGGGAAGCCGGCGGCGGCGCCGAGCGCGCTGACCGCGGAGTTCGTCGCCGCCAGGGCGAGGCACGCCTCACACTACGCGGCCGGCGGCAGCTCCGGCTCGGGATCCTCGTCCTCGGCGAGCCTGCGCCCCAGCACGCTGCGTGACAGCACGCCGACCAGCCGCCCGTGCTCGACGACGGGCACGCGCTCTGCGTCCTGCTCCTCGAGGAAGCGGAAGGCCTCGTCGAGCGGCATGTCGGCGTCGATCGTCGCGTGCGGCTCCTCCGCGATCGAACCGAGCCCGGTCGTGCGGGGATCGAGGCCGGCTGCGACGACGCGGGCGACGAGCGTCTTGCGGGTGACGACGCCCGTGAGGCCGCCGGCTTCGTCGACGACGTAGACGGCACGCACCTCGCGGGGGGTCAGCACCTCCCCCGCCTCCTGCGCCGACGCAGTCGCGGGCAGCGAGCGGGGCTCGGCGATCATCGCGTCGCGGACCCGGTCGATCACGGGCACGCCTCCCGGGCCTCGAGCGGGCCGTGCAAGACGGGCTCGTCGGTATGGGCCATGGCGCGGGCAGTCTACCGGCGGGACTCCCGGAATCGGTGGAAACCGGCGAGTGGTCTTCCGTCACCTGCGGATGCGTGGCCGATGGAAAGGGCGAAGCGTCGAGGTCGAGGTGGACGACGGCATGACAGGCCGTACGGGTGGCGTGCCGGCGCTCGTTGTCGCCATCCGGATTGCTCCACCATACAATCGCCGTTCAGACAAGGCGTGCCAGGAATTCAGCAGTTCGTCGGTAGGGAAGAGGAGGCCGAGGCGCTCCTCGGGATACTCCGGGCGCGCGACAGGCTGCCCGCCACCGTGCTCGTGGTCGGCGAGGCGGGGATCGGCAAGACGACGCTGTGGTTGGCGGGAACGGAGGCGGCGCGGGAGCTCGGCTACCGCGTCCTCTCGTGTCGGCCTTCCGAGGCGGAGACCCGCTTCTCGTTCGCCGGTTTGACCGACCTGCTCGGAGATGTCGTCGAGACGATCCTTCCGGAGCTACCGCCGCTCCAGCAGCGGGCGCTCGAAGCGGCGTTGTTGCTCGGCAATTCGGAGCGCCGTGCGGACGAGCGCGTGATCGCCGCCGCCTTCCTCAGCGCGCTGAAGACGCTGTCCAAGCGCGAGGCACTCGTGGTCGCGGTGGACGACCTCCAATGGCTGGACGGTCCATCGCTCACCACGCTCCGGTTCGCGTTACCTCGCCTTCACACCGAGCCGGTCGCAGCGCTGCTGTCCGTGCGAGGCGTCGTGCCGGCCTGGCTGTCGCATGGCGTATCGGAACAGCGACTCCGAACGGTCGAGCTCGGACGACTGGGCCTCAACATGACCCACGAGCTCCTGCGGACACGACTCGACACCACATTCCCGAGGCCGGTGCTCCGCCGCATTTGGGAAGCGTCGGGCGGCAACCCGTTCTACGCCCTGGAGCTCGCGCGCGCGCTCCGACGTCGGGGCGGCACCGTCGAGCCGGGCGAGGAGCTGCCGATCCCCGCGAACCTGGACGATCTCGTGCGCGAGCGAATCGGCGAGTTGAGCCCATCCGCGCTCGAGGTCTCGCGCATTGTCGCCGCGCTCGCCGACGCCAGCGTGTCTCTCGTCGAGATGGCCGCCGGTCGAAGGGCGGAGGACGGTCTGGCTGACGCGCTCGAGTCGAGGGTGCTCGAGCTGGACGGCGAACGTCTGAGGTTCACGCACCCGCTGCTGGCCTCGTCGATCTGGTCGCGCACCCCGCCGGCGCGGCGACGTTCGCTGCACGCGCAGCTCGCCGATCTCGTCCCGACGGACGAGGAGCGCGCTCGCCACCTTGCGCTGACGACAACCGAGCCAAGTCGCGATGTCGCAGCGGTTCTCGAGGATGCGGCTCGGAAGGCGCACGCCCGCGGCGCGACGATGGCGGCGGCCGAGCTGTCGGACCAGGCACTGCGCTTGACGCCGGTTGTGGACGTCGAGGACGCGCGCCGTCGCCGGCTCCTCGCCGCCAACAGACACTTCGAGGCCGGCGACAACGGTCGAGCCTTCGCCTTGTTCGATCACGCGCGGGCGGCCGCTGCGCAGGGCGCGGAGCGGGCCGCCGTCCTGGTGCAGCTCGGGCCCGTGACCAAGTACGCCCGCGGCCCGCGCGAGGCGGTGGCGCTGTACCGCGACGCGCTCGCCGAGGCGGAAGGCGACGATGCGCTCGAAGCGCTGATCCATCTCAGTCTCGCCGAGCTCATGCGTTTCAGCGAGGGCGTCGACCTCGGCGTCGAGCACGCCACGCTGGCCGTCCGCGCCGCCTCGCGCGTGGAAGACACAACGCTCCGGTGCCGGGCGCTGGCGGCACATGGGCTCCTGCACTTCAACGCGGGCCGGGGCATTCCACGCGCCGAGATGGATGAGGCGCTCGCACTCGAGCGGACGTTGACCGAATGGCCGCTCATGGACGGGCCGGCCAATGCCTTCGTCTACCAGCTCTGGTCTTCGGGCGACCTCGACTCGGCGCGGCTGCTTCTGCACGAGTGTCGGGAAGCGTTGCACGCCCGGAGCGATCCGGAGGAGGCGGTGGCGCTCTGGCACCTGACCTTCCTCGAGTGGCGGGCAGGGAACTGGGAGCTGGCCGCCCGGTACCTGGCCGACTCGCTCTCGCTCACGACACAGGCGGGTCGTGTGGGGATGTGGCCGGCCCAGGAAGCGCCTGCCACCGCGATAGCGGCGCATCGGGGGCGGATCGACGAGGCGCGGGCGCTTGCCGAGCACGCGGTTGCCGAGGCGGAGGAGCAAGGCATCCACGTCGCGGAATCGGGTCACCGCTGGGTGCTCGGCTTCATCGAGCTCTCGCTCGGGAACGCCGTGGCGGCGGTCGAGCACCTCAGGCGCTCTTACGAGGTCCGCGACATGTTCATCCTCGAGCCTGGCATGCGCTTGGAGCTCGCCGACACGCTGGAGGCCCTGATCGCGGTCGGCGAGCTCGACGAGGCCGAGCGAATCCTGATCTCCTGGGAGGAACGTGCCCGCGCGCTCGACAGGGCGTGGGCACTCGCCTGCCTGGCCCGCTGCCGGGCGCTCCTCCTCGCCGCGCGTGGTGACCTGCAGGGCGCGTTCGCGGAGTTCGACCGAGCGCTCGCCGAGCACGCTCGTAGCGTGGACCCGTTCCACCACGCACGCACGCTGCTCGCACTCGGTGTGACCCAGCGGCGAGCAAAGCGGCGCGGAGCCGCCCGGGCGACGCTCCAGGAGGCGCTCGAGATCTTCGAGCGGCTCGGCGCACCGCTGTGGGCCGAGAGGGCGCGGGCCGAGCTGGCACGGATCGGTGGCCGCGCGCCCTCGCGGGGGGAGCTGACGGAGAGCGAGCGGCGGATCGCGACGCTCGTCGCGGAGGGCCACACGAATCGCGAGGTCGCGGCGGCACTCTTCCTCACGGAGCACACCGTCGAGACGGTGCTGTCGCGTACCTACCGGAAGCTGGGCGTTCGCTCCCGTGCCGAGCTGGCACCGAGGCTCGCCCGCGAAAACGGAGAGGCGTCCGCCGCAAGTAGTTGAGGTTTCCAGCTTTCGCGGCGCGCCGCGCGCCGGCAGCCTCGTTCGGCAACATCAACGAGGAGGTCGGAGATGAGACCGCTCGCAGTTCCGAGCCGTCGGCGACGGACGGTCGCTCTGGGCGCGGTGGTACTCGCAGGGCTCGTGGTTGGCTCGCATTCGGGCATCTCTCTGGCGACCCGCGGTCCGGGGTTGACGGCCACGGATCACTCGCTGGGGCGCTCAGGCGAGAGCACGATCACGCCCCGCACCGACAGCCGCGAGGGCCGGCCCGACACGGTGCGCACCTCCGACGTCCTCGTCGCGAACATCAGGGACCTGCCGGGACGCCACGGGGGCCGACGGGCAGACCCGGGTCTGAACCCGGTCGAGCCCGGCACGACACGCCCCGCCCCGTCCCTTGCCTCCGCGGGTCGGTTTTTCCTCACCGAGCTCGGACGCAAGACCAGCGGCGACTGGGCGAGATCCTGGCAGAACCTCTACCCGCTCCACAGACAAGTCGCCCCGCGCGACACTTTCATCCGTTGCGAAACAGCGACATCGTTCGCGGCTCCGCTCGAGTCCGCTCGCGTCGTCCGCGTGCGCGCCGCACCGGTCCGCGTTCCCGGTATGCACCGCCCGGTGCCGGGCGCGGCGGTCACCATCGCAGTCAGGCTCACCTGGTACGGGCCGAGAGACCCGATCAGGGTCACGTACACCTTCCACCTCGTCCCCGTCGCGGACCGGTGGACATGGCTCCTCTCCCGCGAGCGCTACCGCCTCTACCTGCACGGTGCTTGCCTCGGAGCACCGGCGTCCTGAGCTCGCCTCTGGCCCGCCCCGGCGGGCCTTCCTACTTCCCGGCCCCGAAATCCCGCTGCCAGCACTCGGGGCAGAACACGAACGCCATGACCATCTAGGGCGGCCTCGGGCAAAGGGTTCACTCGACCCAGGGGTCGAGCAAGTACCTCCCGGCGTCGAGAAGTGTTGACCGTCTGTGTGCCGAGTGACATTGGCCGCACGCCTGAGGCCGCAGGCGTGTCGGGATGACGAGAAGGAGGAGCCTGAATGTCGCGACTGAAGAAGCGGCTGCTACTTACTGCTGCGCTACTCGTTGTTGGCGGCGCGGCGGTGGGGATCGCTTACGCTGCTATCCCGAACGGGGGAGTCATCACTGGCTGCTACAAGACCGGTGGCGGCTCGTTGGACGTGATCGATGCCACGGCGACGAACTGTAAGAAGAACGAGACGCGTCTCGATTGGAACGTTCAGGGGCCGAAGGGCGACCCAGGCACGAACGGCGAAGACGGCGTGTCGGGGTACGAGATCGTGGCACACACCGAATCGTTTGCGCAGGGCAGCCTTTTCCTCACCGGTACGGTCAGTGCGTTGTGCCCGGCCGGGAAGCGTGTTCTCGGGGGCGGCGCAACCGTAACGCAGACCAATACCGGAGACGTCAATTCCGGCGGCACGGTACAACAGTCAGCCCCCAATAGCGACGGGACTCGATGGGCTGTCTATCTAGACATCGACAATCCGAGCGGAGATCCGTTTACCGTCAAGGTCTACGCGATCTGCGCAAACGTCACATCCTGACTCACGCGGCAGCCTGTTGACGGGAAGGCCCGCCCCAGCGGGCCTTCCTACTTCCCGGCCCCGAACTCCCGCTGCCAGCACTCCGGGTAGGGCGCGGAGGGTCAGGTGCCGCGCCGCATCGGCGACGGAATCAGCACCGCGGGCGTTAACGTTCGGTTGCTGCTGTTGATCCGCCCTACACGAAGGTCTCTAAGCGTCCACAGTAGATCGAGCCACGCTGAACCCGTGTTCACGATCGAAGGGAGGAACCCGATGCCGACCGTGATCGGCCATCACGACGTGAAGGACAAGGATCACTGGCTCGCTTCACCGAGGCGCAAGGAGTTCTTCGGGCCGCTCGGCGTCACGAACATCCGCACGTTCGTCAACCCTCAGAACCCGACCCAGGTCGCGGTGCTGATGGACGTTGCCGACATGGATGCCCTCGTCGCCGCGATGGAGTCCCCGGGGGCCGCCGAGGCGATGGAGCACGACGGCGTGCTGCCCGAGACCCTAGTGATCCTCGTCGAGGCATAACTCCTCAGACCATCCTGGAAGGAAGGGAGGAATCTCTATGCCAGCAATGGCAGTACCGCTTGCGGCTGACAAGCTCGATGCCTGGGAAGCCTGGGTTGCCGAGCTGAAAGGGCCGCGCAAAGCCGGATTCGACGACATGAACGCTCGCCACGGGTTGACGGAGCACCAGGCGTACCTGCAGCCGACGCCCGATGGCAACTTCCTCACGCTCGTGGTCGCAGAAGGGACTGGCAGCGACACTTTCCTCGCGAACGTGCTCTCGTCCGACCACGAGTTCGACCAGTGGTTCGCAAGGTCTATCGCCGACCTGCACGGGATGGACGCAAGCGGCCCGGTGCCGCCGATGCCCAGCCGCAAGCTGTAGACCTCAACCTCACCGCTACAAGGGGGCGCGGCTCTGGCCGCGCCCCCTTGCACACGAGCCGAGGGTCACGCAGGAAGCGCCTGCCCTCGCACGCTCCCCACAACTACCGAACTCCCGCTGCCAGCACTCCGGGCAGAAGGCGTGAAGGTTCTACAGTCCCCGTGTGTACCGCTACCGCCTCAACGACACGGACGGTGGCTACCTCGCCGGGCTAGAGCATCCTGCGCCGAACCTTGAACCCGGCGACACCGTGACGACCGAGGAGGGCAGGCAGTGGCGCGTGGTCAGATACGTGCCCGCGCCGGAGGACGCTCGGGTTCACCGACTATCGGAGGTCGAGTCGGACGCACGATCGAGCCTGCCTGTGTTCATGGGTACTCGGCGGGCGTCTTGAGCGTTCTGAAGCCGGAGGCTGGATCGGCGTTTCAACGACGGCCGATCGTCGTCGAGGGCCCGTCCGCAGCGATGGCACGCGAGTCGCTCATCTCTCAACGCGACCACCTCCTCGCGCCGACGAGTTGCCCACCGGGTTGCCCACACGGCCCGAAAGCGAGGCCCCACCTTCACGCGAGGCCCGCAAACGGCTTGAACAGGAGGTGCCGGGGCTGGGAGTCGAACCCAGACGTCCCGAGGGACACCCGATTTTAAGTCGGGCGCGTATGACCAGTTTCGCCACCCCGGCAGTACGGCCCGAGTGTAGAGGCGTGCGCGGTTACGAGCCGGGCGCCATGGCGCTCGCGGGGAAGCGCTCGGGGCCCTTGAACTGGTAGGCGGCGAAGAAGGCGTCGTACGCCTTCTCGTCGTAGGTGGCGCACTTGGCGAGATAGCCCTCGCCGCGGTCGGTGCGGCCCGGCACGGAGTTGTCCGGTGCAACCCAGGCGCCGAGCGCGATCGTCTCGCCGAGCTCTGGCAGCGGCGCGAGCAGCGTCCCGTTCTTGTGCGCCGTCGTAGAAGCCCTTCAGCTCGGTGACGGTCGCGGCGGGCACGTCCTTGCCGTACTGGATGTAGACGCCGCCGTGCTCGAGGTTGTGGACGACGCGCGCCTGCTGCAGGGGCTCGTCGTAGGCGCCGAAGACCACGGTCTCGCGGTAGTGCGGGCCGTTCGTGGGCGGGAACGTGTTCCATTTCGGCTTCGCGTCCGGGGTGGCCACGTCCGAGTGGTCGGATGCGTTCTTCAGCGCCTTCACCACCGTGAGCGTGCAGCCGGCCCTGGCGAGCGCCGCTTTCGCGTCGGCCGACTTCTCGGCGTCGACCCCGCTGCCGCTGCCGAGCCACATCCAGCCGAGCACGAGCGCCAGCACCACGATGCCCGAGGCGCCGACGAGTAGTCTGGTTGAGCCCCCTGGGCTGGCCGGAGGTGGGCTTCCTGGACGTGTTCGCGCGGGGCTTCGGGGCATGTTCGCGGAATCGTAGTCTCGGCTCCGTCCGGCCGACGGCGTACAGTTTTTTGCCCTCATGACGATCGTCGCCGTCCTGATCGGTCTCGTCGCGGGAGCCGGCGCTCACCTGGCTCCTCCTGCGCCCCGCGCTCGGAGAGCGCGTGGGCTTGCGTCGTGCGCTCGACGAGCGCGACGCCGCCCTCGCGCTCGCATTGGACGAGCGGGCCACGGCCCGCGCGGAAGTCGCGGAGGCTCGGGCATCCGAGGCCGCCGCGTGCGCCCGCCTGCAGGCGTTCGAGGAGAAGCTGCCCGAGACGGTCAAGAGCATCTCGGCCGAGACACTCGCCGCGTCGAACGCGAGGACTTCCTCGCGCACGCGGGGGAGCGCGTGGAGAAGACGCTCGCGCCGGTAAAGCAGTCGCCTCGGCGACCTGCGCAAGCTCGTCGACGACACCGAGGCCCGTCGGCGCGAGTCGTACGGCGGCCGCCTGACGGCACAGCTCGAGCTCCTGGCGGCCGGCACCCGTTCACTCGCGGTCGCGCTCGGCACGCCGCAAGTCCGCGGCCGCTGGGGCGAGATGCAGCTCGAAGCGGGTCGTCGAGCTGCGCCGGGATGCTCGCGTACTGCGACTTCGACGAGCAGGCCACGACCACGACCGACGAGGGTCGGCTGCGGCCGGACCTGCGTCGTGCGCCTCCCGGGCGGCAAGCACGTCGTGGTCGACGCGAAGGTGCCGCTCGCCGCGTACCTCGACGCGCTCGAGGCGCACCGACGAGGAGGAGCGCGACGGCCGCAGCTCGCCGACCACGCGCGCCGCGTCCGCGACGCACCTCCAGAAGCTCGGCGCGCAAGGAGTACTGGGCGCAGTTCGCCGACGCCCGGAGTACGTCGTCATGTTCCTCCCGGACGAGGGCTTCTTCCGCGGCCGCCTAGGAGCAGGATCCCGAGCTCTTCGAGCTCGGCGTACGGCCGCGGCGTCCACTCGCGTCCCCGACCACGCTGATCGTGCTGCTGCAGGCGATCGCGCACGGCTGGCAGCAGGAGAAGATCGCCGAGGACGCCCGCACGGTGCACGCAGCTCGGCCGCGAGCTGTACGAGCGGCTACGGTCACGCTGGCAGCGCACCTCGACGAAGGTCGGCCGTGCGCTCGACACGCGCCGTGAGCGCCTACAACGAGGCCGTCGGCTCGCTCGAGCGCCGCGTGCTCGTCACCGCGCGCCGGCTCGGCGAGGCACGCCCGTCGGAGAAGGAGCTGCCGGCTCGATCCGATCGCTGCCCGCACGGCGCCGCTGCGGCCGCGCGAGCTCTGGAGCCGCTCGCCGGGCGAGCAGGGCGCTCGAGGTACTTCCCGGGGACGCCGACGCCGCCTAGAACCGGCGAGCGGAACACCCGACGGGTGCCGCGACGTTGTCTAACGTTGGAGGCACTGCACCGACGCGGTGCCGAAGGATTTCGAGGAGCTGAGGAACAGTGAGTGACGTACGGAACGTGATCGTGATCGGCGGCGGGCCGGCCGGGTACACCGCAGCGCTGTACGCGGCGCGCGCAAACCTGGAGCCGCTCGTGATCGAGGGCTTCAACTGGGGCGGCCAGCTGATGATCACGCGCGACGTCGAGAACTACCCGGGCTACGCCGACGGGGTGATGGGGCCGACGATGATGCAGGACTTCCGCCGCCAGGCCGAGCGGTTCGGCGCCGAGTTCCTCACCGACGACGTGACGAAGGTCGACTTCTCGCAGCGGCCGTTCCGCGTGTGGGTAGGCGACGACGAGTACACCGCCGACAGCGTCATCGTCGCGACGGGCGCGTCCGCGCGTCAGCTCGGGCTCGAGTCGGAGCTGCGACTGCAGGGCCGCGGCGTGTCCTACTGCGCCACCTGCGACGCGTCGTTCTTCCGCGACAAGGTCGTCACGGTCGTCGGCGGCGGCGACTCGGCGCTCGAGGAGGCCACTCTTCATCTCGCGCTTCGCGAGCAAGGTGTACCTCGTGCACCGTCGCGAGGAGTTCCGCGCCTCGCCGATCATGGTCGACCGGGCGAAGGCGAACGAGAAGATCGAGTTCGTGCTCAACAAGGTCGTCGACGAGGTGCTCGGCGAAGCCAAGGTCACCGGCGTGCGACTGCGCGACACCGTCACCGGCGAGACGTCGGAGCTCGACGACCGACGGCTTCTTCGTCGCCATCGGCCACGACCCGAACACGTCGCTGTTCCTCGACCAGCTCGACCACGAGCCCGACAGCGGGTACCTCGTCACGAAGGGCAAGACGACCGAGACGAACATCCCGGGTGTCTTCGCCGCCGGCGACGTTCAGGATCACGTCTACCGGCAGGCGGTCACCGCGGCCGGGTCGGGGTGCGCCGCCGCGCTCGACACCGAGCGGTACCTGAGCGAGCAGCGCCACGCCGCGCTGACCGCCGCCGAAGCCGGCTGAGAGGCGTCCCAGCCGGACGCGGCTGTACCCTCGGGCGGTGGTCTCCGAGGGCATCGTCACCCTTCAGGCCGGCGTGTCGAGGACGCATGCCCGCATCGGCTGGATGCTGGCGCCGCTCGCCGTCGGCCTGGGCACGCTCGCCGTGGGTGCCGTCGCGCTCTGGCCGTTCCGGTCGCTCTCGACGGATGAGGCGGTCGCGGTCGACCGGGCGCGCCAGCCCTTCGGCGACCTGCTCCACACGATCGCGCACCACGAGCCGGCCCAGACCGGCTACCTGCTGACTCTCAAGGCGGCCACACTCGCCGGAACGGACGAGCGGACGCTGCGCGCCGCCTCCGTGCTCGCGCTCGCGCTCGCCGCGGCGCTGATGGTCGTGCTCGGAACGCTTCTGCTCGGCCGCGTGGAGGGCCTCGTCGCCGGCGTGGCGCTCGGGGCGAACGCAGGAGCCGTCGCCGTCTCGCTCGAGGCAACCCCGTACGCTCTCGGCCTGCTCGGGATCGTGGTGGCCACGCTCCTTCTCGTGGCGGCGGTCGAACGTCGCAGGCCGTGGTTGTGGGCGCTCTACGCCATCGCATGCGTCGTGCTGCCGCTGACCCATCCGCTGGCGGCGAGTGTGCTGCTCGCGCACGCGGCGGCACTCGTCGTCCGGCGCGAGCGGCGCGTCGCGGGCGCCGGCGTTGTCATCGCTGCGGCCGGCATGGCGGTCGCCGCCGTGATCGTCGTCTGGCTGGCCCTCGACAGGCTCGATGCGCCGGACGGCACGGGCGGCTTCGATCTCGGAGAGGTCGGCAACGGCCTGATACGGGCCGCCGGCTGGAGCCCGCTGCTCGCCGTCGCCGCTATAGCGGGCCTGGGAGCGCTTCTCGCCGGCGGACCTGCTCAGCCACCGGCATGGAAGTCGACCCTCGTCGCCGGACTGGTGGCCGCCCCAGTCGCCGTCACGATCCTCGCCGCCGCGGCATTGCCCGTGTTCCCTACCCCCGCCCTCATCGCCTGCGCACCCGGTATCGCTCTCGCGGCGGGAGCCGCCTGCCGGCTCGTGTCCGACTCGACGGTGCTGTGGATCGCGGCCGGCTGCGTTCTCGCCGTGTCGGCCGTCACAGTGGGCGCCGTGGTCGCCTCGGAGCCGGAAGAGGACTGGCACGCCCTCGCCTCCGCCGTCCATCGCGTGCGTGGCGACAGGGAGAGCGTCGTCGTACTGCCCGCGCGCTCTCGTGCCGCCTTCGCGTACTACGCCCCGTACACCCGCACGAGCCTCTACGCACGCGGCGACGGCGCATGGGTTGCAGTTGCCGCGGACGACCCGCAGTCCGCCATCGCGGCCGGTCGCGAGGCGGTGCGGACGCCACGGTACGCGCTGCTGCGCCAGTTCCGCTACGGGGACGGGCTCCGGCTCCAGCACTGGGTCCGCCCGTGACGGGCTCGGCTCCACGCCGGAGCTTGTGGTGAATCACCACAAAGTCTTACGCACGGCGGTCGAGACAGGCGCGGTCGGGCGGTACCGGTCACGGTAACCGAGCTTGTGGTGAATCACCACAAGAGTCAACGCGCGGCGGGCCGCGGCGGGCGCGTTCGGGCACCGCAGGCACCGGCTCGTCTCGACTGTCGCCCGATGCGGGTCAGCGCACCTCGACACGGCTCGACGGGCAGAGATCCGCGAGCACGCACTCCTCGCAGCGCGGCCGGCGGGCGTCGCACACGCGGCGGCCGTGCCAGATCACGAGGTGGGGAAAGCGCGCCCAGTCGGCGCGGGGAACGAGCTTGACGAGGTCCCGCTCGATCTTCACGGGGTCGTCGTGCCTCGTCAGCCCGAGCCGCTGCGCGATGCGCCGCACGTGGGTGTCGACCACGATGCCCTGCGCGTGCCCGAGCTCCGACGCCACCACGTTCGCCGTCTTGCGGGCGACCCCCGGCAGCTGCAGGAGCTCGGGGATCGTGCGCGGCACCTTTCCGCCGAACTCCTCCAGCAGCACCCGCATGGCGCCGCGGATCGACTTCGCCTTCTGCCGGTAGAAGCCCGTCTGGAAGATGTCCCGCTCGAGCTCCTCGTGCGGCACGGCCAGGTAGTCCTCGGGCCGACGGTACTTGACGAACAGGCGCTCGGTGACCCGGTTGACGTTCACGTCGGTCGTCTGCGCCGACAACATCACGGAGATCAGCAGCTCGACATCGGTCTCGAAGCGCAGGGCTATCTCGGCGTCGGCATGCTCCTCCGCGAGGCGGGCGACGATCGGGCCGATCCGCTCGCGCCGGGAGCCGAGCCCCCGCCGGCGCGCCTCCCCGACGTAGCTACGCGCCACGGAGCCCCTCGAAGAATGCAGAGGCCTCCTCCGCCGAGGGCGGCTCGCGGAGATTCGCGGCGTGCGCGCCGGCGTCGGGATAGCCGGACGCCTCGATCGCCGCGGCGGCCGCCAGGACGTCGTAGTCGGTACGCAGGAGCTCCACGTCGTCGTCGACGAGCGCCCAGAAGGCGCCGGGCGCCCCCTCGTACGGCCTCCCCACGCTCCCCGCGTTGACGAAACGCCGGCCGCTCGCGAGACGCCGGTCCGCCTGTACGTGCGTGTGCCCGCAGACGACGAGCTGGTGTGTCGCTGCCCCGAGCGCCTGCTCGAGCTCGAGCGGGGGAGTCAGGATCGTGACGATCTCCTCGACCGAGCGGGGTGTCGCGTGGCAGAACGTCGCACCACCGCCCACCTCGAGCTCGACGGTGAGCGGCCACGACCGCACGACCGCGAGCCGCTCCGGTCCCAGTACGTCCGCGCACCATGCGCCGCCGTGCTCCACACGCCGCTCTCCGACGTCCCTGTCCCCGTTTCCGCACACGAACCGAACGCGGTCGCCCAGCGCACCGAGCAGGTCGAGGCACGCGGCGGGCATCGGCCCGGCCACGAGGTCGCCCCCGCACACGATCGTGTCGGCGCGGTCGAGCCGGGGGTCAGCAAGCACCGCCTCGAGCGCGGGCAGATTGCCGTGCACGTCGTAGAGGGCCCCTACAACCACGGCACGAGGCTAGACGATCGCCCGAACCAGTCGCACCGACCGGCCTGCACACGCAACGCCGGCCCGCTCAGCCCATCGCCGCGAGCTCCGGCGCAGCCGCGCCCGGCGGCGAGCCGCCGAGCCTGGGGCCGGCGCACACGACGTCGAGCGCCGGACAGCCTGCGCAGGCGAACGGGCTCGGAGTCGGTCGGAAGTCGCCGGCGCGGATGCGCGCGATCGACGCGGACAGTGCGGCCTCGAGCCGCGAAGCGTCCGCCGCCGTGAACGTGGAGCTGACGACCGCCTCCGGCGCCTCCAGGAACTGGTAGACGACCTCCGCCTCTTCCGCCCCGGCGCGCAGGCAGGCGAGCGCGTATACGGCACGCTGCGTCTCGTACTCCTCGTCCACGATCTCGGCCGGGTCACGACCGAGCAGCGCGTTCGTCTTGTAGTCGAGCACGAGCGCCCGCGCGCCGTCGTGCCAGAGCACGTCGAGCCGCCCGTTCACGAGCACGCCGTCGACGTCGAAGGCGAAGGGCCGCTCCGGCCGCACCCCCGGCAATGCTGCGACGCGGCGCGCCAGCTCCGAGCCGCAGTAGGCCTCGACGAAGGCCCCGATGCGGTCGATCTCGTCGTCGCCGACGGCCGGGTACCAGTCCCGCACGACCAGCGCCAGCTCCTCCCGCGGCGGCGGCGCAGGAGCCGTGAGATCGACGCGCTCGAGCAGCCGGTGCACCGCGTCGCCGAGCTCCGTCGGGTGCAGCGCACCTCCACCCCCACCCTCGCCCGCCCGCTCCCAGGGCGCAGGGCGCATGCCTGCCACTCGCTCGGCGTAGAAGCGGTAGGAGCAGCGGTCGAACAGTGAGATGGCGCTGTAGGAGAGGCGCGTCACCGGCTGCAGAGGCGGGGACGGGATCACTGCAAGCTCGTGCAGTCGGGGCGCCGGCTCGGGTAGCTCCTCCCCGACACCCTCGAACAGCGCCAGCTGGCCGGGCTCGAGCTCGGCCGGCGCAGCCGCCGGCTCCGTCGCGTCCGGCTCGGCAGCTACGGCGGTTCATGCGCAGGACGACGCCCGCCGCACCCCTCTCGACCTCGACCGGGCCGTCGCCGCCCGCCCGCAGCTCCTGCTCGAGCGCGAGCCGCTCGAGCACCCACGCGATCGGCGTGCGCTCGGGGCGCTCGCTCTCGAGGTCGACCGATCCGGACACGATCAGCCTGTCCATGGCGCGCGTCATGGCGACGTAGTAGAGGCGCAGCCGCTCGGCCTCGTCCTCGCGCTCGCGCACGTCCTTGACCTCCTGGTAGGAGGTCGTGCCGACCCGCGAGCCGGTGGCGGGGTGGGCGACCTTGAAGCCGAAGCGACCGTCGGAGAGGCAGAGGATCTCGTCGACCCGGTTGCGGTCGCGGCCGGCGTCCGCTACGACGACGACCTTGAACTCGAGGCCCTTCGCCGTGTGGATCGTGAGCAACCGCACCGCATCGCCCCCTTCCTCCTCCGAGACCGCATCGAGCTCGCGCGCGCCTGCCTCCTCCTGCTCGGCGACGAAACGCACAAAGCCCTCGATGTCGGGCCCTCGCAGCTCTTCGTACGAGCGCGCGAGCCGGGCGAGCTTGCGGAGGTTCGCGTAGCGGCGCCGCCCGTCGCGGCGGGCCAGCACGGCGAGGTCGTAGTCGTGCTCCACCACGATGCGCTCGCAGAGCAGCTCGAGCGACAGCTGTGACGACGCCTCCGACGAGCCGGTCGTAGCGCTGCTGGAACGCCCGCACGAGCCGGCGGTCGTCGTCCGCCAGGTCCGGCGGCAGCGTGCGCTCGATGCCCTTGAAGATCGGCCGCCGCTCGGCACCCGCGCGGATCAACACGAGCGCGTCGTTCGAGACCCCGACGAACGGCGACGCCAGCACCGTCAGCAGCGCCTCGTCGTCGTAGCGGTTGTGCAGGAGCCGCAGGTACGAGAGCAGGTCGACGACCTGCTGCTGCCCGAAGTACCTCCGCCCCGTCATCCGGTACGTGGGCAGGTCGAGCGCGCGCAGCTCCTCCTCGAACCACTCGGCGTCGGTGCCCGCGGCGAACAGCAGCACGATCTCCCCGGGCGTCGCCGCGCCCGTGTCGACGAGCTCCCGCACCCGCCGCGCCACCTGGCGGGCCTCGGCACGCCGCCAGTGCAGCGCCGGTGCCCGAGAACGAGCCCTTGTCCGTGACGAGCAGCTCGACGGGGGTACCGAAGAGCGGTTCGCCGTAGCCCCCGGCGGGGTGCGAGCGGCTGGAAGTCGCCGCCGAACTCGGTGGCGAAGAGCTCGTTCACGGCCGCCAGCACCTCCGGCCGCGAGCGGTAGTTGAGCGTCAGTGGCAGTACCTGCGGTGCCGCCTCGCGGCGCTCCCTGAACACCGCCACGTCCGCGTGACGGAACCCGTAGATCGACTGGAACTCGTCGCCGACGAAGAACAGCTCCTTCTCCGCGCCGGCTGCCAGGAGGTCGATCAGGTCGGTCTGGAGCCTGTTCGTGTCCTGGAACTCGTCGACCATGATCGAGCGGAAGCGCAGCTGCTCCGTCTCGCGCACGGCCGCGTGGTCGCGCAGGAGGTCGCGGGCGCGGAGCTGCAGGTCCTCGAAGTCGAGCGCCGACTCACGATCCTTGGCCGCCGCGTAGGCCCCGGCGAACCCGGTCAGCAGCTCCTGCAGCAGCTCGCGGTCGCGTGCGGCGAGCTCCTCCAGGGCGGCGGCACGGAGGGCCTTGCGGGCCTCCTCGTAGGTGGCGGCGCGCGCGCCCCGGGCGCTGTGCTCTTCGAGCTCGAGCAGCCGCTCGGGCAGGCTCGTCGTCGCGAGCAGGTCGAGCACACCGCCCGCCGCCTTCCGCTGCGGGGCGGTCGCGTCGACATCGCCCGCCAGGCAGCGGGCGGCGTCCTCGAGCTCGGCGATCAGCGCCGGCAGGCTCTCGCGCGCGCCGGGCTCGAGCACGAGGTCCCGTCCCGCGGAGCGCAGCGTGTCGTAGACGCTGACGAGCATCGAGCGGAGCCCGTGAGCACGGTACGTGGCGAGAAGCTGCCAGCGTTCGGGCTCGTCGGCCGCGCAGAACGCGGTCGAGCGCGGCGGTGAACGCCTCGCCCTGCAGCACGCGCGACTGGGCCTCGTCGAGGACGCGGAACCGCGGGTCGATGCCGGCGGCGAGCGGATAGGCGGTCAGCAGGCGGCGGCAGAAGCCGTGGATCGTGGAGATCCAGGCGCCGTCGAGCTCTCGCGCGAGCTGTGGGTGCCCCAGCTCGAGCAGGCGCTCACGGATGCGGCCGCGGAGCTCGCCCGCGGCGCGGTCGGTGTAGGTGATCACGAGCAGCGAGTCGACGTCCAGGCCGTCGTCGACGACCGAGCGGGCGAAGCGCTCCACGAGCACGCTCGTCTTGCCGGTACCCGCCCCGGCCGCCACGAACACGCTGCCGCGGGCGTCGATCGCCGCCTGCTGCTGCGGGTTCGGCGACCGGCTCACGGCCGCTCCTTCCGGCAGATGCGCCACAGGTCGCACCAGGCCGGGCACTCGCCGCCGTTCGGGTCGTGCTGGAGGTCGCCGGCCCGGATCCGCCCGGCGAGCGCGACGGCGGTCTCCCGTGCGTGCTCGACCTCGGCGTCGAAGGCGTCCGGCTCCAGGTAGTCGCTCGCCACGAACCCCGGCACCTGGTCGTCGTCCGCGCGCAGCATCCCGCGCGGCCGCCTGCCGCCGCCGAGCGGCATGTAGACGCCGCCCATCGGCTCCAGCCCGAGCTGGTCGCGCAGGACGAGCATGTACAGCGGGATCTGCAGCCGCGCCTCGCCGCGGATCTGTGCGGCGGTCGGCGCGGCGCCCGACTTGTAGTCGACGACGATGCCGCGCGCGCTGAGCGGGTCGGCGTCGACGCGGTCGATCTTCCCCGTCACCGAGACACCCGGGGCGAGCTCGTACGCCTGGAACAGCACCTCGAGCCGCCGCGGCACGAACGGCGACTTGGCGGCCGCCTCGTCGCGGACGAGCTGCTCGAGGTCCCGCTGCATCCCCTGCGTGAGCTCGCGGCGCTGCAGGTCGGTGACGTCGATGCGAAGGCCCGAGTCGATAGCGCTCTGGACGCTGTCGCGCATGAGCACGACCGCGTCCTCGACGTTCTCCGGCGTCACGCGCTCGGCTCCGGGAATCACGCTCGGCAGCTGCGAGTAGAAGCGCTGCAGGGCGACGTGTGCGATCGATCCGCGCATGCGGGCGTCGACGGACTGGTCGATCTCGCCCGGTCTGAGATAGCGCTCGACGAACCAGGCGGACGAGCAGCCCGCCATACGTTCCAGGTCCGTGACGCGGAATGTCTCGCGCGCGCCGAGCAGCGCCAGCGCGCGCGGATGGGCGATCCGCGTCGGACGGGAGAACGCGCGCTGGGCACGTCCGAGCTTGCGCCCCCAGCCGTTCGCGAGGGCGAGCGCCTCCGCACCGCGGGCGTCGACGGCGGCGAGCCCGGCGAGCGAGCGGAGCCGCTCGCGTTCGGTTGGTGCCTCTTCCAGCGGCCACGTGAGCCGCGACAGGGGACGGCGGATCGTGTGCCGGCGCACGTCGTCCGGGTCGAACAGCGCGCGGACCGCCTCCCAGAACGGGCTCGGTTCGCGAGGGGCGCCCTCGTCGTTCGCCGCCTCGCGCACGAGCGTGAGTCGCGCGGCGCGGGTGCAGGCGGTGTAGAAGAGGTAGCGGTCGCGGCTCGCCTGGTCGGGCCGCTCGAGCCGAGCGCCCTCGCCGTCGAGAGCGCGCCGTGCGTCGTCGTCGAGGAAGGGCGAGGGCGACGGCCGGCGAGGCAGCGACCCCTGCTCGAGGCCGATCACGAAGACCGCCGCGAACCTGCGTGTGCGAGCACGCCTCAGGTCGAGCACCGCCACCCGCCCCGCCTGGGCTGTCCCGTCTCCCCGCACGGTCGCGTGCTCGAAGGCGACGAGGACGTCCTCGCGGTCGACGTGCCCGAGCTGCTCGAGCTCCCCGAGCACGCGGCGCACGGCGTCGTAGGCACGGAGGTCGCGCCGCGAGACATCGGTCACCGGCGGCGCACCCAGGCCGTACGCAGCCGTGAGCATCGAGTCGGCGAGCGCGCGCACCACCTCGATCGGTCCGTCGTCGCCGGCGAGCAGGTCGAGCGCGGGGAGCGGGCGACCGTTGCGGAGCTTCACCGTCTCCTCCACGGTCCGCTCGGCCGTCGACACCGCCCGTCCGCGCAGACGTCCCTCCAGCCAGTCGACGTCGGGCCGCGAGAGACCGGAGTACGGAGAGCGGAGGTATGCGTAGAGCTCGCGCCGTCCGCCGCCCACCCACGCGAAGCGGAGCAGCGACGAGAGCGCCTGCCCGAACGCGGTCGCCCCCAGGCGGGCCCGGCCCTCGAGCGCGAAGGGAACGCCGAGCGAGCCGAACGCCGTCTCGGTGCCGGCACGCACGCGCTCGAGCGACGGGCAGACGACGCCGATCTCGTCCGGCCGCATCCCGCGCGCCACGAGCTCGAGGATCTCTTCCGCGACGAGCTCGAGCGTGGCGCGCCGGCCCGCGCCCTCGAGGAACCACACCGAGCCGTCGAGCGGCGCGACCGGAGGCTCGTCGGCGAACAGGTACCGCTCGACGTGCGCGAGGCCGCCCGGCAGGAAAGCCGCCGACCCGGGGGGCAACTCGACGATCCGGTCTCCCGCGAGCGCTGCGAGGTCGCGTGCGGTGCGGGCGAGCGAGGCAAAGACGGCGCGGCCGGGCTCATAGGGCAGCGAGACATGCACCTCGCCGCGGGCGGCGAGCGCCTCCAGCAGCCGCCATTCGGCCCCGGTCAGGTCCTCGAAGCCGTAGGCGAGGACGGGGGCGCCGTTCCACGAGCCCAGCTCGCCCGTGAGGCGCTCGACGGCCCGCGTGCGGAGCATGCCGCGATCCCACGCCCCCAGCCGCTCGAGCTCCCCGCGGTAGGCCAGTGTGAGGCCGGCAAGGTCCGCATCGAGCCGCGCCGGGTCGACCAGGCTCGACTCGAGCTCCGTCAGGGTGCCCGAGAGCGCCTCGGTAAAGCCCCTGAACCGCGCCGACGGCCCGGCCGTGTCGAGCTTCGCCGAGGCAACGACACGGCGTACGATCAGTGCCCGTTCCGCGTCGCCGATCAGGCGATGGCCGGGGTCGTCGCCGCCGCGCGCCAGGGTCTCGAAGAGCGTGTCGAACGTGGCGACCGTGCCGGCGAGCAACGCACCGCTGCGGGCGACGAGCTCGCGCTCGACCCGATCGACGTCGGCACGCGTGGGGACGATGAGCCAGGGGTCACTGTCGAGGAGGTGCAGGAAGCTGTCGAGCAGCAGCGCGACCTTCCCGGCATGTGCCGGGCCGACGACGAGCGAGAGACCCATTGGCCCATCGTAGTCCGACCCCTCGCGGCCCCTCCTTACGCCGGGGCCGCGCGATCACGGAAAGTGCGGGAATTCCGCCTGGAGAACGCCGGCGGGCGCGCGTGCGGCGCGCCCGCCGGCGCAGCGCTCAGGCCATCGCCTTCGGCTTGCGGCCGCGCCTCGCGACCGCATTGCCCGGCATCGAACCGGCGCAGCCGTCGCAGAGATCTGCGGCCTTGGCGCCGCGGCGCGCGTCGGTGAACGTGATGCGCATGATTGCGCCCTTTCCCTCGTCCACCTCGGCGCCGCACTTGTCACACACGAGCACGGTCTTTCGAGCCACGGATTCCTCCTGGTCTGGTTCAGGATATTTCCGCCTACAGACTAGATGAGTTGCCGTTAATCGGCAATCGACATTGACAGTGACATTTCTTGCTTCTACCGCGCCCGATAGCCACGACGGCACGTCTGGTGTTCGCCGTTACAATCACCCGCGATGGATCCACGGACGATTGTCGTGCTCGAGGGAGACGAGACCGGGCAGGAGCTGCTCGAGGCATCGCATGCGCGTGCTCCAACCCGACGTGATCGGGCTGGAGCTGTCTCTTCCCCGGTACGACCTGTCGCTCGCACACCGGCGCGAGACGGGCAACGGCGTGGTGCTCGCGGCGGCGCACGCGATTCGCGACCACGGGCTCGGCCTCAAGGCGGCGACGGTGACGCCCGAGACGCCCGGAGACGTGGGCTCCCCCAACCGCATCCTGCGGGAGGAGATCGGCGGCAAGGTGATCGTGCGCACCGGCCGGCGCATCCCCGGCGTCGTGCCGCTCGGCGGCGTGCACTCCCCCATCTCCGTCGTCCGCATGGCGGTCGGGGACGCCTACGGGGCGAAGGAGTGGCGTGAGGGATCCGGCGAGGACGAGGTGGCGTTCCGCACCGAGCGCATCGAGCGGCGCATCTGCCATGCGGTGGCCGAGTTCGCGTTTCGGCAGGCCGAGCGCATGGGCGCCAAGGTGTTCGGCGGCCCCAAGTACACGGTCAGCCCGGTCTACGAGGGGCTGCTGAAGGAGGAGATGGACGCGGCGGCAGAGCGGCATCCGGACGTGCTCTATGAGCCGCAGCTGATCGACGCCACGTTCGCGCTCCTGATCTCGTCGAGCGGGTCGCCGATGGTGATCCCGGCACTGAACCGCGACGGCGACATCCTGTCCGACCTGGTGCTGCCGCTGTTCGGCTCGATCGCGGGGTCGGAGTCGCTGCTCGTCGCATTCGGCGACGACTACGTGCCGTCGGCGCTGATGGCCGAGGCGGCTCACGGCACGGCGCCGTCCCTCTTCGGCAAGGACGTGGCCAACCCAATGGCGATGATCCTCGCCACCGCTGCGCTACTTGCGCACACCGACGACGAGGAGTGCCAGTCCGCCGGCCGTGCGATCCGCGAGGCGTGCCTGGAGGCGGTAGCCGGAGGCGTGCGCACGCCCGACCTCGGCGGCAGCGCAGGCACGACCGAGTTCACCGACGAGGTGATCGAGCGGACGAAGACCAAGCTGGAGGTCTGGGCGAGCCTGTAGAGGCGAGGCCATGGCTCGCCCCCGGGTTCGAGGGCCTCCGCCTCAGACGGCGGCCGCGACCGGGCCGTCCGCGAGGATCTCGCCGGCGCCGTACGCGTCGACGAACGCCGCGGCGATCTCGGGGTCGAACTGCGATCCGGCACAGCGCTCTACCTCGGCGATCGCCATGTCGGCTCGCAACGCGTCGCGGTACGGCCGGGCGGACGTCATCGCGTCGAACGCGTCTGCAACGGCGAGAATGCGGCCCTCGAGCGGGATCTCGCGGCCGGCCCGCCGCGTCGGGTAGCCGGCCCCGTCCCAGCGCTCGTGGTGAAAGAGCACGTACGGCAGGGCCGGCGCGAACGACCGGACGCCGGCGATCAGCCACGCGCCCTCGACGGGGTGGGCGCGGATCTCGGCCAGCTCCGACTCGTCGAGCGCACCGGGCTTCGCGAGCACCTCCGGCCGGACGTTGACCTTGCCGACGTCGTGAAGGGCGGCGCCCAGCCGCAGCTCGTCGAGCTTGTCCGCATGCCAGCCGAGCCTGACCGCGACCGCCTCTGCGTGCGCGCACACCCGGGCGGTGTGCCCTTCGAGCGTGGGGTCGCACACGCTCATGGCGGCGGCGAAGGTCTTGAGCTGGGCCACGGAGAGTGAGGTTCCCTTCACGCGGGCAAACCCCTTCCCGTAGATTGACCTCATGCGAGTCGTCGTCCCGCGGGAAGCCGCTGCCGGCGAGCGCCGGGTGGCGCTCGTTCCCGAGTCGGTAGCGCGGCTGACGGGCTCCGGGTTCGAGATCGTGGTGGAGCGCGGTGCCGGTGCGGCTGCCGGCTTCCCCGACGAGGCGTACGCCGAGTCGGGAGCCGCGCTGGCCGAGGCGGCCGCCCTCTACGAGGGCGCCGACGCGGTCGTGCGGGTGGCGAAGCCGTCGGCCGAGGAGACCGCCTCCCTCCGGGAGGGAACCGTCCTGATCGGCTTCCTGGCGCCGCTCACCGACGCGGAGGGAATCGAGCGGCTGCGCTCGCGCGGCATTGTCGGCTTCGCAATGGAGTCGGTGCCGCGCATCACGCGCGCGCAGTCGATGGACGCGCTCTCCTCGCAGGCGACGGTGGCCGGCTACAAGGCGGTCATCATCGCGGCCGACCGGGTGCCGAAGATGTTCCCGCTGCTGATGACCGCGGCCGGCACGGTGGCGCCCGCCCGCGTGCTGGTGCTGGGCGCCGGCGTCGCGGGCCTGCAGGCGATCGCGACCGCACGCCGCCTCGGCGCCGTCGTGTCGTCGTTCGACGTGCGCCCCGCCGTGAAGGAGCAGGTGGAATCGCTCGGCGCGGCGTTCCTCGATCTCGGCGTCAAGGGCGAGGAGACCGAGGGCGGCTACGCGAAGGAGCTGACCCCGGAGCAGCAGGCCGCCCAGCAGGCCGCGCTCGAGGAGCGCATCCCCGACTTCGACATCGTCATCACGACGGCGCTCGTGCCGGGCCGCCCGGCTCCGCGTCTGATCCCGGCCTCCGCCGTGCAGCACATGCGCCCCGGCAGCTGCGTCGTCGACCTGGCCGCCGAAGCGGGCGGCAACTGCGAGCTGACGCAGCCGGGCGACGAGATCGTGCGGGACGGCGTCACGATCGTCGGCTTCACGAACCTGCCGTCGCAGATGGCGTTCCACGCAAGCCAGCTCTACTCGCGCAACGTGATGTCGTTGCTGCAGCATCTCGCGCCCGAGGGAGAGCTCGGCCTCGACTTCGAAGACGAGATCACGGCGGGCGCCTGCGTCACCCGAGCGAAGGAGGCCTCTGAATGACCGACATCTCGCTCGTGATCGAGCTCACGATCCTCGTGCTCGCGATCTTCCTCGGCGTCGAGGTGATCTCGAAGGTGCCGACGATGCTGCACACGCCGCTGATGTCGGGCACGAACTTCATCCACGGCATCGTCATCGTGGGCGCGATCATCGTGCTCGGCGAGGCCGACGACACCTTCCTCAAGGTGGTCGGCTTCGTCGCGATGGTGCTCGCGACGGCGAACGTGGTCGGCGGCTGGTTCGTCACCGACCGCATGCTCGAGATGTTCAAGCGGCGCCCGGAGCCGAAGAAGGAGAGCACGGAGAAGTGATCTCCGACCCGGACGTCGTCAACCTGCTCTACCTCGTCGCGATCGTCTGCTTCATCCTGGCGCTGCGGTTCCTCTCCTCCCCGAAGCATGCGCGCAAGGGCAACTGGGTCGGCGGGGCGGGTATGCTGGTCGCGATCGCGACGACGCTCGCGCTCGAAGGCATCGGGAACTGGGTGCTGATCATCGTCGGCGCGCTGATCGGAGGGGCCGTCGGCCTGGTCGGCGCCCGCACGGTGAAGATGACCGCGATGCCGCAGATGGTGGCCCTGTTCAACGGGGTCGGCGGCGGCGCGGCCGCGCTCGTGGCGCTCTCGGAGTTCCACGTCGCCTCGGGTGGTCTCTCACGAGACGCGATCGTGTCGACGGTGTTGTCCGCCTTGATCGGCTCGATCTCGTTCGCGGGCTCGCTCGTCGCATTCGCGAAGCTCCAGGAGCTCGCTGAGCGGCCGCCCGATCACGTTCCCCGGCCAGAACATCTTCAACGCAGCCGTCTTTCTCGCGGCGGTCGGCCTCGGCATCGCGCTCATCGCGGGCGTGGACGAGGAATGGGTGCTGTGGGCGCTGATCGGGCTGGCGCTCCTCTTCGGCGTCCTCTTCGTGCTCCCGATCGGCGGCGCGGACATGCCGGTCGTGATCTCGCTCCTGAACGCGTTCACGGGCCTGGCCGCTTCGGCCACCGGCTTCGTGCTCGACAACACGGTGCTGATCGTCTCCGGGATGCTCGTCGGCGCATCCGGCACGTTGCTGACGCTGATGATGGCCAAGGCGATGAACCGCTCCGTCACGAACGTGCTGTTCGGAGCCTTCGGGCAGGTGCAGGCCGGCGCCGGAGCAGGCATGCGGGCCGACGACGGCCGCACCGTGCGCGCCACCACGGCGGACGACGTGGCCGTGCAGCTCTCGTTCGCCCGCAAGGTGATCGTCGTCCCGGGCTA
Source organism: uncultured Gaiellaceae bacterium (assembly GCA_963731095.1). Classification (GTDB taxonomy): domain Bacteria; phylum Actinomycetota; class Thermoleophilia; order Gaiellales; family Gaiellaceae; genus Gaiella. The sequence goes on from CAVSUK010000030.1 coordinate 207,441, forward strand.
CGGCCTCGCCGTCGCGCAGGCGCAGCACGACGTGCGCCAGCTGGCGGAGCTGCTCGAGGAGAAGGGCGTATCCGTCGAATACGCGATCCATCCCGTCGCCGGCCGCATGCCGGGGCACATGAACGTGCTGCTCGCCGAGGCCAACGTGCCGTACGACCAGCTGAAGGAGATGGACGAGATCAACCCGGAGTTCGCGCAGACGGACGTGGCGCTCGTGATCGGCGCGAACGACGTGGTCAACCCGGCCGCGCGCAGCGATCCCTCGAGCCCGATCTACGGGATGCCCATCCTCGACGTCGACAAGGCGCAGTCGATCGTCGTGATGAAGCGGTCCATGGCGCCCGGCTTCGCGGGCATCGACAACGAGCTCTTCCTCGACCCGAAGACGACGATGCTGTTCGGGAACGCCAAGGACTCCGTCCTCAAGCTGATCGCGGCGGTCAAGGCCACGTAGGGCCATAGCTCGCCCTCGCGCCGCGCGCTGCCACGGCCTTCAGGGCGTGCGCCGCCGCAGCGTCGCCGCTCCGAGGGCGAGCGCGACGAAGGTGACGCTCACCGTGACGGCGACGTCGAACCAGAAGCGGGCACCCAGCGGCTCCGGCGCGGTGACGCGCGCGAGCGCATCGTAGGCGTACGTCAGCGGCAGGACGGCCGAGATGCACCTGAGCCATCGCGCCATCTGGGCGCGCGCGACGATCAGGCCGCACAGGAGGATCTGCGGCAGGACGAATGCGGGCATGAACTGCACGGCCTGGAACTCGGTGCGCGCGAAGGCGCTCACGAAGAGGCCGAGCGCCATGCCGAGCACGGCGTTGCCGATCGCGAGCAGCACGACGGCGACGGGACGGTGCGTCTCGAGGCCAAGCGAGCTCGAGCGCGACGAGCGACACGAAGACGGCCTGGACGGCCGCCACGAGCGCAAAGGCGATCGCGTAGCCGACGAGCAGGTCGAGGCGCCCGAGCGGGATGCGACATCAGGCGTTCGAGCGTTCCGGAGACCCGCTCACGCAGCATCGTGATCGAGCTGACGAGGAACATGCTGATGAACGGAAAGATCCCGAGCAGCGGCGCGCCGATCGCGCTGGAAGATCTCGTTCCGGCTCGGCGAATACCTCGTGAAGCAGGACGACGAGCAGGGTCGGCACGACGATCAGGAGGGCGACCGTCCTCGGATCTCGCCGAAGCTGCGACAGGACGCGCCGTGCCACGGCCCCGGTGATCTGCGGCGTAATGGACGTCATCGCGCTTCGGGCCGCTCGATGAGGGCGAGGAAGGCGGCGTCGAGGTCTGCGGTGCCTGTCCGACTGCGAAGCTGATCGGGACTCTCGTGGGCGAGAACGTTGCCGTCTCGCAGGAGCACGAGCTCGTCGCAACGGTCGGCCTCGTCCATCACGTGGCTCGAGACGAGTACCGTCGCGCCCGCGTGCGGCGAGCCGATGGAACATCTCCCAGAGATCGCGCCGCAGGACGGGGTCGAGGCCCACGGTGGGCTCGTCGAGGACGAGCACCTCGGGCTCCCCGAGGAGCGCGACGGCGAGCGAGACGCGCGCCCTCTCCCCGCCGGAGAGGGTGTGCACCACCTGGTCTGCATGCCCTTCGAGCGACGACCGCGTCGATCGCGCGCTCGACGCTGCCACCGTACCCAGGACGCGCGCGAAGAAGCGAAGGTTCTCGCGCACGGTCAGGTCCGAGTACACGGACGGGGCCTGCGTCATGTAGCCGACGACGCGCCGCAGCGCCGGGTCGCCCGCCGGTCGCCCCAGGACGCTGCACATCGCCGCTCGTTCACGCACTGCACCCCCACGATCGAGCGCATCAGCGTCGTCTTGCCGCTGCCGCTCGGCCCGAGGAGCCCAGTCACCCGCCCGGGCGAGACCTCGAGCGAGACACCGCGCAGAGCCTCGGTCCCGTCGCGGACGACGCGGAGGCCCGAGACGACGATCGACCCTTGCACGCAGCCATTCCATCACGCGCGAGTACGCTGTGGCTCTTGAGCGTCTCCTTCTTCTCGGGCGCCGACGTCGAGCGCGCCGTCTCGCCGCGGGAGGCCTACGAGGCCGTGCAGGCCGCATTCGTCGCACATGCTCGCGGCGAGTGGACGATGCAGCCGAAGCTATACGTGACGAACTACCCGGCCGGCGACTTCCGTGCCATGCCTGCGCTCGGGGGCGGACACGCGTTGCTGAAGTGGGTGACGTCGTTCCCGGGCAACCCGGCGAAGGGGCTGCCGACGGTGACGGGCCTCGTGCTGCTCTCGAATGCGGAGACGGGGCAGCTCGAGGCGGTGCTGGACGCGGCCGCGGTGACGGCGCTGCGGACGGCGGCGGCGGCCGTGATCGCCGCCGAGACGCTCTGCCGCGCGGGTGCGGCGTCCACGGCGGTGGTCGGCTGCGGCGTCAACGGGGCCGAGACGGTGCGCATGTTCCGCGCGCTCGGCACCGAGGTGCTCGTCTGGGACGTCGACGGCGCGCGGGCGGCGGCGGTGGCGGAGCGGCTCGGGGCGCAGGTGGCGCAGTCGCGTGAGGAGGCGCTCGCCTGCGACGTCGTCGTCACGGTGACGCCGGGCAGGGAGATCCTGTTTCCGGCCGGGTCGCTGCGGGAGGGACAGCATGTGTCACTGATGGGCGCGGACGGGCCTGGCAAGGCCGAGGTGGCGGTGGCGGAGCTCGAGCGGGCCGATCTCTTCTGCGACGACTGGGAGCAGGCGTCCCACGGGGGCGAGCTCGCCGCGGGTGTCGAGGCGGGGCTCGTGACGCGCAAGCGGGTGACGGAGCTCGGCCGCGTCCTCGCGGGCGAGGCGGAGGGCCGCCGCAGCGCGGAGGACATCACGCTGTTCGACTCGACCGGGCCTCGCGATCCAGGATCTCGCGATCGCGATCGCTGCGTTTGCCAAGGCCGGACGAGCTCGACCTCCAGCGGCTCGAGCTCTGATCGAAGAAGCAGCTTTCGCCTGTTCAACCCGAAGCCGGTCTCGCTGCCCGCCGATCTAACCCGCGGCGAGCTGGATCATCGGTCGGAGGCCCCGATCTCTTCGAGCCGTCGGGACGCGGGCGGCGGGTTGCTGCATGATCCTCGCGTGCGTACGGATCTTCCGACCGGCACGGTGACCTTTGTGTTCACCGATGTGGAGGGGTCAACGCGACTCCTCGAGGAGCTTGGCCCTGAGGCATATTCAGGGCTGCTTGCTGATCATCGGAGGGTCGTGCGTGAGGCGTGTGCATCCTACGGCGGGGCTGAGGTGGACACGCAGGGTGACGCGTTCTTCCTTGCGTTCGCGAACGCGCCGGACGCTCTGGATGCGGCCCGGTCGATCACGGAGCGGTTGGGGGGCGGGCCGGTGCGACTGCGGGTCGGGGTGCACACGGGAGCGCCGTTGGTCACCGACGAGGGGTATGTCGGCGGGGATGTGCATCGCGCGGCGCGGATCGCGGCTGCGGGCCATGGCGGTCAGGTGTTGGTGAGCGCCTCGACAGCCACGCTCGTCGATGTGCCTCTCCGCGATCTGGGTGAGCACCGGTTCAAGGACTTGAGAGCGCCGGAGCGTGTGTTCCAGATGGGCGACGAAGCGTTTCCGCCTCTGAAGTCGTTGCACCGGTCGAACCTTCCGGTGCCCGGAACTCCGTTCCTCGGTCGCGAGCACGAGCTCGAGGCCGTGGTCGCGCTGCTCGCGGATCCCGGCACGCGGCTGCTGACGCTGACCGGGCCGGGGGGCACGGGCAAGACCCGGCTCGCGCTGCAGGCCGCCGCCGAGGCTGCTGACGTGTTCCCCGACGGCGTGTTCTGGGTGCCGTTGGCACCCGTGCGCGACGCCGCGCTAGTGCTGCCCACGGTCGCGCAGGCGCTCGAGGTGAGTGAGCGGCCTGACCTCGAGCTGCGCGCAATGCTGGTGCAGGCACTGCTTGGAAGACGGATGCTGGTGCTCATCGACAACCTGGAGCACCTGCTTCCCGAGGCAGGCGAGGATTTCGGTGCGCTCGCGACCGCCTGCCCGAGCCTCACCCTGCTCGCCACGAGTCGCGAGCGGCTGCAGCTTCAGGCTGAGACGACCTGGCCGGTACCGCCGATGTCCGAGACCGACGGTGTGGGGTTGTTCGTCGAGCGGTCCGCCAGGCTGGAGTGACGCTGGCGGTGGATGAGACCGTGCGTGAGCTGTGCTGTCGGCTGGACGAGCTGCCGCTCGCGCTCGAGCTCGCGGCCGCGCGAACCGTTCTGTTCTCCCCGGTGCAACTGCTCGAGCGCTTTCGCAGCGGCCCGACCTGCTGAAGGGGAGCCGTGACGCGGATCCGCGCCAGCAGACGC
>CAVSUK010000031.1:0-123113 GCA_963731095.1 uncultured Gaiellaceae bacterium
TGCTCGGTGTGGGCGCTGCGCTGACGATTCGCAGATGAGCTTGCCGGCGTGACCCACGGCGCACGCACGTGGGCCGCGCTGTGGACGGTCTACATCCTCTGGGGCTCGACCTACCTCGGCATCGAGCTCGCCGGTGAGACGATCCCGCCCGTGTTCGCCGCAGGAGTCCGCTTCACGATCGTCGGACTGGTGCTGCTCGGCTGGTCGCTCGCCCGCAACGGCACGGCGCCGTTCCGGGCCGGACGCGCGGCGCTCGGGGCGGCGATGCTGGCGGGGCTGCTGCTGATCGGCTCGAATGCGATGCTCTTCGTCGCCGAGCGCGAGGTGCCGATCGGGCTCGCCTCGCTGATCATCGCCTCGGTGCCGCTCTGGCTCGTCGTGCTGCGGTCCGCCACCGGCGACCGTCCGGGGAGGGGGTCGCTGGCGGGAACGGCGTTCGGGTTCCTCGGGGTGGCGCTGCTCCTGCGGCCGGGCGGAGGGGTGAGCCCGGGCGGCGTGCTGCTCGTCCTCGTGGCTGCGATCGCGTGGGCACTCGGCTCGTTCGTGTCGTCGCGGCTGCCGATGCCGGGGGACGCGATCGCCACGACGGGGATCCAGGCGCTGACGGGGGGCGTGCTGCTCCTCCCCGTCGGCGCGGCGCTGGCGGGCGACGAGTCGCTCTCCCCCTCGGACTGGTCGTCGAGGTCGCTGATCGGCCTCGCCTACCTGATCGTGTTCGGCTCGATCGTCGGCTTCACGGCGTACGTGTGGCTGCTCGGGAACGTGCCGCTCGGCACGGTCGCGACGTACGCCTACGTGAACCCACTCGTGGCGATCTCCCTCGGGGTCCTCTTCCTGGACGAGGTGGTCACCTGGCGGATCCTGGCCGGCGCGGCCGTGATCCTCACCTCCGTTGCCCTCGTGATCAGCCGCGAGATGCCGCGTCGGATCGACCGGGTGCACCCGCCGCTGATCGAGACGTGACCGCCCTGGAGGGCTAGAGGCCCACGATCTCGTCGAGGCGCACGGGAGCGCGGGTGAGGGGCCTCCCCGTCGCGTCGCGGAGCGCTGCGACGACGGCGGCAGTCGACACAACCGTGGGCGGCTCGCCGACGCCCTTGACGCCGTACGGCGCGCCGGGCTCCGGATCCTCGATCAGCACCGACTCGACCGGCGGCATGTCGAGCGCCGTCGGGAGGAGGTAATCCGTGAAGCTCGCGTTCACGATCCTGCCGTCACGAACCTGGATCTCCTCCATCAACGCCAGGCCGATGCCCTGTGCCGTGCCACCCTCGATCTGGCCGGTGACGGCCTGCGGGCTCAGAGCCCGCCCTACGTCCTGCGCCGCCCCGATCCAGACGACTCGCGTGAGGCCCAACTCGACGTCGACCTCGACGACGACCCGCATCGCGCAGGTGGCGAGCGCGACGTGCGCGCGCTCGCCCGTGACCTGCCCGGTCTCCGGGTCGAGCGGCGTGGTGGGGAGATGGCGATAGACGCGCTCCACGTCCACCTCCGTGCCACCGCGCGCCTTCCACTCCTCGAGCGCGGCACGGCAGGCGTCACGCACGGCGCCCGCCGCCATCCAGGTCATCCGCGATGCGGAGCACGAGCCCGACGAGCCGACCGTCGCCGTCGTGCTCGTCGCGAGCTCCACGTCGTCCGTACCCAGCTCATGACGTGCCACCTGCAAGATCACCCCGCCGAGGCCCTGTCCGACCTCGGCTCCGGCGCAGTGGACGGCGGCGCTCCCGTCGGCGTGGAGCTGCACGCGGGCGGAGCAGTAGTCGTCGAAGCCCTCCGAGAAACAGATGTTCTTGAAGCCCACTGCGAAACCGACGCCACGGCGGACGCCCTCGCCCCGCGTGGTGTTCCCCGCCCCACCGGGGAGACGGATCGGGTCGCGCGGCAGCGGCTCAGGCTCGGGGACGGGGATGGCAGCGGCGGCACTGATCACGTCGGCGATCGGCAGCGATCCGGTCAGCACCTGGCCCGTGGGCAGTGTGTCGCCGGGCTCGAGCGCGTTCAGCAGCCGTAGCTCGACCGAGTCGATCCCGAGCGCCTCGGCGAGGCGGTCCATCTGCGCTTCCGCGGCGAAGCAGACCTGCACGGCACCGAAGCCGCGCATGGCCCCGCACGGCGGGTTGTTCGTGTAGACGACCGCGCCCTCGATGAGCGCGTTGTCGACCCGGTAAGGGCCGAGTGCGAAGCAGGATGCGTTCGAGATCACGGCCGCGGAACTGGAGGCGTAGGCACCGCCGTCGAGCAGGATCTTCATGTGGACGCAGACGAGGCGACCGTCGCGCGTGGCGCGGTGCTCGGCCCAGATGCGCGAGGGGTGCCGGTGCACGTGCCCCGTGAACGACTCCTCGCGGTTGTAGACCATCTTCACAGGCCGATCGGTGTGAAGGGCGAGCAGCCCCGCGTGGATCTGCATCGAGAGGTCCTCGCGGCCGCCGAAGGCGCCACCGACCCCCGCAAGGTGGATCCGGACCTGCTCGGACGGCAGCCCGAGGCAGGGCGCCACCTGGTCGCGGTCGACGTGCAGCCACTGCGTCGCGACGTAGATGTCGACGCCCCCCTCGCCGTCCGGGATCGCGATGCCCGACTCCGGCCCGAGGAACGCCTGGTCCTGCGACGCCGTCTCGTAGTAGCCGGAGACCACGACGTCTCCCTCGGCATCCGGGTCGCCGTGGCGGATCAGCATCGAGCGCAGCACGTTCGGACGCGGATCCTCGCGGTAGCCGTGGCCCATGGTGGGGCGGTCGGGGTGTAGAGGCTCCTGCTCCGTCGCGCGCTCGGGGTCGACCACGGGCTCGAGCGGCTCGTACTCGACGACGATCGCCTCGGCCGCGCGGCGCGCCTGCTCGGGGTGCTCGGCCGCGACGAGGGCAACCGGCTCCCCGTAGTAGCGGACGCGCTCGAACGCGAGCACGGGCTGGTCGGGGAACTCGAGCCCGTACGTCTTGCGTCCCGCGACCTCGGCGTGCGTGAGGACGGCGTGGATGCCGGGCATGGCAACTGCCTGTGAGACGTCGATCTCGAGGATGCGCGCGTGGGAGTGCGGGCTGCGGAGCGTATGACCCCAGAGCGTCCCGGCCGCGTTGAGATCGCTCGAGTAGGCGAACTCTCCGAGCACCTTCGGCGGCGCGTCGGGCCGCAGAGCCGCATGCGCGGTCCCTATCACAGTGTCAGTGGCGCTCGCGACGACGGGAGCGGTCTCCGTGACGGTCTCGATGACGACCTCGATCTCGGTCATCCCGCGGCCGCCGTCTTCACCGCGTCGAAGATCTTCTGGTAGCCCGTGCAGCGGCAAAGGTTGCCCGAGAGCGCCTCGCGGATCTCGTCGTCGGTCGGGCTCGGCGTATGGTCGAGCAGGTCGACGGTCGCCATGATCAAGCCGGGCGTGCAGAAGCCGCACTGCACTGCGCCGGCGTCCACGAATGCCTCCTGTACGCGGTGCAGCGACCGGGCCGAGCCGACGCCCTCCACCGTGACGACCTCGTGGCCGTCCGCCTGCGCCGCGAGGACGAGGCACGAGCAGACGAGCTTGCCGTCGAGCAGCACGGAGCACGACCCGCACTCACCCTGCTCGCACGCGTTCTTCGAGCCGGGCAGGCCGAGCTGCTCGCGCAGAGCGAAGAGCAGGCTCTCGCCGCCCCAGACGTCGGCCTCGCGCCGCTCGCCGTTGACCGTGAGGGCGATCTTCACGCGAGGCATCTCTCGAGGGCGCGGCGCGTCAGCACCTGCAGCGCGTGCCGGCGATAGGCGGCCGTGCCGCGAACGTCGTCGATCGGGCTCGCGCTCGCGGCGACGAGCTCGGGGAAGCCTTCCGCATCGCCGAGCGGCGCAGTGACGAGCCGCACGGTCGGCGCCGCGGAGCCGAACGGCCGCCCGGAGCTCCCCCCGCTCGCGATCGACCTCGAGCGCGAGCGAGCAGACGGCGATCACCATCGCGTTCCGCGGCCCGACCTTCATGAACGTCTGCTGCGCGCCGCTCGGCTCGACGCGCACGGCGGTGATGATCTCGTCGGGCTCGAGCGCGTTCCGCTTCACGCCGACGAGGAAGTCCGCGAGCGGCACGCGCCGCTCACCCCGGAGGCTCGCGACCTCGACCTCTGCGTGCTCGGCGAGGAGCGGCGGCAGCGCGTCTCCCGCGGGCGAGGCCGTGCCGAGGTTGCCGCCGATCGTGCCGCGGTTGCGGATCTGCGGGGAGCCAACCGTCCGCGACGCCTCCGCGAGCGCGGGCAGCTCCTTGGCGACGGCGCCGCGCATCGCCTCCGCGTAGGTGAGGCCCGACCCGAGCACGAGCGTGCCGTTGTCCCGGTGGAAGCCGCGCAGCTCCGCCACCTCGTTCAGGTTGATCAGCGCCGGCGGGCGGGAGCGGTCGAAGTTGAGCTCGACGAGGACGTCCGTCCCGCCCTGCACGAAGCGCGCCTCGGGCGACTCGGCCTTGAGGCGAAGCGCCTCGGCGAGCGTATGCGGGGTGAGGACGTCCATCAGCGGCTGCTTATCGCTCCTCTCGGACGAACGGTACTCCGAGGGCGCCCGGCGCGCCGAGCCGCCGCTTCGCTATGCCCGAGGAGACGATCACGAGCACGATCACCGTCATCACGTACGGCAGCGCCTGGAACAGCTCGGGTGCGATCGTGACGCCGCGCGCCTGCAGCGTGAACGGGAGCGCCTGGAAAGCGCCGAAGAAGTAGGCGCCGACGAGGCACAGCTCCGGCCGCCAGAAGGAGAAGATGACGAGGGCGATCGCGATCCAGCCGGCGCCGCCGGTGATGCCGTCGACCCACTGCGGCGTCAGCGCAAGGCTGAAGCAGGCGCCGCCGACTCCCGCGAGCGCGCCGCCCGCGAGAACGTGCGCATAGCGGTAGCGCGGTGACGCTGATCCCCATCGCGTCGGCCGTCTGCGGCGACTCGCCGACCGCTCGCACGTTCAGGCCGGGCCGGGTGCGGGCGAGGTAGAGCGCGATCAGCGCGACGAAGACCCACGAGACGTAGACGAGCCAGGTCTGTCCGAACACGATCGGCCCGAGGATCGGCATGTCCGCGAGCCCGAACGGGTCGACCGGCTCGAACTGGTGCTCGGCGGGCGAGTCGGCCAGCCGAGGTCGTTGCCGAGGTAGGACGAGAGCCCGGCCGCTCCGGCGAAGATCGTGAGCGCGAGGCCCGAGACGATCTGGTTCGCGCGCAGCGTGATCACGAGGAAGGCGAACACGAGCGCGACGGGCGCCCCTGCGAGCGCTGCGACGAGGATCGCGAGGAACAGCGCCGCTCGTCCCGGCCCGCCGATCCGCTGCACGCCCCAGAACCCCATCACGGCGCCCACGAGCATCATTCCCTCGACGCCGAGGTTGAGCACCCCGGAGCGCTCCGCGAGCAGCTCACCGAGCGCGGCGAAGAGGAGTGGCGTGCCGTAGGCGATGCCGGAGGCGATGACGACGACGAGGAGCGAGCTGTTCACCGGCCCGCCTCCGCGGCCGGACGGCTCCACCGGCGCGGCGCTGCCGTGCCACGGCGCCGACGGCCGACCCGCACCCGGTAGCGGACGAGACAGCTCGCCACCGAGCGCCGTGAAGAGGATCATCCCCTCGATCACGCCCACGAGCCCGGACGGGAAGTCCGGCCCCTGCAGCGAGGATCCCGGCGTTCTGGAGGCCGCCGAGCAGGAACGCGATCAGGACGACGGCGAACGGGTTGTACCGCGCGAGGGCGGCCACGACGATTCCCGTGTAGCCGTACCCGTACGCCCGGAGCCCCTTCGGGTCGGCGTCGAGCGTGTGCAGGAAGTCGCCCACCTGGCTCGCGCCGCCGAGGCCGGCGAGACCGCCCGAGAGGCGCCATCACGGCCAGGATCTTGCGCCGCGTGCGCATGCCCGAGTAGCGGGCGGCACGCGTCGAGTCGCTCATGACCTGCACCTCGAAGCCGAACCGCGTCTTCGAGTACAGCACCCACAGCAGCGTGGCGGCGACGACGCCGAGCAGGAAGCCGAAGGGGACGACCACGCTCGAGCCGATCGTCGGCCAGTTCGCCGCGTCCGGCAGCGCCTTGCCCACCGGGAACACCGCGGCGCTCGCGAGAAGTCGTGTCGCGCCAGTACGAGTGGCTGTCGAAGATGAGGTACGTGAGGAACAGGCCGGCGACGTAGTTGAGCATCAGCGAGGTGATGATCTCGTTGGTCGACAGGTACGCCCGCAGGAAGCCGGGGATCAGGGCCCAGGCGGCTCCGGCCGCGAAGCCCGCGGCGATCATCGCGAGGATGAGCACCGCGGCGCGGACTGGCCCGCGAGCAGCAGCCCCGCCGCGGAGGCGCCGATGGCGCCGAAGTAGAGCTGGCCCTCGCCGCCGATGTTGAACAGGTTCATCCGGAACGCCGCGGCGGCGGCAAGACCGGTGAAGAGGAGCGGCGTCGCCCCGATCAGCGTCTGCGAGAGGGCACCGGGAGCGGTGAACGCCGCCTCGAAGAGATCCTTGTAGGTGGTGACGGGTCGTGGCCGGTGGCGAGGAGCACGATCGCGATCAGCAGGAAGGCCACGACGAGCGAGCCGACCGGGACGGCGACCTTCAGCCAGCGCGGCTGCGTGAGAGGCGGCGCTCGATGCGGATGGTCATCGGGTCGTGCCCTCCGGCCATCATCAGCCCGATCTCCTCGACGACGGCGGTGGCGGCGTCGACCTCACCGACGATCCGGCCCTCGTACATCACCGCGATCCGGTCGGACAGCGTCATCAGCTCGTCGAGGTCCTCTGAGATGAGCAGGATCGCGACACCTGCCGCGGCAGCCTCGCGCAGGTGCGCGTGCACGGTCTCGATCGCGCCGACGTCGAGGCCTCGCGTCGGCGCCGCGATCACGAGCACGCGCGGATGGCCGGAGAACTCGCGCGCGAGCACGACCTTCTGCAGGTTGCCGCCCGAGAGCTGGCGGGCCGACGCCCCGGGGCCTGGCGCCTTCACGTCGTAGCGGCGGATCAGCTCGACGGCCCAGTCGCGGATGTGGTGGAAGCGCAGGAACGGCCCGACGGAGTTCTCGTCGGAGCGATACGACTTGAGCACGAGGTTCGACGAGATGCTGAGGCTAGGGGCGACGCCCGTGTGCAGCCTGTCCTCGGGGACGTGGGCGATGCCGGCCTTGATGGCCGCACGGGGGTCGCCCGTGTGAAGGGGCACGCCCCCGACGCGGATCACCCCGGCGGTGAGGGGTCGCATGCCGGTCACCGCCTCCGCCAGCTCGCGCTGCCCGTTGCCGGCGACGCCGGCGACGCCAAGGATCTCCCCCGCGTGCACCCTCAGCGAGACGTCGTGCACGGTCTCCGCACCACGGTCGCCCTGCGCCGAGAGCCCCTCCAGCTCCAGCAGCAGCTCGCCGATCTGCCGCGCCTCGTCCCGGCGGCGGTACGTGTTCAGCTCCCGTCCCACCATCGACGAGGCGAGCGAATGGAGGGTCGAGGCCCTGGTCTCGACGGTCGCCACCGAGCGGCCGTCGCGCAGGACCGTGACGCGGTCGGAGACCGCCATCACCTCGTGCAGCTTGTGCGAGATGAAGATCACGGTGCGCCCGTCGGCCGCCATCGCCCGCAGCGTCTCGAACAGCGCGTCGCCTCCTGCGGCGTGAGCACGGCGGTCGGCTCGTCGAGGATCAGGATCCGCGCCTCGCGGTAGAGCGCCTTCAGGATCTCGACGCGCTGCTGCTCGCCGACCGAGAGCTGCCAGATGCGCGCCCGCGGGTCGACCGCCATCCCGTAGCGCTCGCCGAGCTCCGCCACCCGCTCGCTCGATCGCGCGCGGGATGGAGGCGGAAGGAGCGGCCGACGTCGCTCGTGTCGCCGAGCATGACGTTCTCCGCGACCGTGAACGGCTCCACGAGCCGGAAGTGCTGGTGCACCATCCCGATCCCCGCCTCGATCCCGTCGCGCGGGGTCTCGAAGGCCACCGGGCGGCCGTAGACCTCGAGCTCGCCCTCGTCGGCGCGGTAGAGGCCGGTGAAGATGTTCGAGAGCGTGCTCTTGCCGGCGCCGTTCTCGCCGAGCAGCGCGTGCACCTCGCCCTCGAGCGCCTCGAAGTCGACGCGGTCGTTCGCGACGACCCCGGGGAAGCGCTTCGTGATCCCGCGGCACGCGATCGCCGGACGCGCACCGCGGCCCGCCGCGGCGACCGTCTCGCGACTGCGCCGTGGGCTCCATAGGGGACGGCACCCGGCCGGGGAAGCGGCTCTGCCGTTCCCCCCGGACCGGCGAGTCGCTAGCCCTTCGCGCTCCCGACGATGCCCTTCACGAGCCAGTCCATCGCGTAGAGGTCGGGCTGACCTTCAGCGTCTTGCCCTTCGGCACCTTCAGCTTGCCGCTCTGGTCGTAGAGCGGGCCCGACGAAGACGTGGAACGTGCCGTTGATGATCGCCTTCCTCTTGGCGGCGATCATGCGCCTTCGTCTTCGCCGTCACCTTCGGCCCGTACGGCGCGATGTCGGTGAAGCCGTCCTTGATGGTGCCGTAGTAGAAGCCCGTCTTCCACGTGCCGTTCATGGCCGCCTTGACGCGGCTCAGGTAGTACGGGCCCCAGTTGTAGACGGCCGCGGTCAGCCAGGAGGCTCCGGCGAACTTGCTCGCGTTGGCGTCGTAGCCGACCCACGGGATCCCCTTGGACTTCGCGTACGTGCCGGCCGCGGGGCTGTCGACGTTCTGGCCGAGCACGTCGGCGCCCCAGGAGTTGACGAGGCTCTCCGCCGCCTTCTTCTCCTTCTCGAGCGAGAACCACGTGTTCGTCCAGATCAGCTTCACCTGCACCTTCGGGTTGACCGCCTGCGCGCCGAGCGCGAACGCGTTCGCGTGGCGGATGACCTCCGGGATCGCGAACGGGACGATGTAGCCGATCTTGCCGTTCTTCGTCGCCGCACCCGCGGCCATGCCGGAGAGGTAGATCGAGTCCTCGCCGGCGCCAAAGTACTCGGCCAGGTTCTTGGACTGGTCCGTTCCGGTCGCCTGCTCGAAGAGCACGTCCGGGTACTTCGCCGCGAGCTTCTTGCTGAAGAAGCCGAACGACGTCCCGAAGATGATCTTGTTGCCGTCGCGAACGAGGCTCGGCCACCGTCTGCTCGAGCTGCGGCCCCGTTGGCGATGTTCTCCTTGTACGTCGTCTTCACGTTGCGCGCCGAGCCTCTTCTGCACGTACAGCCGGCCCATGTCGTGCGCCTGCGACCAGCCCGCGTCGTTGTGCGGGCCGACGTAGATCCACGCTGCCTTGATCGGCTCGGCACCGGACCTGGCAGACGTGCTCCGCCGGCGAGCACGAGGGCCGTCACGACGAGCGACGCCGAGGACGGCGGCGGTGATCGACCCCCTCCGCCGGGCCGAACGTGTTGGAACTCGAGATGTGGACACGGTTCTCCTTTCGCAGCCGACCCTGTTCTCGGGCCGGCCAACTTGGCACTACGACCTCGCCTCCGCCGATCGTCCGGGAAGCGGGCGCAACAGACGTCCGCCCGGTGGTGTGACCATATTCCCCTGCCTCAGCACAGTCGAGCCGCGCAGGATCGTCCTCGCGACGCGGCCACGCAGGCGCCGACCCACGAAGGGGTTGACCGGACGAAAGACGTGCCGGCCGGACGCATCGAGAGTCTCCCGCGCGCTCCCTTCGAGCTCGGGCTGCCGGACGGCCGCGATCAACCCGTCGACGACACCGATGTCGCGCCGCCCGACACCGGTCGGGTCGACGACGACCCCTCCGCGGACGAGGAGGTCGAACGCGCTCAGCGCTTTCCCGCCCGGCCCGGGAGAAGAGGCTCGCCACGCGAGCCGCCGCCGCGGCTGTGCACCACCCGCATGTCATGAGCATGGCAGCCCGGCTCGCGCTTCGGGGCAGGGGAATCCCTGATCGAGCTTCGGGCAAACTCCCGACGTCCCCCACCCCCCGTGCTCGTAGCGTTACGTGCAAGGACCCCGGCACGGAGGCGGCATGCTCACAGAACGACTCGGCCTGGCGCGCGACCTCGTCGATCGAGGCACGCTGGAGCGGAGCGTGGAGCGCTTCCGGGAGGCGCGCATCGCGCTCCCGACCTTCACGCAGCTCGCCCATCCCACGCAGGTTCCCCCGGCCGTGCGCGAGGCGCTCGCAGCCGTCGGGCCGGACGACCCGCACCCTCTGAACCTCTTCCGGGTGCACTGGCACAACGGCGCCAACCGGATGGACTTCGTCGACGTCCCCGATCACCTCGTCCTCCCTCCCGAGCTGACGGGCGTCGAGGCGCGGATCGTGCTGGCTCTCGGGAACAGGTTCCCGCTGATCGAGGCGCACAAGGTGCTCGCGGCCTACGGCTGCCTGGCACCCCGCCTCATCACCGGGCAGTTCGACCCGACGTCCGACCGGGCCGTGTGGCCGTCGACGGGCAACTACTGCCGCGGCGGCGTCGCGATCTCCCGGCTGATGGGATGCCGAGGCGTCGCCGTCCTGCCGGAGGGTATGAGCGCCGAGCGGTTCGCCTGGCTCGAGCGGTGGGTCGTCGAACCGGAGGACATCGTCCGGACGCCGGGCACGGAGAGCAACGTCAAGGAGATCTACGACCGGTGCCACGAGCTGGCCGAGGACCCGGACAACGTCATCCTCAACCAGTTCGCGGAGTTCGGCAACCACATCGTCCACTACCTCGCGACCGGTGCCGCGCTCGAGCGGGTCTTCGAGTCGATGCGCGCACGGGAGCCGGGCCTGCGCCTCCGCGCCTTCGTCTCCGCCACCGGGTCTGCGGGGACGATCGGCGCCGGCGACTACCTGAAGGAGCGCTTCGGCGCGCTGATCGTCGCCTGCGAGGCGCTGGAGTGCCCGACCATGCTGCGGAACGGGTTCGGCCAGCACAACATCCAGGGCATCGGGGACAAGCACATCCCGCTGATCCACAACGTGCTGAACACGGACGTCGCGCTGGCGGTCTCCGACCGTGCCACCGACAGGCTCGGCGTGCTGTTCAACACTCCCGCGGGCCGCGCCTACCTCGGCGAGCGGTGCGGCGTGGCCGAGGACGTCCTCGCGGAGCTGCCCTCGCTCGGCCTGTCCAGCATCTGCAACCTGCTCGGCGCGATCAAGACGGCCAAGCACTACGGCATGGGGCCCGAGGACGTGATCGTCACCGTCGCCACCGACGGGGCCGGCATGTACGGGAGCGAGCAGGAGCTCGCGCTCGCCCGCTACTTCCCGGACGGATTCGACGAGGTGGCCGCGGCCGGGGTCTTCGGGGAGCACGTGCTGGGGGCGGCGACCGACAACCTGCTGGAGCTCACCCACGTCGAGCGCGAGCGGATCTTCAATCTCGGCTACTACACCTGGGTCGAGCAGCAGGGCATCTCGCTCGACGAGTTCGAGGCCCGCCGCGACCCCTCGTTCTGGACGGGCATCCACGAGATCGTGCGCGACTGGGACGTGCTGATCGACGAGTTCAACGCACGCACGGGCGTCCTGGAGGCACTGTGACCGCCGCCGCCACCAGGCTCGTCTGCGCGGGCTGCGGCACCGAGCCCGGGGCGTCCGACCCCTATCCGTTCCGGTGCCCCGAGGCGCGGCTCGGAGGCGACGTCGACCACGTCCTGCGGCGTCAGCTCGACCTCGCGGCGCTGCGCTTCCCGGTGGACGATCCCGAGCCGAACCCCTTCGTCCGCTTCCGCCGCTTCTTCCACGCCTACCACGTGGCGCTCCGTGGCGGCCTCACGGACGACGACTACTGCTCACTGGTGCGCCGGCTCGACCGGCAGGTGGAGGCCGTCGACGGTCACGGCTTCGCGGTCACGCCCTTCGCCCGCCACGCAGAGCTGAGCGATCGCCTGGGGCTCTCCGAGCCGGGCGGCGTCTGGGTCAAGGACGAGACGGGCAACGTCTCCGGCTCCCACAAGGCGCGGCATCTCTTCGGCGTCCTGCTCTACCTCGAGACGGCGGAGCGAGTCGGCCTGGCGGACTCGCTGCGCCGCCCCGACCTCGCGATCGCGAGCTGCGGCAACGCCGCGCTGGCCGCGGCGGTCGTCGCAGCCGCGGGCGGCCGCACCCTCCAGGTCTTCGTCCCCGTCGACGCCGACCCCGCCGTCCTCGCGCGCCTCGACGAGCTCGGCGCCCGCATCACCGTCTGTCCCCGGGAACCGGGAGTCACCGGCGATCCGACCTACGCCCGGCTGCTGCAGGCGGTGGCGAAGGGCTCGATTCCCTTCACGTGCCAGGGCAGCCTCAACGGCCTTGCCGTCGAGGGAGGGGAGACGATCGGCTACGAGATCGCCGGCGCTCTCGCCGCGACCGGCACCACCCTCGACCGCCTGGTCGTCCAGGTCGGCGGGGGTGCGCTCGCAAGCGCCTGCTACGAGGCGCTGCGGGAAGCCGCCGGGCTCGACGCGATACCCGGATGCCCCCGCATCGACACCGTGCAGACGGAGGGAGCCTGGCCGCTCAGGCGCGCCTACGACGCCGTCGTCTCCCGCTGCGAGAAGCCGGAGCCGGAGGCGATCCAGGCGGCCCTCCACTACGCGGCACGCCACCGCTCCGAGTTCATGTGGCCGTGGGAGCGCGAGCCCCACAGCATCGCCCACGGCATCCTGGACGACGAGACCTACGACTGGCTCGCCGTCGTGGAGGGAATGATCGCCACCGGCGGCACCCCCCTCGTCGTCGACGAGGGGACCCTCGCCGCCGCGAACGCCCTCGCACGAGAGGCGACTGCCGTTCCCGTCGACGCGACCGGCTCGTCCGGCCTGGCCGGCCTGCTCTCGCTGCGGGCAGCCGGCCGCGTCTCCGACGACGAGCGGGTGGCGGTGCTGTTCACCGGGGTCGTCAGACCCGACCCGACCACAGGAAGGAAACGAGATGAGGAGCTTCGCCGGGCGCGACATCCTGTCGCTCAAGGGCTTTGAGCGCGCCGAGTTCGAGCGCGTGTTCGAGGTCTGCGACGAGCTGGCCCCGATCGCGCGCAATCGCAAGAACGCCGACCTGCTCAGCGGCAAGACGCTGCTGACGGCCTTCTACCAGCCGAGCACCCGCACACGCCTCGCCACCGAGGCCGCCATGCACCGCCTCGGCGGGCACGTGCTCGGCTTCTCCGACGCGAAGAACACCCGGGCGGGCGACTTCTATCAGGAGTCGATCAAGGACACGGTGCACATGCTGGAGTACTACGGCGACGTCATCGCGATGCGCCATTTCCAGCAGGGCGCACCGGCCGAGGCCGCCCGCTGGTCGTCGGTGCCCGTCATCAACTGCGGCGACGGCTGGGGCGAGCACCCGACGCAGGTGCTGACCGACCTCTACACGACGCAGTGCGAGCTTGGGTCGATCGACGGCCTCACGTTCCTGCTCGTGGGCGACATGCGCATGCGAACGATGCACTCGATCCTCTACGCGATGTCGCAATTCGACGCGAAGGCGTACGTCGTGGGGCCGCCGGACATGTCGCTGCTGCCCGAGTTCAAGGCCGACCTCGACGAGCTCAGCGTGCGCTACGAGGAAGCTCCCTCCGTCGCGGACGTGATCGCCGACGTCGACGTGATCTACATGGAGCCGGTCGTTCAGCCCGACTACACGAAGTCGCGCGACGAGCGCGGCGAGAGCGTCGCCCTCACGCCCGAGGCGTACCGGGTCACCCGCGAGCTGCTGCGCGACCGGGCGAAGCCCGGGTCGATCGTCCTGCACAGCCTGCCCCGGATGGACGAGCTGCCGGAGGACGTCGACGGGACGCGGCACGCCAGATACTGGTCGGAGGCGTTCAACGGCGTCGTCATGCGGATGGCGCTCATCTCACTCGTGCTCGGCGCGATGGAATAGCCCCGGAAGGGAGGCGACAGCCGTGGAGTTCACGCTCAACGGGAAGGGGGTGTCGGCGGAGCCGGCCGAGGACACGACCCTGCTCGAGCTCCTGCGCGAGGAGATGGGAGTGCGGTCGGTCAAGGACGGCTGCGCCCCCGAGGGCTCCTGCGGCGCGTGCACGGTGATCGTCGACGGCCGCGCGGTCGTCTCCTGCGCGCAGAAGGCGCGCCGGTTCGAGGGGAAGCACGTCACGACCCAGGAGGGCCTCTCCGCGGAGGAGCGGCTCCGCTGGAGCGAGTGCTTCGTCGCCGCCGGCGCCTCGCAGTGCGGGTACTGCTCGCCCGGGATCGTGATGAAGGCCGAGGCGCTGCTGCACAAGCACCCGGATCCGACGCGGGAGGAGATCGAGCACGCCCTGCTCGGGAACCTCTGCCGCTGCACGGGCTACGTGAAGGTGATCGACGCGATCGAGCTCGCCGCAGCCGCGCGGCGCGGCGAGCCCCTCCCCGAGCCCGACCGGAGCGGCCGGGTCGGCACGCGCACCGCCCGCTACCAGGGCACCGACCTCGCCCTCGGCGACAACACGTTCGTCGGCGACATGGGCGCGCCCGGCATGCTCCACGGCGCCCTGCGGTTCTCGGACCACCCGCGGGCGCGGATTCTCCGGATCGACGTCTCCAAGGCCCTGGCGGAGCCCGGCGTCGTTGCGGTGGTCACGGCGGCCGACGTCCCCGGCGACCGCGTCCAGGGCTCGATCAAGCGGGACTGGCGCCAGCTCGTGGCCGAGGGCGAGGTGACCGCGTACGTCGGGGACGTGATCGCCGCCGTCGCCGCTGAGACGCGCCGTGCGGCGCGCACGGCGGCTGCGCTCGTCGAGGTCGAGTACGAGGTGCTCGAGCCCCTCACCGATCCGTTCCAGTCGCTCGCGGACGGCGCGCCCGAGCTGCACGAGGGCGGGAACGTGCTGTCGGTCTCGCGGGTCGAGCGGGGCGACGTCGACGCAGCCCTTGCCGGTGCCGCGCACGTCGTCAGCGAGTCCTTCAGGACGCAGTTCATCGAGCACGCCTTCCTCGAGCCCGAGTCGTCGTTCGCGGTGCCCGGCGGAGACGGGCGCCTCGACGTCTTCTCGCAGGGCCAGGGGGTCTGGGACGACCGCCGCCAGATCTCGTCGTTCCTCGGGCTGCCGGAGGAGCGCGTGCGGGTCACGCACGTCCCCACCGGGGGCGCGTTCGGGGCCAAGGAGGACCTGAACGTCCAGTGCCACGCCGCCCTCCTCGCGACCCGGACGGCGCGGCCCGTCCTCCTCACGCTCACGCGCAGGGAGAGCATGCGCTTCCACGCCAAGCGCCACGCGATGTGGCTCGACTACACGGTCGGCTGCGACGCCGAGGGGCGCCTGCTGGCCGTGCGGGCGCGCATCGTCGGCGACACGGGCGCCTACGCGAGCGTCGGCGACAAGGTGCTCGAGCGCGCTGCCGGCCACGCCTGCGGCGCCTACGAGGTGGCGAACGTCGACGTCGAGGGCACGGCGGTCTACACCAACAACCCGCCCTGCGGCGCGATGCGCGGCTTCGGCGTCAACCAGTCGAACTTCGCGATCGAGGGCGTGCTCGACATGCTCGCCGAGCGTGTCGGCATCGACGGCTGGGAGATCCGCTGGCGCAACGCTCTCGAGACGGGCTCCCGCTTCGGCACCGGCCAGAAGCTCGGCCCCGGAGTGGGCCTGAAGCAGACACTCCTCGCCGTGCGCGACGCCTACCGCGGCGCCCGTTTCGCCGGGATCGCCTGCGGCGTCAAGAACACCGGCATCGGCAACGGCATGACCGAGTACGGGCGAGCCGTGCTGCGCGTCGAGGAGGACGGCTCGGTGACCCTGTTCCACTCCTGGACGGAGATGGGCCAGGGCGTCCACACGATCCTGCAGCAGGTCGCGTGCGAGGAGCTCGGCCTGCCGCCGGAGCGGGTCCGGGTCGCAGTCGACACGGACCGCGACCTCGAGACCGGGCAGACGACCGCGTCGCGCTCGACCGTCCTCGGCGGCCGTGCCGTGATCGACGCGGCGCAGAGGCTGAATGCTGCCCTCGACGGCCGCCAACTGGAGGAGCTCGCCGGGCAGGAGTTCCGCGGCGATTTCGTCGTCGACTGGACGACGAAGCTCGGGCCGGACGTCGACGAGCCCGTCACCCACCTCGCGTACGCCTGGGCCACCCAGGTCGCGATCCTCGACGACGAAGGCCGGCTGGAGAAGTTCGTCGCCGCGCACGACGTCGGCAGGGTGATGAACCCGACGCTCGCCGAGGGCCAGATCGAGGGCGCCGTGCACATGGGCCTCGGCCAGGCGCTGTCCGAGGAGTTCGTCGTCGAGGGCGGCGTCCCGGTCACGCAGACACTGAAGTCGCTCCACATCGTCCCGCCCACCGGGATGCCCGAGGTCGAGTGCATCTTCGTGGAGGAGCCCCAGCCGGAAGGCCCCTACGGGGCCAAGGGTGTCGGCGAGGCAGCGCTCGTTCCCACGGCGGCGGCCGTCGCGGGCGCGCTCCACGCGTTCGACGGCATCCGCCGCACGCGGCTGCCGATGAAGGAGTCGCCGGCCGCGCTCCATGCCGTGCCGCACCTCGTGCACCACGGGGGAAGCGAGCACCGATGATCCTGACCGGCGCCGCCGTCGTCACGTCGATCGACCCCGCCCGGGTCGTGCGCGAGGACGTCCACGTCGTGGACGGGCGCATCGCGGCGTCCGGAGGAGGGGCCCGCCGTGACTGCTCCGGCTGCCTCGTCGTGCCGGGCAACGTCTGCGCCCACACGCACCTCTACTCCGCACTCGCGCGGGGGATGCCCTACGCGCTCGCGCCGCCCACGAACTTCACCCAGATCCTGCAGCGGATCTGGTGGCGGCTCGACCGGGCGCTCGACGAGGACGGCGTCAGGGCGTCCGCGCTCGTCGGCGGGATGGAGGCGCTCCTCTCCGGCACGACGACGCTGATCGACCACCACGCGTCGCCGAACGCGATCGACGGGTCGCTCGACATCGTCGAGGCGGCCCTGCACAGCCTCGGCGTCCGCTCCGTCCTCTGCTACGAGACGTCCGACCGCGACGGGCCGGAGCGGGCGCTCGCCGGGGTCGCCGAGAACCGGCGCTTCCTCGACCGCGTGCGGCAGGAGCACCTCCCGCTCGCGCGCGGCATGGTCGGCGCCCACGCCTCGTTCACGCTCTCCGACGAGACGCTCGCCGCCTGCCGCGAGGCGGCCGACACCTTCGACGTCGGCCTCCACATCCACGCCGCCGAGGACGGAGCCGACGAGCGTGACGCGGTCGCCCGCTGCGGGCACCGCGTCGCCGACCGCCTCCAGCGCGCGGGCGCGCTCGACGAGCGCACGCTCCTCGCGCACGGCGTCCACCTCGACGACGACGAGATCGGCCTCGTCCACGCCGCCGGTGCCTCGCTCGTGCACAACGCGCGGTCGAACATGAACAACTCGATCGGCCGGGCACGGCTCGCAGCGCTGGGCACGAGGGTGTCGCTCGGCACCGACGGCATCGGCTCCGACATGTTCGAGGAGTCGCGCGCTGCGTACTTCCGCCTCCGCGAGGACGACGGCGGCACCGGCGGCGACTGGCCGCTGCAACGCCTGGCGGAGGGCGCGCACCTCGCCGGCCGCGCGTTCGGCGAGCCCCTGCTCGGCACGCTCGAGCAGGGTGCGCCCGCCGACCTCGTCGTCCTCGACTACGCGGCGCCCACCCCCGTGCACGACGGCAGCTTCGCCGGGCACTGGGTGTTCGGGCTCTCGTCGCGGAACGTGCGCGACGTGATGGTCGCCGGCGAGTGGGTCGTCCTCGACCGGCGGCTCGCGCGCGTCGACCAGCAGGAGCTCGCGGCGGCGGCGGTCGGCGAGGCCGAGCGGCTGTGGCGGCGCCTGGATGAGATCGGCCCACACGAATTCGAGCCGAAGGGAGGTCGATGATGCCCGTCACGAGCGAAGGCCGCGTGGCGCTGTACCTGCAGGACAAGCACCCGATCCGCGAGGGGATGGAGTACGTGCAGCTCGCGGAGGAGAAGGGCTTCGAGGCCGTGTGGCAGGCGGAGAGCAGGCTCGTGCGCGAGGCGACGGTGCCGATGGCGGCGTTCGCCGCGGTCACCGACCGGATCGCCGTCGGCTCGGGCGTCGTCAACAACTGGACGCGCAACGTCGGGCTGCTCGCAGCCACGTTCTCCACCCTCGACGACCTCGCGCCGGGACGGATCAAGCTCGGGATCGGCGCGTGGTGGGATCCGCTGGCCGCGAAGGTCGGCATCCACCGGCACAAGCCGCTGACCGCGATGCGCGAGACGGTCGAGGCGGTGCGGCGCCTGCTCGCGATGGAGCGCGTGACCTTCCAGGGCGAGTTCGTGCACCTGGACGACGTCGAGATCGACATCGTCCACGGCGACCGCTCGCCCAAGCACGTGCCGATCTACATCGGCGCCACCGCGATGAAGATGATGGAGCTCGCGGGCGAGATCGGGGACGGGGTCGTGCTCAACTACCTCGTCGGGGCAGGCTACAACCGCGAGGCGATGGAGCACCTCGCGATCGGCGCCGCGCGCGCCGGCCGCACCGTCGACGACGTCGACCGTCCGCAGCTCGTCGTCTGCTCGCTCGACGACGACCGCTCGCTCGCGCTCGACCGGGCGCGGGAGCTCGTGACGCAGTACCTCGGCCAGCAGCCGCACATCATGAAGGCGAGCGGCGTCGCGCCCGAGCTGCTCGAGGAGATCGGCGCGATCCTCACCTGGCCGGCGACGGCGGAGCAGATCGAGAAGGCGATGCACCTCGTGCCGGACGAGGTCGTCCAGCTGATCACCGCGTCCGGCACGGCCGACGAGTGCCGCGCCAAGGTGCGCGAGTACGTCGCCAGCGGCTGCACGTGCCCGGTGCTCTACCCGCTCGGCGACGACGTCCCGGCCATGATCGACGCATTTGCCAACGGGCAATTCTGATGAAAGGAATGGAAGCCATGGAGAGCACGACGCTCACCGACCGCGACGCGATCCGTAAGGCCCTCGTCGGCAAGGACTACATCGAGACGATCGACTGGACGCTGGAGGAGCTCGAGGAGGCGCTGGCCGTCTCCGTGGAGCTGAAGGCCGACCGCAAGGCCGGCCGGCCGCACCGGCTGCTGCCCGACAAGACGCTCTACATGCTCTTCCTCGACAAGTCCACGCGCACGCGCAACGCCTTCGAGACCGGCATGACCCAGCTCGGCGGCCACGCGATCTTCCTCGACGCCGACAAGACCCAGGTCGCGCACGGCGAGAGCCCGAAGGACATGGGGATCATCCTCTCCCGCTACGGCGAGGGCATCGCGATCCGCCACGACCTGGCGCCGTACGTCGGGAACGAGTGGATGCGCGAGATCGCGCAGTGGGCCGACATCCCGCTGATCAACCTGCAGTGCGACGTCGACCACCCGACGCAGACGATCGCCGACCTGATGACGCTGCGCGAGCACCGCGGCGACAACCTGCGCGGCATGAAGGTCGCGATGACGTGGGCGTACGCGCCCTCGTACGCGCGGCCGCTGTCGGTGCCGCAGGGCATCGCGACGCTGTTGCCGCGGTTCGGCATGGACGTCGTGATCGCGCACCCGCCCGGGCTTCGAGCTGATGCCCGAGGTGATCGCGAAGGCCGAGGCGGCCGCCGCCGCAGGCGGGGTCGACGATCACGTTCATGGACGACATGGACGAGGCCTTCCGCGGCGCGGACGTCGTCTACCCGAAGTCGTGGGGCAGGCTCGACGCGTTCACCGACGAGTCGAAGGCGCTCGCCGAGTCCGGCGCGTACAGCGACTGGATCTGCGACGCGCGCCGGATGTCGCTGGCGGCCCCCGACGCGCTGTACATGCACTGCCTGCCGGCCGACCGCGGCAAGGAGGTCACCGACGAGGTCATCGACGGCCCGCAGTCGGTCGTCTTCGACGAGGCCGAGAACCGCATGCACACCGGCAAGGCGCTGATGGCCCTGACGATGGGAGGCTTCACCGAGGGCGGGAAGCGATGAGCCGGAAGAGCGCGGTCGTCGCCATCGGCGGCAACTCGCTGATCAAGGACAAGCAGCACCAGACGGTGCGCGACCAGTACATCGCGGCCGGCGAGACCTGCTGGCACGTCGCCTCGATGATCAAGGACGGCTGGGACGTGGCGATCGGCCACGGCAACGGGCCCCAGGTCGGGTTCATCCTGCGCCGCTCCGAGCTGGCCGCGCACGAGCTGCACGAGGTGCCGCTCGACGTCTGCGGCGCCGACAGCCAGGGCGCGATCGGCTACGCGCTCGCGCAGAACCTCGAGAACGACTTCCGCCGCCTGGAGATCGACCGCCACGCGGTGGCGGTCGTGACCCAGGTGGAGGTGTCGGCCGACGACCCGGCCTTCCAGAGCCCGTCGAAGCCGATCGGCTCGTTCATGGACGAGGAGACGGCACTGCGGCGGCGCGACCAGGACGGCTGGTCCGTGCGCGAGGACGCGGGCAGGGGATGGCGCAGGGTCGTCCCCTCCCCGGAGCCGATCCGCATCGTCGAGGTCGACGCGATCCGCTCTCTCATCGAGAGCCGCTTCGTGGTGATCTCGGTCGGCGGCGGCGGCATCCCCGTCGTCGCCGACGCGAACGGCGACCTCTCCGGCATCGCGGCCGTGATCGACAAGGACCACGCCTGCTCGCTGCTCGCGACGAACATCGAGGCGGAGCTGTTCCTCGTCACGACCGCGGTGGAGAAGGTCGCGCTCGACTTCGGGCAGCCGACGCAGCGGTGGATCGACCGCATGACGCTCGCCGAGGCGAAGGAGTACCTGGCGGAGGGCACGCACTTCCTGCCGGGGAGCATGGCGCCGAAGATCGAGGCCGTGGTCGACTTCCTCGAGCGCGGCGGCGGCACGGCGATCATCACCGACCCGGAGAACGTGGAGCGGGCGCTGGCCGGCGAGACCGGCACGCACATCGTCCACGACTGAGCGTTAGGGTCCGCACCATGACAGCCCTGTCCAGGCGACTCGCCGTCGCGCGGGGAGACGAGCCCGCGGACGTCGTCGTCCGCGGCGGACGCGTCTTCTGCGTCTTCACGCGTGAATGGCTGGACGCGGACGTCGCGATCGCCGACGGCGTCATCGCCGGGATCGGCGAGTACGACGGCAGCGAGGTGATCGACGCGAGCGGCCGCTTCGTCGTGCCGGGCTTCATCGACGCCCACATGCACCTCGAGTCCGTGAAGCTGCTCGTCGACGAGTTCGCGCGCCTCGTGCTGCCGCTCGGCACGACCGCGGTCGTGGCCGACCCGCACGAGATCGCCAACGTGCTCGGCTCCGACGGCGTCCACTGGCTGCTCGACGCCTCCGACGGCCTGCAGCTCGAGGTCTACTTCATGGCCCCGTCCTGCGTGCCGGCGTCGCCGTTCGAGTCGCCACGGCGGGCGCTCACCCCCGGCGACCTGGAGGCGCTGATGCGCCGCAGCCGGGTGCTCGGGCTCGCGGAGATGATGAACTTCCCCGGCGTCGTCAACGGCCTTCCGTCGGAGCTCGAGAAGCTGGAGCTCGAGGGAGCCGAGCACGTCGACGGCCACGCGCCCGGGCTGCTCGGGAAGGGCCTGCAGGCCTACGCCGCCGCCGGGATCCGCTCCGACCACGAGGCGCTCACCGCGGAGGAGGGCCGCGAGCGGCTCCGCGCCGGGATGTGGCTGCTGATCCGCGAGGCGTCGATGGCGCGCAACCTGGAGGCGCTGCTGCCGCTCGTGCTCGAGTACGGCCCCGGCCGGATCGCGTTCTGCACGGACGACCGCGATCCCGACGACATCGCCGACAACGGGCACGTCAACGGGATGGTGCGCGAGGCGGTGGCACTCGGGGTCACGCCCGAGGACGCCCTGCTGCTGGCGTCGTTCCACCCGGCGCAGTGGCACGGCCTCGGCCACCTCGGCGCGGTCGCGCCCGGCTACCAGGCCGACCTGCTCCTGCTGCCCGACCTCGTCGGCTTCATGCCCGACCTCGTGCTGAAACGCGGCCGCCCGATCGTCGAGGTGCCGCCGGTGCCCGTGCCCGAGTGGGTGCGGCAGACGGTGCGGGTACGCCCGGTCACCCCCTCCGACTTCGCGATTCCCTCGGACGGCTCCACGATCCGCGCGATCGGGCTGATCGAGGACCAGGTCGTGACCGAGTCGCTCGAGCGCGAGCCGGTGGTCGTGGACGGCTACGCGGTCGCCGACGCGGACGCCGGCCTCGCCAAGATCGCGGTCGTCGAGCGCCACCTCGCGACGGGGAGGATCGGCCTCGGCTTCGTCGCCG
Organism: uncultured Gaiellaceae bacterium; assembly: GCA_963731095.1. Lineage (GTDB taxonomy): Bacteria > Actinomycetota > Thermoleophilia > Gaiellales > Gaiellaceae > Gaiella. The sequence continues at coordinate 22,056 of CAVSUK010000031.1, forward strand.
GCTCGGGGCTCCACAGCGGCGCGCTCGCGTCCTCGGTCGCCCACGACGCCCACAACCTCGTCGTCGTCGGCATGACGGACGACGACATGGCGTTCGCGGTCAAGCACCTCGCCGACATCGGCGGCGGCATCGTCGCCGTCGAGGAGGGCCGCGTCGTCGCCGAGTGCCCCCTGCCGGTGGCAGGGCTTCTCTCGGATGCCCCTCTCGCCGAGGTGATCGCGCAGAGCAGCGCCACGAACGAGGCCGCCGGCGCGCTCGGCTGGACGGGCGCGACGCCGTTCCTGACGCTCGCGTTCCTCGCGCTCTCCGTGATCCCGTCGCTGAAGATCACCGACCGCGGCCTCGTCGACGTCGACCGTTTCGAGCTCGTCCCGCTCGAGGCGGGCTAGCTAGCGCTCCTCAGCGAGCCGCCGCAGGAAGCGATCGAGCACGTCGAGCGCGACCGCGACGTCCCCCTCGCTCACGTGCTCGGCCGGGCTGTGGCTGATGCCGCCGGCGCAGCGGACGAACAGCATGCAGGCGGGAGTGACGGACGACATCACGGCGGCGTCGTGCCCGGCTCCGCTGACGAGCCGCCGGGCAGGCAGGCCGACGTCCTCGACCGCCGCGGCGAGCACGTCCGAGAGCGCCGCCGTGGTGGCCACCGCGGCCGTCTCCTGCACGATCTCCCAGCGAAGCTCGAGGTCTCGCGCGGCGGCGATCTCCCGCGCGGCGCCCCGGACGGCGTCGGTCGCGTCGAGCCGTTGCCGGTCGTTCGAGTGCCGGACGTCGACGCTCAGCACCACCTTCCCGGGGACGACGTTGGCAGCTCCTGGCGAGGGAGCGAGCTCGCCGACCGTGGCGACGAGGCCCTCGGTGCCGCGGCCGATGCGCTCCACCTCGAGCACGAGCTGCGCCGCTCCGGCGAGCGCGTCGCGGCGGCGCTCCATCGGCACGGTGCCGGCGTGGCCGGCCTCGCCGGTGAGCGTGACCCGCGCCCGTGTCTGGCCCGCGATCGCCTCGACGACCGCGACCGGCAGCCCTTCGGCCTCGAGCACCGGCCCCTGCTCCATGTGCACCTCGCAGTAGCCGAGCAGGTCGCCGGGATCGCGCGCACAGCGCGAGATCCCGCCCGGATCGCCGCCGGCGGCCGAGACGGCGTCGGCCATCGCGATCCCGTCGTCGTCGACGAGCGCGAGGTACGCCGGATCGAAGCTGCCGGCGAGCGCCTTGCTGCCGAGATAGGCAGCGCCGTAGCGGACGCCCTCCTCGTCGGCGAACGCGACGACCTCGAGCGCGAACGGCAGGCGCACTCCTCCGGCTGCCAGCCTCTCGACCGCCGCGATGCCGCAGACCACGCCCAGCGCGCCGTCGAAGCGCCCGGCGTCGCGGACGGTGTCGAGGTGCGAGCCGAGCACGAGAGCGGGAGCGCCCGGCTCGGACCCCTCGTACCGCCCCACGACGTTCCCGATCGCGTCGACCCGGGCCGTCATCGACGCAGCCTCCATCCACGCCGACACGGTCTCCGCGGCGTCGACGAGCGCCGGCGTCGCGAACCGGCGCGTGAGCCGGCCGGGCTCCTCGCTGATCGCGCCGAGCGCATCGATCCGCTCGAGCACGCGTCTCGCCTCGACCGTCACCCGCCCCGACGCTCCTCTCGCACGATCGCCTGTCGCGCCATGCAAGCCGCAGCAGGCGCGACTGTCAACCGCGGGCGACAGCGAGAGCGCGACAGCGATATCGTCCACACGATGCCGAACCACACCCGCCGGCTCGCCGCGGCGTGCGGCGACGAGCGCGCCGGCCCCGTCGTCCACGGTACGCGGACAGGCCGCCCGTGACGGCGGGCAGCGGCAGCAGGCTGTTCGCGAATGCCTGGGTCGTGACGATGGACGACGCCGGCACCGAGCACCCGTCGGGCTGGATTCACGTCGTGGACGGAGTCGTCGCGGCGACGGGGAGCGGCGCGGAGCCGCAGGCCGCCGAACGCGTCGACCTGCACGGCGCCGTCGTCACGCCGGGCCTCGTCAACACGCATCACCACCTGTACCAGACGCTGACCCGCGCGCGGGCGCAGCAGGCCGACCTGTTCACGTGGCTGCGGGAGCTCTATCCGGTGTGGGCCGGCATCGACGCCGAGGCGGAGTACGCGGCGGCGCGCACCGGGCTCGCCGAGCTCGCTCTCTCGGGCTGCACGACGGTGTTCGACCACCACTACGTCTTTCCGCGCGGTTGCGACGGCCTGATCGAGGCCGAGGTGCAGGCTGCGCGCGAGCTCGGGGTGCGCATCGTCGCCTCGCGCGGCTCGATGGACCTCGGCGCCTCCGACGGGGGGCTGCCCCCCGACGAGCTCGTCGAGGACATCGACGCGGTGCTCGCCGACACCGAGCGCCTGGCAGGGCGCGCTGCACGAGCCCGGGCCGGGCGCCCTCGTCCAGATCGCGGTCGCCCCGTGCTCCCCGTTCTCCGTCACGGGACGGCTGATGGAGGAGTCGGCGGCCCTCGCCCGGCGCCTCGGCGTGCCGCTGCACACCCATCTCGCCGAGACGCTCGAGGAGGAGGACTACTGCGTCGAGCTGTACGGCTGCCGGCCGGTGGAGTACCTGGAAGGGCTCGGCTGGCTCGCGGACGACGTCTTCTGCGCCCACTGCGTCCATCTCTCCGATGCCGACATCGCGCAGTTCGCGGGCTCCGGAACCGGTGTTGCGCACTGCCCCACGTCGAACCTCCGGCTGGGCGCCGGTGTCGCACCGGTGCGCGCGCTGCTCGACGCCGGGGTGCGGGTCGGGCTCGGCGTCGACGGGTCCGCCTCGAACGAGCGCAGCGACCTCTTCTTCGAGGTGAAGCAGGCGCTCCTCGTCGCCCGCGGACGCGACGGCGGCGCAGCGATGACCGCGCGGGACGCGATCCGGCTCGGCACGCGCGGCAGCGCGTCGGTGCTGGGCCGTGACGACATCGGCTCGCTCGAGCCGGGCAAGTGCGCCGACTTCGCCGTGTGGCGCACGGACGGGCTCGAGCTCGGAGGGGCCGACGACCCGGTGGCGGGCATCGTCTTCGCCGGCCCGCACCGGGTCGACCGGCTCGTCGTCGGCGGCGCCGACACCGTCCGGGAGGGCGTGCTCGTGAACGCGGACGAGAGCGAGATCGCGCAGGCACATCGGGCCCAGGCGCGAAGATTCTCCGGATGAGCGCGTCGCTCTCGACCCACGTGCTGGACACCGCCGCCGGCGCGCCCGCGGCCGGGGTGAGGGTGGAGCTCCTGCGCGGCGACGAGCCGCTCGCGCAGGCCGAGACGGACGCCGACGGCCGGGCGCGCCTCGCCGGCGATCTCCCGCCGGCCACGTACCGCCTCGTCTTCCATCCGCCCTCGGCGTTCTTCCGCCGCGTCGAGCTCGCGATCGAGCTCGTGGACGGCCACTACCACGTCCCGCTCCTCGTCTCCCCCTACTCGTGCGCGAGCTACCGCGGCAGCTGAGCGGCGACGAGCTCGCCGAGCTCTTCGAGGGGCGCACGCGCTTCACCGAGCTCCTGTCCGAGCGCGAGGATCCGCTGGCATGCGCGCTGGAGGTGGCGACGGCGCTCTCTCCGGCCGAGAAGCGCGCGGTGCTGGACGCCCATCCCGCGATCGGGCAGCGGCACGGGCTGTCGGCCCGGTCGGCCGCGGAGCAGGGGGCCGACGCCGATCCGGCCGTGCTCGAGGAGCTCGCACGCCTCAACGCCGAGTACGAGGTCCGCCACGGCTTTCGCTTCGTCGTCTTCGTGAACCGGCGGCCGAAGGCGGAGATCCTCGAGGTGCTGCGCGGGCGGATCGGGAACCCCACCGACGTCGAGCTCGAGACGGCGCTGAGCGAGCTCGTGGCGATCGCGGTCGACCGCTGGCGGCGCGGATGACCGTCGCCGCGTTCCTCGACCCGTACGTCACCGAGTGGCTGAACCTGCTCATCCGCTGGCTGCACGTGATCGCCGCGATCGCGTGGGTCGGCGCGTCGTTCTACTTCGTCCTGCTCGACCAGTCGCTGCGGCCGCCGGCACGGGAGGAGGACGTACGCGACGGCGTCGGCGGGGAGCTGTGGGAAGTTCACGGCGGCGGCTTCTACCACGTCAGGAAGTACAAGGTGGCGCCCCCCACGCTTCCCGCGCACCTGGCGTGGTTCAAGTGGGAGGCCTACACGACCTGGCTCTCGGGCTTCGCGCTGATGGTCGTCATCTACTACTTCGACGCGCGCACGTATCTCATCGACCCGTCTGTCGCCGACCTGACGTCGTGGCAGGCGGTCGGGATCAGCGCCGGCCTGCTCGTCGCCGCATGGGTCGTGTACGACGTGCTCTGCCGGCTGCTCGTCACCCGCGACGCTGATTCTCTGGATCCTGATCGTCGCGTTCACGGCTCTGGCCGCCTGGGGCTGCACGCAGCTCTTCCAGCCGCGGGCGGCGTTCCTCCAGGTCGGGGCGATGCTCGGCACGATCATGGCCGGCAACGTCTTCTTCAACATCATCCCGGCGCACTGGGAGCTGATCCGCGCCAAGCGCGAAGGGCGCGAGCCGGATCCGACGCCCGGGATCGTGGCCAAGCAGCGCTCGGTCCACAACAACTACCTGACCCTGCCGGTGCTGTTCACGATGCTCGCCGGCCACTCCGCGTTCACCTACGGTGCCGACCACGCGTGGATCGTGCTCATGGTGATCATGGTCCTCGGCGCGGTGGCGCGGCTCTTCTTCAACCTCCGGCACCAGGGCCGGAACGTCTGGGTGATCCCGGTCGGCGCAGCCGTCGTGCTGATCGGCCTGATCGTCGCTCTGCGGCCGGAGGATCGTCCCGCGACGGGTCGGGAGCGCCGCGGTCGCATTCGCCGACGTGGCCGGCGTGATCGCGCAGCGCTGCGCTCCGTGCCACGCGCAGAGCCCCACGCAGCCGGGCTTCTCGAGCCCGCCGGTCGGCGTCGTGCTCGAGACGCCGCAGCAGATCGCCGCACGGGCCGAGGCGATCAGGTCGCTGGTCGAGTCGAAGGCGATGCCGATCGGGAACGTCACGGGCATGACCGACGAGGAGCGCGCGCTCGTGATCGCGTGGGTCGACCAGGGCGCGTCGACGGAGCGATAGGGTGGGGCACATGATCGAGATCACGGCCGGGGAGCTCACCTTCGTCGCCCGCCTCGAGGAGGAGCTCGCTCCCCGGACGGTGGCGGCGTTCCGGCGGCTGCTCCCGCTCGAGTCGCGCATCATCCACGTCCGCTGGAGCGGCGAGGCGGGGTGGATCCCGTTCGGCGACCTCGACCTCGGGCTCGGCCCCGAGAACGCGACGAGCTATCCGCACCCCGGAGAGATCGTGCTCTATCCCGGCGGCGTCTCCGAGACCGAGATCCTGCTCGCGTACGGGTACGTCAACTTCGCGTCGAAGGCCGGACAGCTGGCGGGAAACCACTTCGCCACGATCGTCGAGGGCAACGAGAACCTGTACGCGCTCGGCCGCACCTTCCTCTGGGAAGGCGCGCAGGAGATCGTCTTCAGGGAGCGGTGAGCGCGGCCGTCCGCAGCACGGTCACTCGATGAAGTCGAGCGAGACCGGCCGCGGGAAGGCCCCGATCGCCTCGCCCCGCCGGAGCAGCTCGGCCACCGCGGAGCGCCCCTCGTCGCCGTAGTCCTCGGTCAGCTCGTTCACGTACATCTCGACGAAGCGGTCGGCGACCGCCTCGTCGATGCCGCGCCCGAACTGGAGCGCGTACTCGAGCGCGTCGTCCCGGTGCTCGAGGCCGCAGCGGATCGCCTCGGCGAGCACCTCCGAGAGGTCGTGCAGGCGGTCGACGTCTCGGCGGACGACGTTGACGCCGAGGGGCAGCGGCAGCCCGGTCTCGAGGAGCCACCACTCGCCGAGGTCGAGCAGCTTGTGGAGGCCGATGTCGGAGAAGGTGAGCTGGCCCTCGTGGATCAGCAGCCCGTACTCGGCCCGGCCGGACGCCACCTCGTCCGGGATCTGCTCGAAGGGCATCTCCCGGAACGGCACGTCGCCGAGCACGAGGCGGAGGGTGAGGAACGCCGTGGTCATCGCGCCGGGAATGACGATCTCCTTGCCGCGCAGCTCCTCGAGCGCGGCGGGCTGCCGGCCCACCACGATCGGCCCGTAGCCCGTGCCGATGCTGGCACCGTGCGGGAGCAGCGCGTAGTCCTCCTGCACGAACGGGTAGGCGGCGAGCGAGATCGCGGTCACCTCGAGCCGCGCGGCGCGCGCCCACTGGTTCAGCGTCTGGATGTCGGCGAGCACCTGCTCGAACACGAAGCCGCGCGTGTCGACGAGGTCGGTCGTCAGCGCCCAGTACATGAAGGCGTCGTCGGGATCGGGGCTGTGGCCGACTCTGATCTGCAAGGAGGGACGACGGTAGCAAGGCGTCTGCGTCCGCCGAGGGGAGAACCGGCGTGCGCGCCACCGGTCACTACACTCGGCCAATGGCGAGGGCGAAGCTGTCGGACGCGATCCAGGACTACCTGCGCGCGATCTTCAAGCTGGCCGGCGACGGCCGGGGGAAGGTCACGACGACGGCGCTCGCCCGCGAGATGGGGGTGTCGGCGGCCTCGGCGAGCGCGATGGTCAAGAAGCTCGCCGCGCTCGGCCTCGTCGAGCATGCGCCATACCACGGCGTCGAGCTCACCGAGGACGGCAGCCGGGTCGCCGTGGAGGTGACGCGCCACCACCGCCTGCTGGAGCTCTACCTGGCGCAGACGCTCGGGATCGCCGTCGACGACGTCCACGCGGAGGCCGACCGGCTGGAGCATGCGCTCTCGGAGGAGCTCGAGGCACGCATCGACGAGGCCCTCGGCTTCCCCACGCACGATCCGCACGGCGACCCGATCCCGGACGCGAACCTGGAGTGGCCCGGCAGAGGCAGGCCACTAGACGGACTTCGCTACGCGGATTCGGAGCTGACTGGCGGGTCGTCCAAAGGCCCCGTAGGCGGGAATCGAGGCCATCGACCGTGCGACGCGCCGGCATCGACACCTCCTGACGCCTCCGACGCGTCGCTGAGCGTGCGCGGCCGGAGGGGATAGTGCGACAGCACAGACCCGCAGAGCCGGGTGCGCTGCAGCGGCGCGAGCGCGCCGCGGAGGCCGGCTCCGCCGGCCGGGAGCGGCCGGCGGTCGGTGGCGTCAGCGGCCGAAGAAGAAGCGTTCCAGGAGAGGGAGTACCTCTTTCCGCGTGAACGGCTTCACGTCCACGGGGCGGCCGTCCTCCTCGAGCACGCGCACGTCGTCCTCGAGCGCTTCGTTCGCATGCTCGAGCGCGTCGGCGAGCTCGTATCCCTCGAAGACGAGGTCCTCGGGCCTGGGCTCGCCGGCGTCGGCGCGGTGCTGGGGGTTGACGGCGCGGCACACCGCCCACGCAGCTCCCGGGCGCCGCTCGATCCAGAGGACGATCCGCTCCTCGTCGGCCGGCGTCGTCGACGCCGAGAAGCTCCCGCTCGGCAACCCGTCCGGACTCCGGCCTCCGCTTCATGCCGTGAGGATACAATCGCGGCAATGGCGCTCAAGGACATGTTCTCGTTTCTCTTCCAACGCTCCACGCACGAGGAGCGCGTGGCGCAGTACGTGATTCGCGAGCACGATCGCGGGCGCTCGCTGCACGACATCCTCGAGGACAAGTACGTGGTCAACCGGCTGCAGTCGCCGGAGCAGCGCGCACGCTTGCTCGACCGGCCGGAGATCATGCACGCGGTCGGTGGGGACATGGTCGAGGCCGCCAAGGCCTCCATCACCCAGTAGGCGAGCCCCGGCCGGACCGCCCCGTGCGACGGCCCGAGACCCCGCAGAGGGTCGCACAACGAGGCCCGGTTCGCACGCGATCGTCCGTTCTTGACAGCCCGGCCCGCGGGAGCCTAGGTTGCTTGCCGACGGCTGTGAGCTGGCGCGCCGCCGCGTGACGCACCCCCGAGTCGAGGAGACCACATGAGCGACGGGTTCCCCAGCCCCTTCGACGTCGAGACGCCGAAGGGTGCGGAGGGGTGGGAGGAGATGTATCCGTACTACCTCCTGTTCGACCCCGCGCGTCCCGAGGAGGCCGACCGCTTCTGGTTCTACAACGGGATGCACTTCCCGGAGCCGATGCCGGCGTTCGACATGATCACGGGGGAGTCGTGCTACATGTCGATCGGGCTCTACCAGGGCCGGGTCTTCTCGATCCCGACGGTTCTCGGCATCGAGCATCGCGTCGTCAACGGCTACGTCTACATCACCTCGAACGAGGTGAGCGACCCGGCCGAGATCGAGAAGCGGCTCGAGGTGTTCCTTCCCCGCATCGGCTACTACTACGCGAACTGGGACGCGCTCGCGGCGCGCTGGCAGGGCGAGGTCGACCCGCGGATCGAGGAGCTCGCAGCGCTCAGGGTTCCCCGCCTGCCGGAGATCGAGGACGAGCAGGAGCTGATCCACGACCACGCGCTCGGCTCGAACTACCGGCTGCTCGCCGCCTACGAGCGGGCGATGCAGCTCTACAACGAGCTCAACCAGCTCCACTTCGAGCTGCTGCTGCTCGCCTACGGGGCCTACCTGACGTTCTTCCAGTTCTGCCAGGCCGCGTTCCCGGACATGGGGCTGCAGACCATGTCTCGAATGGTCGCGGGCTTCGACACGACGATGATGCGCCCGGACGACGAGCTGAAGGCGCTCGCGGCCAAGGCGATCGAGCTCGGCGTGGACGGCTCGTTCGTGGAGGGGCGGCCGCACGCGGAGATCCTCGCGGAGCTCGAGACGACCGATGCGGGCAGGGCGTGGGTCGCCGATCTCGAGGCGCGCAAGCACCCGTGGTTCTGGATGTCGACCGGCGACGGCTTCTACCACCACCATCGCGCATGGGCCGATGACCTGCGGCTGCCGTTCACGGCCATCATCGGCTACATCGCGCAGCTGCGGGACGGGCAGGAGCTCGGCCGTCCACGCGAGCAGTTGCTCGCGGAGCGCGACCGGATCGCTTCCGAGTACCGCGAGCTGCTCGCGAGCGACGAGGAGCGCGCGCAGTTCGACGAGATGCTCGGCCTCTGCCGCCGCGTCTTCCCGCATGCGGAAGGGCACAAGTTCTACATCGAGCACTGGGCGACGTCGCTCTACTTCAACAAGATCCGCGAGGTCGGCGCGGTGCTGGCGGAGAACGGCTTCTTCCCGGAGGCGGACGACGTCTTCTACCTCAACATCCACGAGGTGCGCTCGGCGATCTCGGACCTGGGCCTCGCCTGGGCGGGTGGGGCGCCCGCCCGCGGTGTCGTCTACTGGCCGCCGCGGGTCGCGCGGCGCAAGGAGATCCTCGCGACGCTCGCCGAGTGGACGCCTCCGCCCGCGCTCGGCGTCGTGCCGGAGGTGATCACCGACCCGACCGTCCAGTTGCTCTGGGGCGTCACGGCCGACCGGCTGCGCGAATGGGCGGCCGGGAGCGAGGCGGGCGACGGCGTGCACGGGTATCCGGCCTCACCAGGCGTCGCCGAAGGCGTGGCGCGCGTGGTGCGGGACGTCAACGAGATCGGGACGGTGCAGCAGGGCGAGGTGCTCGTGTGCCCGGTGACGGCGCCGAGCTGGGCGCCGGTGTTCCCGAAGATCTCGGCCGCGGTGTCGGACATCGGCGGGATGATGTCCCACGCGGCGATCATCGCCCGGGAGTACGGCCTGCCCGCCGTGGTCGGCACGGGGCACGCGACGAAGCAGATCAAGACGGGCGACCGGGTGCGGGTGGACGGCAACACGGGCGTCGTCACGATCCTGGACTGACGTGTACGTCGTCCCGTTCAGCGAGGTCTTCCTCGGCGACGTCGGGCGCGTGGGCGGCAAGAACGCGCACCTGGGGGACCTGACGCAGGCGGGGTTCTCGGTGCCGCCCGGTTTCGCGGTGACGACGGACGCCTTCGAGGTGGTCGTCCAGCACCACGTCGACAGCCTGCTGGCGGAGATCGACCCGGAGGACGTCGAGGCCCTGGAGCGGCGGGCAGAGCATGTCCGCGAGGTGGTCGAGTCGCTCGAGGTGCCGCCGGAGGTCGGGTCGGCGATCACCGGGGCGTACGCCCACCTTGCGGCGGATCTCGGCCTGGACGACCCCCCGGTGGCGGCGCGGTCGAGCGCGGTGGCGGAGGATGCGGCCGACGCGAGCTTCGCCGGCATGCAGAGCACGTTCCTGTGGCTGCGCGGCGCCGACGACGTGCTGGCAGGCGTGCGGCGGTGCTGGGCGAGCTACTTCAACGCCGAGGCGCTCGCCTACCGCGCGCAGCACCCCGGTGCGGCGGGGATGAGCGTGGCGGTGCAGTACATGGTGGACGCCCGTGTCGCCGGCGTGATGTTCACGCTGAACCCGCTCAGCGGCGACCGGTCGTCGATCGCGATCGACGCGAGCTACGGGCTCGGCGTGACGGTCGTCGGAGGTGACGTGACGCCCGACTCGTATCTCGTCTCGAAGGTGACCCGCGAGCTCGTGCGCAGCGAGGTCGGGGCGAAGGAGGTCGAGTGCGTCGCCGACCACGAGCAGGGCTGCACCGTGATGCGCGAGGTCGAGGCCGAGCGCCGCGCGCGTCCGTGCCTCGAGCCCGTCGAGGTCGCGCGGCTGGCCGACCTGGGCCGGAGCATCGAGCGCCATTACGGCAGGCCGCAGGACGTCGAGTGGGCGATCGACCGGCGCCTGGGCGAGATCTTCGTGCTCCAGGCCCGCCCCGAGACGGTCTGGTCGCAGAAGCCGCACGCGCCGACCGCGCCCGCGAGCCCGCTCGTCGGCGCGATCGCCGCGACGATGATGGGGAGGAAGCGGCCTGCTGACCGGCGAGCCTCCTGACGCTCCGACGTGTCGCTGCGGGCGACGCGGCCGGCGGGGAAGCGCGTTCGCGCAGTCCCGGAGCGCCGAGCGCCCGCAAGACGCGCGGCCGTGTCCGACGTGTCGCTGCGGGTGCGCGGCCGGAGGGGATAGTGCGTTAGCACAGACCCGGAGAGCCGCGTGCGCCGCAGCGGCGCGAGCGGGTGGCGGAGCCGGGCTCCGCCCGGCAGGAGCCACCGGCGGTCGGTCGGTCGCGTCAGGTGCGCCCGGCAAGATTCGAACTTGCGACCTCTGCCTCCGCAGGGCAGCGCTCTATCCCCTGAGCTACGGGCGCGGGGAGAAGGAGTGTAGCTGTGTCGCGGTGGCGGAGCCGCAGTGAGAACTGTGTCGTCCGGCACCTCGCGGCGTACGTACGCGAGGGCGAGGACGGCGTCGCCGTCGGGGACGGCGCTCGTGACGCGGCCGACCGCCTTGCCCTCGTGGGTCAGCTCCGCGTCGTATGGGGGCGGCTCAGCGCCGTCGAGCTGGAGCACTCGGAGCCCGCGGTTCGGGTGGCCGCGGTAGTGGAGACGGGCCACGGGCTCCTGCCCCGGGTAGCAGCCCTTCGTGAAGCTGATCGCGCGCTCCTCGAGCCCCGCTTCCGCGGGAAGCACGCGTTCGTCGAGCTCGCGTCCCCAGCGGGGCGAGCCGGCCCGGATGCGAAGCCGCTCCAGCTCGTCCTCGCCGATCGGCTCCACGCCGCTCGGCTCGGCGTCCAGCAGCTCGTAGGCCGCGGTGCCGTAGTCGGCGTTCGGCACGGCCCCGGCGGGCGGGTCGCCGCCGAGCACGAGGGTGGAGACGTGCTGCTCCGGCTCGATCGTGCAGCGGGCGGCAAAGCGGAAGCGGGCGAGCTCGGCTGCGAGCCTGTCTCCGAGCTCCGGCTCGGTGAGGAGCAGGAAGTCGTCGTGCCCCCGGCGCAGCACGACGAGCGGCGCGATCACGCGCGCCTTCGCGGTGAGGAGCAGCGCCTCGCACGCCTCGCCGGGACCGAGCGCCTCGACGTCGTTCGAGACCATGCGCTGCAGGTAGTCGGCTGCGTCCGGGCCGCTGACGGCGACGAACGCACGCGGCCGGCGGGCCGCCTTTGACACCGCGACGGTCACGATCTCTAGTCTAGGGGCGATGTTCCGGAGCAGGGCGGAGAAAAAGGTCGAGGAGGCGGGATACGACCCGGCGCGACTTCCCCCGGGCCAGTACCTGACGGAGAAGTGGCCGGTGCTGCACGCGGGCTCCGCCGCCTCGTACCCGGCCGACCTCGCGGGCTGGGACTTCCGCGTGTGGGGCGAGGTGGAGAGCCCGCTGACGCTGAGCTGGGAGCAGCTGAACGAGCTGCCGAAGGTGGAGGTGACCCAGGACATCCACTGCGTGACGCGGTGGAGCAGGTTCGACACGACGTTCGCCGGCGTGCCGTGGTCGGCGCTGCGCGAGCTGGCGGGCCAGAAGCCGTCGGCGCGCTTCGCCGTCGCCCACGCCGAGGCGGGGTTCACGGCGAACGTGCCGGCCGAGTTCCTCGAGCGGGAGGGAGCGATGCTGGCGACCCACGCCGACGGCGAGCCGCTCGGTGAGGAGCACGGCTGGCCGCTTCGGCTCGTGATCCCGGGCAAGTACTTCTGGAAGAGCGCCAAGTGGCTGCGCGGCATCGAGCTGCTGGATCACGACCAGCCCGGCTTCTGGGAGCGCTACGGCTACCACAACGACGCCGACCCCTGGCAGGAGCAGCGGTACGGCTTCTGAGGATCACTCGAACGAGGGAGCGGGAGCGGCGGAGCGCCCGCCGATGATCGGGGTATCCCACCCTCCCCCAGTTTCATCCCCCCGAAACGGCCCTCCCCCAAGGGCCGTTTCCCTTTCCCGGGAGGCCGGAACGCCGAGGGCCGGCATCGCTGCCGGCCCTCGACCGATCGGTGATTCGCCGGGGCGAATCCCTACATCATGCCGCCCATGCCGCCCATGTCGGGCATGCCGCCACCGGCGCCGGCCTTCTCGGGGGCGTCGACGACGATCGCCTCGGTGGTGAGGATGTTCTTCGCGATCGACGCGGCGTTCTGCAGCGCGGAGCGCGTGACCATGGTCGGGTCGATGATGCCCTGCTTGACCATGTCCTCGATCTCGCCGCTGTCGACGTTCAGGCCCTGGCCCTTCTTGGCCGTGCGCACCTGGTTGACGACGACGGAGCCCTCGAGGCCCGCGTTGTAGGCGAGCTGCCGGAGCGGCTCCTCGAGCGAGCGCAGGATGATCTGCGCACCCGTCTTCTCGTCGCCCTCGAGCGACTCGAAGCTCTTCTTGACGGAGTCGGCCGCGTTCAGCAGCGCGACGCCGCCGCCCGGCACGATGCCCTCCTCGAGAGCCGCACGGGTGGCCTGCAGCGCGTCCTCGACGCGGTGCTTCTTCTCCTTCATCTCCGTCTCGGTGGCCGCGCCGACCTTGACGACCGCAACGCCGCCGGCGAGCTTCGCCAGCCGCTCCTGCAGCTTCTCGCGGTCGAAGTCGGAGTCGGTGGTCTCGATCTCGCCCTTGAGCTGCTTGATGCGGGCCTTGATCGCCTCGGCGTCACCGGCGCCGTCGATGATCGTGGTCGAGTCCTTGTCGACGACGACCTTGCGCGCGTGCCCGAGCTGCGTGAGCTTCGTGTTCTCGAGCTTGAGACCGAGCTCCTCGGTGATCACCTCGCCGCCGGTGAGGACGGCGATGTCCTCCAGCATGCGCTTGCGGCGGTCGCCGAAGCCCGGTGCCTTGACCGCGACGGCGGTGAAGACGCCGCGCAGCTTGTTGACGACGATCGTCGCGAGCGCCTCACCCTCGAGGTCCTCCGCGACGATGACCAGCGGCTTGCCGGCCTGGATCACCTGCTCGAGCACCGGCAGCAGGTCCTTGACCGCACCGATCTTCTGGTTCGCGATCAGGATGTACGGGTCGTCGAGCACGGCCTCCATGCGGTCCGCGTCGGTGATCATGTAGGGCGACAGGTAGCCCTTGTCGAACTGCATGCCCTCCGTGAACTCGAGGTCGAGGCCGAAGGTCTGGCCCTCCTCGACGTTCACGACGCCGTCCTTGCCGACCTTCTCGATCGCGTCGGCGATGACGTCGCCGATCTCGCGCTCGCGCGACGAGATGGTGGCGACGCGGGCGATGTCCTCCTTGCCGGCGACCTCGACGGACTGCTTCTTGAGGTCCTCGACGATGGCCTCTACGGCCTTCTCGACGCCGCGCTTGAGACCCATCGGGTTCGCGCCGGCGGCGACGTTCTTGAGGCCCTCGCGCACGATCGCCTGGGCGAGCACCGTCGCGGTCGTGGTGCCGTCACCCGCGACGTCGTTCGTCGCAGTGGCGACCTCGCGCACGAGCTGCGCGCCCTGGTTCTCGAACGGATCCTCCACGTCGATCTCGCGGGCGATCGTGACGCCGTCGTTCGTGATCGTCGGCGCGCCGAACTTCTTGTCCAGCACGACGTAGCGGCCCTTGGGGCCGAGCGTCACCTTGACGGCGTCGGCGAGGATGTTGACGCCGCGCTCGAGCGCGCGACGTGCATCCTCGTTGAACTTGAGCTCCTTGTGAGCCATTGGTTTCCTCTTTCTCCTTGCGTTTCTCTCACGAGGGCGAGACCTGGCCTCGCCCCTACGGGTGTGCTTCCGAGGGTGAGGCGCGCCTCACCCTGCGTCCTCTCGGGGCGGGTCTAGACTCCCGCGCGGTCGCCGACGACCTTTGCCAGGACGTCCGACTCGCGGAGGATCAGGACCTCGTCGACGCCGATCTTGATCTCGGTGCCGCCGTACTTGGAGAAGATGATCTCGTCACCCTCCTCGACGTCCATCTTGACGTACTCACCGTCCTCGTCGCGAGGGCCGGGGCCGACCGCGAGGACCTTGCCGCGCTGCGGCTTCTCCTTCGCGGTGTCGGGCAGCACGATGCCGCTCACGGTCGTCTCCTCCTCCTCGAGGACCTCGACGATGAGACGGTCACCAAGGGGCTGCAGGTTCATGCGCGTGCCTCCCTGTGGAGCTGTGGGTTGATACCGACAGGAACTCTCTGGCACTCATCGATGGAGAGTGCCAGCGCCGACTCTAGCACAGTCGAAGACCCGCGTGGCACCTCGATCTCAGCCTCTGCGACTCAGATCCTGGGAGTCGGGCCGCCGCGACGGCACGCCCCCTGCCCCCCGGACGTGGAGCGCCCTTGCACAACCCTCTATAGTGGTCGCGCGTGCCGACCTACGCACTCAACTTCTACTCGCCGATCGTCGCCGACCAGCTCCGCACCGGGCGCAAGACGGCCACGATCCGGCTCGGCGACAAGTCGCCGAAGTACAAGAAGGGCATGATCGTGACCGTCCTCGTCGGCACGCGCTACGGCCAGCGCGAGAAGATCTTCGACGCCGTGATCGACAAGGTCGAGGTCAAGCGCCTCGGCGACCTCTCACCGCGCGAGATCGAGCACGACAACCCCGAGATCCGCCGCGCCGACGAGCTCGCCCACTGGCTCGGACAGCTCTACAACCGCGAGGTCACCGAGGACGACACCGTCACGCTGATCCGCTTCTCGCAGATCATCGGCAGCGATGTTCTAGTCCCGCCGTCCGCGGAATCCGCACCGGCGCCGGCCCGCCCAGCGCCCGGGAGACGATCAACGGCCGGGCTTGCGGATCGCGCCGCCGAAGAGCTCGGCGGGCGGATCTCCGTGCCGCACTCCTCGCACTCGACCTGGAAGGCCGACGCGAAGCGGGCGCGCACAGGCGGCGCAGCGGCTGCGCAGCGGACGGACCGCACTGCGGGCAGGCGGCAGGCAGCTCACCTCTCCGACTCCTCGAAGTAGCGCTGCGTGTGCCCGCAGGAGACGCAGAGACGCGACCCAGTGGCCGAGCGTGTTGCGCCGCTCCTCCTGGATCCAGTTGCGCTGCGGCGTGCCACGCCGCGCAACTCTAGCCGGGCCCCGGCGGATGCCGTTCGAAGCCGCCGGGGCGGACGGTAGAGTTCGGCCCGTCCACCGCCTCCAAGGGAGCTTCATGGCTGTGAGGGAAGCGGAGCCCGTCGGCTCGCTCCAGGAAGTCCACGACGCAGGCCTCGACCGCGAGGATCTCCTCGGCATCTACCGCAACCTCCTGCTCACGCGGGGGGTGGAGGAGCGCGGGCACATCCTCTACAAGCAGGGCAAGATCCCCGGCTCCTTCTACACCGGCCGCGGCAACGAGGCCTCCGCGGTGGGGGTCGCGACCGCGATGGGCGCCGACGACGTGGGCTGCCCGCTGCAGCGCGACATGGGCGTGCACATCGCCCACGGCGTCGAGCCGTGGCGCATCTTCGCCCAGTACATGGGCAGAGCGGACGGCCCCACGCACGGACGCGACGGCAACGTCCACATCGGCGACGCCAAGCTGGGCCTGCACGCCATGGTCAGCCACCTCCCCGCGATGCTGCCGGTCGCCGTCGGCATGGCGCTCGCGTTCCGCATCCGCGAGGAGAAGCGCGTCTCGATCGCCTGGTGCGGGGAGGGCGCCGCGAACCGCGGCGACGCCCACGAGGGCATGAACTTCGCGGGCGTGCGCCGGCTCCCCGTCGTGTTCGTGATCGACAACAACCAGTGGGCCTACTCGACCCCGCACCACCTCGAGTACGCGGTCGAGCATCTCGCCGACCGCGCCCACGGCTACGGCTTCGACGGGGTCGTCGTCGACGGCACCGACGTGCTCGCCGTCTACCGGGAGGCCAAGCGCGCCATCGAGAAGGCGCGCGAGGGCGGCGGCCCGACGCTGATCGAGTCGCTGACGCTGCGCATGGAAGGCCATGCCGTGCACGACGACGCCTTCTACGTCCCGCGCGAGATGTTCGAGGAGTGGGAGCGGCGCGACCCGATCGAGCGCTACCGCACCTGGCTGCGCGACAACGCGTCGCTCACGGACGAGGAGGAGAACGACATCACCGCCGGCGTCAAGCGGCATCTCAACGAGGCGCTAGAGCGTGCCAGAGGCGTCGCCCATGCCCGACCCCGCCACCCTCCTCCGCGGCGTCTTCGCCGAGCCCGAGGAGCTCGAGACGCCCCACCACATGTAGCGCGATGCCAGAGAAGACGTACCTCCAGGCGATCAGCGACGCGCTCCGGCAGGAGATGCGCCACGACCAGCGCGTCTTCGTGATGGGCGAGGACGTGGGCGTCTACGGCGGCGCCTTCAAGGTGACGCAGGGCTTCCAGGAGGAGTTCGGCCCCTGGCGCGTGATCGACATGCCGCTCTCCGAGACGGCGATCGTGGCGGGAGCGACCGGCGCAGCGCTGATGGGCCTGCGACCCGTCGCAGAGATGCAGTTCGCCGACTTCGTCTCGTGCGCCTGGGATCACCTCGTCACCGTGGCCGCGAAGCAGCACTACCGGGCGGGGACGCCGATCCCGATCGTGCTGCGGCTCCCGTCGGGCGGCGGCTTCTCCGGCGGCCCCTTCCACTCGCAGAACCCCGAGAGCTCCTTCGCCCACATCCCCGGGCTGAAGATCGTCTGTCCGTCCACCCCGGAGGACGCGAAGGGACTGCTCGTGAGCGCCATCGCCGACCCGAACCCCGTCCTCTTCTTCGAGCACAAGCACCTCTACAGGCGCATCAAGAGCGAGGTGCCCGACGAGCGCTACACGATCCCCTTCGGGGAGGCGCGCACGCACCGGTCAGGCGAGGACATCACGGTGGTGACATGGGGAGCGATGGTGCACACCGCGGCCGAGGCGGCCGGGCAGCTCGAGCAGGACGGCGTCAGCGTGGAGGTGCTCGACCTGCGCACCCTGATCCCGTGGGACCGGGCCGCCGTCCTCGAGAGCGTGCGCCGCACCTCCAAGGCGCTCGTGCTGCACGAGGACACGCGTACCGGCGGGTTCGGCGCCGAGATCGCGGCGACGATCGCCGAGGAGGCGTTCGAGCACCTCGACGCGCCGCTGAAGCGGGTTGCGGCACCGGATTCGCCGGTCCCGTTCTCGCCGCCGCTCGAGAAGGCGTACATCCCCCAGGTCGACGACGTCGTCGCCGGGCTCCGTGAGCTCGCGGCGTACTAGCGAGGAGACGACAGTGGCTACAGGAACCCAGATCGAGGTCGTGATGCCCCAGATGGGCGTCTCCGTCTCCGAGGGGACGATCACGCGATGGCTGAAGCAGCCCGGCGAGGCGATCGCCCAGGACGAGCCGCTGCTCGAGATCTCGACCGACAAGGTCGACACGGAGGTGCCGAGCCCCGGCGAGGGCGTCGTCGCCCAGATCCTGGTGGGCGAAGGGGAGACGGTCGAGGTCGGCACCCTCCTCGCCGTGATCGCTCCGGCCGGCGCAACCGTCGCCGAGCCCGCTGCCGCGGAGCCCGCCCCGGCGGCCGCGGCTCCCGAGCCCGCGATGCCGGAGCCGGTCGCAGCCGCGGCCGAGCCCGCACCGCCTGCGCCGGCGGCTGCCGGCCCGGTGCCGCCCGCTGCCCCGACGGCCACGCCCGGCGGGAACGGGCGCACGTTCGTCTCGCCGGTCGTGGCGCGGATCGCGGCCGAGCACGGCGTCGACCCGGGCGCGATCACGGGCACGGGCACCGGCGGCCGCGTGACGAAGAAGGACATCCTTGCCTACATCGAGTCGGGGGCCGCCGCCACACCGGCCGCGCCTGCCGCTCCCGCACCGGCCGCACCCGTTCCGGCACCGCCTGCCCCACCGGTGTCCGCGCCTGCCCCGCCTGTCGCGCCGCCGCCTCCCGCACCGGCCGCCGCACCCGCTGCGCCGGCGCCCGTCCCGGTCGCGCCGCCGGCGCAGCCGCTGCAGCCGGGCGAGGTCGAGGAGGCGATGACGGCGATGCGCCGCGGCGTGATGGAGCACATGCGCCGCTCGCTCGACACCTCCGCCCACGTCACGAGCGCGATCGAGGTGGACATGTCGAAGATCGTGGCCGCCCGGGCGCAGCTGAAGAAGGAGTACGAGACGGCCTACGGCGTCAACCCGACCTACCTGGCCTTCATCGCCAAGGCGACGGTGGAGACGCTGCGCGACTATCCGTGGATAAACGCCGAGATCCGCGGCGAGACGATCGTGACGCGGCCCTGGGTCAACCTGGGCATCGCTGTCGCGCTCGACGAAGGCAAGGGCCTGATCGTGCCCGTCCTGAAGAACGCCCAGGACATGAACCTGCTCGGCCTGGCGCGCTCGATTGCCGATCTCGCGCAGCGCGCCCGCACGAAGAAGCTGCTGCCCGACGACGTGCAGGGCGGCACCTTCACGATCACGAACCCGGGCGGCTACGGCACCTTCCACGGCACCCCGATCATCAGCCAGCCGCAGGTCGGCATCCTCGGCACGTACGCGCTCGTGAAGCGCCCGTGGGTGGTTCAGGACGAGCTCGGCCAGGACGTGATCGCGATCCGGCCGATCATGAACATCACGCTCACCTACGACCACCGGCTCGTCGACGGCGCCTACAGCGGCGGCTTCATGCGCGACCTGCGCGAGCGTCTCGAGAACTGGGAGGAGCAGGGCTGACGACGGGCGCCTACCTGCTCGACGCCGGCGTCGTCCCGTACCGGGAGGCGCTCGAGCTGCAGCGGTCGCTCGCGGCCGCCGTCTCGCAGCGCGCCGTTCCAGAGACGATCGTCGTGCTCGAGCACCCGCCGGTCGTGACGACCGGCCGCCGCACCGAGGAGGCCAAGGAGCTGCACATCCCCGCGGGGGCCGACGTCGAGCTCGTCGAGACCGACCGCGGCGGCAAGTCGACCTACCACGCCCCGGGACAGCTCGTCTGTTACCCGATCCTCGACCTGACGCTGCACGGCAAGGACGTCAAGAAGTACGTGCGCGACCTGGAGCGCGCGCTCGTACAGACGCTGGCGGCGTTCGAGCTCGAGGCGACCACGATCGAGGGGCTGACCGGCGTGTGGATGCCCCCTGCGGGGCCCCGCGGGCCCAGGAAGATCGCCTCGATCGGCGTCCGCGTCACGCGCTGGGTGACGACGCACGGCTACGCGCTCAACGTCGACCTCGACCCGGCGCCCTTCACGGAGTGGATCACGGCGTGCGGCCTGGAAGACGCCGAGTTCACCACCATGGCCCGCGAGCTCGGACGCCCCGTCACGGTGGCGGAGGTGAAGCCGGCAGCGCTGGCAGCGCTCGCCGACGTCTTCGGGCTGGAGCTGGACGAGCTCCCTTGCGAGGACGGCGCCGGCCTGTGGGCACAGCCGGTGCACGCGAAGCTCGGATCGTGACCGTCGACGTCCGGCCGGTTCCTCGACCCGAGGGAGCCCGCTCCCGTATGAGGGATGCGTCGCCGTCGACGGCAAGGTGCTCGTCGACGACGTCGAGCTCCTCGTCGCGATGCTCCGCTTCGGCCCCAACGCGACGATCCACGAGCATCCGGGGCCGAACGACACGATCGTCGTCTGTCTCGAGGGCAGCGGCTTCACCTCCGTCGCCGGGGAGACCACGCCGATCGCCGGCGGGGAGCAGGTGCACCGGCCGCGCGAGGTGCCGCATCGGCTCTGGACCGAGGGCGCGACGATGCTGACGCTGATGCTCGAGCGGCCGGGATAAGCGCGGGCGGAAGGGCACCACCTCGCCCGTATGATGAATCCGATGGAGACGTCGCTTCCCGTCGCCGAGCGGCCCCGGCGCCCCGAATGGATGAAGGTGCGGGCGCCGAGCCCGGAGGGCCGCTACTTCGACGTGCGCAAGCTGCTGCACGGAGCGGGGCTGAACACGGTGTGCGAGGAGGCGCGCTGTCCCAACATCGGGGAGTGCTGGGGCAAGGGCACGGCCACCTTCCAGATCCTGGGCGACACCTGCACCAGGGCCTGCCGCTACTGCTACGTCAACTCGGGCAGGCCCGAGCAGGCACCCGACCCGCTGGAGCCGCTCAAGCTCGCCCAGGCCGCCGCCACGATGGGCCTCAGCCACGTCGTCGTCACCTCCGTCGACCGCGACGACCTGCCGGACAAGGGCGCCGGCCACTTCGCCGCCACGATCCGCGCTTTGAAGGCGAAGCTGCCCGACTGCTCCGTCGAGGTGCTCACCCCCGACTTCCTCGACGTCGAGGAACAGGCGCTACACACGGTGCTGGCCGCCCGCCCCGACGTGTTCAACCACAACATCGAGACGGTGCGCCGCTTGCACCGGCGCATGCGCGGCGCCCGCGCCTCCTACGACGGCGCCCTCCACCTCCTGCGCCGCGCCAGAGAGGTGGCCGACTACGCGCTGCTGACGAAGTCCGGCATCATCGTCGGCCTCGGCGAGACGAACGACGAGGTCGTCGAGACGATGCGCGACCTGCGCGGAAGCGGCGTCGACGTCGTCACCATCGGCCAGTACCTGCAACCCTCCAGCAAGCACGCCGCGATCGACCGCTGGGTGCACCCCGACGAGTTCCGCTGGCTGCGCGAGCAGGGCGAAGCACTCGGCTTCGGCTCCGTCTTTGCCGGCCCCCTCGTCCGCTCCAGCTACCGCGCCGACGAGCAGAAGCACGCCGCCGACAGCGGGCTCGGCGCCGTCGCGTACTGACGGCACCGCAGAGCGGGGGCCGTCGGCGCCGGCCGCGAGGCGCATAATTGAAGCATGTTCAACACGCGAGTAGGCCTCGCCGCCGCGGCGGCAGCACTCGTCGTAGCCGGCACGGCGGGCGCCACGACGCCAGCGCCCGGCACCGCCGTGACGAAAGGGCCCGTCCGGCTCGTCACCCTGAAGCCGCTCACCGTCCGTGTCACCGGCGCCCGCCCGGGGACGGTGGTGCTCGTCCGCCTCACTCCGTCGACGGGAGCCGCCCGCGTCCTGCGCGTCGGGCCTTCAGGCCTGCTCAGGCTCGGCGTCGACGGGACGTCCTGCACCAGCCCGATCGTCTCGGTGACCGTGATGCGGCCGGGCGGAGCACGCATCGGCAGCGTCCGCCTGCCGATCAGGGACTGCGCCTCCGGCCGGTAGGAGTGCGCCGGGGCGGGCGTCGCCCGCCCCGGCGCTGTGCTTCCTTCGTCTAGCCGAGCAGGGTCAGCCGCCAGATCCCACGGCCGTGCGTGGCCGCGACGACAGCCCACGACTTCGCGTCGATCGTAAGCCCGTAGACCGCGACGGGGGGCAGGCCCTCGGCCGCGGGCTTCCACTCGGTCGTGCCCGCCTTCAGCAGGGCGACGCCGAAGTCGGTGCCGGCGTAGAGGTCGCCCGTGTTGTTGTCCCGTACGAGCGCCGTGATCGGCTGGTCACCGATGTTGTAGCTCAGGTCCTTCCAGGTGGCCGTCACACCGTTGTAGGTCACCTCGAAGACGTGCCCCGGCGTCGTCGGCGTGTACGCGTTGTACCCGGAGAACGACACCCACGCGTGGCGGGCGTTCTTCGGGTCGATCGAGATGCCGCTGACGAACCGACGCGGCTGCGCCGGCGTGTCGAGCCGCGTGTAGGTGACGTCGCCGGCGTTCGTGGCGTTCGCGTTCTCGGAGATGAAGAGCCGACCTCGCCGCGTGCCGGCCCACAGCGTCTTCTTGTCGGACGGCGTGCGGGCGAGCGCCACGACGTACCCGGTGCCCTTGTCCGAGGAGGAGCCGGCGACGAGGTTCCCGGCGGCGCCGCCGAGCTGCTCCCAGTCACCGCACGGCTTCGGGCGATTGCCGTAGTCGCCGGTGTACTCGTTGCAGTACTTCTCCAGGAAGGCCTGGCTGCCGCCGTTGTCCTTGGTGCGCCAGACGTGCAGCAGCCCGTCGAAGATCGTCCCGCCCACGACGGGGTCGGTGACGAGCGGGACGTAGAACGAGGATGCCCCGCCCTCCGCGGATCGAAGAACGGGTCCCAGACCCAGTTCCAGCCCGAGGGGTCGTTGCCGCGGAAGTTCACGTCGTGCTGCGGCAGGTAGTAGGAGTGGATGCGGATGTTCCCGTTCACCGCGTCGGTGCCGGACTGGCCGCCGTCGCCGCCGACCGTCTCCAACCACTGGCCGCCGGCCCCCATCGCCCAAGTGCCGTTGTCCTGCGTGCCGCCCATGATGTCGGTCGACCGGGTTGCTCGCGTTCACCGAGACGCTCTGGAACTGCAGCGTCGCGAGCCCGTCGTTCAGCGACGTGATCACGGTCGGGATCGACGACAGCCAGCGCTTGCAGTTGGTCAGGTCGTCGCCCGAGAGCCCGCGCGAGTCACAGCTCGACGACGTGTTGGCGAACGTCCCGCTCGTGCGGACGACACCGCCGTCCGAGCCGATGAACGCGACGCTCCCGTCACCGGTGAACACGATCGCGTGCTGGTCGGGGTGCATGCCGATTGGCGGCGACTGCGAGTCGTCGGTCATGTCCGTGAAGCTCACGCCGGCGTTCGTCGAGCGCTGCACCGCGCGCCCGTTCGAAGGGGCGTGGAGGTGAAGATCTCGTCGTACTGCATCTGCCCGCCGAGCCAGACCTCGTCCGGTTTGCCCGGAGGTGAGGCGACCGGCATGTCGTACGAGCACTGCTCGCTGCAGTAGTTGAACGAGTCGAAGCCCGTCGTCGACGGATCCGAGTTCGACAGCTCCGTGAACGACGGGGCGGCAGCGTTCGCGTCGTCCGTGCGCCAGAACGTCGCCTCGCTGATCCCCGAGTCGCCCAGGTAGATGCGGAGCTTGCCGTTCGGAAGCGGCGCGACCGCGAACTCCGTGCGGCCGCTCAGCGAGCAGGCCGGGTGACCGACGCACTCGGAGTCGAAGATCCGCTCGTACCCGGCGCCGGTCTTCTGGCGGTAGAGGCCGTAGTCGAAGATCGAGAAATAGATGCGCTTCGAGATCTTGTCGTACTGGATGTTCGAGACGCCTCCGCGGAAGTAGTCGCCGCCGGTGGCGCTCGTCGGGTCGACGGAGTCGCTCGGCTCGCTGAAGACGAGCGAGAACGACGCGCCGCCGTCGGTGGACTCGTAGAGGCCGACGGTGGGCGCCCCGGGAGGGGTGTACCGTCCACCGTTCACCGAGGACGACCCGTGCCGGGCGACCGCGGTGCCGATCCAGATGTGCTTCGGGTTGGCCGGGTCGACGGAGATCGCGGCGATGGAGCGGTCCTTCGCGGCCGCGACGCTGCCGGGGACGAGCGACCAGTGGACGCCGCCGTCAGTCGACTTGTACAGGCCGATGCCCGCTTCGGAGTCGCTCGAGCCATTCGGCTCGCCGGTGCCGGCGTACACCGTCTGCCCGCTGGCGTCGGTCGGGTCGACGTAGAGCGAGCCGATGGCGTTCGACGGGATGCCGTCGTTCGAGGGCGTCCACGTCGGATGTGTGGCGAGCGCGTTCGTGCTGCGCCAGACGCCGCCGCCGGCTGCGCCGACGAGCAGCGTGCAGGACGCCGCCTTGCTCGAGGTGCAGTTCGACGAGATCGCGAGGCTCGTGACGCGCCCCGAGTTCGTCGTCGGGCGGCCCGTGTACGTCGCGAGCGCGTCCACGTTCGGCGTGATCGGGCCGAGCTCCGTCCAGTGGGCCTTCTTGCCGTACCCCTTCTGCAGCATGGACGAGAAGGCGGTGTACGTGCCGATCGTCTGCGGGTACGCGACCGTGTCGTTCGGGAAGGCACGGTTCTCGTACAGCTCCTGGGCAGGCCCGCGGACTGCCTCCCCGCCGGCTTCCGATTTCTCCTTGATGATCGCGAGCGCCTGCGAGTGGTTGTTCTTGTGGTAGTCCGCGAGGCCCTTGTGCTCCTTCAGGAACTCGCTCATGCTCTCCTTGTTCTCGCCGCGCTCCTTCAGGTAGAGACCGATGCCCGCTGTCGCTCCGATGGCGACGAGCGTCACGAGCGCCAGCGTCGCGACGAGTACCCCGCGGCGCCTGAAGATCTTTCGATGTTCTCTCCCCTTGTTGACGGTTGTCCGAGCGGTCGCGCGTCCCCCTTCGTCGCAACGGCGGTGCCACGGCCGGACGGGCCAACGCGGGGAGTTGACGCAGCACACGCCCGTGTCAAGGGTGGACCCTGCCGGGCGCCGGCAGCGCCCTCGCCGGCGGCTTGGCCATCGCCTGGTAGTCGAGCGCCTCATCGAGGATGCTCTCGTCCATGCCCTGCTCGAGCACGACCTCCCGCAGCGAGCGCCCCGACAAAGCGGCGCTCTTCACGAGCTCGGAGGCCTCGTCGTAGCCGATGTGGGGTTCAGCGCCGTGGCCGGGACAGCGTCAGCTCCGCATAGCGCTCGCACTGCTCGCGGCTCGCCTCGATCCCGTTGACGCACTTCTCCGCCGGCAGGCGCGACGCACTCGCGAGGAGCACGCGCTACACACGGTGCTGGCCGCCCGCCCCGACGTGTTCAACCACAACATCGAGACGGTGCGCCGCTTGCACCGGCGCATGCGCGGCGCCCGCGCCTCCTACGACGGCGCCCTCCACCTCCTGCGCCGCGCCAGAGAGGTGGCCGACTACGCGCTGCTGACGAAGTCCGGCATCATCGTCGGCCTCGGCGAGACGAACGACGAGGTCGTCGAGACCATGCGCGACCTGCGCGGAAGTGGTGTCAACGTCGTCACCATCGGCCAGTACCTTCAACCCTCCAGCAAGCACGCCGCGATCGACCGCTGGGGTGCACCCCGACGAGTTCCGGCTGGCTGCGCGAGCAGGGCGAAGCACTCGGCTTCGGCTCCGTCTTTGCCGGCTCCCTTGTCCGCTCCAGCTACTGCGCCGACGAGCAGAAGCACGCCGCTACAGCGGGCTGGGCGCTGTCCCGCACGAGAACTCCTGGCATGGGACGAAGGCCACGCTGCTCGGCTCGACGGCGACAGCCTGTTCGGCAAGGATCGGCGAAGGCGGAAGAGGACATCGTCGAGCGCGAGTACGAGGCGGAGAAGGCCGACCTGGTGGTCGACTCGCGCCTGGGCACGTCCGGCAACCACTTCGACGCCGACGAGTCGGCGCCCCGCTAGAGACGGGAAACGCTCGGGGGCTGGATCGCGGCCCCCAGCGTCTGTGCTTCCTGCCGAGCCTCGGCCTACGGGGTCTTCGTGATCGTGACCGGGATGCCGACGGCGGTGTCGGCGCCAACATGCTCCGGGCCGAGCAGGATCTCGCCCTTGGCGTCCGACCGGCCGTCATCGCCTTGGAGTAGGCGATGTGCAGCGTCACGGGGGTGCCCGCCGAGATCGCCCCCTGCCTGGCACGCCCACTCATGTCAGGTCGGTGCCCTGGATATGACGTCGATGCCGACCGTCACTTCCTCGGTGCCGCTGACCCGCCAGCCTGGCGCCCAGAGCTGGTAGTTGCCGTCGGCAGGCCCGACGACTTCGACGCGCTCGTCCACCCGGCTCCGCCGGGTGGATCATCCTGACCATCTCGACGTGCTTCGTGAACTGACCGTCGTTGTTGGCGTCGTAGACGACGAAGAGGTTGACGTCCGCCTGGTCGAGATTGACCGTGAAGATCGCTCGCGACGCGCGCGAGATCGCCACGGTCTTCTTGATCGACGTGGTGCGGGATCGTCCTGGTCGTCCTGCGATGTCGTCGACGCTCGAGCCTCGGCTGGCTGAGGCCGAAGGCGTCCGCGGCCATGCCGCCGAGCGGCAGCCACGAGGCGAAGGTCACGTCGAACGAGCGGCGTCGCTGACGTCGTGATCTCCTTCGACGTCGGGTTCACCGACGCCGACCCGAGCGTGGTGGTGAGGGCACATCGAACTTGTCGGCCTCGAAGCCGACCTGGTGCTGCACCACCGCGAGGCCCTCGTCGCCGAGCGGTGCGGCCACCACGTCACGGGCCCCGCCGGTCGCCGTGTTGAACTTCCACATGCCGGCACCGGTGTTCGTGTTGGGGCTCTTGCCGATCGTGTCGAGGATGTAACGGCGCCCCGACGCATTCGGCGCGACCAGCTCCAACTGGTAGCTGTTGACGTTCTTCCCGAACAGGATCGTATCGAGGTCGGTGCGGAGCAGCACCTTGTTCGACGACGCGTCGCTCAGGAGCAGCGAGCCCGGGTGCGGGATCCTTTCCGACGTCGAACAAGATTATCTCTCCAGTTGCCCGACTCCACGCCACGTCCAGTTGGTCGCGCCGAACACGGAGCCGTTGTTGTAGAGCAGGTTCTTCTGCGCGTCGGCGACGGTGTTGCCGCCGAACGTGAGCGTGCCGGTGACGTTGCCCGCCGCGTCCTGCGGCGGCAGGGTCTGCACCGACGGCGACGGAGACCGGGACGATCGGTGTTCGCCACCGACCGCCGCGGGTGACGACGAACGGCAGTCTTGTACACGCCGTACGGAGTGCCGCCCGGCACGTTGATCGTCGCCCGCACGCCGCCGCCGATGACCTGGGTCGAGACCCACGGCCAGTCGAATGTTGTCGTAGAACGACACCTCGATCTTGAACGGCGTGGTGGGGATCGCCGAGCTCCGGCCGTCGTGCCCTGGAGCCGATGAAGATCCGGTGGTTCAGCCGCTCGAGCGGGTCGCGCACCCGATGACTGCAGTGCGTTCGATACCCGGCACTGGCGGCTTGCCCGAAAGCGGAGCGTACTCTCGCCCGCCAGGTCCAGCTCGTTCGACGTGAAGTCGAGGTCGCCGTCGATGTCTTGCTCGACTTCGCCTTGTCCTGGTGCTGCACGACCCCGTCCGGAAGTCGCCGTCGCGCCAGAGCCGGCGGTTCTTGTTCACGTCCGTCCAGCTGTAGGTGAGCAGCCGCCACGCCTGGTCGGCGGTGTAGTCGCCGTTCCCGTCGAACTTGGCGTACGGGTAGTTCGCCCGGACGACCATCAGGTCGGCGCCCGGATGCTGCTTGATCATGTTCGAGATGTCGATCAGGTAGTCGGGAGCGTTGAAGTTGTACGTGCTCTCCCGCGACACGTTCTTGCTCGTCCAGTCGATCGTCTCGGTCGCCACCTCGACGAGCTGGCGGTCAGCAGACCGAGACCGGGCCGGCAGCCGCTCACCTGGAAGTCCTGGGGTATTCGGATCCGCCCGGGGCGACCAGGTGGGTGAAGACGTCGTATTCCGTGCCGCGGTAGTCGCCCACCCGCCACTCGTCGGGCATGACGGGCCCTGCCCGACGAGGCCGAGGTCGACGGCGCGGCCGGCGTCGACCGGCAGCCTGCGCCCTGCACGGGAACGTGTCGTACCCGCAGATCCTGCGCGGACGACTTCGAGGATCGACTTCGCGAGCACCTGGAAGTTGGCCGGCAGGGCGCCTGGGTGCGACTTGGCGGTAGAGCCGTCGTAGACGAGCGCGGCCGCGCCCGCCGCCACGGGGGTCGAACGGCTGCGTGCCGCCCCACGTCTCCCACGCCACGCATCCCGTCGAGAACGGAGTTGAAGCGTGGCGTCCCCGGTCGAGTACGCGCCGTCGGCGACGACGTCCACCCCGGCTCGACCCCGTCGCGCCAGGCCCGCGGCTGGACCACGCGATGACGTCGTTGTCGACGATCTGGGACGTGCTCTTGATCGAGTCCCCACCCGGTGCCGCCGAACTGGCGCGGACGCGCCCACCGACAACCACTGGGGCGGCGACGGCGGGGTGGTCGTGCCGAAGCCCGGCGCGCCATTGCCCGTCGAGGAGATGCCGAGCGTCCTCGTTCCGATATAGGTGTGCGTGATCGCGGCCTCCTGGCTCGCGGCGTCGAACCCGTCGTTGTCCTGGTCGGAGTAGCCGTACGAGTTGGACGTCACGTCGACGCCGCGGCTGCCGAGCGTCGTCAGGTAGTACGCGAGCTGTGTCGAGGCCTCGATGGAGAAGTAGATGTCGCCCATCGGGGCGAGCCTCGCCTTGGGGGCACCGCCGAGCACGCCGGGATACTTGCTCGCCGGCAGGTCGGAGAACTGCGGCGCGAGCCCGCGCACGACGCCCTGGCCGACCACGTTCGAGGCCGTCAGGTGCCGTGACCCTCGATACCCGGATCGAAGTCGCCGGTCCAGGCGAGCAGGTCGCCCGCTCCGGGACGATCGTTCACGCCGAAGGAGGTGACGCCGCCGGGAATCCGGGTGGCCGCCGTCCAGAGACGTAGTAGAGGAGCCCACCGGAGACGTCGATGATCCCGTCGTTGTTCATGTCGCGGCAGGACGCGGGCGACGCTTTGGGTGACCGGCTTCTCGTCCTTGAAGTTGTAGTCGCCGTCGAGGTCGACGTAGACCGTGTCGTACACACCTGCGGTGTTCGGGTCGACGGCGAGCATGCGGCGGATGCCCATCAGGTACTCGTCGGGATGGTTCGCGAACTTGACCGTCCCCGACTTCGACCACTTCGGGTCGTAGGTGAACACATGGTCGGCCTCACCGGAGGGCGCGGCGAAGTTCCGCGCCGGGCCGGTACGCACGGAGAAGTGCTGCTTGCAGAGCCCGACCAGCACCTCGCGCAGGGTGGAGGCGTCACAGGACGCCGGAGCCGTGACCGTGGGCGTATACCAGCTCAGGCCCTCATCGACCAGGCCGGGGTTCAGCAGCCAGATGAGCGTGCCGTAGGGATCGAACGCCTTCGGCCAACCGTTCCAGCCCGCGTCCACGGACGAGGACGGCGGCGTGGCGAAGCTCCACGTCCGCCACGTTCCGAGCAGGTCGGGGTGGCCGAAGTCGGTGCCCCGTCGAGGACGGAGACGGTGGAGCCGTCGCCCAGGAAGCCCTTCTGCCAAGCGCCGTAGAAGTTGTGCGACTTGGCGTCGAGGACGTTCTTCGAGGTCAGGTCGGCGAGGTCCGAGGTCTTCGGCGGCTTCGCCTTGTCGTACGGCACCTCGGACGGGTCGAAGGCCGCCAGGGCGGCACCGAGCTTCTTCAGGTCGGGCTTCGCCCGGCCTGGATCGGCGCCGAGCGGGACGCCCGTCTGCCGGAACTCCACCGGCGCGACGGCGACCACGGTCTTCAGCGACGCCAGCTTCGCGAGCCGCTGGGTCGGCAGCGAGCCGACGACGATGGACGACGTCGGGTTGCCCTCCGGGCTCGCGGTGTGGTCGCCGTCGAGCAGCTTCTGCGCGCCGGCAGGGTTGCCGGAGACCGTGACCAGCACCGAGACGCGCGCCCGGGAACCACTCTCGAGCTGTTGCTCGAGGTCCGCATGCAGCTTCGCCTTCGCGCTCTCGGTGCTCGAGATAACCTGCCACGGCAGGTGCGAGCCGCCGCGTGCGGCGGTCGCGGTGCTCGTGGCCAGCACGACGAGCGCCGACAGCAGGACCATCGACGCGACCAGCGCGATGCGAGCCCCCTGACGGGGTATGAGGTGACGAGCGCGCACGGAATTCTCCCCTCGTTTGATTGACTCCCCCGGCCGCGTGTCCCCTCACACGGCCGTTACCCTCCTCAAGCAACGCTAGCTTGCAAGACCCGCCGCCCCGGTGTCAAGCGTTGTCTTCCGCCGGGCTCAGGCCGCGCTATCGTGACCTCGTGACCCGTGCAGCGCTGACGGTTGCGCTCGTCGTGTGTCTCGCCACCGCCGGGGCCGCGAGTGCCCGGACCGGTGCCGAACCGCTCCGGATCGGCGTCGGGAAGCAGCCCGCGCTGCAGGTGCTGCTCCGGGCGCCGCTGACGGTCGGAGGCTGGAGGTTCAAGGTCGGCGAGCACGCGACCGTTCTTCCTCACCCGCCCGGACGGCGTCCGGCGCCGCCACAGGCCGTCGCGGGGCGCCCTGGGGCGGTTCACCGTCACGTTCGCGTGCCGTGCAGGACGACGGTCTGCGACGCGCGTGTTCGTCAGGGCGACCGGCTCCGGGGAAGCTCCGGGCTCAGCGGCGCGCGATCCTGCCCGCGTGCAAGCCGGCCGTGCCCGCCGTGCGGTCGCACCGCCTGGAGACGCGCCACTGGGCGCTCGTCCTACCCGTGCGGCTTGGCCATCGCGTGGAAGTCGAGCGCCTCGTCGAGCACGCTCTCCTCGACGCCCGCCTCGCGCGCCACCTCGCGCAGCGAGCGTCCGGACGCGCGGCCGTCTTCACGATCTCCGACGCCTTGTCGTAGCCGATGTAGCGGGTTGAGCGCGGTCGCGGCGGCGAGCGTGCAGCTCCGCGTAGCGCTCGAGCTGCTCGCGGTTCGCCTCGATCCCGTCGACGCACTTCTCCGCCAGCAGGCGCGAGGCGCTCGCCAGCAGCCCGATCGACTGGAGCAGGTTGCGCGCGATCAGCGGCACGTAGACGTTGAGCTCGAAGTGGCCGCTCATGCCGCCGATCGTGATCGCCGCGTCGTTGCCGATCACCTGCGCCGCGACCTGCGTCACGACCTCGGGGATCACCGGGTTCACCTTGCCCGGCATGATCGAGCTGCCCTTCTGCAGCTCCGGCAGGAAGATCTCCGCCGAGACCGGCGCGCGGGCCCGAGCCCATCAGCCGCAGGTCGTTCGCGATCTTCGTCAGCGAGACGGCGACGACCTTGAGCGCGCCCGACGCCTCGACGAGGCCGTCGCGCGCCGCCTGCGCCTCGAACGGATCGGCCGGCGCCGAGATCGGGAGACCGGTCTCGGCGGCGAGCAGCGCCGCGCACCCTCGCGGCGAACTCGGGGTGCGTGTTGAGGCCGGTGCCCGGTGGCGGTGCCGCCGAGCGGGATCTGCCCGAGCCGCGGCAGCGCGTCTCGCACGCGCGCGATGCCCTCGCGCACCTGCGCCGCGTAGCCCGGAGAACTCCTGGCCGAGCGTGACCGGGACGGCGTCCATCAGGTGCGTGCGCCCCGACTTGACGACGTCGTCGAACTCGACCGCCTTCCGCTGCGAGCGACGTCGGCGAGCAGGTCGAGCGCCGGCAGCAGGTCGTGGACCGTGCGGTCGAGCGCGGCGAGGTGCACGGCAGACGGGAAGACGTCGTTCGACGACTGCCCCATGTTGACGTGGTCGTTCGGGTGCACGCCGTCGCCCGCGAGCGCGGCGATCACCTCGTTGGCGTTCATGTTCGAGCTCGTGCCCGAGCCGGTCTGGAAGACGTCGATCGGGAACTGGTCGTCGAACTCGCCCGCCGCGACGCGGTCGGCCGCGGCGGCGATCCGCGCCGCCATCTCCGGCGTCGAGCAGGCCGAGGTCGGCGTTCGCTCGCGCGGCGGCCGCCTTGATGCGGCCGAGCCAGTGCGCGACCGCGGCCGGGATCGGCTCGCCGGAGACGGGGAAGTTGCCGATCGCCTTGGCCGTCTCGCCGCCCCAGAGCTCGCTGCGGCGCCGTGTCGCTCACGGCAGCGAGTGTACCCAGCTCGACGCTGCCCAACGCTCCCACAGCGGTGCGCCGTTGCGCATGCGCGCCGACGCGCCACGAGCGCGTTTCCGAATGAGGATCCGGCTCGAGGAGCGCTGGGCAAGCGCTCCGACGGGTCGCGCCTCGTTTCTGAGGCGTCCTCTGCGAGGTGCGGGAAGCGCCGAGCAGCTCGTCCCAGCTGCAGAGCTTCACGCGCGGCCGGCCCTGCGGCTCGCCGCGCGGCGCGCTCGGCGGCGTCGATCGCCTCCCAGCCCGTCGTGCGAGACGACCTCGACGCCGCGCTCGGCGAGCAGCGCGTCGACGTCGGCGGCCGGCGGCTCGCCGCGTCGGAGCCGCCCGGCGGCGGCGTCCTCGAGCAGGAGCTCGACCGTCTCCGTCGCGTCCTTCTTGTTCGTGCCGATCACGCCGCTCGGGCCGCGCTTGATCCAGCCCGTGCAGTAGACGCCCGCACTCGGCTCGCCGTCGCGCGGCGAGCACCCGCCCGCCGTCGTTCGGGATCGTGCCGCCGCCGCTCGTCGAACGGGAGCGCCGGGGAGCGGGACGCCGCGGTAGCCGACGCTGCGGAAGACGATCCCGCACGGGATCACCTCGCGCTCGTCGGTCGGCACCGCGCGCGATCCGGCCGTCGTCGTCGGCGACGAGCCGGTTGCGGACGACCTCGATCGCCTCGACGCGCTCGTCGCCGAGGATCGCCACCGGCGAGACGCAGAAGCGCAGCCGGAGCGCCCGCGGCTTGCCCGCCGGCGTCGCGCGCGGCGTACTCGCGCAGCACCTCGATGTTGCGCCGCGCGATCGTGTCGTCGCTCGAGCGCCGCCTCGCTCGCCGCGTCGAGCTCGAGGTCGGCCGGGTCGACGACGACGTCGGCGCCCGCGAGCTCGCCGAGCTCGATCAGCTCGGGTGTCGTGAAGGCCGCCTGCGCCGGCCCGCGGCGGCCGAGCATCAGGATCTCGCGGATCCCGCAGCCGAGGATCGCCGCGATCGCCGCGTCGGTGGTGTCGGTCGGCGCGAGCTCCTCCTCGGTGAGCGCGAGCATCCGCGCGACGTCGACCGCGACGTTGCCGTTCCCGATCACGACGGCGCGCTCGCCGGAGAGGTCGAACTCGAGGTCCTGGAAGTCGGGGTGGCCGTTGTACCAGGCGACGAACGCCGTCGCGGGCCACGAGCCCGGCAGGTCCTCGCCCGGGATGCCGAGCCGCCGGTCGGTCTGCGCGCCGACCGCGTAGACGACCGCGTCGTAGAGCGCCGGCGAGCTCGTCGTGCGAGACGTCGCGCCCGACCTCGACGTTGCCGAGGAAGCGGAAGCCCGGCCGCGCCGCGATCTTCTCGAACACGCGCGAGACGGCCTTGATGTTCGGGTGGTCGGGCGCGACGCCGAGCCGGACGAGCCCCCACGGCGTCGGCAGCCGCTCGATCAGGTCGACCTCGACCGGCGGCTCGTCGCTCTTCAGGAGCGGGTCGGCGGCGTAGAACCCGGCCGGGCCGGAGCCGACGACGGCGACCCGCAGCTGCGCTCTCGGTCATGGCGAGATGCTATGCGGCGCGACACTCCCGTTTGCTGTATGAGTCACCCGTGGACCAGCCGCCGCTCGAGCTCATCCGGGGGTCGGGCTCTTCGCCGACCTGGACGACAAGACGCTCCGAAAGCCTGGGACGCGAGTTCAGGGGGCGCCGCTACGAGCCCGGCCAGGAGATCGCGACGAGGGGACGGGTGGGCTCCTGTTCTTCGTGGTCGAGTCGGGCGAAGCGAAGGTGTCTCTGCGCGGCGAGGAGATCGGCCGGGTCGGGCCCGGGGATGCGTTCGGCGAGTTGGCGCTGGTCGACCTGTCGGCGCGCTCGGCGACGGTGACGGCGCTCGCGCCGATGCGATGCTGGGTGCTGGCCTCGTGGAGCTTCCGCCCGTTCGTGCGCACGCATCCCGACGTCGCCTGGAGGATGATCGAGCTGCTGGTCGAGCGGCTGCGCGCAGCCGAGTCCGCCTGACGGCTGCCGACCTCGCCGCGAGTCGTCGCTCGTCAGCGACTGCGGCTCGCACCGCGCGCTTGCGCGTCAGTGCGAACAACCGGAGCCGCAGCCGCCGACCTGGGTGCCCTCGGGGAGCTCCTCGCCTTCCTCGACCTGGAAGGAGTGGCCGCAGCCGCACGAGGAGACCGCGTTCGGGTTGTCGATCTTGAAGCCGGACTCCTGCAGGCCGTTCAGGAAGTCGATCGTCGCGCCCTGCAGGTACGGCGCGCTGTGCGGGTCGACGACGACGCGGACGCCCTCGAGCTCGAGCTCGTGGTCGCCCTCGGCGGGGCCGGTGTCGAAGCCGAGCCCGTACTGGAAGCCGGAGCAGCCGCCGCCCTGGATCGCGACGCGCAGGACGAGCGCGTCCGCGTCGGGCTCCTCGGCCATCAGCTCCTGACCTTCGCCGCCGCGGCGGGCGTGAGGTTCAGGAAGCGTCTCGGTCGGGCGCTCCGCGATCTCCATGCTCCGATGGTAGCCGAACGGGTCCGCGGCGCCAGTGGGCCGCGACTTCGTGACACCGGCTTTCCACGGCTTGACACGGGGATTCCTTCCCTCTTCGTGCGGCCGCGCAGGTGCTAGGTTTCGGCAGCGCCCTCCGGCGCCGAGGAACGCGTGCTCTCGGACTGGCTGCCGATCCTGTTCTACGCCGTGTTCGCGGCCGTCATCCCGGCGACGATGATCGTCGCCTCGTTCGTCTTCCCGACGCGCCCGCGCACGCGGACGCAGCAGCGGATGATCCCGTTCGAGTCCGGCGTCTCGCGAGGGCTCGCCCGAGCAGAAGCGGCGCTTCACGGTCAGCTTCTACCTGACGGCGATGCTCTTCATCCTCTTCGACATCGAGATCGTCTTCCTCTACCCGCTCGCCGTGCAGCTGAACGCGCTCGGCTGGTTCGGGTTCGTCGAGTTCCTCGTCTTCGTCGCCATCCTCGCCGTCGCGTACGTCTACATCTGGCGCAAGGGGGCGCTCGAGTGGCGGTAGGCCGCAGGCTGCCCCGTGATCAGCGACCGGCCGCTCGCGCAGGCCGGGCTCAGCTCCGAGCGCGTGCTCTGGCCGACGCGCGGCCCGGGCGTGTTCGAGCAGGAGGTCGAGTCGATCGAGGACGCGCTCGGCCTGACCACCGTCGAGAAGGCGGTGAAGTGGGCGCAGGCGAACTCCGTCTGGCCGGACACGTTCGGACTCGCCTGCTGCGCGATGGAGATGATCGTCGATCGTCGGCTCGCACCACGACATCGCGCGCTTCGGCATGGAGCGCTTCTCGTCCTCGCCGCGCCAGGCCGACCTGCTGATCGTGTCCGGTCGCGTGACCCACAAGATGGCCGCGCCGCTGCGCCAGGTCTACGACCAGATGCTCGAGCCGAAGTGGGTGATCGCGATGGGCGCCTGCGCCAGCTCCGGCGGCATGTTCAACAACTACACGGTGCTGCAGGGCGTGGACAAGGTCGTCCCCGTCGACGTCCACGTGCCCGGCTGCCCGCCGCGGCCGGAGGCGCTGATGGAGGGGATCATCCGACTCCACGAGAAGATCAAGGCCGGCGTTCCGCCCGCCTACTCGATCCGGGGAGTCGCCGAGTAGCAGTGGGGTTCGAGGGTGTCCCGGGCCTCGTCGAGACGAACGAGGCGCACGGCGAGACGACCCTCGTCGTCGACCCGGCACGCGCTCGTCGAGGCGTGCGCGCATCTGCGCGACGACGGAGGTTCGCGTTCCTCTCGGACATCACGCCGGCGGACTACCTCGGCTGGGGCGAGCGCGGCGTCGCCGGCTACATCGGCACGCGCGACGGCCGCGACCTCAACGCGCCCGGGTCGCAGGGCCTCGCCCGCCTGCCCGCGCCGAGGCCGAAGCGCTTCTCCGTCAGCTACCACCTGCTCGCGCATCGCCGACGCACCGCGCGCGTGCGCGTCCAGGTCTGGCTCGACGACGGCGAGGAGGTCGACTCGGTCGTCCCGATCTGGCCGACGGCCGACTGGCACGAGCGCGAGGCCTGGGACCTGATGGGGATCCGGTTCCGCGGCCACCCGAACCTCGTCCGCATCCTGATGGAGGACGACTGGGAGGGTCACCCGCTCCGCAAGGACTACCCGTCGGCGGCGAGCCGGTGCGCTTCTCGGGGGAGGAGTGAGGTGGCCACCGTCGAGCGCCGCCGCACGATCTACGAGGGCACGCGGATCCCGAGCCCGATCCCGACCATGCTCCAGGTCGACCCCGCGAGCACGACCTCGACGACATCCTCACGGTCAACTTCGGGCCGAACCACCCGTCGACCCACGGCGTGCTGCGGCTGATCGTCGACCTCGACGGCGAGCACGTCGCCGGCCTCGCGCGCGGTGATCGGCTACCTCCACACGGGCTTCGAGAAGACGATGGAGCAGAAGACGTGGTGGAAGTGCATGACGTATCCGGAGCGCATCGACTACGTCGCCTACTCAACAACGGCCTCGTTTGGGTACTCGCGGTCGAGCGGCTGCTCGGGATCGAGATGCCCCGCAAGGCGACGTGGATGCGGATGTGCCTCGCGGAGATCAACCGGCTGCACTCGCACCTGATCTGGCTCGGCACCTCGGCGCTCGAGATCGGGGCGATCTCGATGCTCTGGTACGCGTTCCGCGAGCGCGAGAAGACGGTGGAGCTCTCCGAGCTCGTCGGCGGCACGCGCATGCACACGCGCTACTTCCAGGCCGGCGGGCTCGCCGAGGACATCCCGCCCGGCTTCTTCCCGGTCGCGCGCGACTTCTGCAAGCAGATGAGCGAGGGGATCGACGACTACGACACGATCCTCGACCCCGAACAAGATCTGGCTCGAGCGGACGAAGGGCGTCGGGCTGCTCTCGACCGACGACGCGATCGCGCTCGGCCAGTCCGGGCCCGTCGCTGCGCGCC
The DNA here is from genome assembly GCA_963731095.1 of uncultured Gaiellaceae bacterium. Taxonomy (GTDB): domain Bacteria; phylum Actinomycetota; class Thermoleophilia; order Gaiellales; family Gaiellaceae; genus Gaiella. The sequence continues at coordinate 58,750 of CAVSUK010000031.1, forward strand.
TCCGGCGTCGACTGGGACCTCCGCCGCGACCAGCCGTACCTCGCCTACGACGAGGTCGACTTCGAGGTGCCCGTCTACCACGGCGGCGACGTCTTCGACCGCTACCGCGTGCACCTGGACGAGATGCGCCAGTCGGTGCGGATCATCCGGCAGTGCCTCGACCGGCTCGAGCAGCTGGAGGGCGAGCCATGGATCGCGGACGACCGCAAGGTCGTGCTGCCGCCGCGGGACGAGCTCCACACGTCGATGGAGTCGCTGATCCACCACTTCAAGATCGTCACCGAGGGGTACCTCGTGCCCGAGGGCGAGGTCTACGTGACGATCGAGTCGCCCCGCGGCGAGCTCGGCTGCTACGTCGTCTCGGACGGCGGGCCGAAGCCGTGGCGCGTGAAGTTCCGCGCGCCCGAGCTTCGTCGCGCTCGAGGCGACCGCCACGTGCATGCAGGACGCGGCCGTCGCCGACCTGATCGCGATCGTCGGCTCGCTCGACTCGGTGATGGGCGAGGTCGACCGGTGACGGCGAGACGACGCTCTACGACGAGATCCAGAAGATCCGGGCGCAGTACCCAGGACCGCTCTCGGCGGTGCTGCCGGCGCTGCAGCTCGCGCAGGAGCGAGCACGGCGGCTGGCTCCCCGAGGAGGCGTTCCGCGAGGTCGCGGACGCGCTCGAGCTGACGCCCGCGTACTGCCTCTCGATCGCGTCGCTTCTACGACATGTTCCACCTGGAGCCGGTGGGCGCGACAGCTGGTCGAGGTCTGCACGAACGTCTCCTGCGCGCTCAGCGGCGCGCAGCAGGTCGTCGACGCGCTCGAGCGCGAGCTCGGGATCCGCGTCGGCGAGACGAGCGAGGACGGCCGTTCACGCTGCGCACGGTCGAGTGCCTCGGCGGCTGCGGCTGGGCGACCGTCGTCGCGGTCAACAACCGCCACCGCCTGCACGTGCAGGCCGGGGACGTGGCGATCGTCGCCGAGCTGGCGCGCTGCGTGGAGGAGCGCCGAGGCTGACGCTGCGGCGACCCGAGGTCGTCTTCGCCGGCACGGACGGCGGCGCGGTCACCGAGATCGAGGACTACGACGCCGGCGGCGGGTTCACCGGCGCTCGCGCGGGCGCGCGCGATGACGCCCGGACGAGGTGATCGAGGAGCTGAACGCGTCCGGCCTGCGCGGTCGCGGCGGCGCGTTCTTCCCCACGGGCCGCAAGTGGAGCTTCGTCCCGAAGCCCGACCAGATCGCCGAAGCCGCACTACCTCGTCGTCAACGCCGACGAGTCCGAGCCGGGCACGTTCAAGGACCGCGAGATCATGCTGCGCGTCCCGTTCCGCTTCCTCGAGGGCTGCCTGATCGCGGCGCACGGGATCGAGTCGAAGCACGTCTTCGTCTACATCCGCGGCGAGTACGAGCACGAGTTCGAGGTGCTCGTCGACGCGCTCGAGCAGATGCGCGCGAGCGAGCTGCTCGGCGACGTCACGATCGTCGCTCCACCGCGGCGCCGGCGCGTACATCTGCGGCGAGGAGACCGCGCTGCTCGAGTCGCTCGAGGGCAAGCGCGGCCAGCCGCGCACGAAGCCGCCGTTCCCGGCCATCGCCGGCCTCTACGCGTCACCGACCGCGGTCAACAACGTCGAGTCGATCACGACGGTGCCGCCGATCCTGGAGATGGGCGGCGCCGAGTACGCGAAGCTCGGCGTCGACGGACTCGACCGGCACGCGCGTCTTCTCGCTCTCCGGCAACGTCGTCAAGCGGCGGGAACTACGAGCTGCCGCACGGCTTCCCGCTGCGCGACCTGATCGACGAGGTCGGCGGCGGCATCGCCGACGGGCGCACGCTGAAGGCCGTCATCCCGGGCGGCTCGTCGACGCCGATCCTCACGGCCGCCGAGGTCGAGCGCGTGACGCTCGACTTCGACTCCTTGACCGCGCCGGCACGGCGATCGGCTCGGCCGCGGTGATCGTGATCGACGACCGCTGCTGCATGGTGCAGCTCGGCATCCGCGTCTCGCAGTTCTACGAGCACGAGTCGTGCGGCAAGTGCACGCCGTGCCGCGTCGGCACCCGCTGGCTGACGCAGATCCTGCAGAAGATCGAGGACGGTCGCGCCTCGCAGGCCGACCTCGACCTGCTCCTCGACGTCTGCGAGCGGATCAACGGCAAGTGCCTGTGCCCGCTCGGCGACTCGGACGCGATCGCGGTCGCGAGCTACGTGGCGAAGTTCCGCGACGAGTTCCAGGCCCACATCGACCACGGCGGCTGCCCGTTCGGCGGCGCCTCGTCGCTCGAGGGGATCGTGCTCGGCGGCGGTGCACGACCAGCACGTGCACGAGCACAACCTGCCGATGCGACCAGCGCCTCGGTCTCGCGTGACGGATCTCGTCACGCTCACGATCGACGAGCGCGAGGTCGAGGTGCCGAAGGGCACTCGGCCTCGTCGAGACCGCCGCGGCGGCCGGGATCGAGATCCCCGTCTTCTGCTACGAGCCGCGCCTGGGGCCGCCGGTCGGCGCGTGCCGCATGTGCCTCGTCGAGGTCGAGGGGCTGCCGAAGCTCCAGGCCGGCTGCACGCTGACCGCGCAGGACGGCATGGTCGTGCGCACCGCGGCCCGCTCCGAGAAGGCGGCGAGCGGCCAGAACGCGACGCTCGAGTTCATCCTCGTCAACCACCCGCTCGACTGCCCGGTCTGCGACAAGGGCGGCGAGTGCCCGCTGCAGGACCTCACGTTCCGCTACGGGCCCGGGCTCGACGCGGATGACCTTCTCCAAGCTGACGTTGGACAAGCCGATCCCGATCTCGCCGCTGATCGCGCTCGACCGCGAGCGCTGCATCCTCTGCTACCGCTGCACGCGCTTCTCCGAGGACGTCGCCGAGGACGCGCAGCTGATCGCGCGGAACCGCGGCGCCGCACACGGAGATCGCGACGTTCGGCGACGACCCGTACCGGGCGCCGTTCTCCGGCAACGTCGTCGAGCTCTGCCCGGTCGGCGCGCTCACGTCGACGCAGTACCGGTTCAAGGCGCGGCCCTGGGACATCCAGCAGGTGTCCACCGTCTGCGGCATGTGCCCGGTCGGCTGCAACACGTCGGTCACGATGCGCGACGGCAAGGCGCAAGCGCGTGCTCTCGCGCAACCATCCCGAGGTCGACGGCGGCTGGCTCTGCGACAAGGGCCGCTTCGCGTATCCGCACCTGGCGGCGGCGGATCGCGTCACGGAGCCGCTGCGCCGCGGCGAGCTCGGCCTCGAGCCGGTGCTCTGGGACGACGGCGCTCGACGAGGCGGAGCGCCTGCTGCGCGGCGCGGCAGGGGCACGTCGTGACCGCGCTCTCCGGCTCCGAGACGATCGAGCAGGCCTACGCGCTCGGCGCGCTGCTGCGGCGGGCCTCGGCGCTCACTCGGCGGTGCTGCCCGAGTCGACGTCGCCGGCACTCGACGCGTTCCGCCTGCCGCTCTCGGCGATCGCGGAGGCGGAGCTGATCGTCGTCGTCGGCGACGACGCCGTCGTCGACCGCGCGCCGATCGTCGACCTCTGGCTGGCAGGCAGCGGCGCGCAACGGCGCCGAGATCGTGCACGATCGGGGCCACGGGCACCGTGCACGAGCGCCGGCGGCGCGGCCGAGGCGCTCACGACCTCACGGAGCCGGGCAACGCGCTCGGCGAAGCGCTTGCGCGCAGTCCGAGCGGGCGGTGCTGATCTGGTCGGGCCCGGGCGGCGGCGGCGGCGCGCGCCTCGCCGAGACGGCGCACGCGCTCGGCTTCGAGGGCAAGCCCGGGTGCGGCGCCTTCCACCTGCCGGCGACGCCGAACGGCCGCGGTGTGGCGCTCGGCTGGTCGGCCGCGCGCGACGAGGACGAGACCGACCCCGAGCCGATCCGGCTCCTGCTCGTCTCCGGCGACGAGGCCGCGGCCTCGCCGAGCGTGCGTGCGCTCGCCGAGAGGCCGGACGCGTCGATCGCGATCACGATGTTCCACGGGCTCGCCGTCGGCTGGGCCGACCTCGTCCTGCCGGCGACGAGCGCGCTCGAGCGCGACGGGACGCTGATCAACCTCGAGGGGCGCGTGCAGCGCCTGCGCCGCGCCGTCGCTCCCGCCGGTGCCGGACGAGCTCGCCTGGATCGCGACGCTCGCCGGGCGGTTCGGCGTCGAGCGTCTCGCCGCACGCGAGCCGTCGTCTTCGACGAGTTCGGCGCGCTCGCTCGGTGGCGTCGCCGGCCGGCGAGCTCGGCGAGCAGCCGCCTCGCTGCCCGGGCGCACCCGTACGAGGCCCCGCACCGGCGCCGCACAGACGACCGGCACGCCGCCGTGCCGACGGCGACGAGCACTTCGTCGGCGAGCTCCGGCTCCTCCGCTACCGGCCGCTCTTCTCCGGCCCGCTCGTGGAGCGGGTGCCCGAGCTCGAGTTCCAGCGGCCGGAGCGCCGAGGTCGAGCTCGCGGCGGCCGATGCGGCCGCGAGCGCGGCATCGCGAACGGCGACGTGGTCACGTCCGCTCCAACGGGACCTCGGTCGAGCTGCGGGCGCGGCGTCAACCGCACGCCTCGTGGACGGGCGTCGCCCGGGTCGCCGACGAGCACGCGGGCGACCTGCACCAGCACGTCGAGGTGGTGAAGGGGACGGCATGAGCCCGGCCTCTGGCTGGCGTCGGGCGCGAACGGCGAGCCCTGGTGGATCTCGCTGATCAAGGCGTTCGTCGTCATCAACCTCGTGCTCGTCACGTTCGCCTACCTGACGCTCGCCGAGCGGAAGGTGATGGGCCGGATGCAGCTGCGCTACGGCCCGAACCGCGCCGGCCCGTACGGGCTGCTGCAGCCGATCGCCGACCTGGTCAAGCTGATCCACAAGGAGAGCTTCTTCCCGGCCGCGGCGATCGACGTCGCTCTACATCTTCTCGCCGTTCGTGGCGGCGTTCACGGCGCTCTGCACCTTCTCGGTGATCCCGTGGGGCCCGGGCTGGGAGATCGTCGGCTACCAGGTGAACGGCTACGTCGCCGACGTCCCGATCGCGCTCATCTTCATCTTCGCGATCGGCTCGCTCGGCGTCTACGGCTTCATCGTCGGCGGCTGGTCGTCCGACTCGAAGTACTCGCTGCTCGGCTCGATGCGCACCTGCGCGCAGCTCGTCTCGTACGAGGTCTCGCTCGCGCTCTCCGTGCTCGGCGTGGTGATCATGGCGCGGTCGCTGTCGCTCGTCGACATCGTCGCAGGCGCAGGCGAACGAGGTCTGGTACGTGCTGCCGCAGTTCGTCGGCTTCGTCGTCTTCTTGCTCGCCGGGCACGGCCGAGACGGCGCGTGCGCCGTTCGACCTGCCCGAGGCCGAGCAGGAGCTCGTCGCCGGCTACCACACCGAGTACGGCGGCATGCGCTTCGGGCTCTTCTCGATGGCCGAGTACATCAACCTGATCACGCTCTCGGCGCTGTGCGTGACGCTGTTCCTCGGCGGCTGGCACGGCCCGTGGTTCGGCCGATCCGGGCCGATCTGGTTCCTGCTCAAGCTGTTCGTGCTGCTGTTCGTCTTCATCTGGATGCGCACGACGCTGCCGCGCCTGCGCTACGACCAGCTGATGCGGTTCGGCTGGAAGGTGCTGCTGCCGGTCGCGACGCTCAACGCGGTCGTGACGGCGATCCTGGTGGTGGCCCTGTGAGCCCTCAGCCGTTCGGGACACTCAAGGGCTTCGGGGTCACCTTCCGGCAGATCTTCAAGAAGCCGATCACGCAGCAGTACCCGGAGTACAAGCGGCCCGTGTATCCGCGCTTCCGCGGCCGCCACCTGCTGCACCGGCACGAGAACGGGCTCGAGAAGTGCGTCGGCTGCTCGCTCTGCGCCGCCGCCTGCCCGTCGGACTGCATCCGCGTCGTCGCGGCCGAGAACACGGCCGAGAACCGCGTCTCCGCCGGCGAGCGCTACGCGCGGATCTACGAGATCAACATGAGCCGCTGCATCTTCTGCGGCTACTGCGAGCTCGCGTGCCCGTTCGACGCGATCACGCTCGGCAACGAGTTCGAGATCTCCGAGTACTCGCGCGACGACCTGATCTACACGAAGGACATGCTGCTCGACCGAGCCGATCAAGCAGCGTGCCGGTCGCGGATCCCGACCTCTACGACACGCCGATCCCGGCGTACAAGACCTCGAGCTAGGCACGTGGGCAACTTCCTCGTCTGGGTGATCTGGCTGCTCGCCGCTGCGGCCTGCCTCGGCTCCGGCATCGCCGTCGTCACGCTTCACGAACCCGTTCTACTCGGCGCTCTCGCTGATCGGGAACCTCGCCTCGCTCGCGGTCCTGTACCTGCTCGCGTCGGCCGAGTTCGTCGCCGCCGCGCAGGTGCTCGTCTACGCGGGCGCGGTGATGGTGATGTTCCTGTTCGTGATCGCCTACCTCGGCGGCCGCGCCGACACGCCCTGGGCCGGAGGACCGCCCTGGCTGCAGCTCGCCGCCGTCGTGGCTGGCGTGGCGCTGCTCGTCGAGGTGCTCGTCGCGCTGCTCCTGAAGGCGGGCGGGCGGCTCTCCGACGCGGCCGACGTCTCCGGCTCGTTCGGCAGCCCCGCCGAGATCGGCCAGCTCTTCCTCACCGACCATCTGCTCGCGTTCGAGATCACCTCGATCGTGCTGCTCGTCGCCGCCGTCGGCGGCGTCGTGCTCGGCATCCAGGGCGAGCGCGGAGGACGACGCCGCATGATGGGCCCCGGCGTCCCCTGGTACCTCGTCGTCGCGGCGCCCTCTTCGCGATCGGCGCCACGGGCGTGATGCTGCGGCGCAGCCCGCTGATCGTGCTGCTCTCGCTCGAGATCATGCTCAACGCCGGGAACCTCGCGCTCGTCAGCTTCTCGCGCCTGTACGGCGCCGTCGACGGGCAGGTGTTCGCGATCGCCGTGATGGCCGTCGCCGCGTCCGAGGTGTGCGTCGGGCTCGGTCTGATCGTCGCGATGGCGAGGCGCAAGCTGCCGCTCGACGTCGACCTGCTCACGGAGCTCCGCGGATGATGGTCGCCGGAGCCTGGCTCTGCCTGCTCGCCCCGCTCGCGGGCGCGCTCGCGATCACGCTCGCCGGCGCGCGGATCAGCCGCCGCACGCGCCGGCTGGATCTCGACGCTCTCGGTCTTCGTCGGCTTCGCCGGCGCGGTCGCCTCGTTCCTCGCCACCCTGGGCAAGGACGCCGCCGACCGCGAGGAGCTCTCGACCGCCTGCACGTGGCTCGCCGCGGGCGACTTCCACGTCGGCTTGCAGATCCTCGTCGACCCGCTCTCCCTGACGATGATGCTCGTCGTCACCGGCGTCGGCGGCCTGATCGTCTGGTACTCGATGGGCTACATGGCCGGCGAGGACGAGGAGCGCCGCTACTTCGCCTACATGGCGCTGTTCGTCTTCTCGATGCTGATGCTCGTGCAGGGCGGCAACCTGCTGCTCCTGCTCGTCGGCTGGGGCCTCGTCGGCCTCGCCTCCTACCTCCTGATCGGCTTCTACCACGAGCGCCCCGAGGCGATCGCGGCCGCCAAGAAGGCGTTCGTGATGAACGCGATCGGCGACGCGGCGATGGCGCTCGGCCTCTTCCTGCTGATCGCCAAGACCGGCTCGCTCGACTTCTCCACCACCTTCGACGCGGCCTCGAGCGGCGAGCTCTCCTCCAGCACCGCGAACCTCGTCGCGCTCGGCCTGCTCGGCGGCGCCGTCGCCAAGTCGGCGCAGCTGCCGCTGCACACGTGGCTGCCGGACGCGATGGAGGGCCCGACCCCGGTCTCCGCCCTGATCCACGCGGCCACGATGGTGACCGCCGGCGTCTACCTGATCGTGCCGCACGCACCCGATCTTCGAGGCGGCGCCGGACGTGCAGCACCTGGCCGCGATCCTCGGCGCCGTGACGCTGCTCGTCGCCGGCGTGATCGCGCTCGTGCAGAGGGACATCAAGCGGGTGATCGCGTACTCGACGATGTCGCAGATCGGCTACATGTTCCTCGGCGCCGGGATCGGCGCGTACTCGGCCGCGATGTTCCACCTGATGACGCACGCCTTCTTCAAGGCGCTGCTCTTCCTCGCCGCCGGCGTCGTCATCCACCACCTGGCCGGCGAGCAGGACATGCGCCGGATGGGCGGCCTGCAAGCGCTTCATGCCGTACACGAACGTCGTCTTCCTGATCGGCTCGCTCGCGCTCGTCGGCATCCCGCCGCTCTCCGGGTTCTGGTCGAAGGACGCGATCATCGCGTCGGCGCTCGCCGACGGCGGGGCTCTCGGCTGGACTCTGTTCGTCGCCGCGCTCGTCGGCGCGCTCCTCACCGGCCTCTACACGTTCCGGCTCTACTACCTCGTCTTCCACGGCGAGCCGTCCCAGTGCGTGCTCGACCACGCAGGCGGCACGGAGACCACGGGCACGGGCCCGAGAGCGCGGCCGGTCACGGCGAGCACGGCCACGGCGAGGGCCCGCAGTCGATGCTCGTCCCGGTCGGCGTGCTCGCGGTGCTCGCCACGATCGGCGGCCTGATCAACATCCCCGGCCTGTGGCAGCCGTTCTCGAACTGGATCGACGAGGTCGCGGAGCCGCTGGTCGAGCCGACGTACCGGACAGGACTACCTCACCTCGCTGATCGCGGTGACGCTGGGCGTCGTCGGCATCCTGATCGCCCGCGGCGCCTTCGGCGCCGGCCGGGAGCTCGTCAGCCGGCCCGCAGTGCGCACGGCGCTCGAGCACAAGCTCTACTTCGACGAGCTGTACGACGCCGTCTTCTCGCGACCCGCCCAGGCACTCGCCCTGCGGCTGCGCGACGACGTCGAGACGCCCGTCGTGCAGCGCTCGCTCGTCGAGATCGGGCGCGGCACCCAGGAGGCCGGCGGCGAGGTGGCCCGCCTGCAGACCGGGCTGCTCCGCACCTACGCGCTCGCGATCGCCGTCAGCGTCGTCGTCCTCTCCATCGTCTTCCTGGCCGTGCGCTGATGCTGACGACGCTGCTCATCGTGCTCCCGCTCGTGGCGGCGCTCGTCGTCTGGGCCGCGCCGCTCCCGCGCGAGGCGACCGCGGGGCTCGCCGTCCTCGTCGCCCTCGCGGAGGTCGTGCTCTGGATCGTGGCGCTCGTCGGCTTCGACTTCGGCTCCACCAGCCCTGCAGGACTCGGCGCAGCAGGACTGGTTCAGCGATCTCGGCGTCTCGTACCTCGTCGGCTTCTACGGCTTCTCGCTGTGGCTCGCCGGCCTCACCGTCGTCGTCGGCGCCGCGGCGATCGGCTACGGCGTCTGGGTGGGACGCGAGCGGCCGCGCGCCTACTTCGGCCTGATGCTGTTCCTCGTCGGCGCGGTCGTCGGCGTGTTCGCCTCCCAGGACCTGCTGCTCTTCTACGTCTTCTTCGAGGCGATGCTGATCCCGATCTACGTGCTCGTCGGCGTCTGGGGCGGCCCGGACCGCGTCCGCGCCACGGTCACGTTCGTCATCTACACGATGGCCGGCTCGCTCCTGATGCTCGCCTCGATCGTCGCCTTCGGCATCTCGCAGGGCACGTTCTCCCTGGTCGAGTCGGGCACGAGCGACAACGACTGGATCTTCCTCGGCTTCGTCGCCGCGTTCGCGGTGAAGGCGCCGCTGCTGCCGTTCCACGGCTGGCTCCGCGCGGCGTACACGGAGTCGCCACCCGAGGTGGCGGCGCTGCTCTCCGGCGTCGTCTCGAAGGCGGCCGTGTTCGGCCTCGTCTGGATCGTGCTGCCCCACTTCCCGGGCCCGGTGGACGACTGGCGCACCGTCCTGCTCGTGCTCGCCGCAGGCGGCGTCGTGTACGGCTCGCTGCTCGCCTTCCGCCAGCCGGACGTGCGCGGCGTGGTCGCGTACTCGTCGATGGGGCAGATGGGCCTGATCGCTCTCGGGATCTTCGCCACGAACGACCTCGGCCTCGACGGCGCGGTGCTCCAGTCGGTCAGCCACGGTCTCGTGTCGGCCGCCATGTTCCTCGCTCGCCGGCATGCTGATCGAGCGCACCGGCACCGACCGCTTCGACCGCCTCGGCGGGCTCGCCAAGGGCCGGCCGGCGCTCGCGACGCTCGTGATGACCGTCGGCATGTTCACGCTCGCCGTGCCCGGCTCGACCAACTTCGCCGGGGAGTTCGCCATCCTCGCCGGCGTGTTCGACCGCGGCTGGGGCTACGCCGCGGTCGGCGCCGCCGCGATGGTGCTGGCGGCCATGTACGCGCTCCGCCTCATCTCGGCCATCCTGCACCGCGCACGCGGTGACGCCGTGCGCGACGAGGCGCGGGATCTCGGCCCGGCCGAGCTCGCGCTCGTCGTGCCGCTGGTCGCGCTGCTGCTGGCACTGTCCGTCTGGCCGGCGGCGATCACCGAGCGCTCCTTCCCGGGCGACACCGCGCCGACCACGACCTCCGAGGCGGCCCCGTGATCATCGGCTCGTCGATCGCGACGCCCGACGTCGACTGGTTCGCGCTCTCGCCGTCGCTGGCGCTGCTCGCCGCGTCCGGGATCTGCCTGCTCGGCGCCGTGCTCGTGCCGCCGCTCGCACGGCGCCTGTTCTCGCGTGCTCGTCGCCGGAGCCGGCTTCGTCACCGCGGGCGTGCTCGCCGCCGTCCTGTTCGACCGCTCGCCCGAGCAGAAGCTGCTGATCGCCGAGTCGATGACCCGCGACCGTCTCGCCGCCCTGGCGCAGATCATCCTCGCCGCGGCCGGCCTGCTGCGCCGTGCTCGTCTCCTGGGGAGACCGCCGACGCGACCACGTGGGCGAGTACTACGCGCTCCTCGCCGCCGCGGGGGGCGGCATGCTGTTCTTCGTCTCCGCCGAGAGCCTGATGACGCTCTTCCTCGGGCTGGAGTGGTTCTCGATCGCGCTTGTACATCCTGACGCGCGCTCGACACCCACCGGAAGGCGTCGCTCGAGGCAGGGCTCAAGTACCTGATCGTCGGGAGCTTCGGCTCGGCCATCCTCCTCTTCGGCGCCGCGCTCACCTACGGCGCCACCGGCGAGCTCGGCTTCAACGCGATCCGCGAGGCCACCGGCGCCGACGACCCGCTCTTCGTCGTCGGCCTCGCGCTGATCCTGGCGGGGCTGGCGTTCAAGGCCTCGGCGGCCCCCTTCCACATGTGGACGCCCGACGTGTACCAGGGCGCCCCGACCCCGGTGACCGCGTTCATGTCGGCGGCGACCAAGGCGGCGGCGCTCGTCGTGATGCTGCGCGTCCTCGTGACGGCGTTCCCCGAGCAGGCGGAGATCTGGTCGGTCGCCGTCGCCGTGCTGGCCGTCGCGTCGCTCGTGATCGGCAACCTCGCGGCGCTCGTGCAGAAGGACGTGAAGCGGATGCTCGCCTACTCGTCCGTGTCGCAGGCCGGCTTCATGCTGATCGCGATCGCGGCCAACACGTCGCTCGGAGCCCGCGCGCTGCTCTTCTACCTGATCCCCTACGGCGCCGCCTCCATCGGGGCGTTCGCCGTCGTCGCCGCCCGCGAGCGCGAGCTCGAGCGGCCGGTCACCTTCACCACGCTCGAGGGCTACGGCTGGGAGCGGCCGTTCCACGGCGCCGCCATGTGGGTGTTCATGCTCGGCTTCGCCGGCTTCCCGCTCACCGGCGGGATGATCGGCAAGTTCTACGTCTTCTCCGCGGCGTACGACGCCGGCTGGTGGTGGCTCGTCGTGATCGGCGTGATCGCCACCGCGGTGAGCATCTACTACTACCTGGCGGTCGTGCGCTCGATGTACATGCGTCCCGCCTCGGCACGTGCCGACCTTGCCGTCGCCGGCGGCTCGCCCCCGGCCGACACCGCTCTCACCGTCGCCATCGGGCTCGCGGTCGCGGTCACGGTGGGCACGTTCTTCTTCGTCGAGCCGCTGATCGAGCTCGCGAAGGACGCCGCCGCGGCGCTGCCGTTCTGAGCGTGCTGTTCCTCCGCGGCGTCCTCTTCGACCTCGACGACACGCTGGCGGACTCGTCCGCCGTCGAGGAGCGCATCTGGAACGACGTCGTCTCCCTGATCGCTTCGCGCTTCGACGGGCTCGACCGCGACCTGTTGCGCGCCCGCTACCTGGAGGCGCTGCACCGCTACTACCCGGCCCTCGCGGCCGGCGACATCGACATGCCGACGTTCCGGCGCATCCGCCTCGCCGAGGCGCTCGAGCCGTGGGGGCCGCTCGAGGAGGAGCTGCTCGAGGCGTACATCGCCGAGAAGGCCCGCATCGCCGACGAGATGGTGGCCGCTCCCGGGGCGATCGAGACCGTGCGCGAGCTGCGCCGACAGGGCATCCGGGTCGGCGTCCTCACGAACGGCCCTTCCGACTTCCAGCGGCGCAAGCTCGAGACGTCCGGTGTCGGCGCGGAGGTGGACGCCGTCGCCGTGTCCGGCGAGCTCGGCGTGGCGAAGCCCGATGAGCGCGCATTCGCGCTGGCGCTCGACCTGCTCGGCACGACCGCCGCAGAGACGGCGATGGTCGGCGACTCGGTCGAGAACGACGTGCTCGGGGCGATGCGCGCCGGCCTGGCAGCAGTCGTGTGGATGCCGGGCAGGCGTGAGGGCGCCGCCCCGCACGGGGCGCTCGTCGCGCGCGCCGTGCCCGACGTGCCGCGGCTGCTCGGGCTCGCCTGATCTCCGATCCCGTCGTCTACGCTCTCGGCATGACGACGACACTGACCTGGCTGGGGCACGCCGCGTTCCGCCTCGACACCCCCGCAGGCAAGCGGGTGTACGTCGATCCGTTCCTGACCGGCAACCCGAAGTGCCCCGCCTCCGAGCTCGAGCCCGAGCGACTCGACGCGATCCTCGTCACCCACGGGCACGGCGACCACGTCGGCGACGCAGCACGTCTCGCGCAGGCGTTCGCCTGCCCCGTGATCGCGCAGGTGGAGCTGCGCGGCTGGCTCGCCACGCAGATGCACGCGGAGCCGGACATGCGCGAGGCGATCAACAAGGGAGGCTCCGTCGAGGTGGCCGGCCTCCGCGTCACGCTCACCCATGCCAACCATTCGTCGTCCGGCCCCGAGGGCGAGTACCTGGGAGAGTCGTGCGGGCTCGTGCTCGAGATCCCCGACGGCCCCACGGTCTACTTCGCCGGCGACACGAACGTCTTCGGCGACATGGCGCTGATCGGGCGGATCTACGCCCCCGACGTGGCCGTGCTCCCGATCGGCGACCACTTCACGATGGGCCCGCGCGAGGCGGCCGTGGCGGCCGAGCTCGTCGGGGCGCCGCGCGTCGTGCCGAGCCACTACGGCACCTTCCCGCTGCTGACCGGCACCGCCGGCGAGCTGCCGAGAGCTGCTTCCGTCCGGGATCGAGCTGCTCGAGCTCGCGCCGGGGGAGACGGTCGACGCTGTGACGGCGCGCGAGCGCTGGTTCGGCGCCACCGGGCGCCGCGTCCCCGAGATCGTGCTCGAGGGGACGATCGACACGACGGCGCGCTCGTGCTCGACTCGCCGCCGTCGACGAGACGGAGCTCCGCGCAGCCCACGCGCGCGGCATCCCGGTCGTCGTTCGCGCGGCGAGCGCCGAGGAGGTGAAGCGGGCGCTCGCGCGCCCCGAGGTGGCCTGCGCGCTCGTGCGCGACCCGGCGCTCGTCTCGCTCGACCTCGCCGAGCTCACCTATGGGTGAGGCCCGTCGTCGCGACCTACTCGATCTGCGCCTGCGACCTCGATGCGGGCCAGTGGGGCGTGGCGACGCAGTCGAAGTTCCTCGCGGTCGGCTCGGTCGTGCCGTGGGCGGCACCCCACGTCGGCGCGATCGCGACGCAGTCGTACGCGAACCCGCGCTACGGCCCCGACGGTCTCGCGCTGCTCGCGTCGGGCCTGTCCGCCGCCGAGGTCGTCGCAGCGGCTGACGGCGGCCGACGCCGGACCGCGACCAGCGCCAGCTCGGCATCGTCGACGCGGCAGGGCGGGGCGGCCACGTTCACCGGCGCCGGCTGCCACGACTGGGCCGGCGGGCGCACAGGCGCCGGCTACGCGGCGCAGGGGAACATCCTCGTCTCCGCGGCGACGGTGGACGCGCTCGCCGAGACGTTCGAGCGGACGGCCGGGGCGCCGCTCGCCGAGCGGCTGCTCGATTGCCTCGACGCGGCGCAGGCGGCCGGCGGCGACCGGCGCGGCCAGCAGTCGGCGGCGCTGCTCGTCGTCGAGCGCGACGGCGGCTACGCCGGTCTCTCGGACACGCTCGTCGACCTGCGCGTCGACGATCACCCGCGGCCGCTCGAGGAGCTGCGGCGCCTCTACGAGGCTGCACCAGGCGCTGTTCGGCAGGACGCCTCGCTCGGAGTGGATCGCGGTCGACGACACGCTGCGAGCCGAGCTCGACGGACGCGCCTCGCCGCGCTCGGCCACGCGACGCCTCGCCGACTGGGCGGGAGTCGAGAACCTCGAGGAGCGCGTCGACGGGACGGACGCGATCGACCCGGTCGTGCTGGCCGCGCTGCGGGAGCACGCGTGAGCGACGCGCGTCCGCGTCGTCCGGCTCGACGAGGTCGACGGCTACGCCGACGAGGGCCGCCCGCGCTGGCACATGATCCGCTCCGTCCTCGGGATCGAGTCGTTCGGGATCAACGCGTGGCGGGCGACCGAGGCGGGCCAGGAGCTGATCGGCGAGCACGACGAGCTCGGCGAGGGCGCCGGCGGGCACGAGGAGCTGTACCTCGTCCTCTCGGGCCGGGCGACCTTCACGGTCGACGGCGAGACGGTCGACGCGCCCGAGGGCACGGTCGTGTTCGTGCAAGGACCCGGCAGCCCGCCGCAGCGCCGTCGGCGACGAGGCGGGCACGACCGTGCTCGTCGTCGGCGGCGCGGCCGGGCGAGGCGTTCACGGTCTCGCCGTGGGAGCGCTCGGCCGAGGCGCTGCGCTACTGGACGACCGGGGACTGGGATCGCGCGATCGAGGTGCTCGCGGCCAGCACGCCGAGGATCCCGAGAACGCGAACGTCCTCTACAACCTCGCCTGCGCCGAGAGCCGCGACGGCCGGGCCGACGATGCGCTCGGCATCTCGCGCGAGGCCGTGCGCTCGAGCCGCGCTTCGCCGACAACGCGCGGGACGACGCCGACTTCGACGCGATCCGCGACGACAGCCGCTTCCCTGGATGAGGCCGGCAGGCGCTCTACGCGTCGCCGGGCAGGCGCAGGCCAGCGGCGAGCTCGCGGAACGCGGGCACCGGGTCGTGCTCGGGCCGCGCGACGAGCAGCACCGCGCCGGGCTCCGGGCCGGCGAGCGCGCCGACGAGGAGCTCGAGGCCGACGGCGAGCGCGAACGCCTTGTGCGCCTGCGCGCCGCCGAACGGAACGAGCTCCTCGGGACGCGCGCGGCCGGTGAGCACGTCGCCGTGCGTGACCGCCCCCATCGACACGTCGACGACGACGCGGGTCGCCCTCGCTCGAGGGGACGGCGATCGCGAGCGGGTTCGTCCCCGTCAGCGGCGGCCCGCCGTCCGGATGCGGCAGGCGCGGCGGTGAGGTGGCGGTCAGCACGGCGACGTACCCCGCGTCGGCCAGGAGACGGACCCAGTAGCCGAGCACGCCGGTGGGAAAGCAGCGCTCCGCCACGACGAGGCGCGGCTCGGCCGGCCGGGTCGCGACGATCCGGTCGCAGATCGCCGCCAGGACGAGGTAGCCGAGCGCTCCCGCGCCGTCCCAGCGCTCGATCCCGGCGTCGCGTCCGGATGACCGGGCCGGCGGCCGGGTCGATGCCCTGCGACTCGAGCCACGGGATGCGCGCAAAACCGTGGGTGCTCCTTGCCGCGCCGCTCCGCGTCCGCGAAATGGGCGACGAGCGCTCCCGCGTCGGCCTCCGAGAGCCCGAGCGCCCGGATCCGCGCGTGCGCCTCGGCCGCGTCCTCGGGGATCTCACCCATTCGAGGGAGCCTATCCCCCGGAGGCAGCGGATCCTCACGAAATGCTTACCGACCCTGTGCACCCCGCAAACACCGGGGGCCGAGGATGAGCCCGGTAACCCGAATTCCAGGGAGGCAACCAGCAATGCGACGAACCATCCTCACCGCGGTCGCGGCGACCGCGGCCCTCGTCACCGCCGGGCTCGCGCTCGCGACGCTGAACGCGTCGGGCGTGAGCGCCACCACGGCCACCTTCAGCGCCGCCAAGGAGCGCTCGGAGACCCGCACCTGCACCGGCA
The DNA here is from genome assembly GCA_963731095.1 of uncultured Gaiellaceae bacterium. Classification (GTDB taxonomy): domain Bacteria; phylum Actinomycetota; class Thermoleophilia; order Gaiellales; family Gaiellaceae; genus Gaiella. The sequence goes on from CAVSUK010000031.1 coordinate 74,820, forward strand.
ACGGCGACACGTACGAGATCACGAACGGTCGCTACGTCGGCACGGTCGACTTCGCCGACCCGAACAGCGACCTCGACGGGCCACTCCGATCCAGGTTCGCACCGTCCTCAACAAGACCGACGGCGTCGGCTACGTCGAGGGCTGGTTCCGGGTCAAGGACGACGACCGGCGCGGCCACGGCAAGTTCGTCGGCATGCTCGACGGCAGCGGCAACGTGGACGGCTTCGTCCAGGGCCGCGTCAACCGGAAGTACGCGGTGCTGCTCGGCGGCGTGAGCGCGAAGTTCAGCGCCGACGGCGGCTTCACGGAGGGCAAGCTCGGCAACGGCACGACCTCGCTGCCGGCCGTCCTCGTCGGCCGCCCGTGCAAGGACTCGAAGCCGGCCGGCGTCGCCGTGCGGCTGGTCGTGAAGGGCACGGTGTCCCAGCTGGACGCCTCCAAGATCACCGTCGATCCGAGGGACAAGACGGCGCCCAGACCTGCGAGATCAAGGCGGGGACGTCGCCCTCTCTCAAGGACGTCGCCGTCGGCTCCGAGGTCGAGATGGGCTGCGGCCTCGTCGACGGCAAGATGACGCTGCTGAAGCTGAAGAAGCATCGCTGAACCGCTCCATCCACGGTGACCGGGAGGGCGCCTGCGGGCGCCCTTCCTCGTTCCGGACGGGGTCACGCCGGGGCCGCGTCCCTCAAGCTCCCCCAAGGGCACCCCCGGCGCCCTGAGCCAGAGCGAGGCGATCGTGACGGGACCGTGCCGGCTTCGGCCGAAACGCCGCGCGACCGACGGGCCGGTCGCGCCCTACGAGAGGACGGTGAGCGGCTTGCGGATGGTGCCGCGCCGCAGTCCCTGCAGCCGCTCGGCGATCGCCGCGAGAGCGGCAGCCGCCTCCGAGGAGGGAGCGGCCTCGAACACGGGCACGCCGGCGTCGCCGGCCTCGCGCAGCGCAGGGTCGAGCGGCACCTGACCGAGCAGCGGCACGTCGATCTCGTCGGCGAGCCGCTGCCCGCCGCCGGAGCCGAACAGCTCCTGGCCGGTGCCGACGAGGTACGACATGTTCTCGATCACGCCGACGATCCGCATGCCGACCTTGTCGGCCATGCCCGCGGCGCGCACCGCGACCTGCTGGGCCGCCGCCTGCGGCGTGGTCACGATCACGACCTCGGCGCGCGGAAGCAGCTGGGCGAGCGAGATGGCGACGTCGCCGGTGCCGGGCGGCATGTCCACGACGAGCGTGTCGAGGTCGCCCCAGTGCACGTCGGAGAGGAACTGCTCGAGCGCCCGGTGCAGCATCGGGCCCGCGCCACATCACCGGGCTGTTGTCGTCGAGGAAGAACCCGATCGACATCAGCTTCAGCGGCCCTCGCACGGGCGGCACGATCATCGTGTCGACGACGACCGGGCGCTGGTGCACGCCGAGCATGTGCGGGATCGAGTGCCCGTAGACGTCGGCGTCGAGGACGCCGACCTTCTCGCCGCGCGCGGCGAGCGCCGCCGCCAGGTTCGCCGTCAGCGTGGACTTGCCGACGCCGCCCTTGCCCGACGCGATCGCGACGACCCGCGTGCCCGGCGCGAGCGAGATCGACTTCTCGGGACGCCGCCCCGCAGCCGGGACGACAGCGCCGCCTTCTCCTCGGGGCTCATGACGTCGAAGTGGAGAGCGACGGAGGCGACGCCGTCGACGGCGCCGACGAAGCGCTGCACCTGCTCCTGGAACGAGGACCGCAACGGGCACCCAGCGACGGTGAGGGCGATCGTCACGTCGACGTGGCCGTCGTCGGCGACGGTCACGTCGCGCACCATCTCGAGCTCTGTCACGGAGCGGTGGAGCTCCGGGTCGATGACCGACTCGAGCGCCTTCAGGATCGCGTCGCGGTCGGGAGCCATCGTCCGACGGGCGTATAGTGGCCGCACGCACCGAATGCGCCCGCAGTCGTTGCTCATGCAAGTACCGGGATGATCCCATGCGGATCGTGGAATTCCCTGTCTCGACAGTCCTGTAGTTCGTCCTGATGTCGCCGTCCGCGAGCAGGACACAGTGGGGCCGAGCACCTGGTCGGAAGGGCGCGGAGAGGCGTATCAGGTTGCAGCCCAACAACCACCGGGAGGTAGGAGTATGAACACCAAGCGCATTCTCGAGATCGGCGGGCTCATCGCCGGCGTGATTCTGGTTGCGTTCGGGATCGGGGCGCTCGTGATGAGCGTCAACGCCCGCAGCACCGTGAGCGACGAGCTGAAGGCCGAGGCCATCGTCGGGTCGCCGGACATGAACCCGACGGAGATCGAGGCGGCGCGAGGAGGCCGGACTTCCGACGAGCATCGCGCTACCGACCTGCGACGTCGCCGACCAGTCGATCGAGACCGGCGCCGACGCACGCTGCTTCGCCAAGTACATGCGCATCCACGCGCTCGAGTCGTCCGGAGGGCTGACCTACGCGCAGATGGGACGCTACGTGCTGGCGTCCGACCCGACCGACCCGAAGGGCACGAACGACGCGGCGCGGCGGCAAAGGACGACAATGGCCAGCCGGTGTCGAACGCCGCCCGCAACACGTGGGTGACCGAGACGGCCCTCGCGACGGCGCTGAACGTCTCGTACATGGCAGAGCAGATCGCGCTCTTCGGCCTGGTCGTGGGGATCGCGCTGCTGCTCAGCGGCATCGGCTTCATCATCCTGGCCCTGATCGTCCTCGGCAGCGCTGCCCGGGAGGAGGCGGCCAGACACACGGGCCCAGCGACCCCGGCCACGGCCAGCTGAGCAGCGGAGAGCAAGGGACGTGAGCGAGCGGGCAGCCGCAGAAGGACGCGCACGCTCCGGCGGCCACGGAGGACTGACGGCGGAGGATGTCCCACAAGTTGCTCCGACCTCCCGGAGCACGAAGGGGCGGCGCAAGCCGCCCCTTGACTTCTCACGAGCCCCTAGCGGCGCGTCCCTCGCGACGCGCGCAGGAACTCGGCGATCCGGCGGAGATTCCCGTTTCCGAGCGCCGCGTACGACGGCATCACCGATCCCGCCCGCACGCAGGCGGGGCACCGCAGCCGCCTCACGTGCCCGGCGACCGTCGCCGCCTTGAGACCCACCCGAGTCAGGTCGGGCGCCGCTCCGCTCTGACACCGCTGCCCGCATACCGGTGGCAGGAGAGGCAACCCACGACGGCGGCGATGCGCGCGCCGTCGAGCACCGGGCCGGGCAGGCGCTCGGTCGCGGCCCAACGGGCGACGGTCGCCGCACACTGCTTCGAGCGCCTGCACGCCGCGACGGGCCTCGCCGGAAGCTCGAGCGGGCCCGTCGCCGGGCTCGTGTACGGCTTCCCGATCAGGTACGAGACGAGGTCGTCGACCTGCTGGCGAGTCAACCCGCGCGGCGGCTGCATGACGCCGCTGACGTAGCCGGGCGGAGCGTACGCGGCGGGGACGAGGATCGACTCGGCGACGAATGCGCCGAGCGGCTTGCCGGCGTCGGCTGCGTCGGCCTGCAGCACCTCGAGCGCCAGTTGCGGTCCCGTGGAGGGCTCGGCCGGGTCGGCGCTCGCCGAGTGACAGCCGGCGCACCCGCCGGGCCCGAAGTAGACGGCGCGTCCACGGTCGGGGCTCCCTGCTGCGGCAGCGCGCGTCGTCCCGCCGCCCGCGGCGACGAGCGACCCTGCCAGCAGGGCCGCCGTCAGGAGGGTCAGTGCGACGCGAACGATCACCGTGGGCCGATCGTAGCTCGCCCCGGCTCGGGATCGTACGGGTTTTCCGCAGACCCGCCCGCGGACGGCTCGAATAGGCTTGACGAGCGATGCCAGAGCGCTGGACCCGAGCCGTCCTCCGCTACCAGCCGCTCGTGGTCGCCTGGTGGCTCGCCGTGCTCGTCGTCGGCCTCGTCGCATCGACCCGACTGCCGGGTCTCCTGTCGAACTCGTTCGGCGTACCGGGCACGGATTCGGAGCGGGCGCGGGCGATGCTGGAGCGAGCCTTCGGCGAGCGGCCGGATGGAACGTTCACCGTCGTCTTCCCCGTCGCACGGCCCTCCGACAAGGCGACGCAACGGGCGCTCGAGCGCCGCCTCGCACGCGCCGCGCGCACGATCCCGGGCGCCCGGGCCCGCCCGCTCCGCACCGGCCCGGGCCTCGTCTACGGCGACATCGCGACGATGCTCCCGCTCCAGGAGGCGAAACGCCACACCGTCGACGTCCGGCGCGCGCTGCGCGACCCGGGCGGGCCTCCTGCGGCAGTGACCGGGGCGCCGGCGCTCCAGCACGACCTCGATCCGATCGTGTCCGCCGACCTTCGGCGTGCCGAGCTGATCGCCCTGCCGATCGCCCTCGCGGTGCTCGTCGCGCTGCTCGGCGTCTCGACGGCGGTGCTGATCCCGTTCGTGTTCGCCGCGGGCACGGTCGCGGGCGCCCTCACGCTCGTCTACGCGCTCGCCCACCTGACGGCGATGGCGACCTACGTCACGAACCTCGTCGTCCTCGTCGGCCTGGCGCTCGCGATCGACTACTCCCTGCTCGTCGTCCACCGCTATCCGGACGGAACTCGCGCGCGGCGACACGCGCGACGATGCGGTCGTTCGCACGATGGCGACGGCGGGACGCGCCGTCGCCTTCTCGGGGCTGTCGCGGTCGCGGTCGGGCTCGGCGCGCTCCTCTTCGTTCCCGTTCCGTTCGTCCGCTCGCTCGGCGTCGGGGGATTGCTCGTCCCGCTCGTCTCGCTCGCCGGCGTGCTGACGCTGCAGCCCGTCCTGCTCGCCCACCTCGGCAGCCGCTCGGCCGGTCCGAGCGTGCCTCCGGCCGCCGGGATCTGGCAGAGCCTTCGGCCGCACCGTGACGCGGCGGCCGTGGGCCTTCCTCGGCGCAGGCCTCACCGTGCTCGTGGCGGCGGCCGCGGCCGCAGCGACGCTCGGAGTGACGCCCGGCTCGATCTCGTCGATTCCCGGCACCTCGGAGTCGGTGCGAGGCTTCGAGTTGCTACGCGACCGCGTCGGGGCGGGCGTCGTGGCGCCAACCCAGATCGTCGTCGACACCGGCTCTCCGGGTGGAGGCCGGTCGGGCCCCGGCCGCGCGGCGATCGTACGACTCGTGGAAGGGCTCGTGCGCGACAGAGAGGTGCTGCTCGTCGCGAACGGCGTCCGCGACCCGTACGTCGACCCGAGCGGCCGGCACGCACGCGTGATCGTCGCAGCCCGACACGACTACGGCAACGCCGAGACAAGGCGCCTCGTCCGGCGAATCCGCAACGACCTCGTCCCGGGGGCGCGGTTCCCGGCCGGCGCGTTCGTCGTCGTGGGCGGGGCGCCGCCGCAGGGCGTCGACTTCGTGACGCGGTCGTACGCCGCGTTCCCCTGGCTCGTCCTCGCGGTTCTCGCTCTCAGCTTCGTGATACTCGTCCGCGCCTTCCGCTCGCTCGTCTTGCCTCTGCAGGCGGTACTCCTCGATCTCCTCTCGGTCGCGGCCGCGTACGGGCTGCTGGCACTCGTCGTAGAGCACGGCGTCGGCGCGCAGCTACTCGGGATCGAGCAGTCGGGCGCAGTCGAGGCGTGGGTCCCGATCGCGCTCTTCGCCTTCCTCTTCGGTCTCTCGATGGACTACGAGGTGTTCATCGTGATGCCGATGCGCGAGGCCTGGGACGAGGGAGCCGACCGAGCCGCCGCAGTCACGGACGGCCTCGTGCGCACGGGGCGGATCGTCACCGTCGCCGCGGCGATCATGGTCGCAGTGTTCTCCGGCTTCGTCGCAGGCACGGTGCCGGGCCTGCAGCAGTTCGGGCTCGGCCTCGCGCTCGGCATCCTGATCGACGCCACGATCGTGCGCCTCGTCGTCGTGCCGTCGCTCGTCTACCTGGGAGGACGGCGCAGCTTCTGGCTGCCCGCCGTCTGGCGAGGCTCGCGCGCGTCGCGCCGTCGCCCCTGCGGGCCGGGAGCAATCCGGAGGCCGCGCCCGAGGGCGCGGCCTCCGAAGGTCGGAGAACGGTCGGTCAGTCGACGACCGTGATCGCCAGCCTGAACGCGGGCAACTGGTATCCGAGCGCCAGGCCCGGAGCATCCGTCGCGTAGCTCAGCAGCGGCACCATCGCCAGCGGCATGTACGGGTAGGTCGGGCTCTGTGTGTACAGCAACGGGTAGATGTCGAGCAGGTGCGTGCCCGGCGCGCCCGTGGCGACGAGGTTCATCACGACGTCGCCGTTGCTGTTGAAGCCGCAGCCGTACCCGATGTAGCTGTTGTCGTAGGTGACGGCGAGCGTGTTGTCGAGCTGCGTCCAGCCGACGCCCTTGAAGTGGACGGAGAACTGCTCGCCCGCCTTCACGCGCAGCGGCGAGACCGAGACGAAGCTGCGCTTGACGAAGAACGGCACCTGGGCCGCGACCTTCCCGCCCTGCAGGAACTGCACCTCGTGCCAGCCACCCAGGTTGTCCGGGATGGTGATCGACGACTTCAGCGTCCCGTCGGCGGCCGCCGTGCCCTGACCGAGCGGGATCGACGTGAAGCCCCAGCACGTGCCGGTGCAGTTGACGCGGTTGCCGACGACGGTCGACCACACGATGTCGACCGGAGCGTTCGGCGCGAGGCCGGACGCGGTGACTCCGACCTTCGAGAGCACTGTGCCGTTCGTCTTCTCGAGCGTCGCGGTGGCAGCCGTGCCCTCGGTCAGGCCCGTCGTTGCGAACGTCGTCTTGGCGTCGAGCGTCGCGGCCACGTTCTTCGGCCAGTCGACCGTGGCCGCCGGCCGGCCGTTGTCCTTCGTGACGGTGAAGGTCTTGTTGCTGTACACCTGCCACGGGACGGGAGACTGCTCGATGTTGAGGTACGAGACGGTGTGGCTCGACGGCATGATGCTCACGGTGTGCTTGCCGACCGGCCCCGCGGCACGGATCACGAACCGCGAGACGCCGCGCGTCCAGTTGCCGGCGAACGTGCCTGCGAAGTGGTTGTCGTACAGCACCGCGCCGCTCCGCTCGTAGGTCGGCGACCCGAGCCCCGACACGGTGATCGTGATCGGCGTACCGATCGGCCCCTTGGTCGGGCTGATCTTGACCGTCTTGCTGACGAGGTAGCCGCCCTTTGCGATCTGCACCCCGTCGGCGACCACGTAGAAGTCGTGGAGGCCGCCGAAGTCCTGCGGCACCTTCAGCATCACCGCGAGCTTCCCGCTCGAGTCGGTCTTGCCGTTGCCGATCTGGACGGCGATCTTGTCGGCCTTCTCGCCGATGTAGTCGACCGAGTCGGCCCGGGCATCGAGGATGTACGTGACGCTGGCCGTCATCCAGACGATGGAGACGTCCTTGTTGGCCGGCAGCCCCGTGCCGCTGACCGTGAACGCCGTTCCCGGCACGGCGACGTCGGGCGTCGACTTCACGGTCGTCATCTGCGCCGACGGCTTGCCGGAATCGACGACCGGACCGGGCAACGCGGGAGCGCCGAGTTGCGCCGGTGCCGCCAGGGGCGTGGGGGCGGCGGTGGCAGCCCCTTGCAGGAGGAGCAGCGCTCCGGCTGCCACCGTCCCCGCCAGTGCGAGCCTGTGCCTCCGGAAGGCGCTCGCAGTCGAATTGCTGCTCATGTCTCTACTCCTCCGTCTTGGTCAGCGCGATCGGCTCTTGACCGTCGTGCTCGTCTTCTGGACTACGGGATGATGTTCAGCGTGTAGGCGTAGGTCCCGGTCTTGCCGCTGTCGGTCGTGACCGTGACGAGAACCGCGACTGCGCCGAGCGGGAAGTCCTTGGGGATGATCCAGTCCTTCGCCCAGAAGTAGACCTGCTGGCCGGCGGCGCCGTGAGCGCCCCAACCCAGCACGACGTTCGGCTGGCCCGCGATCGCGACGTGCGCCTCCGACACGTTCTCGTTCGAGAGCAGATCGTTCGTCGCGAGATCCGTGCCCCACACGCGGAACACGACGCGCTCGCCACGCTTGTAGACGTTCGTCTGCATGCATCCGATGGGCCTTGCCTGCGTACCCGCGGGGGCGGTGCCGTTGACGGTGTCGACGTACAGAGCCGCGTTGAGCGTCGCGCCTTCGGCGCCCGCTCCTCCCGGGCCGGCCGGCGCGGCCGGCGAGTACGGCGCGGGAGCCTTCGACGAGATGTTCAGGCTCGCCGCTGCAACCGGGATCTGGACGAACTGCCCTCTCACCTGCTTCCCGTCGCTGCCCTTCACCTGCACGAGCACCTTGATCGGCACGTACCCCGCCGGGTAGTCGACCGGCACCGACCAGGTGCCCGACCACGGCATGCCCTTGGAGGCGCCGGCCGCCGCCGCGTCGTACTTCAGCTTCACGTTCGGCTGGTTCGGGATCGTGACGTAGAAGTACTTGACCGTCTTCGGGTCGACGACCTTCTTGGTCTTCGGGTCGACCGCGTAGGCACGGAAGACGACGTTCGCGCCCGGCGCGAACCAGCTCGCCATGACGCCGTCGGTGGTCACCGTCTGGGCGGCGACGAAGAGCTCGACGACCTTGGGCGCGGGGATACGGCGCCGGAGAGGCCGCTTCCGCCGGTACGGCTGCGGTCGCCATGGCGGCGATCGCAACCCCGAGAATCAGGATCCGTTTCATTGTTCCTCCATCAGTTCGTGGGCGTTCGGTTGAGGGCGCGATGGCCACGGCCGAGGCGGCCGGCACGCGTGGTGCGCGGCCGCGACGGCTTTCTTCGAGGACGCCTGCCATCACTTCGGAAGCGTCAGCTTCCCGGAGAACTTGGCCGTGAACGTGCCTGCGCCGCGGTCGTAGGTGCCCGTGAGCTTGAGCGTGCCCTTTGCCTTGGCGAGCTTGCCGGTTCCCTTGACGACGGTGGCGCGACCGGTCACGGTGAACTGCTGCTGTGTCTCGTCGCCGCAGGCCTGCGAGCCCTGCACGACGTTGAACGTGAGCTTGCCCTTCACGCCCGTCATCGAGCCGGTGCCGGTGAACTGGACGCACGGGTTGTCGACACCGACTCCTGCGGTGGAGCCCTTGCCGACGCCGGTGATCTTGGCGGCACCCATGCCGAGGGGCGTGCCGGCTCCTGCGCCGGTCGCCGAGATGTCGACGACCTGGTCCGTGACGGTGACGACGGCCTTGCCGGCGAAGCTCGCGGTGAACGGCACGATCTTCGACTGTGCCGCCGTGCCCGCGACGGCGGACGTCGCCATGACGGCGGCTGCGACGATCATGCCCGCCGCGATCGAGATACGGAACAACTTCAACGTGACCCCCTTCGTCGAACGTGCGAATGCAAGGTGTTCGGTGAGACCGTGCGTCGGCTCGACCCGACGCGTCGGGTGAGGCGTCGCGTACGGCCACCTCGTCTCCCTCCGTCGTCGTGATCCGACCTCGCCACATGTCCAGCATGGTTATCTGTGGCTCTGCAGCGTGCATCGGCGGTTTTCCTCATGGAACTGCGGAGAAATACGCCCCGGGCTACGGTGCCGCTCGACAGAGAGGACGTCGAGGAAAGGCCTACAGGCGCTCGCCGCGCAATGCGGCGGCGAGACGGTCGCACAGCTCGCCGGTGGCGGCGGCGACGACCCGCGAGCGGCCCTCGAGGTCGAGCGGCGCCGCCGCGAACGGCGGATCCTCGAACAGCTCGATCGCGTACCCCCGCTCGCGCACGAGCAGCTGGGCGGCGGCGATGTCGATCGAGCGGGCCGGCTTCAGCGAGCAGACGGCGTCGACGCGGCCGGCCGCGAGGTGGCAGAGCGAGAGCGCGAGCGATCCCATCACGCGCAGGCGCTGCGCCACGCCCTCCATGGCAGGCGCCTGCTCGGCGATGTACGCGGTGGTCGTGCCCTCGAAGGAGAGGATCTCGATCGGGCTCTTCGGCGGCGGGCCCTCGAGCGGGCGGTCGTTCAGCCGGGCGCCACGGCCCCGCTCCGCCACCCACTCCTCCCGGGCGCCGAAGTCGTAGACGTACCCGAACGTGACGTCTCCCATCGTCGGCCCGTCGGCGACCGCGAGCGAGAGGGAGAAGAAGGGGATGCCGCGCTTCGCGTTGACGGAGCCGTCGATCGGGTCGACGATCACCCGCACGGCTCCGCCCGACCCGAACACGCGCTCGCCGAGCTCCTCCGAGACCAGCGTGAAGTCTCCGCCGTGCGCTTCGAGCCGGGTGACGACGGCGTCCTCGGCGGCGGCGTCGATCGCGGTCGTGTCGTCGCCGCCCTCCCCCGCGCGCAGCACGGGCTCGCGCTCGACGCGCGTGGGAAGGTCGTCGAGGACGGCCTCGATGTCGGCGACGCAGGCCCGGCAGAGATGGAGCCAGTCGCTCATACGGGATGGAAGAGAAGGCCGGAGGTGAGCTTGGGGAAGAAGTAGGTCGTCTTCTGCGGCATCACCTCGCCGCGGCGCGCGCGCTCGAACACGTCCTCGATCCGCGTCGCGCGGAGCAGGAACGCCCCGTCGAACTCGCCGCCGTCGACCCGGGCGACGGCCTCGGCCGCGTCGGCGGTGTAGCCGATGCCCTCGTGGCCGACGAGGCGGTCGACGAGCTCGACGTCGAGCTCCCCCGGCTCACCCTCGACCGGCTGCGCCGCGCCGCCGGCGTAGAGGACGCGCGTGCGCGCGGTCGTAGGACAGGCCGGCGAGCGCCGCGAGCGCGTCGGCGAGCGGAGCCGCCCGCACCGCCGGGCTCGACGCCGGCTTCCCCGTGGAAGAGGCGGTGGGTCGGGAAGATCTCGAGGCCGGGGTCGGAGGTGGAGACGAGCACGACCATCATGCGGGCGCTCTCCGGCGTGCCCTGCTCGGCCGCGTAGGCGAGCGCCGTCTCGTAGCGGTGGTGGCCGTCGGCGATCAGGAGCTGCCTGTCGGCGAACGTCTCGCGATGCCGTCGCCGGGCAGGCGCCACAGGCTCGTGCCCTCGGCCACGAGGTCGGGCTCCCGATCCGGGGGCGCCGCCGGCGGGTCGCCGTCGTAGAGGAGGAAGATGGGCTCGAGCTGGGCGCGGGCGGCGCGCAGCAGCCGCAGGCGGCTCTCCTTGGGGCCGGCGTGCGTCCGCTCGTGCGGCAGCACGACGCGCGTCTCGTACGGCTCGACGCGGAGCGACGCGACGATGCCCTCTCTGCGGCGCGCGATCCCGTCCGGCCCCACGTAGTCCTGGGCGACCGCCCACACGGCCGGCTCGTCGTCCTCGACGAGCACGCCCTCGTCGAGCCAGCTCCGGAAGAGCCGGCCCGCCTCCTGCTCGGACTCGTTCAGGGTGAGGTGCACGACGTTGTGCGGGTCGCGCGCGCGGTGGGCGTCTCGCTGCTCCGGCGTGAGCACGTCGTAGGGCGGGGCGGTCAGCTCGGGGCCGGGGTGCGCGTACCGGATCGCGCGGAACGGAGCGACGTCGGCCATCGCCGCGAGCCTACCTGGAGGCCCGAAGTGAGACGGATGTCAGCGCCCGTGTCACGGCGAGCCTCTCGAGCCCCGCCGCCTAGACTCCCGGTCGTGACGTCGATCGCCGAGCTCGCCGAGGACCGCACCGTCGAGGGGGTCTTCGCGGTCGGACGCAAGGAGCGACGGCGGACGCGCGGCGGCTCGCCGTATCTGGCGCTGGAGCTCGTCGACCCGAGCGGCCGCATCGAGGCCCGCGTGTGGGACGACGTGGAGCTGCTCGACCGTCGCTTCGAGGCCGGGCGACGCGGTGCGCGTGCTCGGCCGCGTGGAGCGCTTCGGCGGCCGCCTGCAGGTGCAGGTGCGGACGCTCGAGGCGGCGCCGGAGAGCGACCCGGCGACGCTCGTCCCGACGATGCGCCGTGACGCGGACGAGCTGGACGGGTTTCTCGAGTTCCTCGCCGGCGAGATCGCGCATCCCGGGCTCGCCGGGGTCGTCGACAGACTGCTCGGCGACAGGGGCCTGCGGGAGGCACTGCGGTCGCTTCCGGCCGCCGGCGCCGACGGCCACCACGGGTATGCGGGCGGCCTGCTCGAGCACACGGTCGGCGTGGCGACGCTGTGCCGGGAGACGGCGCAGCTGCATCCGCGCCTTCGCTCCGACCTGCTGCTGGCAGCCGCGCTCGTCCACGACGTGGGGCGCACGCTCGAGCTCGAGCGCGGCCCGGCGTTCCGGCAGACGGAGGAGGGCCGCCTGCTCGGCCACGTCCATCTCGGCCTGCGGCTGATCGAGTCGCACGCCGACGGCCTGGAGACGGGCGTGCGGGCCGAGCTGCTGCACGCGGTCGGCTGCCACCACGACCGTGGCGCCGCACGCACTGCCGAGGCAGCGGTGCTCTACCACGCGAACCAGCTGGACGCGCAGGCGGCGACCCGCCCCGTGGGCGACGACTGACCCGCCGTGGCCGCGGTTGTCCTCGCACTGTGCGCAGCTGCGCTGTGGGGCACGGGCGACTTCCTCGGCGGCCTTGCTGCACGGCGCATCACCGTTCTCGTCGTCCTGTTCTGGTCGCAGCTCGTCGGCCTGCTTGGGCTCCTGACGTGGGTCCTTGCGAGCGACGCCGGACGACCGGAGGCGCCACACCTGCTCGTCGCGGCGGCGGCGGGGATCGCGGGCGTGGTCGGGCTCGGCTGCCTGTACCGTGGCATGGCGATCGGGGCGATGGGCATCGTCGCGCCCATCTCGGCGCTCTCCCCCGTGGTGCCACTTGTCACCGACATGGCCCGCGGCCGCTCTCCCAACGCGGTGCAGTGGCTGGGGATCACGGTCGCCCTCGTAGGCGTGACGCTCGTCTCGCGGGAGCCGGGTGGAGGCGCTGGCTTCGCCGCCGGAGTGGGGCTGGCGCTCGCGGCCGCGCTCGGATTCGGCCTCTTCCTCGTCGGTCTCGCCGAGGCAGCCCAGGACGGAGCGGAGGGCGCAGCGGCGGCAGCGCGGTTCGGGTCGGTTGCCGCGATCGCTGTGGCGCTAGCCGCGACGCACACGCCTCCCCGGGTCGGCACGAGCCTGATCCCGCTCGTCGTCGCGATCGGCGTGTTCGACACGGGCGCGAACGCATTGATCGCGATCGCCTCGACGCGAGGGGCGATCGGGGTCGTGGCCGTGCTGAGCTCTCTCTACCCCGTCGCGACGATTCTGCTGGCACGCGCACTGCTGCACGAGCGGCTGGGCGCGACGCGCACGGCCGGAGGGGTGATCGCCCTCACCGGTGCTGCGCTGATCGCAGCCGGCTGACCGGGCCGGGTCGGGCGCGCCCGACCCCTACACGTTGAACCTGATGTTGAGGACGTCGCCGTCCTGCACGACGTAGGTCTTGCCCTCGAGCCGCTCCAGACCGCGCTTCGCGCGCCTCCGCGTGCGAGCCCGCGTCGAGCAGGTCGTTCCAGCGGATCACCTCGCAGCGGATGAAGCCGCGCGCGATGTCGGAGTGGATGGTGCCGCCGGCGTCGAGCGCGGTCTGTCCCGACCGCAGCGTCCAGGCCCGCGTCTCCTTCTCGCCGGCGGTGAAGAACGTGATCAGCCCGAGCGCGTCCTTGAGGCGCCGCACGATCTCGTCGAGCGCGGACGGCCCGTCGCGGAACGCCGCCGCTTCCTCGTCGGGAAGCTCGGCGAGCTCCGCCTCGAGCTTGCAGTCGATCCCGCCCGGGCCGTTCTCGATCGCGAGCAGCGGCTTCGTCGTGAGCGGGTCGAGCTCGGAGGGCACGTCGCCGGGCCATTCGGCCAGCGTCTTCCCGCCCTCGAGATGCGCGAGCACGCACGGCGAGCTCCTCGACCTCCTTGCGCAGGGCGGGATCGCCCGACTTGGCCTGCTTCTCGACGCGCTCGAGCCGGCGGGCGACGTGGTCGGTGTCGGCGACGAGCAGCTCGAGCTTCAGCGTCTCGAGGTCGCCGGCCGGGTCGCAGCCGTCCGAGAAGCCGTCGGTGACGGCGAGCAGCGCGTCCACCTGGCGCAGGTCGCCGAGCAGCGCAGGCCCGGTGCCCGGCACGTCCAGCACGCGGATCGCGGCAGGCGTGACCTTGCGCGCGCCGACGAGCGCGGCGAGCCGGTCGAGCCGGTCGTCGACGATCGCCGCCATGCCGACGTTCGACTTGTCCGTCACGGACGCGTACGCGGTGATCTCGGCGCCCGCCTTGGTGAGCGCGTTGAAGAGCGTCGTCTTGCCCGCGTTGGGAAGCCCGACGATGCCGACCTCGAGAGCCATCGGCGGCGAAGGGTAGCCGTCGAGCAGGCGGCATATTGCCACGAGCAGCTCTGACGCGTCCGACGGGTCGCTGCGCGTGCCGGGCCGAAGGGGATAGTGCGCCAGCACAGACCCGAAGAGCCCGGTGCGCGCAGCGGCGCGAGCGGGTGGCGGAGCCGGGCTTGCCCGGCGGGAGCCACCCGCGGTCGGTTGCGTCAGAGGCCGAAGCCGACGCGGGCGTCGCGTGCGAACCGCTTCACGTACACGACGCGCGTGAGGACGACGGCGATGCGGCCGTCGTCGGTGTCGAGCTGGCGGCGTCCCCTGCGCGCCGGAGGCGAGCGCGTGCTCGAGCGCGTCGGCGCCGGCGGGCGGGACGTTGGCCGCGATGATCGGGCCTCCTGCGAAGGCGATCTCGACGCGGACCGAATCGACGACGTCAGCCAACGGAAACCACCTCCGTGAGGACGCCGTGGACGGCGTCGGGATGGACGAATGCGACCTGCAGTCCGAAGAGGCCCGCACGGGGCGCGCGGTCGATCAGCTCGGCGCCCTCGTGCTCGAGCTCGGCGAGGGCGGCGCGCGACGTCGTCGACCTCGTAGGCGACGTGGTGCATGCCCGGGCCGCGCTTGGCGAGAAAGCGCCCGACGGGCGTGTCGTCGCCGGTGGGGGCGAGCAGCTCGACGCGGCTTCCACCGACGAGGACGGACGCCGCCTCGACGCCCTGGTCGGCGACGGCAGCCCGGTGCTCGAGCGTGGCGCCGAGGAGCCGGGTGTAGGTGTCGAGCGCCACGTCGAGGTCGGGGACGGCGACGCCGAGGTGGTGGATGCCGCGGGTGTTCACGCGCTCGATGCTAGCGGCGCGACCTGCGACCGGGACGGTCGGTGCGCTACTCGGCGGCGCGCTCGAGCGCGCCGCACGACGCCGACGGTCTCGGCCGAGCGGGACTCCTGCCCCACGTTGGCCATCAGGGCGACGAACTCCTCGCGGTCGATCGTCTCCTTCTCGAGCAGCGCCTCGGCGAGGCGGTCGAGGGTGGCGCGGTGCTTCTGCAGCAGGCGGATCGCCTCGTCGTAGGCGTGGTCGGTGAGGCGCGCCTGCTCGCTGTCGCGCAGCCGCTTCGTCTCCTCGGAGAGCGCGTAGTTGTCGGCGCGCATCGTGCGGGACGGCGCCACGTCGGACATGCCGTACTCGAACACCATGGCGCGCGCGATCTCGGTGACCTTCTCGAGGTCGCTGGCGGCGCCGTTGGTGACGCGCCCGAAGACGATCTCCTCGGCGGCCCGACCGCCGAGCGCGACCTTCATCACGTCGAGCAGCTCCTCCTTGGTGTGGAGGTAGCGATCCTCGACGGGAAGGTAGTACGCGAGCCCGAGCGCGTCGCCGCGGCCGACGATCGTCACCTTCTGCACCGGCATCACGTCGCCCATCAGGTGGGCGAGCAGCGCGTGGCCCGCCTCGTGGTAGGCGAGGATGCGCTTCTCCTTCTCGGAGACGACGCGCCGCCTCTGCAGGCCGGTGAGAACGCGCTCCATGGCGCCCTCGAAGTCGCCCTGACGGATGTACTGCTGGTCGCGGCGGGCGGCGAAGATGGCGGCCTCGTTGGCGATGTTGGCGAGGTCGGCGCCGGTGAGCCCGGCGGTGCGCCTGGCGAGCTGGCCCAGGTCGACGTCTGCGCCGAGCGGCTTGGAGCGCGTGTGGACGCGGAGGATCTCCTCGCGGCCGGCGAGGTCGGGCGGAGACACGTGGATCTGGCGGTCGAAGCGGCCCGGGCGCAGGAGCGCCGGGTCGAGGTCCTGGAGCCGGTTCGAGGCGCCCATCACGACGACCTCGTCGCGTCCGCTGAACCCGTCGAGCTCGACGAGCAGCTGGTTGAGCGTCTGGTCCTGCTCGCGGTTGAACGCCCCGCCGGCACGCGCGGTGCCGACGGCGTCGAGCTCGTCGATGAAGACGATGGACGGCGCGTTGCGCCGCGCCTCCTCGAAGAGCTTGCGGATGCGCGCGGCGCCGAGGCCGGCGAACATCTCCACGAAGGCGGAGGCGCTGGAGGAGTAGAAGTTGGCGCCGGACTCGTTGGCGACCGCCTTCGCGAGCAGGGTCTTGCCGGTGCCGGGCGGCCCGAAGAGGAGGATGCCCTTGGGGACGCGGGCGCCGAGCCGCTCGAACCGCTTGCGGTCGCGGAGGAACTCGACGACCTCCTCGAGCTCCTCCTTGGCCTCGTCGACGCCGGCGACGTCCGTCCACGAGACCGCGTCGGTCGTGTCGCGCTCGACCTGGGCCGGCTTGACGCGCGGCATGTACTGCATCGTCCGCAGCAGCAGCCAGATGATGATCCCGAAGAAGATGATCGGGAGCCACGTGATCAGGAATGCCCCGATGTCGTCGACGGAGTGGGGCCAGGTGACCACGGACTCAGTATCAGTGCCCTGGGAAGCGCGTCAACCCACGGGCGCGGAGAGGCTCAGATGCGGAGCGCGACGATCGTCCGTCGCTCGGGCGCGACCCGGATCTCCACGGCCGCGAGGCCGTCGTGCCGGAGCCACGCGTCGCGGCGCGGGTCGGGCAGGTCGAGGGTCGTAGGCGAAGTCGTCGAGGTAGGCGGTGCCGCCGGGCATCATCAGGCCGACGACGGCGTCGACGTCGTCCTTGGCGTCGTGGGCGTCGACGAAGAGCAGGTCGAAGGGCGCCTCTGCCGGCAACAGGTCGCGCCAGTCGCCGGCGAGGATGCGTACGTCGGCGTCGTGCTGCGAAGAGCGTCGCGGCCGCCGCCGCGAGAGCCGGGTCGGCCTCGACGGAGACGAACGGGGTGCCTGGTGCCGAGCGCGGACACGATCCAGGCGGCGCCGACGCCGGCTCCGGTGCCGATCTCGCCGGCCCTGAGCAGGCCGCGCCGTCCTGCCAGCACGTGGAGGAGCGCCCCGTCCTCGGGTGCGCACGATCGGCCGAAGCCGGTCGTCGCGGCGAGCTCCTGCGCGCGCTGGACGAGCGGCGGCGTCCTCACCCGCGGCCGGCCACGACCTCGTCCGCTGTCGTGAAGGTGACGCCGGCGTCGCGCCACTGGGCGAGGCACGCCGCGGTTCGCTCCTCGTCCAGGCCGCGGGCTGCGTCCTGGACGAAGGTGACGCGGCGTCCTCGGCGCAGCATGCCGATCACGGCGGCGTGGTCGCAGACGTCGGTGGCGACACCGAACAGGATCACCTCGGGCGGGTCGAGGATGCCGAGCAGGGCTTCCGCGTTCGGGTTCGTGAACACGTCGAAGCTCTTCTTGAGCAGCAGCAGCTCCCGGCGGCCCTGAACGAGCTGCGCCAGCAGGCCGGGCGGGTAGGCGACGTGCGAGAGCGGCAGAGGGTCGGCCTGGGTCGTCTCCTCGATCTTCTGCGCGCCGTGCGTGCCACGGAGGCAATGCGGCGGGTAGGTGCTGACGAAGTCGGGCGTGTCGGAGATCTCGGGGTCGGTGAGCTCGTGGTCGTCGGCGGAGGCGACGTGGACGATGCCCGCTGCGTGCGCGAAGCGCACGAGACGGCCCATGGCGGGGACGGCCGCGTCGGCACCGGGGACGACGAGCTTGCCGCCGGCCTGGATGAAGTCGACCTGGGTGTCGACGTCCCAGAGGATGGGCCTACCGGACACGCTGCGAGCCTCTCGCTCGGCCGAAAGCGCCGGCCGACCTTCGCGGCCGGGCGCCCGTCGGCCATCACGATGTCGGCGGTGAAGTCGTTCTCGCCGCGGATCAGCGAGGAGCCGACGCCGTAGGCGTCCACCGGCACGCCCGCGCGCCTCGAAGTGCTGGATCTTCTCGACGGTGAAGCCGCCCGAGGCGACGATCCTGACGTGCTCGAACCCGTCTGCGTCGAGCGCGTCCCGCACCTCGTGGACGAGGCGCTCGTTGACGCCGCGCGGGTCGAAGTCGCCCATGCTCTCCCACAGGCTCCGGTCGACGAGCTGGGAGGAGGTGTCGAGCCGGACGCCCCAGAGCCGCGGACCGAGGGCCCGGGCGACCTCGAGCGCGGTGCGGACGGAGTCGTTCTCGAAGTCGACGAGGACCGTGATGTGGAAGTCGTCGGAGGCCCAGTCGGCGAACTTCGTGGCGGCGAGCACCGTGTTGCCGCCGTAGGCGGCGATGAGGGCGTGCGGCACGGTGCCGACACCGCGACCGCCCCACCACGACGCCTGAGCGTCCGACGTGACGCCGATCTCGGCGCCCAACATGGCGCCGGCGACGTATGCCGCGTACCCGTCACCCGTCTGCACGCGGTGGTGATCGTGCCGGGCCGGCATGAAGATGATCTGCTTGCCGCGCGCGGCCTCGAGCACGCGTGCGGTGTTCGTGGAGATGAGCGTGCGCCGGGCGAGGACGCCGAGGTACACGGTCTCGAGATGGGCGAACAGGGTGTAGTCGCCCTCGATCGTCATCACCGTCTCCCACGGCTCGATGCGGTCGCCGTCGTGGAGAGCGTGAACCGTGAGGGACTCCCAGTCGTCGGAGCAGAGCGCGAGGATGGCGATGGCCTCGTCCATGCCGCCGAGCATGGCCTGCTTCTTCTGGAACACCTGCATGACGACGCGGGGGTGCCGGTCGTCGGCGAGGAGCGCCGAGCGCGTGTGGTTGAAGTAGGCGTCCGTGTAGTAGCCCTCGCGCATCTTCTCGACCGGGAGGTCGAAGACGGAGGGGTCGAGCCGTTCGCGCACGGTGCGCAGGGTGTCGCTCACGCCGGCTCCGGTGACGGGGCGGCCTCCGCCGCGAGGCAGGCGTCGAGGGCGGCCTGCGCGACGTCGAGCTGCGCCCGCGTGGGCTCGGCGGTGGAGAGGTGGGCCTGGAGCTCGTGCCCGGGGCGTGCGAGTGCGCGCGCGAGGGGATGCCGGGGGTGGCGGTTCATCCACGCGAAGACCTCGACGGCCGCGCCCATCGCGCCGAGGGCGCCGAGCGCGCGGGCGGCGGGGCGTACGGTCGGCGGCGCCTTCGCCGCGAGCGCCGCTGCAGCGGTGGAGGTGAGCGAGCAACGGGCCGACGAGATGGCCCCCGCAGCGGTCGTGCTCCTTCGTCGCGGGCCGGCCCTGCTCGTAGGTGCCGATCGAGACGTGCTCCGCGCCGTGATAGGCGGCGAGCTCGCCGCCGCGAAGGGCGACTGCGGCCGGCACGAGGGAGGCGAAGGCGGCGATCGCCTCGCGGGAGGCGAGGCCGAGCGTCGAGCGTCGCGCGACCCCGGCGGCGACCGAGCCGGCCACGACGGCGACGGCGACCAGGGGGCGCTCGAAGGCGAAGCGCGCCCCGGGCAGGCGCCGGCGGACGTCGGGCAGGAGCGGCGAACGCCTCCGCGAGCCGGAGCGGGCCGCGCAGGAACGGCGTCTGCACGCCGGGTGCGATGCGGGGCTTGGGGCCGGAGGCGGAGCGGATCTGTCCGTCGGCCGTGCGCACGGCGGCGCCCCAGGCGGTCGGTCCATGCACGAGCACGCCGTTCGCGAGCGCCATGCCGCCGAGGCGCAGCTTCTCCATGGACGAGAGGGTAGCGTCCGGCCATGGACGCAACTGCCGTGACCGGGCTGATCGAGGCGGCCCGTGCCGGGCGGCGGCTCGTGCTCGTCGGCATCGGCGGCCACGGCGGCGCCGGGAAGACGACGCTGGCCCAGGCCCTTCCCGGCGCCCAGGTGGTGCCGACGGATGCGTTCTGGGACGGCTCCGGCTTCGACCTGTCGCGCCTGCATCGCGAGGTGCTGCGCGCCGCTGCTGCGCGGCGAGACGGCACGCTACACGGCGTACGACTGGGCGTCCGGAGCGCCCGGGGGGCACAGGGAGGTGGTGCCGCAGGGCGTCGTCGTGATCGAGGGCGTGTGCGCGCTGCACCGGATGTTCCGCGACGCCTACCAGGTGCGGGTCTGGGTCGAGGCGCCGCGCGACCTGCGCCTGGCGCGCGGTCTCGCCCGTGACGGCGAGGACGCACGGGCGGTGTGGGAGGAGCGCTGGATGCCGTCCGAGGACCGCTACGTCGAGCGCGACGACCCGATCCCGGCAGCCCACGTGATCGTGGACGGCTCGGGCAGCAGCCGGGTCGAGGGCGTCTAGGACCTCGATCGGGGGCCAGTCGGCCGCTAGCCCACGGTCAGCCTTCGGCGACAGCGCGCAGGGCGCTCTGCAGCAGGTCGGCGACGGGACCTCGCTGGAGCGCCCTGCCGTCGAGCTCGACGACGGGCACGACCTCGCGCACCGACGACGACGTGAACGCCTCGTCGGCCGCGGCGAGCCGGGCGAGCGGGTAGGCACCCTCCTGTACCACCCAGCCGAGGTCGTGGGCGAGCGCGAGCAGGGCCGCGCGCGTCTCGCCGGCGAGGATGCCGAGCTCCACCGACGGCGTCACGAGCACGTCGCCCTCGCGCCACCAGATGTTCGTGACGGGCCCTTCGAGCACGATGCCGTCCGCGTCGACGAAGACGGCGTCGTCGGCGCCGCGGCGCTTCGCCTCCGCCTCGGCAGCCATGTTCACCGCGTAGCTGACGGACTTGGTGCCCGGCAGGAGCCACGGCGACGACGGGCGCGGCAGGAGCAGGGAGACGAGACGCTGCCCGCGCGCCCGTACCTCCTCGATCCAGCCCGGGATGACGCCGACCATGGCGATCCCGACCGGCGTCCCGCCGGGTGCTCCCGGCGTCCAGTACAGGCGAAGCGTGGCGTCCGGCACGCCTGCGTGCTCGAGCGCGAGCACCGACAAGGCGCTCGAGCTCGTGCCGCTCCGGGGGCGGCAGGCCGATGCTCGCCGCCGACCGCTCGAGCCGGGCGATGTGCTCGGCCAGACGGAAGGGGCGTCCACCGTAGACGCGGGTCGTCTCGAACGCGGCCCGGCCGCGGGTGAACCCCTCGTCGTCGGCGAGCAGCACCGGCTCGTCGGGGTCGACGAGCCCACGGCCGGAGACCGCCAGCGCGAGGGGGCGCGAGCCGCTCATCCCTCCATCCTCGCCTGCGTACCGGCCGGAACGGACATCTCGACGGTCATCGTGCTCGTGCCGGGGCCTCCGCCACGAGCGGCGCCCCGATCGCGTCGAGCAGCGGACGCGCCTTCGTCCAGGACTCCTCGACCTCCTCGTCGGGATCCGAGTCCCACACGATGCCGCCGCCGACCCAGAGGTGGATGCGTCCCTCGGCGATCGCAAACGTGCGGATCGTCAGCGCCAGATCGAGGTCGCCGTTGCCGTGCACCCGGCCGAGCGCGCCCATCGAAGCGCCGCGCCC
Organism: uncultured Gaiellaceae bacterium; assembly: GCA_963731095.1. Classification (GTDB taxonomy): domain Bacteria; phylum Actinomycetota; class Thermoleophilia; order Gaiellales; family Gaiellaceae; genus Gaiella. The sequence goes on from CAVSUK010000031.1 coordinate 96,042, forward strand.
GACGGGCTCGAGCCCGGCGATCAGGTCGACCGCTGCGATCTTGGGTGCGCCTGTCACCGAACCGCCGGGGAACGTCGCGGCGAGCAGCTCCGCCAGGCCGGTTCCGGTCCGCAGCCTGCCCTCGACCGTGGAGACCATGTGCTCGACGCCCGCCATCGCCCGCGTCGCCATCAGCTCGGGCCACCGCACGCTGCCTGGTTCGCAGACACGCGAGAGGTCGTTCCGCTCGAGGTCGACGATCATCACGTGCTCGGCCGCGTCCTTGGGCGAGGCGGAGAGCTCGTTCGCTCCGCCTGCCGGCCGGGTCCCCTTGATCGGGCTCGTCCACACGCGGCGGCCGCGCCGCGCCAGGAAGAGCTCCGGGGAGGCCGAGACGACGCTCCAGTCGCGACCGACGAAGGGGTCGGGATGCAGCGGGCGCAGGGCGGCGAGACGGGCGGCGAGCGCGGCCGCGCCGCCCGCGAACGGCGCCGAGAGATGCTGGACGAGGTTGACCTGGTAGACGTCGCCACGCTCGATCGCAGCCCGCACGGCCTCGACTGCGGCCCCGTACTCGGCCGCCGTCCACGTGCGCTCCCACGACCCGATCGCCACCGGTCGTCGACCGTTCGTTGTCATGATCGACAACATAGCGGGACGGTCGGACGGAGCAGGCCGCAAGAGGCAGCGGGCACGGCTCGGCCGGGCCGGCGGCGCGTCCCCGGCGCAGCGCCTCGGAGAGCCCGTAGCCGAGATAGAGGTCGGCGACGAGATCCTCGCCCCCGGGGACGAAGAAGCCCCGCTCGCGCAGCCACGCCTCGATGCGCTCGAACGCGCCGTGCGGGTCGTGCACCTCCAGCACCTCGCTCATCCGGCGGCCTCGTCGCGGCGCAGAGCGCGGTAGCGGCGGATGAGGGCGTTCGTGGACGAGTCGTGGGCGAGCTCGACGTCGTCCGGGGCGGCGAGCTCGGACGCGATGCGCTGCGCCAGCTGCTTGCCGAGCTCGACGCCCCACTGGTCGAACGAGTTCACGTCCCACACGACGCCCTGGGTGAAGACCGCGTGCTCGTAGAGGGCGACGAGCGTGCCGAGCGCGAACGGCGTCAGCTCGTCGGCGAGAAGCACGTTGGAGGGGCGGTTCCCCTCGAACACCCTGTGCGGCACGAGCGCCTCGTCGACGCCTTCGGCTCGCACCTCGTCGGCCGTCCGGCCGAAGGCGAGCGCCTCCGCCTGCGCCAGCACGTTCGCGGTGAGGAGGTCGTGATGGCCGCCGACCGGGTTGAGAGAGCGCGCGAAGGCGATCAGGTCGCAGGGAACGACGCGGGTGCCCTGGTGGAGGAGCTGGTAGAAGCTGTGCTGGCCGTTCGTACCCGGCTCGCCCCAGGTGACCGGCCCGGTGTCGTACCCGACCGGCTGCCCACCGAGCGTGACGGACTTGCCGTTCGACTCCATCGTCAGCTGCTGCAGGTAGGCGGGGAACCGGCTGCAGGTACTGGTCGTACGGGAGCACGGCCACGCTGCCTGCCCCGAGGAAGGTCGTGTTCCAGACCGCGAGCAGCCCGAGCAGCGCGGGCATGTTCCGATCCACGGGGGCCGTGCCGGAAGTGCTCGTCCATCGCGTGGAAGCCGTCGAGCAGCTCGCGGAAGCGCTACGGGCCCGATCGCGACCATCGTCGAGAGCCCGATCGCCGAGTCCATCGAGTAGCGGCCGCCCACCCAGTCCCAGAATCCGAAGACGTTGCTCGGGTCGATCCCGAACGCCTCCACCTCGGCCAGGTTCGAGGACACGGCCACGAAGTGACGCGCCACGGCGGCCCGGTCGGCGCCGATGCCTGCGAGCAGCCAGTCGCGGGCCGTTCGTGCATTGGTCATCGTCTCGAGCGTCGTGAAGGTCTTGGACGCGACGACGAAGAGCGTCTCCGCCGGGTCGAGGTCCCGGGTGGCCTCCACGAAGTCGGTGCCGTCCACGTTCGACACGAAGCGGAAGCGAAGATCCCGGGACGCGTACGCGCGAAGCGCCTCGTACGCCATCGCCGGGCCCAGGTCGGAGCCGCCGATCCCGATGTTGACGACGTTCCGGATCGGCCTGCCCGTGTACCCGAGCCAGGAGCCGGACCGCACGCCGTCGGCGAGCACGGCCATGCGGTCGAGCACCTCGTGCACCTCGCGGACGACGTCGACGCCGTCGACCACGAGCGACGCCTCCCGCGGCAGGCGAAGCGCGACGTGCAGGACGGGGCGATCCTCGGTGACGTTGATCCGCTCACCGCGGAACATCGCCTCCCGCCGCTCCTCCACGCCGGTCTCGGCGGCCAGCGCGCACAGCAGGTCGAGCGTCTCCGCGGTCACCCGCTGCTTCGAGAAGTCGAGGACGAGCCCGGCTGCCTCGACGACGAGACGGTCGCCGCGTCCGGGGTCGTCCCGGAACAGATCGCGCAGGTGCACGTCGCCCATGGCACGCGGCGTGCGCGCCGAGCGCCCGCCAGGCGGGCCTGTCGCTCCTGCTGGTCACGGACGTGGACATCGGCTCCTCGTGCCGCGAACGTTGCGGCCCCAGCGAGCGTATAGGCTCGGCCCATGCAGCTGGGGATGGTGGGGCTGGGCCGGATGGGCGCGAACATCGTGCGACGGCTGCAGCGGGACGGGCACGACTGCGTGGTCTACGACATCGACCCGGGCGCCGTCGCGGCGCTCGAGGCCGATGGGGCGACGGGGGCGGGCTCGCTCGAGGATCTCGTCGCGAAGCTCGCCACGCCGACGGCACGTGTGGGTGATGCTGCCGGCCGGCGAGATCACGGAGACGACGGTCACCGATCTCGCGCAGCTCCTCGACGCGGGCGACGCGATCGTCGACGGGGGCAACACGTACTACCGGGACGACATCCGCCGTGCCGCCACGCTCGGCGAGCGCGGGCATCCGCTACGTGGACGTCGGCACGAGCGGCGGCGTGTTCGGGCTCGAGCGCGGCTTCTGCCTGATGGTCGGCGGCCCCGCCGACGCCTTCGCGCAGCTCGAGCCGATCTTCGCCTCGCTGGCGCCGGGCGAGGACGCCGCCGCCCGCACGCCCGGCCGCACCGGCGCCGCGCGGCCGGAGGAACGGGGCTACCTCCATTGCGGCCCGGCCGGCGCCGGCCACTTCGTGAAGATGGTTCACAACGGCATCGAGTACGGGATGATGGGCGCTTTCGCGGAAGGCCTGAACATCCTGCACAACGCCGACGCCGGGCTGCGGACGCGCGACCAGGACGCGGAGACGGCGCCCCTCGATCACCCGGAGTTCTACTCCTACGAGCTCGACGTCCCCGCCATCACGGAGCTCTGGCGTCGCGGCAGCGTCGTCGCCTCGTGGCTGCTCGACCTCACCGCGGCCGCACTGCACGAGTCGCCCACGCTCGACGGCTTCGCCGGCCGCGTGTCCGACTCGGGCGAGGGCCGCTGGACGGCGATCGCGGCGATCGAGGAGGGCGTCCCCGCCGACGTGCTCACCGCCGCGCTGTACGCGCGCTTCGCGTCGCGCGGCGAGGCCGACTTCGCCAACCGCACGCTGTCCGCCATGCGCAGGCAGTTCGGCGGCCATCACGAGAAGAGCGCGTAGGGGCGGACCCGTCCACCGTGGGCGGGGGTGTCTCCCCTGCCTTTCGGGGAGACACCCCCCTTTGAGCCCGACTCTCGGGAAGACCCCGCCCCCACCTCTCGCTACGACACGTCGAACTCGCCGTGCTCGGCGGCGGCGAGCACCTGCCGGGCCGCGCCAGGTCGGCCGGGTCGACGAGCACCTCCCGCGGGCCTCCCGTGGGGATACCGCCACCGGCACCGACGCCGACGTCGGTGGCGCGGTGCCCGCACCGGATCCCCTCCGCACGCAGGAAGGAGCAGACGAGGTCGGCTGCCGGCTCGTTCGGGACGACCGTGAGGCGGACGGGCTCGGCCATCAGTCACCGAGCCCCGTGACGGCTGCGCGGAGCGCCTCGACCCCGAGCTCGAGGTCGTCGACCGGGATGCGCTCGTCGGCGGAGTGGACGAGGCGCGAGGCGAGCTCGCCGCTCATCGCCCGCATCGGGAAGAACCCGTAGGCCACGGTGCCGAACGCCTCGCGCAGCCAGTGCGAGTCGGTGAAGCCCGCGCACGCGATCGGCGCCAGGCGCGCTCCCGGCTCGGTCTCCTCCACCCAGCGCTCGAGCGCCCGCCAGAGCGGCGTATCGATCGGCGAGCGGGTGCCGCCGTCCCGCTCGAACCATTCCAGCTCGTAGTCGCCGGGGCCGATCGCGGCGCGAACGAGCGGGTCGGCGTCCTCGGGCGTCGTGCCAGGCAGGAGCCGGCAGTCCACGGTGACGACGCACCGAGCCGGGATCACGTTTCGCTGTTTCGATGCCTCGATCAACGTCGGTGAGAGGGTAAAGGACAGCAGGGGCTCCACGAGCTCGGCCGCGAGCGGGTCGAGCTCCCGGGCACGCTCGAGTGCGACCTCGAGCGGAGGCGCCTCGCCGAGCACGAGCTCGAGAAAGCGGTGCACCTCGGGGATCACCTGCCTGGGTGGCTGGTAGCGGCCGAGCGCCTCGATGTAGGGCGCCGCCTTGACGAGCGCGTTGTCCGCGATCGCCGGCACGGATGCGTGCCCGCTGCGCCCCCGCACGTGCACCCGGAACGGGGCGCTCATCTTCTCCGCCACGGAGCACAGGTAGAAGACGTTGCCGCCGAAGACGCACCGCTCGCCCCCTCCCTCGTTGAGTGAGTAGTCGGCGCGGACGAGATCGGGATGCTCGCGCACGAGCCAGGCGAGGCCGTAGTCCTCGTTCACCTCCTCGTCCGCGGTGAGAGCCAGGATCACGTCGCCGGCCGGCCGGAAACCCTCGCGCGCGAGCGACGCGAAGGCAACGGCACTCGCGACAGCCTGGCTCTTCATGTCGAGGGCGCCGCGCCCCCAGATCTCCCCGTCGACGAGGTCGCCCGACCACGGATCGCGCGACCACTCCTCCGGGTCGGCGCGGACGGTGTCGGTGTGGGAGATGAGGGCGAGCGACGGCCCGTCACCGCCCGACAGGCGTGCGACGAGGTTGAGCCGGTCAGGCGAGCGGCCGACGAGCTGCGGGTCGACGCCGCTCGAGGCGAGGTAGTCGCGCAGCAGCTCGGCTGCAGCAGCCTCGTTCCCGGGCGGGTTGACCGTGTCGATGCGGATGAGCTGCTGCAGGAGCCTCGTCGCCTCCTCGCGGAGGGTCACGTGCCGTCGGCCCTGGACAACGCAGTCAGCTCGTTGCGCACGTCCCACAGCTCGGGGTACTCGACCCGGTGGATCAGGCGTCCGAGCACCTCGACCGGCGTGCCCTGGGTCCCGATCACCCGCTCACCGATCACCCGGGCGACGACGCGGTAGTGGCGGATGCGCCACGTCTGCATCCACTCGTCGAGCTCCATCAGGGCCTCCGCGAGCTGGTAGAGGTCCTCGTGCTCGCGGCCCTGCACGTACAGCTCCGCCAGCGAGAGGCCCGCCCGCTCGCGCGCCGCGTGGAACGCCTCTCCGAGGCGCGCCATCGCGGGCCGGAGCTCCTTCACGCCGGGTGAGTCGAATCCGGAGCCGTGGCCGAGGACCTTGCGGATCTCCTGGTACTCCCACGGCGACATCTGCTCGAGCATGTCGAGCTGCGCGGTCACGTAGCGCATGCAGAGGCTGGCCCGGCGCAACAGCCGGAGCGCGCCCGGCACGTCGCCGTCGCCGACAAGCGCGGCCGCTGCGGCCGTGTCGTTCCAGGCCAGCTTCAACCACAGCTCCGACGACTGGTGCACGACCTGGAACAGCAACTCGTCGCGGTGCACCCACTCGTCCGGCCCCTTCTGCAGGGCGAGCAGCTGCTCCGTGTTCAGGTAGCGCTCGTAGTCGGTGCGCGCCTCACCCGGCAGGACCGGCCTGTTCAGCGGCGGCTCCCACGCCTCCTCGCTTCCGTTACCCGACATGGAGCTGAGCATACTGCCAGGGATGACCGACCTCTTCGCCGACGCAGCAGCCGCCCGGCAGGACGAGACCGCACCGCTCGCCCAGCGCGTGCGGCCCCGCACGCTCGACGAGCTCGTGGGCCAGCAGCACGTCCTTGGCGCCGGCTCGGCGCTGCGGCTCGCGATCGAGCACGACCGGCCGCCCTCGATGATCCTGTTCGGGCCGCCGGGCGTCGGCAAGACGACGCTCGCGCGCATCGTCGCGGAGCGAACCGGCGGGGCGTTCGAGGAGCTCTCGGCAGTGTCCGCCCGTGTTGACGACGTCCGGGCCGTGCTGCAGCGCGCCCGCGAGCGAGCAGGCGGCACAGGTCAGCGAACGATCCTCTTCCTCGACGAGATCCACCGCTTCAACAAGGCGCAGCAGGATGCGCTCCTGCCCGCAGTCGAGAGCGGGCTGCTGACGCTGATCGGCGCAACGACCGAGAACCCGTACTTCGAGGTGAACTCCGCGCTGCTCTCTCGCTGCGCGGTCTACGAGCTCGAGCCGCTCTCGGACGAGGAGCTCCGGGCGGTCGTCTCCCGCGGCGCAGCGACGCTGGCAATCGAGGTGTCGCCCGAGGTCGCGGACGCGATCGTGCGGCGGGCGGGGGGCGACGCGCGCAGCGCCCTGGGGACGCTGGAGCTCGCCTGGGACACGGCACGCACAGAGGGCACGGTCCTCGAGGAGCGGCACGTGGCCGACTCCGCCCGCAAGCGGCCGCTCCGCTACGACCGTGCGTCCGACCAGCACTACGACTTCGCGTCGGCCTTCATCAAGTCGATGCGCGGCGGGGACGCGGACGCCGCTGTCTACTATCTCGCGGCGATGCTCGAGGGGGGCGAGGACGCGCGCTTCATCGCGCGTCGGATGATCATCCTCGCCTCGGAGGACGTGGGCAACGCCGACCCGCGGGCGCTGCTCGTGGCGGTGGCGGCCGCGCAGGCGGTGGAGCACGTCGGCCTGCCGGAGGCGCAGCTGAACCTCGCGCAGGCGGCCGTCTACCTCGCGCGCGCGCCGAAGTCGAACGCCTCTGCGGAAGCGATCTGGCAGGCGCGCCGGGACGTGCGCGAGCGCGGCAACCTGCAGCCGCCGGCCATGCTGCGCGACACCCACTACCGCGGCGCCGGCGACCGCGGGCACGGCGAAGGGTACCTCTACCCGCACGACGACCCACGCGGCTTCGAGCTCGACTACCTGCCCGAGGAGCTGCGCGGCCGGACCTACTATCGTCCCTCCGGACACGGAGAGGAAAGGGCGGAGGATGGCGATCGGGACGGGTGAGCAGGCACCGGAGTTCGACCTCGAGGAGGCGTACGGGAAGCCGCGCGTCCGCCTCTCCGACTTCCGCGGCAAGCGGAACGTGCTGCTCGTCTTTCACCCGTTCGCCTTCACTCCGCTCTGCGCCGAGGAGGCCCTCGACCTGCAGGAGAACCTGCAGTCGTTCCACGACGCCGAGACCGACGTGGTGTTCGTGTCCTGCGACACGTCCGCCGCGCGCCAGGCCTGGAAGGAGCAGCTCGGCGCCACCTATGTCTTCGCCTCCGACTTCTGGCAGCACGGTGCCACGGCGAGGGCGTACGGCGTCTTCAACGACGAGACCGGCGCCCCGGTGCGCGGCACGTTCCTGATCGACAAGGACGGCGTCGTGATCTGGGCCCTCGTGAAGCCGCCGGACGAGCGGCGCACCGAGCTGGTGCCCGACTCCCTGCACGCGCTCGACGAGCAGTGAGGACCCTGCACGTCGAGTCGTGGGGGGATGCGGGTGCGCCCCGCATCGTCTACCTGCACGGCGTCACCGGCCACGGCGGGCACGCGCGTCCGCTGGCCGAGGGGTGGCTGGCCGGCCGGTATCACGTGCTCGCTCCCGACCTGCTCGGGCACGGGTCGTCCCCGTACGAGCCCCCGTGGGACATCGAGGCGCAGCTCGAGGCGATCCTCGCGAGCGTCGGGAACGAGCCCGCAGCGTGGATCGGCCACTCGTACGGCGGGCGGCTCGCGTTCGAGCTCGCGGCTCGCCGGCCGGAGCTCGTCCACCGTCTTGTGCTCCTCGATCCGGCCATCCACCTCGACCCCGAGATCGCGCTGCACGTCGCCGAGGGGAGCCGCTCCGACCGGTCGTACGCCTCGTTCGAGGAGGCGGTCGACAGGCGCTACGAGGAGAGCGCGCTCGCGTTCGCCCCCCGCGAGCTGGTCGAGGACGAGCTGCGCGAGCATCTCGTGCCGTCCGAGGACGGACGTTGGCGCTACCGCTACTCGCAGGCCTCGGTGGTCGCCGCGTACGGCGAAATGGCCGGCCCGCCGCCGCCGTTCTCGGCGGTGACCGCGCCCACCCTCGTCGTGCTCGGCAACCGCTCGTTCCTGCCGTACGTCCTCCTGGACGAGCACCGCGCCGCTGCCGGCGACCGCCTCCAGGTCGCCGTCGTCGAGAGCGGCCACACGCTTCTGTGGGACGCCCTGGAGCAGACGGCCGAGGCGATCACGGCATTTCTCGCCTGACGGCGCGGGCAGCGCACGTCGCGTCGGCACAGTGGATCGGTCGACGTGCAGTGGGTCAGTCCACGTAGTACTCGTCGGCGATCGCGAGCACGTCGTCGAGCACGGCGATGCCCTCCTCCGCCTCCGCACGGGTGATCGTGAGCGGCGGGCAGATCATGATCACGTTCCAGTGGGTCATCAGGTAGAGGCCGCGCTCGAGCGCCGCCTTGGCCAGCCGCGCTACCGGAGCGCCCGCCTCACCGCCGCCGTTGAACGGCACGAGCGGCTCGCGCGTGGCCCGGTTCTTGACGAGCTCGAGCCCCCAGAAGCAGCCGAGGCCGCGCACCTCGCCGATCGACGGGTGCTTCTCCTGCAGGCCGGCGAGCGCCGGGCCGAACCAGTCGCCCATGGCGGCCGCGTTCTCGATCACGCCCTCGTCCCGGAAGATCTCGATCGACGCGACGGCGGACGCACACGCGAGCGGGTGGCCCGAGTAGGTGAGGCCTCCAGCGAAGAACTTGTCCTGCACCCAGTCGGCGATCGGCTTGCGGATGATCATCGCCCCGAGCGGCACGTAGCCGGAGTTGATCCCCTTCGCGACCGTGACGATGTCCGGCACGACGTCCCAGTGGTCGACGGCGAACCATTTCCCCGTGCGGCCGAAGCCGGCCATCACCTCGTCGCAGATCAGCACGATTCCGTGCCGGTCGCAGACCTCGCGAATCGACTGCAGATAGCCGGGCGGCGGCGGCAGGATGCCGTTCGTCCCGGTGACGGTCTCGAGGATCACCGCTGCCACCGTGTGGGCGCCCTCGTACTGGAGGATCTCCTCCAGATGGGGCGCGCCCGCGCACACCGGGCAGGGGTCCGGGTGGCCGGCCGAGCAGCGATAGGGATACGGGTCGAACATGCGCACCACGCCTGGCATGCCGGGCTCGATCGGCCAGCGCCGCGGGTCGCCCGTGAGCGTGACGGCCGCGTTGGTGGCCCCGTGATAGGAGCGGTAGCGGGCGATGATCTTGTTGCGCCCCGTGTACCAGCGCGCGAGCTTGACCGCGTTCTCGTTGGCCTCGGCGCCGCCGTTCGTGAAGAACGACAGCGAGAGGTCGCCGGGAGTGACCTCGGCGAGCAGCTCGCCGAGCCGCGACCGTGACTCGGTCGCCATGGGCGGGCCGATCGTGCAGAGCTTCTCGGCCTGCTCCTTGATCGCCTCGATCATCCGCGGGTGCTGGTGACCGAGCGACACGTTTACGAGCTGGGACGCGAAGTCGAGGTAGCGCTTGCCGTCGTAGTCCCAGAAATAGCGTCCCTCGGCGCCGGCGACGGCGATCGGGTTGATCGCGCTCTGCACCGACCACGAGTAGAGGACGTGCTGCTTGGCGTCGGCGCTGATCTTCGCGCCGAGCGCCGGGTTCGTCTCGACAGTGGCCATGCTCTCGCTCCTCGATTCGCGGGTCACAACGATGCTAGCGCGCCCATGCGAGACGGTCGTGCGAGCCCGTCAAGCGCGGGTCGCCACCTGCCGATGATGGGGATGCGGGCGACGCAATCGCCCTGTTCCCGTGAGCCACGTGATCGACCACTCCGCCACTACGCCTCGCGAGCGCCCCCTGCTCCGGCGGCGCACGACCACGTCCGTGCTCGCACCGCCCGGCGAGAAGTCGCCGCGCGCGCTGCGGCGACTTGCGCTCCTGCTCGTCGCGGTCCTGGCGGCGGCCGGGTTCCTGGCCGGCCTGACCGCCGGTCACGGGACCGACGACCTGGCAACCCAGCTGGCCGCGGGAGCGCTCGTCGTCCTGATCGCCGCGATGCTGGTGTCGCCGCTCCCCGACGGCGTCGTGTGGATTGCGCTGGTGCTGCTGGCACCCGCCTGCTTCGCGATCGGCGTGCGGCCGCTCGACCACCCCGAGACGTTCGTCGGCATGCTCCTCGTCGGCGTCACCTGGGTTGCCGCGTACCTTTCCCGGAAGCTGCTCGTGACCCACGTTCTGGCAGCGACGGCGGCAGCCGCGTGGGTGCTGACCGGAGGGCACTACGGCCAGACGGCGGCCGCTGCGATCGCCCTGTGGGCGCTCATCTTCAGCGCCGTCGGTGCGGTCGTCGCCGCGCTCTCGACGGCGCTGCGCGGCGCTCGCGACGAGATGGAAGGGATCGGCACGGCGATCGGCGCGCACTTCTACCGGGGCGTGCTCGAGCCCGACGGCAGCTACACCGAGATCTACACGGGCCCCGGCTTCGAGCGCCTGATCGGACGCGCCCCTCTCGAGGGCGAGGACACCGGCGAGACGTGGATGCAGGCCGTGCACGAGGCCGACCGGGAGGGATACCGCGAATGGCTCGCCTCCGTCGGCGCGGGGTCGTCCGACGAGCTCGAATATCGCCTGGTCGGCGTCGACGGGGTTACCCGCTGGGTGCTCGAGCGCGTCCGGGTGTCTGCTCGTCGAAAACGGCCGCGTCCACCACGAGGGGCTCGTGTGGGACGTCACCGGCCGGCGCATGGCCGAGCGCAACCTCGAGCGCACCCGCAAGCAGCTGAACGACCTGATCGAGGCGATCGACGAGGTCGTCCTCCAGTACGAGTCCGGCCCGGACGGCTGGCGCACCACCTTCGTAGGCCCGGGGCTCGAGCAGCTGGCGGGGCTCCCGGGCGAGCACGACACCGCCGACCCGCTCTTCGATTCCGCCTCGCTGCTCGACCGGCGACGTATCACTGAGCTGCGGCGCCAGGTACTGCGCGACGGACGCGGCGAGATCGAGTATCGCGTCGTCGATCCCGCCGGGGCGCAGCGGTGGATCTCCGAGCGGCTCTGGGTCCGGTCGGACGGCGAGCGCACCGTCGTCGACGGCATCGCGTCGAACGTCACCGAGCGCGTCCTGATCACGGCCGAGCTCGCCAACGCCCGGGACGAGGCGGAGCGGCGGGCCCGTACGGATCCCCTCACCGGGGTCAACAATCGCCTCCACTTCTCCGAGCGCCTGGACGCCGAGATCGCCCGGGTGCGCCGCGGCGGGCACCCGTTCGGCCTTGTGCTGCTCGACCTCGACCGCTTCAAGCAGCTGAACGACCGCCACGGGCATCTCGCGGGCGACCGCGCGCTCGTGGCCGTCGCGAGCCGCCTCGGACAGCGCGTGCGGCCCTACGACGTGATCGCCCGCTGGGGGGGCGAGGAGTTCGCCGTGCTGGTCGCCCAGGTGCCCAACGAGGACGCGCTCGCCGCCGTGGGCGAGGCGCTGCGCGCGGCGGTCGCGGAGTCGCCCATCCCGATCGGGGCGGGCGAGATGACGGTGACGACCTCGGTCGGCGCCGTGCTCGCGTCCGGCCCCTACGTCACCGCCGACGGCCTGCTCGCGAGCGCCGACGAGGCCCTCTACCGGGCCAAGGGGCGCGGGCGCAACCAGGTCGACGTGGCGGCGGCCGCCGCACCGGCGCCGGCCGCCACCGTCGTCAGCCTCGGCGGCCGCCGCCCCCGCGTCCGGTAGGGCGCGGCCTACGCGTTCCGCAGCTCCTCGCCGAACTTCGCCCGCTTGACGAACTGGCCGAAGCCCGGCTCGACCGTCAGCTCACCGCCGTCGACGACCACGGTGCCCCGGATCAGCGTCGTGTCGACGTCGCCCGTGACCTCGGTGCCCTCGAACAGGTTGTAGTCCGACTTCGAGTGCTGGTCTGCCGCCCTGATCGTCGTCTTCCGGTTCGGGTCGAAGATGACGATGTCGGCGTCCGAGCCCGGGGCGATGGTTCCCTTCTTGGGATACAGGCCGAACAGCCGGGCCGCGTTCGTGGAGAGCAGCTCCACCATACGGTTCAAGGTGATCCGGCCCTCGTTGACCCCGAAGTGGTGGATCATCCTCAGGCGATCCTCGAGACCCGGGGCGCCGTTCGGGATCTTCGAGAAGTCGTCGCGGCCGAGCGTCTTCTGTCCGTCGAGCGTGAAGGCGCAGTGGTCGGTCGAGATGGCCGAGAGCACGTCCGTCCGGACGGCGTCCCACAACACGGGCTGATTCGCCTTGTCGCGCACCGGCGGCGAGAACACGTACTTCGCGCCTCCGAAGTCCGGCTCGTCGAGGAACGTGTCGTCGATGAAGAAGTACTGCGTGCACGTCTCGCCCCAGACGTCCCAGTTCTGCTCGCGCGCAGCCCGGATCGCGTCGACCGCCTCCTTGCAGGTGACGTGCACGACATAGAGCGGCGCGCCCGCGACGCGGGCGATCTGGATGGCGCGGTTCGTCGCCTCTCCTTCGAGCTGCGGCGGCCTGGTCAGCGCGTGGTACCGCGGCTCGAGGCGGCCCTCGGCAACCGCGCGCTTGACGAGCACGTCGATCACCTCGCCGTTCTCACCGTGGATCATCGCGAGCGCACCGGTTCGGGCGGCCAGCTCCATCACCCGGAAGAGCATCGCGTCGTCGACCAGGAAGACGCCCTTGTATGCCATCAGCATCTTGTAGGACGTCACCCCTCGGTCGGGCAGCGTCGCGAGCTCGTCGAGCGTCCCGCCCTCCTCCAGGTCGGTGACGATGATGTGGAAGCCGTAGTCGATCACCGCTTTGCCGCTCGCCTTGGCGCTCCACTCGTCGATCGCCGAGGTGAACGACTGCCCCTTCGACTGGATCGCGAAGTCGATGTGGCAGGTCGTGCCGCCGAACGCGGCGGCGGTCTGCCCTGAGGTGAAGTCGTCGATCGTGACCGTGCCGCCGAACGGCATATCGAGATGTGTGTGGGGGTCGATCGCGCCGGGCAGGACGAGCTTCCCGCTCGCGTCGATGACGACGTCCGCGTCGACCTCGAGCGACGTCCCGATCAGCGAGACCCGCTCACCTTCGACGTAGACGTCTCCGACGTAGTCGTCGGTGGCCGTGACGATACGGCCGCCGCGGATCAGGACGGACATGACTGAAGCACTGGCATCGGAGCCTCCAACGTCGACGGGCGGCCCCGGGCCGGAGCCCGGGGCCGCAGTTGTTTCCTTCCCGGCCTACTTGCCGCCCGGGGTGACCTTGACGACGACCGCCTTCCACGTGGAGCCGGTCGTGTTGATGCCCTGCTTGCGCAGGGTCGCGTTCGCCGCCTTGGCGAGGTCTGTCCTGTAGGCCCCCGAGGGCAGCTTGGAGATGACCTTGAACTGCTTCGAGATCGCGGCCGTGCGGACGAAGGCAACGGGGTTCATGACCCCGACGCCCCGTGCCGGTGCAGGCCAGATCAGCTTGTTGATCTCGTTCATCTGCCACGTCTGGTGGCCCCTGCCGAGGAGCGTCCCGTTCTTCAACACGATGTCGACGCACGCCTTCTGGTTGTCACGGCAGTAGATCCAGCCCTTGAACGAGGCGGCGAGGAACCGCTTGGCGATGTCCTGGTTCTTCGTGTCCTTGAGCCAGTCGCCGTTGACGAAGATGCCGTCCTCGAGCATCGCCGTGCCGGCCTTCTCCATCGTGATCACGTTCAGGTCGGCGAGGGTGTACAGCTTGCCGGTGGCAGGGTTCTTCGTCTCGAGCACCTGCGCCAGCTCGTTGTAGGTCATCGCCGCCGCCGCATCGACCTGCTTCTGCAGGAAGAGGTTCATGTCGAACGGCTGGTTGACGATCTTCACGCTCGACGAGCTCTTGGGGTTGAGCCCGTTCTTGACGAGGGCGGCGAAGAGCTCGTTCTCGTTGCCGCAGCACCACACGCCGACCTTCTTGCCGGCCATCTTCTTGATCGTGTTGATGCCGCTCGACTTCCACGTCAACTCCGTCATGCCCGAGCGCGTGAACACCTGGGCGATGTTGACGAGGTCGGTGCCCTTGTCACGGGTGGCGAGCAGCGAGGGGAGCCAGTCGATCCCGAACTGCGCCTGGCCGGAGGCGACGACCTGCTCCGGCGTGATGTCCGGCCCGCCCGGCTTGAGCGTGACGTCCAGCCCGAACTCCTTGTAGTAGCCCTTCGCCGCAGCCGCGTAGTAGCCGGCGAACTGCGCCTGCGCCACCCACTTCAGCTGCAACGTCACCTTGTCCGCCTTCGCCGCGCCCGGCCGTGCTGCGCCGAGCGACACGAAGGTGAGCGCGGCAAGCGCCGCGACCACGAGCGCGAGCGCGATGTACCGACGACTCTTCATGTAGAGCCCTCCTCCTGGTTGTCGTTCGTTGTCACGCCTGCGCCCTCCGCGCAGACGGGTGCCACCGCATCACCACGTGCTCCACCAGCGAGATCAGCAGGTAGAAGGCGATGCCGAGAATGCAGGCGACGGTGATCGCCGCCCAGGACGTCTCGAACTGGAACAGCGCAGCCGAGTTCTTGATCAGGATGCCGAGCTGCTCCTGCGAGCCGCCGAAGTACTCCCCGACGATGGCGCCGATCATCGCGAGCACGCTGGCCACCTTGAGCGACGAGAAGATGTACGGGAGGGCGGTGGGGATCCGCACGCGGCGGAAGACGGCGACCGTCCCCGCGGCGTACGAGCGCATCAGCTCGATCTGGGACGGCCTCACCGACGTGAGGCCGCGCAGCGTGTTCACGAGCACGGGGAAGAAGCAGAGCATCGCGGCGATGAAGATCTTGGAGCCCTTCTCGATACCGAACCAGGCGTTGGCGATGGGCGCGAACGCGATGATCGGGATCGCGCTCGCCGCGATGAAGTACGGCATCAGCGCCGAGCCGACGGCGCGGAAGCGGGCGAGCACGAGGGCCGCGGCGATCCCGAAGCCGCAGCCACAGACGAAGCCCCAGAACGCCTCGGTGAACGTGTACCAGCCCGCCTTCCACAGCTCGTGACGCTCCTCCCAGAACGTGCTCGCGATGTCGGTGGGCTTCGGCAGGAGGAACTTCTGGATGTCGAAGACCTCGATCGCGGCCTGCCAGCCGACCAGCACCAGCAACGCGACGACGAGGGCGGGCAGCCACTCCCGCAGCCCGTGCGAGATCCGGCTCACACCGTCTCCCGGGCGCCGTGGGACTCGCGCAGGAGCTCTCTCACCTCGGTGGCGAGCTCGAAGAACCGCGGCTCCTCGCGCGTGTCGTTCGCCCGCGGATACGCCAGGTCGACGTCGACGATCTTCTGCACCCTGCCCGGCCGCGCGGACATGACGACGATGCGGGACGACAGGAACACGGCCTCCGCGATCGAGTGGGTGACGAACACGACGGTGGCGCCGGTCGCCTCCCAGATGCGCAGCAGCTCGATGTTCATGCGATCGCGCGTCATCTCGTCGAGGGCGCCGAACGGCTCGTCCATGAGGATCAGGGAAGGGCTGAACGAGAGGGCGCGGGCGATTGCGACGCGCTGTTGCATGCCGCCGGAGAGCTGCCACGGATGGTGGTCCTCGAAGCCGGTCAGCTCGACGAGCTGCAGCAGCTCGCGCACGCGCTCGTCGCGACGCTGGCGGTCCCAGCCCATCATCTCGAGCGGCAGGGAGACGTTCTTCCGGATCGTGCGCCAGTCCATCAGCGTCGCCTCCTGGAACACCATGCCGTAGTCGCGGTCGAGCCGTGCGCGGTGGGCGGGCTTGCCGCCCACGAGCGCCTCGCCGGACGAGGGCTCGATCAGGTCGCCGATCACCCGCAGCAGCGTGGACTTGCCGCACCCGGACGGGCCGATCAGCGAGATGAACTGGCCGGGCTGGATCTCGAGGTCGATCTCCGTGAGGGCGGTCGTGCCGCCCTCGCCGAAGGTCTTCGACACCTTCCGGATGGAAACGGCGGCGGCGCGATCGGTCACGCGACGTTCTCCGGCGCCCGTCGCACGACGAGCTTCTCGGCGAGCACGACGGCGAGGAAGAAGACGATGCCGAGAGCCGCGGCGACGATGTTCGTCGCCCACAACGCGGAGGGGTCGAGCGAGTAGTACTGGGCGAAGTTGAGGATCGCGCCTCCCAGGCCGTCCTGGATCGACGATGGCAGCTCGCCGATGATCGCACCGACGACGCTCGCCGTCGCGGAGACCCGGAATGCCGAGAACAGGAACGGGAGGGACGACGGGAACTTCACCCGCCACAGCGTCGTCCACTCGGAGGCCGCCAGCGAGCGCATCAGCTCGAGCTTGCGCGGGTCGGCGGAGTCGAGCCCCCGCAGGGTGTTGATCGCGACCGGGAAGAAGGTGAGAAAGGCCGCGATAACGGCGACCGGGACCCAGACGGGGAGGCCCTTGCCACCCAGCCAGATGACGACCATGGGCGCGATCGCGAGGATCGGCACGGTCTGCGACCCCACCACGAACGGCAGGAAGCCCCGCCGCATGAGGTTCGAGAAATGGAAGACGACGCCGATCGTGAAGCCGATCACGGCGCCGAGGGCGAAGCCGACGAACGCCTCCTTGGCCGTGAAGGCGGCCTTCTCGAGCAGCACCCGCACGAGCGCCGGCTGCTCGGTCGCGGCCGGTTCCCACAGCCGCTGCACGACCTCGTGCAGCGGCGGCATCGTGAGGTCGTCGACGATGAAGGGCCACGTCCAGCCGGTGGTCATCCACAGCCAGCGATACCCGGTATAGAGCACCCACAGCCCGGCCAGGACCGCCGCGGCGATGGCCAGGTTCTTCGCGATCCTCTTCGTCACCCGTAATTGCCGTACCACGGTTCGCGTCCCTTTGGTAGGGGGATCCGTCAGCGTCTAGGGTTCCACCATGGCGCTCGATCCCGCACGTGTCGTCGCACAGCTGCGCGAGCTGCGAGACCTCACCGGCGACGAGAACGGCGCCCAGCGCGTCGCGTGGACGGACACGTGGAACGACGGCCCGAGCGTGGCTGGCGGGACTGCTCGACGGCCTGCCGCTCGAGGTGGACGCGCGACGAGGCGGGCAACGACTGGTACACGCTCCGCGGAACGTCGGAGCGGGCGGTGCTGATCGGCGGCCACATCGACTCGGTGCCGAACGGCGGCTGGCTCGACGGCTGCCTCAACGTGGTCGCCGGCGCGGAGGTGCTGCGTCGGATCGCCGAGCAGGGCACGCCGCCCGTGACGGTGCGGCTCGTCGACTGGGCCGACGAGGAAGGCGCGCGTTTCGGGCGGTCGCTGTTCGGGTCGTCGGCGGCAGCCGGCTCGATGCCCGACCAGGACGAGCTCCGCGCAGCTGCGTCGACCGGGACGGGATCTCCCTGCCCGACGCGCTCGCCGCGAACGGCGTCGACCTCGACCGCGCGCTCGACGCCCGAGCGCCAGCTCGAGAGCGCCGCCGCCTACCTCGAGCTCCACATCGAGCAGGGCCCCGTGCTCGAGTCGCTGGACATCCCGCTCGGCGTGGTGCTCGGCACGTTCGGCGTCGAGCGCTGGCGCATCACCTGGACGGGCCAGGCCGCGCACGCGGGCTCGACGCCGATGGACAAGCGGCGCGACGCGCTCGCCGGCGCGGCGAAGCTCGCGCTCGAGATCCGCGAGATCGCGGCGCGCGTCGGGGAACGGCGCCGTCTGCACGTCGGGCGGCGTCGTGTGCAAGCCGGGCATCGTCACCTCGGTCGTCGAGACGGCCGAGCAGCTGCTCGACCAGCGGCACCTCGACGCAGCGAGCCTGGCGGACGATGCTGCGACGGGCGCAGGAGGCGAGCGAGCGGTTCGCCGACGAGGAGAAGATCGACGTCGCCTGGGAGCGGATCTGGTCGATCGAGCCGATCCTCTTCGACGAGACCGCTGATCGGCTTCTGCGACGACGCGATGCCGCGAGGTCGCCGGCGTCTCGCACCGGCTGCCGTCCGGGCCGCTGCACGACGCCGCCGAGGTCTCGCGGGCCGGCGTGCCGACCGTGATGCTGTTCGTGCAGAGCCTGCGCGGGCTCTCGCACACGAAGCTCGAGGACACGCAGCGACGAGCACCTCGAGCTCGTCCGTCGCCGCGCTCGACCGGCTCGCCGACCAGACGATCGCGCCGTGCCGCGGTGAGCTAGCTCGGCGACGGCGTAACGTCCCGCGCGGCACGCACAGCATGACGATCCGCCAGCACCGAGTCCGCGTCGCGGATACTTCGCTGTCGAACGAGCGAAGGAGTCCCCATGGCACTGAGCTTCGGCGTCACCGTCCTGCCCGACCCGCCCGCCAGCCGGCTCGTCGAGCTGATGCAGCTCGGTGAGGAGAACGGCTTCGAGATCGGCTGGACCTACGACTCGCACGTCCTCTGGCAGGACTCGTTCCCGCTGCTGACGATGGCGATCCAGGCGACGTCGACGATGAGGTTCGGGCATCTGGTGACGAACCCGGGCACGCGCGAGCCGACGGTGCTCGCGAGCCTCTACGCGACGCTCCACGACATCTCGGACGGCCGCATGGTGATGGGGATCGGCCGCGGCGACTCGGCGCGGCGCTACATCGGCCAGCAGCCCGTCCGGGTCGCCGAGTTCGAGACGGCGCTGCGCATGATCAAGCCGTTCATGAACGGCGACGAGGTGCACTGGAACGACAAGGAGCTCCAGCTCAAGTGGGTGCGGCCGGAGCTGCCGGAGATCCAGATGTGGGTCGCGGGCTACGGCCCGAAGGCGCTCGCGCGTCGCGGGTCGCGTCGGCGACGGGGTGATCATCCAGCTCGCCGACCCGGAGATCATCCAGTGGATCATGGGCACGGCGCGCGCCGCGGCCGAGGAGGCGGGTCGCGACCCCGCCGCGCTGAAGTGCATCGTCTGCGCACCGAGCCACGTCGGGCCGATCGAGGACGGCCGCGAGCAGACGCGGTGGTTCCCGGCGATGGTCTCGAACCACGTCAAGGACCTGATCGAGCGCTACGGCACCGACGGCTCGGTCGTCCCGACGGCGCTGACCGACTACGTCGAGGCGCGCAAGTTCTACGACTACAACGAGCACTCGCGGGTCGGCGGCGCGCACGGCGAGTTCGTCACCGACGAGATCTGCGACCGCTTCTCCGTGCTCGGCGACGTCGAGCAGATCACCGCCAAGCTCGAGCGAGCTCGAGTCGATCGGGGTCGACCACTACTCGATCTACCTGATGACCCACGGCCAGGAGGAGACGCTCGCCGCGCTACGGCGAGCACGTGATCCCGCGGTTCGCCGGAGCGGCCGCCTGAGCGACCGCGGAGAGCAGATCGAGGCCTGGCGCGCGGTCGCCGGCGGGTGGGAGCGCGCAGCGCGCGCTCGTTCTGGGAGGCGACCCGGCGCGTCTCCGAGCGCATGGTCGAGCTGCTCGACCCGCGTGCCGGGCGACACGTGCTCGACCTCGCGGCCGGCCCGGGCGACACGGGCTTCCTCGCCGCGCCGTCGGCTCGGCGCACGACGGGCGGCTGCTCTCGACCGACGTCGCGCCGGAGATGGTCGAGGCGGCGCGACCGGCGCGCGACGCGAGCTCGGCCTCGACGAACGTCGAGCTACGCGTGATGGACGCGGCGGCGATCGACCTGCCCGATGGCTCGCGTCGACGGCGATGCTCTGCCGCTACGGGCGTCATGCTCGTCCCCGACTGCGACGCCGCGGCGCGCGAGATCGCGCGCGTCCTCCGCCCCGGCGGGCGCGCGGCGCGTCGCCGTCTGGGCCGAGCCCGACCGCAACGACTGGATGACCGCGGCGGGTCGTGCGGCGCTCGCAGCTCGGCCTCGCCGACCGCCCCGCGCCCGATGCACCCGGGCCCGTTCCGCCTCGCCGACCCGGAGCGGCTGCGACGCGCTGCTCGAGCGCGCGGGGCTCGACGTCACCGGCATCGAGGAGGTCGAGGTCACCTGGCGCGCATCCGTCGCTCGACGAGTGGTGGGAGGTCGACCCTCGACACTTCGCGCTCGCTCGCGCGAGCTCGCGGAGCGGCTCACCGCAGCCGAGCTCGAGGCGCGTCCGGACGGGTGCCGGCGAGCGCCTCGCGCAGTACGTCGCGCGCCGACGGGTCGCTCGCCGTCCCCGGCGTGCGCACGCGTCGGCGCTCGCAGAGCGGCCCAGCGCTAGCCGACGGGACGGGCCCAGCGGGCCGCCTTGCCTCTACAGGATCGTCTTGCCGAGCGCGCTCGCGACGAGCTCGACGGCGGTCAGCGCCGTCGTGTTCTCGCGATCGAGGATCGGGTTCGCCTCGACCACCTCGAGCGAGCCGACGAGCCCGACTCCGCGACGAGCTCGCAGCGCGAGGTGCGCCTCGCGGTAGGTGAGGCCACCGCGCACCGGCGTGCCCGACGCCGGGCGCGACCTCGGGGTCGAGCGCGTCGAGATCGAGCGAGACGTGGACGAAGCCCGGGCCCGGCCACGCTCGGTCGAGCGCCTCCCTGCATCGCCCGCTCGATGCCGATCCGGTCGATCTCGCTCATCGTGAACACGCGGACCTCGCGCCGCGCAGGAAGCTCCCGCTCCGCCGCGTCGAGCGAGCGGATGCCGACCAGCACCACGCGGCCGGGTCGACGGCCGGGAGCACCAGGCCGTCGTGCGCGAACCACGTCGCCGCAGCGGCCGAGCGCGGCCGCGAGCGGCATCCCGTGCACGTTTCCCGACGGGCTCGTCTCGGGCGTGTTGAGGTCGCCGTGCGCGTCGATCCAGATGACGCCGCCCGGCCGTCCGGCCGCGCGCGCGAGGCCGGCGAGCGTCCCCATCGCGATCGAGTGGTCGCCGCCGAGGACGAGCGGCCGCGAGCCCTCGTCGACCGCCTCGCGCCACGACCGCCGCGAGCCGCGCACGACGTCGCCAGGATCTCCGGCAGGTACCGCGCCCGCTCGTCCACGACCGACGAGCGCCTCCGGCTCGGCGTCGCGACGTTGCCGCGGTCGCGAACGCTCGCAGCCCGATCTCGCGCAGCCGCTCCTCCAGGCCCGCGTACCGGATCGCGGACGGGCCCATGTCGACGCCGCGCCGGCTCTGACCCAGGTCGAGCGGGACGCCGATGATGGACACGTGCGCTGCTCGAGCCCGTCACGACGCCCGAGCCTAGCTACACTGGCGGCACTCCACCACGAGGCGAGGTAGCTCAGTTGGTAGAGCACACGGCTGAAAACCGTGGTGTCGCCGGTTCAAGTCCGGCCCTCGCCATCTGCAGGCGGAGTCTCGCTTCGCGAAGCTCGGAAACTCCGCGCGGCGACCGGGTTTCCCGGCGCCGCGACAGCCAGCTTTCGAGCAGCTACAGCCGAATGCGGAGCGTCTTGCCGACGCAGGCGTGCAGCATCTGGGCGGCGTTGCCGCCGGAGATCGCCACCGACATGTTGCGGTAGCTGTCCTCGTAGAGGATCACGTCGCCCGGGCCGGCGTCGGCGAACGTGCGCGCGGCCACGGCGTAGTACCGCTCGCCGCGACAGTTCCAGCTCGACCCGCGTGCCCGGTACGACGCCGATCGCGCTCGACGTCGTCGCGGGTCAGGTTGAGCGCGATGTTGCCGAAGCTGTCGACGTAGAGCATCGTCGCGTCCACGACGCCCTCGCCGAAGACGGGCTCGGGCAGGTCGAGCCGCACGAGCGCGTCCGGGTCGATCGGCGGGCCGAGCTCGCCGAGGTCGACGCCGTTGACGAGGTGCGCCGCGGCCGGCGCGAACAGGTCGCGGCCGTGGAACGTGCGCGAGACCGAGTCGAGCGCGTAGGCGGGGTTCGTGAGCTCGTGCGCCTCGTCGATGCCCGCGCGCTCGGCGGCGGGCAGGAGCAGCCCGTTGTCGGGACCGACGTACATGCGCCCCTCGCGATCGCGGAGCGCGAGCGCCCGCCGATGGCCGCCGACGCCCGGGTCGACGACGGCGAGATGGACGCCGACCGGCATGTACGGGAGCGTGTTCGCGAGCACGAGCGCGCCCTGCAGCACCGCCTGGGGCGGGATGCCGTGGGTGACGTCGATGATCTGGGTCTGCGGGCGCGATCCGCTTGATCACGCCGTGGCAGGTGCCGACGAAGTCGTCCTGCAGCCCGAAGTCCGTGAGGAAGCAGATGAACATCGCCGGGTCGAGTCTACGAGCTGGGCTCGAGCGACGGGGCGACCCGGACGACCGCGGCCACGAGCCCCTCGGTGTCGTGGGTGACCGCCTCGGCGACGACGTCGACACCCGACCGCACGTGCAGCCTTGCCTGTCTCCGGCCCGATGCAGACCGCCGGGCAGGTCGCAGCCCGAGCCGTCCGAAGGCACGCGCGGCGGAGGCGGAGGCGAGCACGCACGAGGTCGCCCTCGGGCGGCTCGGCCGGGCGCAGCTCGCGCGTGCGGTAGAGCGGCACGAAGTCGGCGTCGAGCTCCTCGACGAGCAGCCGTCCGCGCTCCCTCGGCGCCGGCGAACAGGACGCGTCCGGCAGGGCGCGGCAGCTCCGCCAGGAGCCCCTCCTGGGTCGACACCCGCGGCACCAGGTCGGCCCCGCCCAGCGCGCGGCCGTGGCGCGGCCGATCGCGGCGACGCGCGGCAGCGGCCCGGCGGCCCGGCGCAGCAGCTCGCGCGCGCCGTTCGCGCTCGTCACGACGACCCAGTCGTACCCGCTCACCGCGATCGGCTCGTCGCCGAGCGGCTCGATCTCGATCAGCGGGCAGTGCACGACCTCGTGGCCGAGCGCCTCGAGCCGCGCCACCAGGTCGGCCTCCTGGCCGAGCGGCCGGGTGACGACGATCCTCACGCGTGTGCGAAGGCGGCGAGCTCGGCCGCCAGCAGCCGCCGGGTCTGCGCCCGAGCGTCGCTCGATCCAGGAGCCGTCGTCGGCCGCGACGAGGGCGGTCAGCGTCGCGCCGTCGTGATGGGCCGCGACCGGCGCGAGACAGCCGCCGCCGACGAGCGCGACGCAACGACGCTCGGCCTCGACGCGGCGGCGGGTCTCCGCGTCGTCGACGGACGCGACGAGGTGCTCCTCGCCGGCGCGCACCTGGAGCGCGAGCGCGCCCTGCCCCGCCTCGGGCAGCATCACGTCCGGGATCGAGCCGCAGCCCGATCTCCGCCGCCGAGCCCGAGCCGGTCGAGGCCGCAGGCGGCGAGGACGATCGCGTCGAGCCCGCGCTCGCCCCGCTTGCGCAGCCGGGTGTCGATGTTGCCGCGCAGCGGCTCGATCGACAGCGTCGGCTCGAGCGCGAGCAGCTGCGCCCGCCGCCGGGCGGAGGCGGTGCCGATCCGCATCCCGGGACGGATCTCCGTCGGCGCCGCAGAGCGCGTCGCGCGGATCCTCCCGCGCGGTGTAGGCGCCGACCGCGAGCCCGTCGGCGTCGGTCGACGTCATGTCCTTGGCGGAGTGCACGGCGACGTCGATGCGGCCGCTCGAGCAGCGCCTCCTCGAGCTCCTTGACGAAGACGCCGCGCGAGCCGATCTCGCCGAACGGGCGCGTGCGATCTCGGTCGCCCGCCGTCGTGATCGGAACGAGCGCGATCTCGACCCCGGGCCGGCGCAGCGCGTCGGCGGCGCGCTCGGCCTGGGTCAGCGCGAGCCTACTGCCGCGGGAACCGACGCGCAGCAGCACGGCAGCGGCGATGGGAGGCTGTCCGGGTCTCGCCGCACACCAGGCGCCCGCGCGGCCGGATGCGGACGAACGCGGTCGGTGCCTGCAACGGCAGCGGGCGCCCGACGCAGGACACGGTCGGGTCACGACTGCTGCTCCTCCTCGCCCAGACCGAACAGGTGCCGCACGACGTCAGCATAGACCACCCCGTCGGCCGTCAGCGGCCGCCTCCTTCAGGCGCACCGTGGGCAGGTGCAGGAGCTTCGCCACGATCTGGCTGGTGACAGCCTCGACGAGCTTGCGGTCGTCCTCGGGCAGCCGCCCGAGCCGGCTCTCGACCTTCGCGAGCTCGGTGGCGCGGATCTCCTCGGCACGGGCGCGCAGGGAGGCGATCGCGGGACGACCGCAAGCGACGCCTGCCACTCGCGGAACCGCTCGGCCTCGGACGCGACGATCCGCTCGGCGCGCACGGCCTCGGCGCGACGACCGGCGAGCGAGGCCTCGACGACCGCCTCGAGGTCGTCGATGTCGTAGACGAAGCAGCCGTCGACGCCGGAGAGCGCCGGGTCGATGTCGCGCGGCACGGCGAGGTCGACGAAGAGGAGCGGGCGCCCCCTGCGGGCGCGCAGGGCAGCTTCGGCGCCGCGACCGGGTCGATCGACGAAGCCGGGCGCGCTCGTGGAGGCGACCACGACGTCGGCGGCGGCGAGCTCGTCGCGTGAGCACGTCGAGGCCGATCGCGCGCGCGCTCCGACCTGCCGCGCCAGCTCCTCCCCGTGCGCGAGCGTGCGATTCGCGACGGCGGCGATCGTCGCGCCGCGCGTCCGGAGGTTGCGTGCGGTCAGCTCGCTCATCTTTCCCGCACCGACGAGGAGCACGTTCCGGCCGTCGAGGCTGCCGAACACCTGCTGGGCGAGCGCCGCCGCGGCCGCCGGCACGGATGCGGGGGACTCGCCGATCGCCGTCTCGACCCTGGCCCGGCGGCCGGCGTAGAGCGCCTGCCGGAAGAGCCGGTCGAGCAGCGGCCCGGCGGCGCCGACCTCGAACGCGTCGCGGACCTGCCCCAGGATCTCGCCCTCGCCGGGCACGAGCGAGTCCAGCCCGGCCGAGACGCGGAAGAGGTGCAGGGCGGCGCCGTCGTCGCGCAGCCGGTAGAGGACGGGCGCGAGCGCGGCGCCGCCGTCGCCCGCGAGCTCGACGCAGCGCCGCGGTCGCCGCGCTCCTCGAGCGGAGCCTCGCGCTCGCAGGCGAGGTACAGCTCGGTCCGGTTGCACGTGGAGAGGACGACCGCCTCGCACCCGTTCGCGATCCGGCGGGCGAGCGACGCCGCCGCGTCGAGGTCGACGGCGACGCGCTCCCGCAGCTCGACGGGAGCCTGGTGGTGCGAGACGCCGACGAGAGCGAGCTTCACGACGCGAAATGGGTCAGCGGGAGGACGACGGCGACGAGCGCGAGCACGAGCACGAGCAGGACCGCGAACCGGCGACCGCGCAGGCCGGCCTCGCGCCGGAGCACGAGCGTCGTGGCGACTGCCGCCCAGATGCCGAGCGTGACCGCCATGGCGGCGTCGAAGTCGCCCCGCTCGAAGCTCGCGAGGCCGACGACGACGCCGGCCGTCAGCACGACAAGCGAGACGAGAGCGGCGCGCGCGGAGAGGCGGTCGAGCGCGTCGAGCGGAGGGACACGCAGCCGCAGTACGCGCGAGTCGCGGCGCTTGAGCCGGCGCTCCTGCCACAGGTAGAGCACGGCCATCCCGGCGGCGAGCGTGAGCCCCGCGAAGCCGGCCAGCATCAGGCCGACATGGACGGCGAGCAGGCCGCCGGGCTCGTCGCGGGTCGTGACGCCGGTGCCTCCGCCCGCCCAGGCGGCGACGAGCAGGGCCGCCGCGACGGGCATCACGGCGAGCCCGAGCAGGCGGTAGCGCGGCCGGCAGCCCCAGATCAGGTACGCGCCGACGACGAGCCAGACGAACAGGTTGAGGGCTCCCGCCCAGGTGCCCCACGGAAACCCGTCCGTGTCGATCGCCTGCACGACGAGCAGTGCCGTCTGCGCCAGCCAGCCGATGCGGACACCCCAGGTGCCGAGCCGGCCGCCGAGCCCGGGTCCGCGCAGCTCGCCGGCGTAGGCGAAGGCCGCCTCGCCGTATGCGATCAGCGCCGGCCAGACGAGCAGCTCAGCCATCGGTCCCGGCGATCGCGCGCCAGCTCGGCGAGCTCTCCGGCCTCGCGCTCGAGCCGCGCCAGCTTCGCAGCGATGATCGCCACCCAGAGCAGCACGAAGACGAGCACGACGCCGTACGCAAGGGCCACGTAGTCACCCTGGCTCACGACAGCGCCTCCCGCAGCTCGCGCAGGTGCGCGTCGGTGCGCTTGCCCACGATCTCGACCCGGTACATGACGTACGCGAGCGTCAGGATCGCCGCCCAGGCGACGAGGAACGCGACGAACATCGTCCCGGTCATCTGGGGGCCGGCGCGAGGTGAACACGGTCGGGTGGATGAAGTCGTTGGCAAGCCGGATGGCGAAGAAGCTGACGGGGATCAGCGCCACGCCGAACAACGCGTACACGGCCGAGATCCGCTCCCGTCGCGGGCCTTCCTCGAGCGAGAACCGCAGCATGAAGTAGGCGCAGTAGAAGAGGAACAGGACGAGGAAGAGGACGAGCTGGTTCGGAGCCCCAGCTCCACCAGACGCCCCAGGACGCCTTCGCCCAGATCGAGCCGGTGATCAGCGTCAGGGCCCCGAAGATCGTCCCCTGGTGGATGGCGGTGTAGCTCTCGAGGTCCCGGCGCTCGCCGCCGAGCCAGAGCAGCCGCAGGGCCTTCCAGGCGCCCAGGCCGAAGCATGCGTAGGCGGTCAGCGCGATCGGCACGTGGAAGTAGAAGATCTTCTGGGAGATGCCCTGATCGGCGTCCTCGGGCGCGACGAAGAAGACCAGCGCGACCGCGGCGGCCATGAGCAGAGACGGCCACCGAGCGCCAGAGCGCCGGCAGCGCGTTACTCCGTGACGACGTATTCAAAGGAAGCCCAGGAAAGTGTTGCGAAGACGGCGTCGTAGAGGCCGAGGAAGAGCAGGTACTTGCCGCTCTCCGGCGAGATGCTCGGCGCCGACGCCGCCGACGACGAGCGGGATCGTGAGCGGCAGCAGCAGCAGCGGCAGGATCGACCTCGCGGCCGCGGCTCGCGGCGCCATGGCCGAGAGCGAGCGAGCCGACGACGCAGATCCCGACGCTGGCGAGGACGCACCCCAGCACGGCGGTGGCGTCGAGGGGCGCGAAGAAGAGCGCAAAGGCGGGCAGCGCCACGACCTCGGCGACGGCCGAGGAAGGCGAGCGTCGCGAGCGTCTTGCCGAGCCAGATCGCGCTTCGGTCGCAGGGCGCCAGTACGAGGCCGTCGAGC
>CAVSUK010000032.1:0-123008 GCA_963731095.1 uncultured Gaiellaceae bacterium
GGGTCGGAGCCGGGGCTCGGCCTCAACACGAGGGCCTCGACCGGCGCGTGCGCCAGGATCCAGGTGATGTCCTTCGGGGTGAACCCCGTGACGTCGCCGCTCGGAGCCGGGGCGATGACACGATCGAACGGCTCGACGTCCCACAACCGGCTGAGAGCGTGGGTCGGCGTCCGCCCCTTCTCGATGCGTGCGTCGACGGGCACCCCTGCCTTCAGGGCCTCGAGCTCGACCGCCTCGAGCCAGGGCATGGCGCCCGCAACCTCCTCGGTCGCCGGCGCGTCCTCGGCAAGGCTGCGAGGAACGACGAGCAGATAGGCGGGGACGAGCGTGGCCTTCTCCGCATCCGCGAGGCGGATCACAGCGGAGAGGACGGTCGGATCGAGCGCGCCGCCCGTGAACGGAACCAGCAGGCGTTGCTCCGTGCGCTTCGGCGGGCGCCGTCGGGAGCCCAGTCGGATCGCGGCAGCCGCGACGATCAGGATGACCACGAGGGCTCCGATGATGATGCCGACGACGGTCACGGCGCGAGCGCCCCCCGGTCGGCGCGGTTGGCGACGACGCGAATGTCGATTCCCGGGAGCTCGCGAACCATGCGCGAGAGCAGCGAGCCGCGCAGGATCTCTATTCGACGGCGCTCGTCGGGTGTCCCGACGAAGACGTACGTCGTGCCGCGTTCGTAGGCCACCCGGCGGACCGTGGCGACGAGATCGTCGCCCTCCTCCTCGAGGAAGTGGACTCCCAGCACGCTCGCCAGCCTGCGAAGGGCGGCGAGCTGGATGGTCTCCTCGGTCGACGATGTCCGTCCGGCGGGTCGTACCCAGAGCGCGTCGAGCTCCGAGCCGAGCCGCTGCGCCGAGCGCCATGCTCGACGGAGGATCCGCTGTGACTTGGGCTGCGGCTCGATCAATGCCAGAACACGCTCGGCCACGGCCTGCCGGCTGAGCGCCTCGAGCACGACGGGCCGTCGCCGGGCCTCGACGTCTTCCGCGACCTCGCGCAGGGCGAGCTCGCGTAGCGAGCTGAGGTTCTCGAGCCGGAAGAAGTTGGTCAGGGCCACCTCCGCCTGAGCCGCCGGGTACACCTTGCCCGCCTCGAGTCGCTGCTGGAGCGCCTCGGGCGCAAGGTCGACGAGCACGACCTCATCGGCCTGGTCGAGAACACGGTCGGGGAAGGTCTCGCGGACGCGGACGCCGGTGATCTCGAAGATCGTGTCGTTCAGGCTCTCGAGATGCTGCACGTTGACCGTCGAGATGACGTCGATCCCCGCCTCGAGGATCTCGTCGATGTCCTGGTAGCGCTTCTCGTTGCGCGAGCCGGGCGCATTCGTGTGCGCCAGCTCGTCGACGAGGGCGAGCTCGGGTACCCGGCGAACAACGGCGTCGACGTCCATCTCCCCCAGCACGAGGCCGCCATGCGGGACCGCGACTCTCGGCACGAGCTCGAGGCCCTGCGCGAGTGCCTCGGTCTCGGGCCGGTCATGGGGCTCGAGGTAGCCGATCACGACGTCCCGGCCCTCTGCGTCCGCCTGCCGGCCCTCCTGCAGCATCCGGTAGGTCTTGCCGACGCCTGCGGCCATGCCGAGGAGGATGCGGTACCGGCCGCGCACGCGTCAGCGCTCCGGCGAAGGCAATGCAGCGGCCGGCGCTCCCGGCGCCGTGCACACGGCCTACGCCCCGAAGACGTTGTGGACGATCAGGTCGATGAGCTTGATCCCGACGAACGGCAGGATGATGCCGCCGAGCCCGTAGATCAGCAGGTTCCGGCGCAGCAGAGCCGTCGCACCGATCGCGCGGTAGCGCACGCCGCGAAGCGCCAACGGGACGAGTGCCGGGATGATCAGCGCGTTGAAGATGATCGCGGAGATGATCGCGCTCTGAGGGGTGCCTAGGTGCATGATGTTGAGGCTCTCGAGCGGACCTCGTTCGCCCGGCGTCGCGGCATAGGTGAACGCGAAGATCGCGGGCAGGATGGCGAAGTACTTCGCGACATCGTTCGCAATGGAGAAGGTGGTGAGCGAGCCGCGGGTGATGAGGAGCTGCTTGCCGACCTCGACGATCTCGATCAGCTTCGTGGGGTTCGAGTCGAGGTCGACCATGTTGCCGGCCTCTTTCGCTGCGGTCGTACCGGTGTTCATGGCGACGCCCACGTCGGCCTGGGCGAGGGCGGGAGCATCGTTCGTGCCGTCACCCGTCATCGCCACCATGCGGCCCTTCGCCTGCTCCTCCTTGATCAGCGCCATCTTCGCTTCCGGGGTCGCCTCGGCCAGGAAGTCATCGACACCGGCCTCCCGCGCGATCACGGCTGCCGTAACCGGATTGTCGCCGGTGATCATCACGGTGCGGATGCCCATCTTGCGCAGCTCGGTGAAGCGCTCGGTCATGCCGCCCTTGACGATGTCCTTCAGGTGCACGACTCCCAGCGCCCAGTTGTCGCGGGCAACGACGAGCGGCGTCCCACCCTGCTCGGCTACGCGTTGCACGAGCTGGTCGAGCTCCGCGGGAGCGCTGCCTCCCTGCTCTGCGATGAACGCCTTCACGGCGTCCGCTGCGCCCTTCCGGATCACGGTGCCGTCCATGTTGACGCCGCTCATCCGGGTCTGCGCCGTGAACGGCACGAACTCGTGCTCGCCGAGCTCGCGCTCGCGCACGTTGAAGCGTTCCTTGGCAAGGACGACGATGGAGCGCCCCTCCGGCGTCTCGTCGGCGAGCGATGCCAGCTGCGCCACCTCGGCGAGCTCGCGCTCCTCGACACCGTTGACGGGGAGGAACTCGGCAGCCTGCCGGTTCCCGAGCGTGATCGTGCCGGTCTTGTCCAGGAGGAGCACGTCGACGTCGCCCGAAGCCTCGACCGCGCGCCCCGACATGGCGAGCACGTTCCGCTGCACGAGCCGGTCCATGCCGGCGATGCCGATCGCCGACAACAGGGCGCCGATCGTCGTCGGGATGAGCGACACGAGCAGCGCGATCAGCACGGTCTGCGAGATCTCGGTGCCGGCGTAGATCGCGAACGGGCTGAGCGTGACCACGGCCGCGAGGAAGGTGATGGTGAGCCCGGCGAGGAGGATGTTGAGCGCGATCTCGTTCGGTGTCTTGCGCCGCTCGGCACCTTCGACGAGGGCGATCATGCGGTCCAGGAACGACTGGCCCGGCTCCTGCGTCACTTCGATCAAGAGCCGGTCGGAGAGGAGCCGCGTGCCACCCGTGACGGCTGAGCGGTCGCCGCCGGCCTCGCGGATCACCGGAGCGGACTCGCCCGTGATCGCCGACTCGTCGACCGATCCCACGCCCTCGATGATCTCGCCGTCGGCCGGAATGACCTGGCCGGCCTCGACCGCCACGACGTCGCCGCGCTGGAGCTCTGCGGCCGCGACCTCCTCGAACCCGCCGCTCGCCGTACGGCGGAACGCCGAGGTCGTTGTTCGTGTCGCGCGCAGGGCATCCGCCTGCGCCTTGCCGCGTCCCTCGGCGATCGCCTCGGCGAAGTTCGCGAACAGCACGGTCAGCCAGAGCCAGACGGTGATGACGCCGACGAACCACAGGTCGTCGGTGTTCCCGCGAACGAGGTTGAGCAGGAAGATGGCCGTCGTGATCACGCTGCCGAGCTCGACGATGAACATCACCGGGTTCCGCACCTGCAGGCGCGGGTCGAGCTTGGGGAAGGCGCCCTTGACGGCCGCGAGAGTGAGATCGCGCGTGAAGATGCTCGACGCCTGCCGTGCCATTACTGTCCTGTCTCCTTGTCGAGTGCGAGGTTGAGCTCGAGCACGTTGACGCCCGGCTCGGCGAAGAATCCGAGCGAGCGGTCGTCGGTCGACTCGTCGATGAGCCGCTGTACGGCCGCCGGGGGAAGGTTGCGCACGGCGGCGACCCTGGGTGCCTGCATGGCGGCGTTCGCCGGCGAGATATGGGGGTCGATGCCCGACCCGGACGTCGTCACCGCGTCGACCGGGATGCGACCGACCGTGAGAGCCTTGTTGTAGGGCCGCTCGAGCTTCAGGATCGCGTTCACGCGCTCCTGCACCGCCTTTGCGAGGTCGGGGTTCGTGGGGCCGAGGTTCGCGAATGTCGTGGCGCCGGCGTTGTACTCGGGCGCCGTGGCCGACGGACGCGGATGGAAGTACTGGGGCTTGGTGAAGGCCTGGGCGGCGAGCCGCGAGCCGACGACGGTCCCGTCCTTCGTGATCAGGCTGCCGTTCGCCTTGCCCTCGAAGGCGAGCTGGGCGAAGCCCGTCATCACGGCGGGATAGGCGAACCCGAACACCGCGGTGAGGACGACGACGGCGATGACGGAGCGGATGATGTTGCGGACGATCACGAGAGCGCCTCCACGATGCGGGCCGAGGGTCAGGGCCGGGAAGATCATCAGCCCGGCCGTGAGAACGATCACGGCGACGAGCAGGACGGTGAAGGTCGCGCCATCGGTGCGGAATGTGCCCGCCGAGACCGGCGCGGTCTTCTTCTTCGCGAGCGATCCGCCGATCGCGAGCGCCGCGACGAGCGGCACGAACCGCCCGAGATAGAGGGCGATCGTGCCGAGCTCGGCCGAGAAGTTCGTCGCGCCGTAGCCCGCGAACGCGCTGCCGTTGTTGTTGGACTGGGACGTGTACGCATAGAGAGCCTCGGTGAAGCCGTGCGCACCCGGGTTGAAGACGGACGCGAGCCCGGAGTCGGTGACGATCGAGATCGCTGTCAGGATGAGCGCCATCGTGGGGACGAACAAGGCGCCGAGCGCGGCGAGCTTGACCTCGCGTGCCTCGATCTTCTTCCCCAGGTACTCGGGCGTGCGCCCGACCATGAGGCCGGCCACGAAGACGGTGATGAAGACGTAGAAGATCATCCCGTAGAGGCCGGAGCCAACGCCGCCGAAGATGACCTCGCCGGTGAACATGTTCACGGTCGGGACCGCGCCGCCGCCCGCAGTGAGGGCGTCATGGCCCCCGTTGACGGAGCCGTTCGAGGCATTCGTCGTGGCCGTCGCCCAGAGGGCGGTGTTCGCGATCCCGAAGCGGACCTCCTTGTCCGCCATGTTCCCGCCGCTCTGGCCGCTCGTCGCGGTGATATCGACGCCGGAGCTCCGGAGCACCTGCGAACCGTGCTGTTCGAGCGGCAGCAGGATTGCCACACCGACCACGAACATGAGGAGCATTGCGGCAAGGATGGAGATGCCCTGCCGGATCGCGCCGACCATCTTCCCGAACATGAAGACCTGCGCTGCCGGGATGAGGAGAATCGCGAGCACCGAAAGGAAGTTGGTGAGGCCGTTCGGGTTCTCGAACGGGACGGAGGAGTTCGAGTTGTAGAAGCCGCCGCCGTTCGTGCCGAGCTGCTTGATCGCGATCTGCGACGCTGCCGGGCCGCGCGCGATCGTCTGCTGGGCGCCTTCGAGAGTCGTCGCGGTCGCGTGGCCGTCGAACGTCTGCACGACGCCCTGGGAGATGAGCACGACCGCCAGCACGATCGAGAGCGGCAACAGGATGTAGACGAGCGAGCGGTACAGGTCCTGCCAGAAGTTCCCGAGCCCGGAGGTCGAGCGTCGCATGAACCCTCGTATCACCGCGACCAGCACTGCCATCCCGACCGCGGCCGAGACGAAGTTCTGCACGGCGAGGCCGGCCATCTGCGACAGGTACGACATCGTGTACTCGCCGCCGTAGTACTGCCAGTTCGTGTTCGTGATGAAGCTCGCCGTCGTGTTCAGCGAGATGTGCGAGGGAACACCCTTGAGCCCGTCCGGGTTGAGGAAGAGATGGCCCTGGAGCCGGAGCAGCGCGTAGAGGAGAACGGAGAAGACCGCGCTGAAGATGAGGACGGCTTTCGCGTACCCCTTCCAGTCCTGGTCGCGCTCCGGGTCGACACCGAGCAGGCGGTAGAAGCCGCGCTCAGGCGCGCCGAGAAACCGCAGCCGACCGCGGGCGGCGAAACCCGGGTCGGTGTAGACCTTGGCCATGTAGAGGCCGAGGGGATACGCGAGCACCACGAGGACGACCGCGTAGAACACGATCTGGGAAATTCCCTGACCGGTCATCTAGAGGTTCTCCCCGCGGAAGAGCGCGTACAGGAGGTACACGAACACGGCGATCGCGACGACCAGGCCGAAGATGTCGCCCGCGGACATCAGACGCGCTCCAGTGCCCAGAGCAGGGCGAAGATGAAGACGAAGCAGGCGGCGGCGATGCCGATTGCAGCGAGGTCGTACATCACGCACCCTCTCGGAGAGCGGACCGGATCCGCTGCAGCGTCTCGGGCAGCCTGTCGACGTTCTGCCTCGAGTACAGCGGGCTGTCCCCGTCCCCGAGCAGGTCGCGGACGAGCACCATTGCCCTCGGCGTCACGGGCCGTGAGAGGTCGCCGATGCGCTCCGCCATGGCGACGAGCACCGGCGCATACGGTCGCACAGCCCTCCGGTTGAGGGGCACCGCACCCGGGAGGGTGTTCCCGTCGAGCTCCTTGAAGATGCCGCGCAGAGAGCGGGCGCAGGCCCGTCGCTCGCGCGCCGAGGTCAACTCGGCTGCGCGCCAGACCAGGAGCGCGGACTCGGAATGAACCCGCGCACCGCCGCGCAGAAGGCGGTCGGCGACGCGCCGCAATTCGCGCTTTCTGAACGGGTTCCACGTGCCCGGTACGGGCTGAGCGGTCGTCGAACGACCGTTCCTGCCCGCTCCGGAGGTTTCTACTGCTAGACGAAATCGCATGTCTCGACGATAGGGCGGCGCGCGTCAAGGCCGCCTCAGAGCTCGGCGGGAAGGCCTCAAGAAACCCTCAAGAGCCCGGGGCCGTGCCGGGGCAGCGCCGGAGATCAGCCGGAGGGCGCGACGAGCCGGTAGCCGGCGCCGGGCTCGGTCAGCAGATACCGCGGGCGGGTCGGGACGGGCTCGATCTTGCGACGCAGCTGTGACACGTACACGTGGAGATAGTGCGACTCGACCTGGTAGGCGGGCCCCCACACCTCGCGCAGGATCGCCTGGTGTGTGAGGAGCTTGCCCTCGTTCTGGGCGAACAGCCGCAGCATGGAGAACTCGTGAGGGGTGAGCTGCACCGGCTTGCCGGCCATCGAGACGGCGCGCTTCTCGAGATCGACCGACCAGGTCGCCGATCTGGATGATCGGATCGCCGGGCGGGCCCGCCCGCCGCATGGCGGCGCGAAGGCGGGCGAGCAGCTCGTCGACTCCGAACGGCTTCGTCACGTAGTCGTCGGCCCCGGCGTCGAGCGCGGCGACCTTCTCGCGCTCCTCTCCGACTGCCGAGAGAATGAGGATCGGGATGGTCGTCCAGGTGCGGAGCTCCCGGCAGACCTCGATCCCGCTTCGGTCGGGCAGCACGAGATCGAGGATCACCGCCTCCGGCGGACGCAGGGCCGCCGCGGTCAGCGCTTCCTCGCGCGGTGGCGGCAGTGACGACGTCGTAGCCGGCTCCCCGCAGCGTCGTCTGCAGCGCTCGCAGGATCTGCGGCTCGTCGTCGACGACGAGGATGCGCGACCCGTTCACACGGAAGGCTCGAGCACGGCGGGGGCGAGCGGGAGCGCGAGCGCGAACGAGGTGCCCTGCCCCGGCACGCGACTCGGCCCAGATGCGGCCCGCGTTGGCCTCGACGAAGCCGCGGGCGATCGCAAGGCCGAGGCCGGCACCTCGCGCCGCCACCCCGCCGACGCGATGGAACGGCTCGAAGACCCGCTCACGTTCCTCTTCGGGCAACCCGGAGCCCTGGTCGACGACCCTGATCACCACTTCGCGCCGCGTCGAGGTGACGCGCACCGAGACGGTCGACTCGGGAGGGGAGAACTTGATCGCGTTCTCGAGCAGGTTCACGAGCGCCCGCTCGACCTGGATCGCATCGACGAGGACGACCGGGACGTCATCGGGGATGATGGTCTCGATCCGGTCTGCGTTCGGCACCAGGTCGAGCGCCTGGGCGATCAGCTGGTCGATTGCCCACAGCTCCTGCACGGGCTCTGCTGCGCCGGCCTGCAGGCGCGAGAGGTCGAGCAGGTTGGCGACGAGACGCTCGAGGCGCCGCGACTCGACCGCGATCGTCTCCAGGAGCTGCTCGCGATCCCCGCGGTCGAGGTCGAGGCTCTTGTTCTGCAGCCCGCCGACGGCCGTCGAGATCGCGGTCAGCGGTGAGCGCAGGTCGTGCGACACGGCACGCAGGAGCGCGGTCTTGAGCGCATCGCTGCGCCCGAGCGCCTCGGCCTCGAGCGCCTGGGCGGCGAGGCGCTCGCGATCGACGGCGACGGCGAGCAGCGAGGCCAGCGCCGGCAGGAACCGCTGCCGTGTGCCAAGCGACGGCTCCTCGCCGGCGGGCGTCGTGATCCAGCCCACCGTGCGTCCGGCCGCCTGCAGCGGGAACGACGCCGAGGTCGGCTCCACCGGCGGGGTGCGCTCGAGATCGATCCTCATCCCGGAGATGCCGAGCACCTCGGCCGAGCGCCGCTCGATCTGCTCGAGCTCGTCCCGAACAGCTCTGCCCTGCAGGAGATCGGTGGAGATGTCGGCCAGCAGTGACGCCTCGCGCTGCCGGTGCTCCGCCTCCACGGTGCGACGGCGCGAGCGAGCGGCCAGTTCGCTGACCACGACGGCCGTGCCCGAGTACACGGCCAGCGCGAACCAGTTTGCGCTGTCGGTCAAGGTGAGCGTGTGGACGGGAGGCAGGAAGAAGAAGTTGAACGCAAGCATGCTGCCGACGGCCACCGGGAGGGAAAAAGCAAGCCCCCAGACGACCGCGACGGGCAGGACGGCGAAGACGTAGAGGACACCGAGGCTGAGGACCGGCACGAACCCTCGGAAGAGGAAGATGGCGCCCGTCACCGCCACCACGACGAGCACGCTCACGACCGCCCCGGTCGCGGGCGACGTCAGTCTCGGAGAGTCGAGCAGCCTATGGACTCGCCCTCTCACCGAGGGAACGGTAACACCGAGGGCGGGCTGTCCCCTGTCGTAGCCGTCGGTGCGAACGAAAGCGTTCACGCCCGCGCTACTCCGTCACCGAAGCGCGCATGGGCTACCGCTTCGTGCCCGGCGGCCGACTGGAAAGACGACGGAGGGCCGGCAGCGCCGGCCCTCCGTCGAGTGCGTTCGGCCCCTCGCCGCTAGCCGTGGATCGAGGCGAGCAGCGGGATGATCAGGATCGCGACGATGTTGGCGATCTTGATCATGGGGTTGATGGCAGGCCCGGCCGTGTCCTTGTACGGGTCGCCGACGGTGTCGCCGGTCACGCTGGCGGCATGTGCCTCGGAGCCCTTGCCGCCGTAGGCCCCGTCCTCGATCAGCTTCTTCGCGTTGTCCCAGGCGCCTCCGCCGGAGGTCATCGAGATCGCGAGGAAGAGGCCGGTCACGATCGAGCCGATCAGCAGCCCGCCGAGCATCTTGGGGCTGATGATCCCGACGACGATCGGGACCACGACCGGGATCGCGGCGGGCAGCATCATGCCCTTGATCGCAGACGTCGTGACGATGCCCACGGCCTGCGAGTAGTCCGGCCGCGAGGTGCCCTCCATGATGCCCGGATCCTCGCGGAACTGGCGTCGCACCTCCTCGACGACCTCGCCGCCCACGCGCCCCACGGCCGTCATGGCGAGCGCGGCGAAGAGGAACGGCATCGCTCCGCCGATGAAGAGACCGGCGACCACGTACGGGCTGTCGAGCGAGAACACCGTGTCGATGCCCTGGTCGACGAGGCCGCGCGTGTACTCGTCGAACAGGATCAGCGCCGCGAGGCCGGCGGAGCCGATCGCATAGCCCTTCGTGACGGCCTTGGTGGTGTTGCCGACCGCGTCGAGCGGGTCGGTGACGCCGCGCACCGACTCGGGCATGTCGGCCATCTCCGCGATGCCGCCCGCGTTGTCGGTGACAGGGCCGTACGCGTCGAGCGCGACGATGAGGCCGCACATGGAGAGCTGGGCCATGACGGCGACTCCGATGCCGTAGATGTTGCCGCCGGCGATCTCGTAGGCGGCGATCACGCCGGCCGCGATCACGATCACGGGCAGCGTGGTCGCCTCCATGCCCTTGGCCAGGCCCGCGATGATGTTCGTCGCATGACCGGTGGTCGAGGCCTCGGCGATCTTCTTCACCGGGCCCCAGCGGCTGCCCGTGTAGTACTCGGTAATCGCGACGAGCAGGAAGGTGACGGCCAGGCCGATGAGCGCCGAGCCGTACAACTGCCAGAACGAGAACTTGCCGCCGTCGAACGCCTGCGTGACGGGGATGAACCCGAGCGCGGAGAGTCCCGTGGCGACGATCACGCTCATGTAGAGGGCGTTGATGATCGCGTTCTCGCCCTTGCCGACACGCGCGAAGAAGGTGCCGATGATGGAGGCGATGATGGAGACGCCGCCGAGCGAGAGCGGGTAGAGCCAGAGGTCGCCGGTCGGGAACGCGGTGCCGAGCAGCATCACGGCGACGGCGGTGACGGCGTACGTCTCGAAGAGGTCGGCGGCCATGCCGGCGCAGTCACCGACGTTGTCTCCGACGTTGTCGGCGATGACGGCCGGGTTGCGCGGATCGTCCTCGGGGATGCCGGCCTCGATCTTGCCGACGAGGTCGGCGCCGACGTCGGCCGCCTTGGTGAAGATGCCGCCGCCGAGCCGGGCGAACACGGAGATCAGCGAGCCGCCGAAGGCGAGGCCGATGAGGTCGTCGACCGCAGACGCGGGCGTGTTGCCGAGGGCACCGGTGAGGAACCAGTAGTAGCCCGCGACGCCGAACAGGCCCAGGCCGACGACGAGCAGGCCCGTCACCGAGCCCGCGCGGAAGGCGACCTTGAACGCGGGCGCGATCCCCTCGCGCGCGGCCTCGGCCGTACGCAGGTTCGAGCGGACGGCCACGTTCATGCCGATGAAGCCGGCTGCTGCCGACAGGCTTGCGCCGAGCAGGAACCCGAACGCCGTCCCCCAGCCGAGCTCGTTGTAGAAGCCGAGCAGCAGGAACGGCGCGATCGCCACGACGGCGATCGTCGTGTACTGCTTGCGGAGGTACGCCGCAGCGCCCTCCTGCACGGCGCCCGAGATCTCTTTCATGCGCTCGTTGCCTTCGGGCTGGCTGAGCAGCCAGTAGGTCAGGTAGAGCCCGAACAGCACCGCGGCGGCGGCGCTGGCGAGCGCGAACGCGACGGCGTGGTCATTGAAGAAGTCCATCAACCCTCCGAGAGGTCCCCGCACAAAGTAAGCGCCGAACCATGATCGGCGCGGGGAATTATGTACCACAAACTCGGTCGGCGCCCGTCAGTAGGAGCGCGGACCGGAATGAGGCCCGAGCCGGCGGGACGCGCTTCCGGCACAGGCAGTGGCCGCATGAGCCTGAACAGCGCTCTGTTCAGGCTCCCCAGGGTCACTGCGTGGGCTGTCGCCCGGTACGACCTGCCGACGACGCGTCGTCCCGGCTCGACGTGCCAGGGGCACGGCACGCGCCGGGGGACGGCTTCAGCCGACGCGCGCCGGACGCACGACGAGGTCGCCGTAGATCTCGGCGAGGGAGGCCCCCTCCTCGAAGCGTGCGATCTGCCGCTCTGCCGCGTTTCGCTCGGGGATGGCGAGGAACTGCGCGGCGCCGATCTCGTCGGCGACCGGGAGGATCCACTCGAGCAGACGCTCGAGCCGCGCGCGGGCGGGCAGCACGTCTCCCCGCTCGAGGTCGATCAGCTCGCCGGAGAGGCCGTAGCGGATCGCACGCCACAGGTTCTCCTCGATCAGCCTGTGCGGGTGCGCGGGGAGTCGGCTCGCCCTCGTCGAGGGCGCGGGCGATCGCGCGCGATGAGGGCGACGGAGAGCGCTGCGAGCGCCTGGGCCTCCCCCACGTCCGGCTGGGCGTCGCAGATCCGGATCTCGACGGTGGGGAACGCGAGGTGCGGACGCACGCTCCACCAGAGCTGCGTGTGCTCGTCGATGGAGCGGGTCTCGTAGAGGAAGCGGACGTACGCCTCGTATTCGTCCCAGCCCGGCGAAGGCGTCCGGCACGCCGCAGCGCGGGAAGAAGCGCGTGAAGATCTGCGTGCGCGCGGAGTGCAGGCCGGTGTCGACCGCCTCCGCGAACGGAGAGCTGGCCGAGACGGCGAGCAGCTCGGGGAGCCAGTTGCGCAGCGCGCTGACGACGCGGATGGCCCGATCGGCACCGTGGATGCCGACGTGGGCGTGGAAGCCGAACGTGTTGTTCTTCCAGACGACGTACCTGAAGGAGCTCGTCGTTGCGCCGGTAGTGCGGGTGTGTCGATGATGCGCTGGTCCTTCCAGCTCGCCCAGGGGTGCGCGCCGGTGGTCCCGAGCACGAGGCCGAGCGGCTCGACGAGCGAAGCGAGCTGGGCTCGCCGTTCCGGCAATGCGGCGATGGCGTCGGCGAGCGAACGGTCTGCTTGCCCGTCTTCACCTCGACCTCGGAGGCGATCAGCTCGCCCGCGAGGTTCGGCTGCGAGCGGAGTGCCGTCCGCGGCGGCCTTGACCTCCTCGAACCGGTTGACGAGGTCGAGCGACACCGGGTCGAGCAGGGCGAACTCCTCCTCGATCGGCCACGGTGAGGTCGTCGGCGGCGTCGAAGCGCTCGCGCGCCTCGCGCAGCAGCTGCTCGTACGGGACTGTCTGCGCCTCGCCCATGAGCGGAAAAGCGTAGTCGATGCTGCACTTTCGATAGCGGGGTGGTCAGGTCCCGATCGGCTCGAGCAGGCGACGCGCGACGCCGGCCCAGCTCCACCGCTGCACGGTCGCGCGACGGGCCGCCTCGCGGACGGCGGCGCGGTCGGCCGGCTCGAGTGCCAGGAGCTCGGCGAGCTTGCCGCGAAGGTCGTTTGCGTCACCGGTGGCGAAGCCGGCGAGGTGGCGCAGGCCCGGCGGGTACTCCTGCTCGAGGCCGGCGGCGATCTCGGCGAGGCCCGAATGGCGTGCGACGAGCGGCGGGCAGCCGGTCGCAGCGGCTTCGGCCGCCACCATGCCGAACGCCTCGGGGAAGATCGACGGCACGACGCATGCGTCGGCGAGGGCGAGCAGGTGGACGAGGTGCCGGTGCTCGAGCGGGCCCGTGAAGAGGACGTCGCCGCCGGCGAGCTGCTCGAGCTCTGCGCGGTAGTCCCCGAAGCCGACGACGACGGCGCGCGCGTCGACGCCGGCGAGGGCCTCCAGCAGCACCTGCACGCCCTTGTTGCGGATGAGCTTCCCGAAGTAGACGACGGTGGGCCGGTCGTCTGCCGAGGAAAGCCGCGAGGCGCTCGGCGTTTCCCTCGTCCGGCAGGCGCTCCTCGGCGTTGCCGGGGTTCGGTGGATCGCGTCGCGCCTCGGCGACGAGCGCGGCGAGTGCCGCACGGCGCTCCTGCGGCAGCCATTCGTCGACGTCGACACCGGGCGGTACCTCGTGGACGTCGTGGACGTGCCCGCACACCTCCTCGAGCACGGCGCGGATGTGCGCGGAGCCGACGAACGTGGCGGCCGCCCGCTGCAGGCAGTCCCTCCCCCAGGCGGAGAGGGCCGGGTTGCCGCGCATCGCGTACTCGAGCTCGGAGCCGTGGGCCTTGACGGCGAAGCGCGCGCCGCTGGCGGCACCGACCGGCCCGCCGAGCAGGACGTGGTTGCAGAAGACGAGGTCGGCGGGGAGGTGACCGGCGAGCGCCTGGACGTTAGCCTCGACCCAGCGGTCGAGCTCGTCGGCGCGGCAGTCCTGCACGAGCTTGACCTCGTAGCCCTCGTAGCGGTCGAGCACGAACACGGGCAGCAGCCCACCGACGTCCGGCCGGACGACCGAGGCTCCGCCGAGGTCGTACAGCTCCGGCCGCGGCTCCTGGCAGAAGACGGTGACGTCGTGCCCGGCCCGCCTCCACTCACGTGCGAGCTGGCGCGTGTACACGTTGGAGCCCGTGCCGCCGAGGAGGTAGCCGTGCCAGAGCAGGATGCGCATGGGGTCATCCTGCCCGAGGCCGCGGCCGTTGCCGGTCTCACCGAGCAGCTCGACCTGGCGCGGGTGGCGGAGCGGGCTGTGCCCGGCGGAAGCCACCCCGGTCGGTCGCGCCTCCCTCGTGCTCAGACGCGTCGCTGCGCGTGCCCGGCCGGAGGGGATAGTGCGAAAGCACAGACCCGGAGAGCCGGGTGCGCGCAGCGGCGCGAGCGCCTCCGGAGGCCGGCTCCGCCGGCCGGGAGGAGGCGCGGTCTGTGCGCGAGGGTCAGGTGAGGTGGAAGTAGAGGGCGTAGAGAAGCTCGACGGCGGGGTTCGACGTGTGCACCTGCACGTCTGTGGGGGTATCGAGCAGCGCCTGCGAGTAGTTGAAGATGATCTTGACGCCGGCGGCGACGAGTGCGTCGCAGGAGGTCTGCGCCGCGCCGTCGGGGACGGCGAGGACGCCGACGATGATGTTTCGCTCGCGGATGAGGTCGTCGAGGTCGACGGGCGGGCTGACGGTGACGCCGCCGATCGACTTGCCGGCCTTGTCGGGATCGCTGTCGAACACGGCTGCGATGGTGATGCCGTGCTCGGCGAAGATGGGTGAGCTGGCGATCGCCTGGCCGAGGCGGCCGGCGCCGACGAGGGCGATGTTGTGCTGGCCCTGGGTGCGGAGGATCTTGCGGATCTCCCCCAGCAGCGAGTCGATGTTGTAGCCGACGCCGCGCTTGCCGAACTTGCCGAACCCAGAGAGGTCGCGCCGGATCTGGGTGGCGTTGATGTTCGTGTATTCCGCGATCTCCTGGGAGGAGATGCGGTCCTTGCCCATCTTCTTGGCCTGCGTGAGCACCTGAAGGTAACGGCTCAGCCGTGCCGCGACCCCCACTGTCAACCGTTCTGCCACGTTCGCTCCTCGATCGCGCAAGTTTGTGACACTCTGTCACATTCTGCCTGGCGGCGGCGTGGGTAAGCGTCACTCGGGCGCATGGGCGGCACGGGTGAGGCGGTCGCGAAGCGCGTCGGGCGGGACGAAGTAGGTGAAGGCGACCTCGCCGTCGATCTCTACGACGGGGATCAGCTCGCGGTAGCGGGCTTCGAGGACTGGGTCACCGCCGATGTCGACGTGCTGGAGGGCGAAGTCGTGCTCCGCGTGAGCGGACTCGACGACGGCGAGCGCGCGCTCGCAGAGGTGGCAGCCCTCGGCGTGGTAGACGGTGACCAGGGTGCGCGGCACGTCTCGACTCTACGGGTAGAGGGGCGGAGTCGCCGCACCCCGGGTGTCGACGGGGGCCGGTGCCGTGACCGGACGCTCATGGCGAGACACGCTCCGGCCGGGCACCCGGCGGGCACGCCGTCGGCGCACCGCGCTTCCAGAGGCTGATGTGGGTTGGGAGTGTGGCTGGGGCGGTTCTGCACCAAGGAGCGTGTTCGACGCGGGCGGCCGTCAAGGCTGGTTGCCTTGATGCCGTCCGTGGCGGACGCGATCCGCAGCGTGCAGGGCCGCATCCAGACGTGCTTCCAATCCACATCAAGTCTCTACGAGGGCGGCTTCGGCCGTGTGATCGTGAAGGGAATGGTCCGCTGGTCGGTTGCTCCGCCGCCGACGGGCGTGGCGACGACACGGAGCGAGAAGGGCCCCGGGCGGAGCCGGCCGCCGCCGGGACCACGCCCCGTGATGCCGAAGGAGTACCGGCCCGGCAGCACGTTGCGGAGCCGTGCAAGGGATCCGACGACCTTCTCGCCGCGAACGAGCTGCACCTCGATCCGCTCGAGCGGCAGGAGCTGAGGCCGGTCGGCGGTGCCGTCGATGCGCCCCGCGACGATCGTGAGCACCGTCGGCTCCACGTCGGAGGGGACGAACGAGCGCCTGGAGATGCGCACCGCGCCGAGCAGCCGCTTGCCGGTGACGGGCACCGCGATCGACCAGGGAACGCGAACCGTGCTCCCTCCCTCGACGCGGATGCGGAGCACACCGTTCAGGGCGGCGGGAGCGCGAGGGAGCAGCGGCACGGCGGCGGTGACGATGACGTCCGTGCTCGCTCCGGGGCGAAGCCGCAGCGCACGTGGAACTGCCGCGACGGTCGTGTCGGCGGCGTCGCCCCGGCCCGGGTCGATCTCGACCCGGAGCGACCGTGTGGAGACGTTGCGGAGCGTGATCGTCCGTCCGACGACGCTGTCCTCGGCGAGAGCCGTGCCGAGCCCCACGGCGGGCGGGTCGGCCACGATCTCTGCGGCGGCGGCCGCGGACGGATCGACGAGCCCGGCACCGCCTTCGCCCACAGGCCCGAGCGGCCGTGCGGTCGCGACGAGCGCCGCCTTCAGCGCGGCGGCGTCGAGGTCGGGGCGAGCCTGTGCGAGGGTGGCGGCAGCGCCGGCGACGAGCGCGGCGGCGGCGCTCGTGCCGCTGATGGCGCCGTAGCGGGCGGTGCCGCCCTGGCTGCGCCCTGGGTCGGACGTGGCGAGACCGACGCCCGCGGCGGCGAGCTCCGGCTTGACGCCGCCGTCGAGCGCCAGCCCTTCGGACGAGAAGGGCGCGATCGCGGCCGTGTCCGGGTTGGCCTCGAAAGCGGCGGCCCCGACGGAGAGCGTGACGGGTATGCCACGCGCGAGCGCCGCGCGCAGGTCCGTGGCGACGCGATGGGAAAGACCCAGGATGGGAATCTCGATGGGCTCGTCGATACCGAGCGAGCCCGCCGGCAGCGCTCCGTCGACGAGGACTGCGCGCGCGCCGGCGGTGACGAGCTCGCGCACCGCCTCGGGCGACGAGGTGCCGTTCGGGAGCAGCGTCGCCGAGCCGGCGACGCTGCTGTAGCCGCCGCGGCGGAAGAGCCGCGAGAAGCTTCCCTGCCC
Source organism: uncultured Gaiellaceae bacterium (assembly GCA_963731095.1). GTDB lineage: Bacteria > Actinomycetota > Thermoleophilia > Gaiellales > Gaiellaceae > Gaiella. The sequence continues at coordinate 16,701 of CAVSUK010000032.1, forward strand.
ACCGACGACGACAGCGGCCGTCCGCGGCACCGCCTCGACGGGGAACGTCGCTGAGTCGGGCGGGCCGACGGCGCCGCCGAGCGGCTGCTCACCGTCGAGCAGCACCTCGAGGCCCGCGCGAAGGAGGACGTACACGGTGGGGCTGTGACGCCGCGCGTCGGAGGCGCCGACGGTGAGCACGGCGGGTGCGCCACCCGGGCCGCCGACACTTCCGTAGCTCGGCCCGCCGGGGCCGTCGTTCCCCGCCGGAGCCACCACCAGCGTGTCCAGGGCGAGAGCGCCGTCGGCGGCACGGGCGAGCGGCCCGTCGGCGAACGAGGCGAACGGCTCGACGACGCCGACGAGGGCGATCCGGGAGGCGTCGTGAGCGTCACCGTCCTCGTTCGGGTCGACGGCGAGCTCGAGCCCCGCGAGCACCTGGTCGGTGCGGCCGTAGACGGAGACGCCGCCGGAGGCGTCCGGCTGCCACCCGGCGACACGAATGGGAAGCAGCCTCGCCCCGGGGGCGACGCCGCGTAGGCCGGCGGGCCCACGGTTCCCGACCACGAGCCCTGCCACCTCGGTGCCGTGCCGCTCCGGGCGGCCGGGGATGGTCGGGTTCTGCTTGGGGCTCGCGTCGGAGCCCGGGTCGAGCACGTCGATGCCGGGCAGCAGGCGTCCCTGCAAGTACGGATGGGTGCGGTCGACGCCCGTGTCGAGCAGCGCCACGGTGACGCCCGTCCCGTCGAAGCCGGGGATGCCGATGCCGGCCCGACGTCCGCTCGCCGGGCCGAACGCCTCGTTCGCAAGATCGGTGCCGGTCGCCGCGGGCACGGCCGCCCGGACGGGGAAGACGCCGGCGACGCCGGGGTCTCTCTCGATCACGGCGAGCGCCCTGGCGTCGAGCGAGGCCGCGAAGCCGTTGAAGGTACGGAGGTACACGTGCTCGGGCTCGACCGGAGCACCGCGGAACGCGAGCCGGGCGATGACGTCCGCCTGCGCTTTGCGGGCCGCCTTCGTCCAGGCACGCTCCTGCTGCTCGGTGGCCGCTCCGCCGGCGGCCCGCACGCGGTCTGCGAGCGACCGCTTTTCGAGGACGACGATCCACCGGCCGCCGAGCTGCGGTGAGGGGCGGTCGCCCAGCAGGCCCTGCCATCCGGCGGCGCCGGTCACCGTCGAGGGCTCCTCCGCCCCGGCCGCACCGCTGACGAGGAGCGCCGCCGCGACGGCGAGCGCTCCCGGCAGGGCCCAGGCTCTAGGCCGCAGAGGCGTACGCATCGAGGTCAAGGTAGCCGGGGTACGGCACCGGCTGCGCGTAGCGGGCGGCCGACGCGATCATCGCCGCGTTGTCGGTGCAGAATGCGAGCGGCGCGAACACGGCGTCGGGCAGAGCGGCGCGGAGCTCCGAGTTGGCGGCCACGCCGCCAACGACGGCGATGCGCGGTAGGCGCTCGCGGTCCGCCGCCCTGCGTGCGCGCCGGACGAGCGCCTGCACGATCGCGTGCTGGTAGGAGGCGGCGAGATCGGCCCGGCGGGCCTCGAGCTCACCCGCGGAGAGCCCGCGCACGGCGTAGAGCAGGGACGTCTTGACGCCGGAGAACGAGAAGTCGAGCCCGGGCACACGGGCGACGGGGAACGCGAAGGCGGACGGGTCGCCCTCCCGTGCAAGCCGGTCGATCGCGGCGCCTCCCGGATAGCCGAGGCCGAGCAGCCTGGCGCCCTTGTCGAAGGCCTCGCCGGCCGCGTCGTCGAGCGTGCCCCCGAGCCGCTCGAACGTCCCGCGCTCGCGCACGGCGAGCACGAGTGTGTGGCCGCCGCTCGCGAGCAGGCACAGGAACGGAGGCTCGACCGGATCCTCGCCGAGGTAGAGAGACGCGACGTGCCCCTGCAGGTGGTCGACGGGGACGAGCGGTAGGCGACGGGCCCACGCGATTGCCTTGGCGGCGGACAGTCCGACGAGGAGCGCGCCGACGAGGCCGGGCCCGCGGGTGACGGCAACGCGGCCGATCGCCCCGAGCTCGACCCCTGCCAGGCCGAGCGCCTCGCGCACGACCGGGGAGACGAGCTCGAGGTGGCGGCGAGACGCGATCTCCGGGACGACGCCCCCATGGCGGGCGTGGAGCTCGTCCTGCGAGGCGACGACGGACGAGAGCACCCGGCCGTCGTCGGTCACCACCGCGGCGGCGGTCTCGTCGCACGACGATTCGATCCCGAGTATCACTGGGCCGGTGTCCCGTCTTCCGGTGTTCCCTCTTCTCGGTGCGTGTCTCTCCACATGATCAGGGCGTCCTCTCTGTTGTCAGTGTAGTAACCACGTCGGACGCCGCAGGGCCTGAAGTCGAACCGCTCGTAGAGCCGGATGGCGGCGGCGTTCGAGACCCGCACCTCGAGCGTGTACCCGCGCCGCGCGTCGTCGCTGGTGATCTCGAACAGCCGCTCCAGCAGCGCCGACGCGATTCCGTGGCGGCGATGCTCGGGCGCGACGGCGACGTTCATCACGTGCCATGCGTCGACATAGCGAGACAGGATCAGATAGCCGACGAGCTCGCCCGCCGGGGTGACGGCGGCGAGCGAGTGCGAGCTCGGCTTCGCCAGCTCGCTCGTGAACATCGATCGCGACCACGGTGTCGGATAGGACGCCTTCTCGATGCGTTCGATTGCGTCGAGATCGGAGAGCTCGAGGCGGCGCAGCGCGAACCGAGGAGGCTCGACGCCCGGGTCTCCGGACGAGGCGGTCACCAGCGGCCCCCCTCTCCCACCGGTGGCGCCGTCGTCCGCGGCTCGGCCGCGTCGGGAGCCCGGACGTAGACGGGCTCGACGGCGTCCGCGGGGCCGAATCCCTGCGCCAGCGCGGCATGGAGCCTCGCACGCGGCACGTGCAGCGCACTCTCGTCGGGAGGAACCACCGCTCCGGAGCGCTCGAGCACGTCGCGGTAGCGCACCGCTCCGTCGCCGACGCACACCGTGCCGGGCTCGAGGTCGAGCTCGGCTGGCGGCGACCGCGACGCGGGCCGGGCACGAACACCTCGCGCCGGCGCGCGTCGATCACCGGGAATACCCCCTCCTCCGCGGACGCGAGCGCGTCGAGCGTGGAGACGCCGGCGGCCGGGATGCCGAGCGCGAGCGCCAGCCCGCGAGCAGTGGCCAGGCCGACGCGGGTGCTCGTGAAGCTGCCGGGACCGGTGCCGACGACGAGCCCTTCCAGAGCATCCGCCGTCAGCGCCGCCTCCCGCAACAGCGCATCGACGTCGGCGAGCAACGCGACGGCGCGGGAGGCACGCTCGCCAAGCACCTCGCCGTCGCGGACGAGCGCGCTCGTGGCGATGCTAGTCGCGGTGTCGAACGCCAGGATCAGCACGCTCGAGTCCTTCTAGCAGCGCCGGATCGGTCGCGTCGAGCCGAATGCGGCGACGGTCGGCACCCGCATGGGCGAGGGCGACCGTGACTCGGGCGGGCGGCAGCGCCGCCGCCCCCGCCTCCGGCCATTCCACGAAGGCGATCGTGCCGTCGAAGTACGGCTCGAGATCTCCCCACTCGGCGGCGGAGACCTCGGTGAAGCGGTAGAGGTCGAGGTGGGCGACCGGCACCCGCCCCTCGTACAGATGCCCGATCGTGAACGTAGGGCTCGTCACGTCCGCCGTCACCTCGAGCGCCCGGCAGGCGCCCCGCACGAACGTCGTCTTGCCCGCGCCGAGCTCCCCCTGCACGAGCACGACGTCGCCGGGCTCGAGCCGCACGGCAAGCCGCGCGGCGAGCGCCTCGGTCTCGGAGGCCGACGCCGTCTCGAGCTCGAGCACGGGTCAGAAGAGGCCGAGCTGGACGGCTTCCGGCGTCGCTGCCGGCGAAGCCGGGGCGGCGACGGCCACCGCCTCGGGATCGTGCCGCACGGTTGCCGGCACCGCTGCCGCGGAGCGCTCGATCAGGGCAGGGATGCGCGCGAAGTCCTCCTCCAGCACCTTCAGCATCGACGGCGTGTAGAGGGCCGCAGCCGGGTGGTACAGCGGATAGAGCAGCACGCTGTTGCCGCCGAGGGTCACGTGCTGCTGCTGGCCGTGCACGCGCGTGATCCCGACGGGCTTGCCGGAGAGGAGCTTGGTGGCGAAGTTGCCGAGCGTCGCCACGAGCTTCGGCTGGATCAGCTCGATCTGCCGGAACAGGTGCGGCTCGCAGGAGGCGATCTCGTCCGGCTGCGGATCGCGGTTCTGCGGAGGCCGGCACTTCAACTGTTCGCGATGTAGATGTCGGACCGCTCGAGGCCGATGCCGGCGAGCAGGCGGTCGAGCAGCTTTCCGGCCTGCCCGACGAACGGGATGCCGTTCTGGTCCTCGTGGAACCCGGGCGCCTCACCGACGAAGAGCAGGTCGGCATCGGGGTTGCCGGCGCCGAACACGACCTGGGTGCGCGTCGCGGCGAGCGGGCAGCGGGTGCACCCTGCCGTCTCGTCGGCATACACCCGAAGAGCGGCGGCACGATCGGGCGCGTTCATGGAGGGCAGTGTAGGACGCCGTGCGGACGCGAGCTACAGGCTGCCCGGCTCGGAGCCGTGATGGGTGTGCCAGAGCCAGCGCCCACCCCGGCGCAGCAGCACGCCGCTGAGCCGGTAGGGGAACCGAACCGTCCTCCGCGGACTCGTCCAGGTGGCCTCGCCGGTTGCGGTGAACCAGGCGACGTCCCCCTCGATCCGCACCCGTCGCTCGCTCCAGTCGATCTCGAAGGAACCGCCCGCCACCTCCGGCAGGGCGAGGAGAGCATCCAGCACGCGGCACAGCTCGGCCCGCCCGAGCGCCTGCTCGGCCTTCGCGGAACCGATGAACACGACGTCGTCGTCCTCGACGAACAGCTCGAGCACGGCACGCACGTCGCGTGCGGCGAAAGCGGCGTCGAGCGCGTCGACGGCCTCGAGCACGGACAGAGTGTCGTCACCCGCGGACACTGGTCTGGCGTGCGCGTGAGCGGCCGGTCAGTGACAGCCGCAGCCGCCGCCGCAGCAGCCGCCGCCACCGCTGCCGCTCGGGCCGGCGAAGCTCGGCTTGGCGGCAGCGCCGTGGACTGCGAAGGCGGACATCTGCTTGAGCACCTTGGCGGCGCCGCACGAGGGGCAGGTCACGGCCTGCGTCTCGCTGCGGACGAGCTCGTCGAAGTGCTCCTCGCATTCCATGCACGCGTACTCGTAGATCGGCATGGCGCCAGTGTACTGTCCTGCACGGGTGGAGCGATGGACGACACCGACGCTCGAAGGCGAGATCGTGCGACTCGAGCCGCTCGCACCGAGGCATGCGGACGACCTCTGGGAGGCCTCGCGTGATCCGCGCGTCTGGCGCTGGCTGCCGGTGGTGCAGCCGCAGACGCGCGACCAGTGGCAGGCGTGGATGGGCTCGGCACTCGAGCGCGCCGAGGCCGGGCTCGATCTCGCGTTCGCCACGATTCAGCGGCAGACGGGCACCGCGATCGGCTCGACGCGCTACCTCGCGCTGAGGCCCGAGCATCGCAGCCTCGAGATCGGCTGGACCTGGCTCGCACCCTCCGCCTGGGGCACGGGCGCCAACACCGAGGCGAAGCTGTTGCAGCTGGAGCACGCGTTCGAGGTGCTCGGCTGCCGGCGGGTCGAGTTCAAGACCGACGCGCTGAACGAGCGCGCCCGGCCCGCCCTCGCTGCCCTGCCGGCGCAGTTCGAGGGCATCCACCGCAAGCACATGCTCGTCCGCGGCGGCGAGAACCGCGACTCCGCCTGGTTCAGCGTGGTCGACGACGACTGGCCGGACGTCCGCCAGGCCCTGCGGGCCCGCCTCGCCGGACGGTGAGTATCGTCCTCCCATGACGACGCGGCTGGCGTTCAGGACATGCCCGTTGTGCGAGGCGACGTGCGGGCTGCGGCTCGAGGTCGCCGGAGGCCGCGTGACGCGCATCCGGGGTGACGCGGACGACCCGTTCTCGCACGGGTTCGTCTGCCCCAAGGGCTCCACGCTCGGCGCGCTCCACGACGACCCCGACCGGCTCCGGGCTCCGCTCGCGCGTCGCGACGGCCGGCACGAGGAGGTGAGCTGGCAGGAGGCGTTCGCGGAGGTGGAGCGGCGGCTCGGCGAGATCGTCACCGCACACGGCGCCGACGCCGTCGCCGTCTACATCGGGAATCCGAACGCGCACAACTTCGCCAACACCCTCGCGATCCGCCCGCTCGCGAAGGCGCTGCGCACGAAGAACGTCTACTCCGCCTCGACGGTCGACCAGATGCCGAAGCACGTGGCCTGCGGGCTCGTCTTCGGCCATCCGCTGGCGATTCCCGTCCCCGACGTCGACCGCACGAGCTTCCTGCTGCTCCTCGGCGCGAACCCCATGGAATCGAACGGCAGCCTCGCCACCGCCCCCGACTGGCCCGGCCGCCTCGACGCGATTCGCCGGCGCGGCGGGCGCGTCGTGGTCGTCGACCCGCGGCGCACCCGGACGGCCGCGCGGAGCGACCTGCACGTGCCGATCAGGCCCGGCACCGACGCCGCGCTGCTCGCCGGGATCGCGCGAGCGCTGCTCACCGAGGGCCTGGCCGCCCCGGGCCGCCTCGCTGACCTGACGACGGGCATCGAGCGCGTCGAGCAGGCGGTCGCAGGCTTCACGCCCGGCCGGGTCGCGGCCTTCACCGGCGTCCCGGCGGAGACGACGCTCTCGCTCGCACGCGACCTCGCCGCTGCCCCGACGGCCGCCGTCTACGGACGCATCGGCACCCACACCACCGCATTCGGAACGCTCGCTGCGTGGCTCGTCGACGTCCTCAACGTGCTGTCCGGCAACCTCGACCGGCCCGGGGGAGCCATGTTCCCCCACGCCGCCCACGAGCCGCGGCGCCGTTCGCCGCGCGCGTTCCGGACGGGCCGCTGGCACAGCCGCGTGCGGGGGCTGCCCGAGGTGCTCGGCGAGCTCCCGGTGGCGACGCTCGCGGACGAGATCGAGACGCCGGGCCCGGGGCAGGTGCGCGCCCTGATCACGATTGCGGGAAACCCCGCCCTGACGGCCCCCGACGCTGGACGACTGGGCAAGGCGCTCGCGGCGCTGGAGCTGATGGTCTGCGTCGACCCCTACCTGAACGCGACCGCACGGCATGCCCACGTGGTGCTGCCACCGCCCTCGGCGCTCCAGCGGTCGCACTACGACCTCGCCTTCACGGCGCTCTCGGTGCGCAACGTGGCGGACTTCTCCCCCGCCGTGCTCGACCGGGAGCCGGGGTGCCCGTCCGAGTTCGAGATCCTCGTCCGGCTCACCGCGATCGGCGCCGGGCTCGGAGCGGACACCGATCCGGTGCACGCTCGCCGAGGCGACGCTTGCCGGTCGAGTGGCGGAGGCGGTCGGAGATCCGGCCTCGCCCGTCCACGGGCGCGACGCGGACGAGATCGTGGCGGCGCTCGGAGACCGTGCCGTCGAGGAGCGCATCCTCGACTTCATGCTGCGAACGGGGCACCGCGGAGATGCGTTCGGCGCCGACCCGAACGGGCTCTCGCTCGCGGTGCTGGAACGTCACCCGCACGGGCTCGACCTGGGGCCGCTCGAGCCGAGGCTGCCCGACGCCCTTGCCACGGAGTCGGGCCTGATCGAGCTGGCCCCGGCACCGCTGCTCGCCGACCTCGAGCGTCTCGAGCAGGCACTGGACCGGGCGGTGCCGGACAGCATGACGCTCGTGGGCCGGAGGCAGCTCCGCACCGCCAACTCGTGGACGCACAACGTCAGCGTGCTCGTACGCGGAAAGGACGCGTGCACGGCGCACGTGCATCCGGACGACGCGACGAGAATCGGCGTCGCGCACGGCGCCCTCGCCCGGGTGTCGTCCTCGGCCGGCACGATCGAGCTGCCGGTCGAGGTGACCGACACGGTCATGCCCGGAGTCGTCAGCATCCCCTACGGCTGGGGTCACGGGCTCTCCGGTACCCGCCAGACGGTGGCGGCAGCCCACCCCGGCGTCAACGTCAACGTGCTCACCGACGCCTCGGTCGTCGACCCGCTCTCCGGCACGGCCGTCCTCAACGGCATCCCGGTCGAGATCACGCCCGCCTGAGCGGCTCCGAGCCCCGGGAACGTTCGCGGGGCCGGCGGCGTTACACTTCGACGAGGCCCGGTATCCACGAGGAACTGGAGCAACGTGATCGACAACGTGACGGTGATCGGCGCACGCGGGCGCGTCGGCAGCGCGGTGAGCAAGCGGCTCGCCGAGCGCGGCGTGCAGCTCGACGCGCCGGCGCCGGACATCGTGCTGATCTGCGTCCCCGACCGTTCGATCGCCGAGGTCGCCGCGTCGGTCGAGCCCGGCCCGTGGGTCGCCCATGTCAGCGGCGCCACTCCCCTCGCCGTGCTCGCGCCGCACGGGCGCCGCTTCGGGCTCCATCCGCTGCAGACATTCACGCTCCGGCGCGGCGCCGAGCAGCTCGACGGCGCCTGGGCGGCGGTCACGGCGGAGAGCGAGGAGGCATGGGCGGTCGCGACGGAGCTCGCCACGCTGCTCGGGCTGCGACCGTTCCCGCTCGAGGACGACCGCCGCGCCGCGTACCACGCCGGCGCCGCGATCGCGTCCAACTACCTCGTTACGCTGCGACACGCGGCCGGCTCCCTGCTCGAGGCTGCCGGCGCGCCGCCCGAAGCGCTCGACCCGCTGATGCTGCGCACGATCGAGAACGGCTTCGAGCTGACGGGCCCGATCCAGCGCGGAGACTGGGAGACCGTCGAGCGCCACCTCGACGCCATTCGCCGGGAGCGCCCCGATCTCGAGCCCCTGTACCGCGTGCTCGCCGACGCCACGGTGGCGGTCGCGTGAGAGCCTGCCGCACGATCGAGGAGATGCGGGCCGCTCTCGCCCCGCTCCGCGGCGGCACGATCGGGCTGGTGCCGACGATGGGCGCGCTGCACGAGGGGCACCTCTCGCTGCTGCGCGCCGCGCGCGCCGAGTGCGACACGGTCGTGATGAGCCTGTTCGTGAACCCGGCGCAGTTCGGCGAGACCGCCGACCTGAACGGCTACCCGCGGGACGAGGAGCGCGACCTCGCGCTCGCCGCCGACGCGGGGGTCGACCTCGTGTTCGCTCCCTCGGAGGACGAGATGTACCCGCCGGGCTTCCAGACCTGGGTCGAGGTGGAGGAGCTCGGCGCCATCCTCGAGGGCCGGCACCGGCCCGGCCACTTCCGCGGGGTCGCCACCGTCTGCCTGAAGCTGTTCACGATCGTCCGTCCCGACTTCGCCTACTTCGGGCAGAAGGACGCGCAACAGGTCGCCGTGCTGCGCCGGATGGTCGACGACCTGGCGCTCGAGCTCGAGCTGCGCGCGCTGCCGACGATCAGGGACGGCGACGGGCTGGCGCTCTCCTCCCGCAACGCGCGGCTCACCCCCGAGGAGCGCCGGCGCGCACTCGCCCTCCCCCGCGCTCTCGCGACGAGGGACGTCGAGACCGCCCGCCGGCTGCTCGACGGTCTCGACGCCGACTACGTCGAGATCGCGCCCTTCGACCCTCCCGTCCTCGCAGCCGCCGTCCGCGTCGGCTCCACCCGCCTGATCGACAACGTCCCGCTGGAAGGAGACACTCAGTGAGCACCCGCCCCCGTACCCCAGGACACGGCGCCCCTGCGCCCGGCAAGCTGCCGATCACCGAGCTCGCGGAGATGAAGGCGCGCGGGCAGGCGATCGCGATGATCACCGCCTACGACGCCCCGTCGGGGCGGCTCGCCGACAGCGCCGGCGCCGACGTGATCCTGGTCGGCGACTCCGCGGCGATGACGGTGCTCGGGCACGACTCCACGGTGCCGGCCACGATGGAGGAGATGCTCGTCCTGACGCGCGCGACGACGCGCGGCGCGCACCGCCCACTCGTCGTCGCCGACATGCCGTTCGGCTCGTTCCAGGTCTCCGACGAGGAGGCCGTCACGAACGCGATCCGCTTCGTCAAGGAGGCGGGTGCCGACGCGGTCAAGCTCGAGGGGGCAGGCTCGATGCTGTCGCGCGTCCACGCGATCGTGGGCGCCGGTGTGCCGGTGATGGGCCACATCGGCCTCACCCCGCAGTCGGCTACCGCGCTCGGCGGCTTCAAGGCTCAGGGGCGCACGGCCGACAAGGCCGTGCGCCTGTACGAGGACGCGCAGGCGCTCGAGGCGGCAGGCTGCTTCTCCCTCGTGCTGGAGGCGGTGCCCGCGCCGGTCGCGGCGCGGATCACCGAGCGGCTCCGGATCCCCACCATCGGCATCGGCGCCGGCGGCGCCACGGACGGCCAGGTGCTCGTGTGGCACGACCTGCTCGGCCTCTACGAGGGCCGTTCACCGCGCTTCGTCAAGCGCTACGCGGAGCTGGCGGTGACGATCGAGGAGGCGGTCGCGCGGTACGTCGACGACGTACGCGGGCACCGCTTCCCGGAGGACGTCCACACCTACGCGATGCCCGACGAGGAGCTCGCCGCCTTCGAGGAGGCGGTGGCGGAGGCCGAGACGCTCGAGGCGTAGGTCAGGCGACCCGGAGCGAGCCGTTGGGCAGAAGGTGCGAGCCGAGGTAGTTCGACACGCCCAGCAAGCCGAGCGGCGCGCCGAAGTGGTAGCCCTGGCCGAAGGTGCAGCCGAACTGGCGCACGAGCGACGCCTGCCGCTCCGACTCGACGCCTTCCGCAACGACGTCGAGCCCGAGGGACGACGCGAGGCGCACGATCGCGTCCACGAAGACGTTGTCGACGTGCCCCTCCGGCAGGCCGCTGACGAACTCGCGCGCGATCTTCAGTGAGTCGATCGGGAACTCCCGCAGGTGGGCGAGCGAGGAATGGCCGGTGCCGAAGTCGTCCAGTGCGAGCGACACGCCGAGCTCGCGCAGCGTCGCCATCGTGGCGAGCGCCTCGTCCGGGTTCCGCATCACGCCGCTCTCGGTGATCTCGAGCACGAGCCGGTCGGGTGCGAGTCCCGACTCGCGCAGGATGCTCTCGACGTCGGCGACCAGCTTCGGGTCGCTCAGCTCGCTGGGGGCGAGATTGACGTTGACGCGGAGCTCCCGGTGTTCGGGAAAGCCCGACTGCCACGAGCGCACCTGGCCGCACGCCTGACGCAGCACGGAACGGCCGATGCCGACCATGAGCCCGATCTCGTCGGCGAGCGGGATGAACGCGTCGGGGCCGATGAGGCCGTGCAGAGGGCGGTCCCAGCGGGCGAGCGCCTCCACGGCGACCATCGAGCCGGTCTCCAGGTCGACGATCGGCTGGTAGTGAACGTCGATCTCCTCCCGCTCGACCGCACGCTCGAGGGCAGCGACGAGCTCCTGGCGATGCCGGATGCGTGCGTGCATCTTCGGCTCGTACGCGGTGAAGCGCCGTTTGCCGCCGTGCTTGGCGCTGTACATGGCGACGTCCGCGTTGCGGAGCAGCTCGTCGACGGTCGTGGCGCCGGGCCGTCCGACCGCGATACCCACGCTCGCGTGCACCGACATCTCACGACCGTCGATCGTGAACGGCGCCTCGAGCGCCTTCACGAGCCGCTCGGCGATCTGCTCCGCTTCCCCCGCCCCCCCGTCCCGGGCGAGAACTGCGAACTCGTCGCCACCGAGCCGGGCGGGCACGTCCCCCGCCCGCACTGCGCCGCGCACCCTCTGGGCCACGGCGATGAGGAGCTCGTCGCCGGCGTGATGCCCGAGGCTGTCGTTGATCAGCTTGAAATCGTCCAGATCGAGGAACAGCACCGCCGGCGCCGCATGGGCGCTGCCGGCGAGCGCCTGCGCAACCCGCTCGGCGAAGAGCGAGCGGTTTGGCAGCCCGGTCAGCGCGTCGTGATAGGCCTGCACGTGCAGCTGCTCCCTCAACTCCTCCAGGTCGCTCACCGACTGCTCGAGGCGATCGTTCTCGAGGAGGATCGCTGCGTGCTCCGCGTAGGTCTCGAGCAGGCGCAAGCTCTCGCTTCCGAGAGCCTCGGCCTCGGGGTTTCGGTCGCCGACGACGAGCACGCCGAGGACGCCGGACTCACCGCGCAGCGGCGTCGCGATCGCCTGGTCGAGCCCAAGGTCGGCGAGCAGCCCGCCGAGCACGCCGTCGCTGGTCCCCCGCTCGACCGGCACCGCACACGCCGACCGGGCGATCGCCTTCACCGCAGCCGCCTGCGCGCCGGTCATCCGGCCCGGGCGCAGCTCGGACGACTCGCCCGAGCCCACCCAGGCCACGAGCGGCGCGGAGGCGCCTCGCCGGTCGAAGAGCACGAGCCAGGCGAGGTCGGTGCCCAGGAGGCGCCGCGTTGCGTCGAGGAGCTCGTGCACGCCCGCCTCGCGTCCGGGAGCGCGGTGCATCGTCTGCATCGAGGCGTAGAGGAGGCGCAGGTGCTCGAGCCGGCGGTGCTCGGTCGAGTAGGCCCGGAGTGCGACGGCGACCGAGAGGAACGGGATCAGGAGGAGCGTGGCCGCAGCGCGGTCTGCCCGCAGCAGCTCCACGGCTGCGACCGCGGCGCTGGCGCTCGCGACGGCACCGGCGAGCGCGAGGGCGACACCGCGCTCGAGATCCTTCCGGGCGGTGCGCTCGCCGGAGATGCGGCCGATCACGGCCTCCACGAGCGACCGCGTGACGAGGCCGGCGGTGACGGCAGCGAGTGCGGCGACCCAGCCGATCGGCCCCTGCATGTCGCCCGTACCCGACAGCGCGTCGAAGACGACCAGCGAAGCGCCCGTGCCGGCCGTCAGCGTGGCGAGCCGCCGGAGGGCGCCCGCTGGTGCGTCTGCCCACCAGGATCAGGGCCACGCCGGCACCGGCGATCTGTGCGGCGAGCAGGCCCGCCGGGTCGATCAGGAAGAGGCTCAGCGCGACGACCGCGTCGTGTGGTGCCAGCGCCAGCTCCTCGAGCCGGTCGCGGGAGCTGAGGACGTAGAGCTCGGCGGCGACGAAGAGCAGGCCGAGCAGCCACCACGGGGCGATCCCGGGGTCGGTGGGAACGGACGTCCGGGGCGAGAGCAACGTGTATACGACCCCGGCGACGGCGACGAGCGCGACCGCGAGGGCGACGTTCTTCCGCCGCCCGAGCGAGTCGGTGAGGGTCGGCTGCCGCCGCACCGGCAACGCCGCCGAACTCACTCCTGTCCTGCCCGCTGAGTCACGTCGATATCCCTGTCTTCGTCCGTGGCGCCGAGCGCCGTCCGCAGTGCACGGACCTTCCTCGCGCCGGGAATTGCTCCCATCCCTCCGAAGGGGGAACGACCGCCTCGTTCGAGGGAACGAGCCGGCTACAGGGCGGCCGGGAGCGCGGCGATGGCGGCGAGGAACAGTGCCACCAACGCGAACGTGCCTGCCGCCCGTCCCCCACGAGAACCCGTACACAACCCTCAGGCCGAGCATGAGCAGCACGAGCAGACCAGGCGGCGAAGGCCCCCTGCAGAAGCCAGGTGAGCGAGCCGCCGACCCCGTCGTCGGAGCCTCCCGAGCGGTACACGTCGCCGCCGAACGCGATGAGCCGTATCGGCACGACGACGAGCAGGGAGAGCGCCATGGGGACGAACGCGAAGGCGAGCACGTGCCGGGCCGAGCGCCAGTCGGCCTCGAGCGCGCCCATGCCGCGGACGCCGAGCCAGAGCGCGAGGCCTCCCAGCATGTAGACGGCGAACCCGTAGATGCCGCCGCCGATGAACGTCCAGACCGCCACGAGCAGCCCGTCGTAGTCGCCGTCGTCGAGCAGGCGCCCGGCGACGGGGGTCGTCAGCACTCCCGCCATCCCGGCGAGCAGGATGATCAGCAGCACGGGCTCCTGGCGCGCGGCGACGTCGTCCTGCTCCGTCTCGCGCAGGTCGGCGAAGACCACTCGAGGCGCGTACAGGACGCGGACGAGGTTCCTCCACCAGCGGCGCTCCGGGCTCACCGGCGGAGCCTAGCTCGCGGCTTACGGCGGCAGGCACAACTTGCGTACAGTCGGCATACAAGAGGGAGCGAATGACGTGACCTGCGCGGCGTGCGGGACGGAGAACGAGGGCGGACGGAAGTTCTGTGGCGAATGCGGCGCGCCACTCGCGGCTGCATGCCCCTCGTGCGGGTCACGCCGAACGGGCCCGGCGTGAAGTTCTGCGGAGAGTGCGGTACGTCCCTGGCGGCCCCCGCGCCGGGCCCCGGCCCGGCGGAGAACGCTCCCACGGCGGAGCGCCGCCTCGTCTCCGTCCTGTTCGCCGACCTCGTCGGCTACACCGCATTGTCCGGAGAGCCGCGACTTCGAGGACGTACGTGAGCTCCAGACGCGCTACTTCGACGTGGCGCGCACCGTAGTCGAGCGGTACGGCGGCACGGTGGAGAAGTTCATCGGCGACGCGGTGATGGCACTGTGGGGCGCGCCCGATGGCGCGGGAGGACGACGCCGAACGGGCGGTGCGGGCCGCGCTCGACCTCGTCGACGCCGTGGAGGCCCTGGCCGGAGAAAGCGGCGTTGCCGCGCTGCGGCTGCGAGCAGGGCGTGCAGACCGGTGAGGCGGCCGTCACGCTTGGCGCCGACGGGGCAGGGAATGGTCACCGGCGACCTCGTCAACACGGCCTCCCGTATCCAGAGCGCTGCGGAGCCGGGAACCGTGCTCGTCGGCGAGACAACCCGCCGTGCCTCCGAGGCCGCGATCGTCTACGCCGACGCCGGCAAGCACAGCTCAAGGGAAAGGCCGAGCCGCTCCACCTCTGGCGCCGTTGCGGGTCGCGGCACAGCGCCGCGGCGAAGGGCGATCAATGGGTCTCGAAGCGCCGTTCGTGGGCCGTGCGCCAGAGCTCCGCCTGGTGAAGGACCTCTTCCACTCGAGCGCGGACGAGCGCGGGCGCGGCTCGTCTCCGTCGTCGGTGTGGCCGGCATCGGCAAGTCGCGGCTCTCGTGGGAGTTCGAGAAGTACATCGACGGTCTGGCCGCGGACGTCTGGTGGCATCGTGGCCGTTGCCTCTCGTACGGCGACGGCGTCGCGTTCTGGGCGCTTGCCGAGATGGTGCGGAGCCGCGCCAAGATCCTCGAGGACGAGGACGGCGAGAGCGCCACGGCGAAGATCCGTGCCACGCTCGAGCTCCACGTCCCCGACGCGGACGAGCGCGCGTGGATCGAGCCTCGCCTGCTGCACCTGCTCGGACTGACCGAGCGGAGCGCACGCCGATCGCGAGGACCTGTTCTCCGCCTGGCGGCGCTTCTTCGAGCGTCTGGCCGAGCAGGGGCCGCTCGTGATGGTGTTCGAGGACATCCACTGGGCCGACGAGGGGCTCGTCGCGTTCGTCGAGTACCTGCTCGACTGGGGCCGGCACCACCCGATCTTCGTGCTCACGCTGGCCCGGCCGGAGATCGCCGACCGGCATCCCGGCTTCCCCGGCTCGACACCGCAGTGCGACGACGATGCCGCTCGAGCCGCTCGACGACGACGCGATGGACGAGCTGCTCACCGGCCTCGTCCCCGGCCTGCCCGACGACGGTGCGCGCGTCGACTGCGCGACGCGGCAGACGGGATCCCGCTGTACGCCGTCGAGACGGTGCGGATGCTGCGCGACCGCGGGCTGCTCGAGCAGGTGGACGACGAGGTGGTGATCACCGGCGACCTGACGACGATCGAGGTGCCGGAGACGCTGCACGCACTCATCGCGTCCCGCCTCGACGCGGTGCGCGAGCCCGAGCGCCGGCTCCTGCAGGACGCGTCCGTGCTCGGGAAGACGTTCACGAAGCGCGGCCTGGCCAGCCTCTCGGGGCTCGACGAGACCGAGGTGGAATCGCTCGTAACCAGCCTCGTGCGCAAGGAGTTGCTCGCGGTCGAGGCGGATCCGTTCTCACCCGAGCGCGGGCAGCTGGGCTTCCTGCAGGCACTCGTGCAGCGGGTGACCTACGAGACGATCGCGCGCCGGGACCGCCGCCGGCGGCACCTCGCCGCGGCGCGGTTCCTCTCCACCGAGGCCGGCATCGACCCGGACGAGATCGCCGAGGTGATCGCCTCGCACTACCTCGACGCACACGAGGCCGATCCCGATGCCGATGACCGGGACGAGGTGCGGGCGGAGGCACGACGCTGGTTCACGCGAGCGGCGGATCGGGCGGCTTCGCTCGCAGCCTCGCTCGAGGCGCAGCGCGCCTTCGTGCGCGCAGCGGGCCTGGCCGGCGAGGAGGTCGAGCGGGGCAGGTCGCTCGCGAGAGCGGGTGACCTCGCAGTGATGGGAAGCCGGTTGGACGAGGCCGAGCCGCTGCTGGAGGAGGCGATCGGCATCCTCCGCGCCGCGGGCGCCCGGCCGGAGGCGGCGAGCGCAGAGGTGCGCCTCGGGGAGGTGCTGTTCGTGACGGAACGGATCGAGAGTGCCGTGGCGCTGCTCGAGGGCGCACTCGCCGTCTACGAGTCGGAGGGCGACATGTCGGCGGTCGCGACGGTGTCGGCCGAGCTCTCACGCTTCGTCTTCTTCGAGGGACGCCCGGAGGATGCGATGCCCTACGCCGAGCTGGCGCTCGAGCACGGAGAGCGCCTGCGGCTCGCCCCGGTCGTCGTGCAGGCGCTGATGAACAAGGCGCTCATTCTCAAGCGCCGGCCCAACGAAAGCCTCGGGCTGATGCGCCAGGCTCTTCTGCTCGCGGAGGAGTGCGGCGACGACCGCGGCGCCATGCGGGCCTGCATGAACCTCAGCTACCTGCTGTCGATCGCGGGCCGCAACGCGGAGGCCTACGAGATCGTCCAGCGCGGGATCGCGCTTGCACGGCGGCGCGGCGATCGCGTCTGGGAGAGCTCGCTTCTCACCAACCTCGTCTCGGAGCTGATCGCGCAGGGACGGTGGGACGAGGCAGAGCAGGCAGTGGCCGAGATGCCGGACGACGGAGGGATTGTGACCGACCCGGTGCACGCGTCCACGAAGCTCGATCTGGCAAGCCTCGCGCTCCTGCGCGGAGAGAGCGCACGTGCCGTGGAGCTCGCCTTCCCGTACACGGCCTGGGGAGACACCGCACGGGTCCAGTCCCGTGGCGTCGGTATCTGGGCGCGAGCCATCGTGGCGGCGGCCGAGCTCCGCTTCGTCGACGCGGTCGCCGAGTGCGTCGGGGCACTCCGCGACGAGCAGATCGCACTCGACCCGGCAGCCTGCGAGGTGCTGATCGAGGTCGGCTGCGAGGCGGCGTGGGCGGCCCGTGACGCAGACGGGATCTCGACGATCCTCGCTCTCTTCGATGCTTCTCCGGTCGACGCAGCCGCGTCGACGGAGGCGCGGCTCGCACTTCAGCGCGCACGGACTCGCAGTGCTGCAGCAGGAGCCGGAGCCCGCACGTTCGAGTCGGCGGTGTCCGCGTTCCGCGCGAACGGCGAGCCCTACTGGATCGCGACCGCCCAGCTCGAGCAGGCAGAGTGGCTCGCCGAGCACGGCCGCGGGGACGAGGCGGAACCGCTTCTCACCGAGGCTCGCGGGACGTTCGAGCGGCTGCGCGTGACGCCGCGCCTGGAGCGGGTCGAGCGCCTGGACGCGCTCACCACTGCGTCGACCTGAGCCCCGGCCCGGCGGTCAGCGCAGCCTTCGGGGACGTCGGCGCCGTTCTCGGGTCAGACCGCCCCGGCCAGGCGTTCGGCCAGCCGGAGCGCCTCGACCCGGAGCTCGGGCACGGCGGTGTTCTCCCACAGCGCGCCCTTGCGAAGCGGCCCGAGCACCGAGAGCCACGGGCTCGGCTCGCCGGACACGTCGAGCACCCGGCCCTGCTCGTCGGAGTCGAGGCCCAGCCCGAGGACGTCCGGCCGGATCGACCCGCGCTCGCGCAGGCTCGCCACCAGCGGGTCGGCGACCCGGGCGAGGTCGGTGTCGGGGCCCGTGCAGTTGACCACCTTCCCGACGCGAAGGCGCTCCTCTCCCCCGCCCCGCCGCGCGACGGTGACCGAGACCTCCTCGCCGTCGAGCTTGCAGCCCACGAGGCTGCCGGCGATCACCTCGAGCGCACCGTGCTCGACCATCGACTCGACGGCGAGCATCGTCTCGGGCGAGGCGCGGTGACGGTGCGTCTCCCAGTAGGGGCGCAGATGGCGCAGGAAGGCACGCCGCTCACGCTCGTCCAGGCGCTGCCAGAGCGCAGGCGTGTCTTCGCGCACCGACGTCACCACCTCCCGCCAGTCGACTCCGCGCTCGGCGGCGGCACGCACCTCGCCGCGAAGGCCACGGAGGAAGCCACGCGCGGTGTCGGGCCACGTGTCGATCGTCTCGGGCCGGTCGAGGTGCGGCGGCGGCTTCGCCGAGACCCGGTGCGCCTGCGGCAGGAGACCCCGGCGCGAGAGCATCACGATCCGCCCGCGCTGGTCGGCGTCGCGAAGCGCGAGCGCGATGTCGCAGGCCGTGAGACCGGTGCCGACGAGCAGCACCGGCCGGTCGCGGTCGGCCTCGAGCGCGTCGTCGGCCCACGGGTCGCGGGCATAGCGGAGGCTCTGCACGACGGGGAGCGCGATCCCCGGCGGATCGGAGGGCGGGTAGTTGCCGATCGCGAGCACGACCTCGTCCGCGGTGAAGCGGCGCCCGTCGGCCAGCCGCAGCTCCGCGCCGTCCGGGACGGCTTCGACGTCGACCACCTCGCCCGCGACCCGCGTGAGCGGGACGGCCGAGGCGCGCACGGCAGCAGCGAGAACGCGCGCCAGATATGCCCCGTAGAGGCGCCGCGGCACGAACGACCCTCCGGTGAGCGACGGCTCCTGCCCGCGCACGAAGCGGAGGAAGTCGTCGGGGTCGTCGGCGAACGCGCTCATCCTCCCCGCCGGGACGTTGAGGGTGTGGCTCCCCGAGCCCGTGCGGTAGGCGACGCCGCCGACACCCCCCGGCACCCGCTCGACGAGCAGGACGCGGCCGACCGAGCCTGCGCCGAGCCGGAGCAGGTGGACCGCGGTCATCGTCCCGCAGAACCCTGCGCCGACGACGGCAATCGCCCGTCCGGGACGCTGCATCAGGCTGCGACGGTCGTGGCGGCCGCCGTCGTCCCGCCGGCGAGCACCTCGCGCAGAAACTGCCCCGTGTACGAGCCCTCGACCTCGGCGACCTCTTCCGGCGTGCCGGCGGCGATCAGCTCGCCGCCCTCCTCCCCGCCTTCCGGGCCGAGGTCGACGACCCAGTCGGCCTGCTTGATCACGTCGAGGTTGTGCTCGATCACGAGCACGGTGTTGCCGCTGTCGACGAGCCGCTGCAGCACCTCGAGCAGCTTCTCGATGTCGGCGAAGTGGAGGCCGGTGGTCGGCTCGTCGAGGATGTAGAGCGTCCGCCCGGTCGCCACCTTGGAGAGCTCCGACGCGAGCTTGACGCGCTGCGCCTCGCCGCCCGAAAGCGTCGTCGCCGGCTGGCCGAGGCGGATGTAGTCGAGCCCCACGTCGTGCAGCGTCTGCAGGCGCCGCCGGATCTTGGGGATCTTCGCGAAGAACTCGAGCGCCTCCTCGACCGACATCTCGAGCACGTCGGCGATCGACCTGCCCTTGAAGCGCACCTCCAGCGTCTCCTTGTTGTAGCGGTGCCCGTGGCAGGTCTCGCAGGGCACGTAGACGTCCGGCAGGAAGTGCATCTCGATCTTGATCTGGCCGTCGCCCTTGCACGCCTCGCAGCGGCCGCCACGGACGTTGAACGAGAACCGCCCCGGCTTGTAGCCGCGCACCTTCGCCTCCGGCGTCAGCGAGTAGAGCTCGCGCACGTGCGTGAACAGGTCGGTGTACGTGGCAGGGTTCGAGCGCGGCGTGCGGCCGATCGGCGTCTGGTCGATGTCGATCACCTTGTCGAAGCATTCGATCCCCTCGACGTCTTCGTGCACGCCCGGCTTCACGCGCATCCTGTTGAGCTGGTTCGCGAGCGCCTTGTAGACGATCTCGTTCACGAGCGTCGACTTGCCGGAGCCCGACACGCCGGTGACGCACACGAACTTGCCGACGGGGAACTCGACGTCGATGCCCTTGAGGTTGTGCTGGGCAGCGCCCCGCACGGTGAAGACGCCGCGATCGTCCTCCCGCCGCGGCGGGATCGCGATGCGCCGCCGGCCGCGCCAGGAACTCGCCGGTGACCGAGCCCTTCGTCCGCATCACGGTCTTCGCGGTTCCCTCGGCGACGACGTGGCCACCGTGCTCGCCGGCGCCGGGCCCCATGTCGACGATCCAGTCGGCGGTGCGCATCATCTGCTCGTCGTGCTCGACGACGAGCACGGTGTTGCCGAGCGCCTTCAGCCGCTCCAGCGTCGCGATGAGGCGGTCGTTGTCCCGCTGGTGCAGCCCGATCGAGGGCTCGTCGAGGATGTAGAGCACCCCCACGAGCTGGGAGCCGATCTGCGTGGCGAGCCGGAGGCGCTGCGCCTCGCCGCCGGAGAGGGTCTTGGCGGCCCGGTCGAGCTGGAGGTAGCCGACGCCGACGTCCGAGAGGAACGTCAGCCGCTCGCGGATCTCCTTCACGATGCGGTGGCCGATCAGCTGCTCGGTGGGCGTCAGCTCCAGCTCGTCGAGGAAGCGCAGCGCGCCTGCGACGGAGAGACCGGTGAACTGGTGGATCGAGCGACCGCCGACCGTGACGGCGAGCACGGCCGGCTTGAGGCGCGCGCCGTGGCAGTCGGGGCAGGGCCGGAAGCTCATGTACTCCTCGATGCGCTCGCGCTGCTGCCCCGAGTCGGTCTCCCGGTAGCGCCGCTCCAGGTTGCGGACGATGCCCTCGAAGGCCATCGCGTACTGGCGCTTGCGGCCCATCCGGTTGCGGTACTGCACGAGGATGCGGTCGCCGTCGGTGCCGTGGAGGAACCGGTTCTGCTGCTCCTCCGTGAGGTCGCGCCACGGGACGTCGGTGTCGATCTCGTAGCGGTCGGCGATCGCCTGGATGACGCCCTCGTAGAAGCTCGAGCTGCCGACCGACCACGGCACGAGCGCCCCGTCGGCGACCGAGACGGACGTGTCGGGGACGAGCATGTCCGGGTCGATCTCGAGCTGGGCGCCGAGGCCGGTGCAGCGCGGGCAGGCGCCATGGGGCGCGTTGAACGAGAAGATGCGGGGCTCGAGCTCCGGCAGCGAGACACCGTGCTCGGGGCACGCGAAGTTCTCGGAGAACAGGAAGCTCTCGCCGTCGACGACGTCGACGCCGACGAGGCCCTCGGCGAGCGAGGTCGCCGTCTCGACGCTCTGGGTGAGCCGCTGCCGCAGGTCGGGCTTCAGCACGAGCCGGTCGACGACGACCTCGATCGTGTGCTTGAACTTCTTGTCGAGGGGGATCTCCTCTTCGAGCAGGCGCATCTCGCCGTCCACCTTGACGCGCGTGAAGCCGTCGCGCCGCAACTCCTCCAGCACGTCGCGGAACTCGCCCTTGCGGTCGCGCACGACGGGGGCGTTGACGGTGAACCGGGTGCCTTCCGGCAGCGCGAGGATCTGCTCCACGATCTGGTCCAGGCTCTGGCCGGCGATCGGCCGCCCGCACACGGGGCAGTGCGGCCTCCCCACGCGCGCGTACAGGAGGCGCAGGTAGTCGTAGATCTCGGTGACGGTGCCGACGGTCGAGCGCGGGTTGCGCGACGTCGTCTTCTGGTCGATCGAGATCGCCGGCGAGAGCCCGTCGATCGAGTCGACGTCGGGCTTCTCCATCATCTGGAGGAACTGGCGCGCGTAGGCGGAGAGCGACTCGACGTAGCGCCGCTGCCCCTCCGCGTAGATCGTGTCGAAGGCGAGGCTGGACTTGCCCGATCCGGACAGCCCGGTGATGCAGATGAGGGCGTTGCGCGGCAGGCGCACGGTGACGTCCTTGAGGTTGTGCTCCCGGGCGCCGTGGACGACGAGCTCTTCGACAGGCATCGACCACCGAGTTTACCGGCCTCGTCCCAATCGAACAAGTGTTCGTGTCAACTCGTCAGACGTGTCGCTCCTGGCGCCTCCGACGCGTCCCTGCGGTCGCGTCGGGAGGGGGAACAGTGCGCTAGCACGGGCCCCCGACCAGAGCGGCCGCAGGGCGCGAGCGGGTGGCGGAGCCGGGCTCTGCCCGGCGGGAGCCACCCGCGGTCGGTGGCGCCAGGGTCAGGCTTTGCGCCAGCGGCCGAAAATGAGGCCGCCGAGGGTGAAGCCGAGCCCGAAGGTGCCGACCGCGAAGGCGCCGATGGCGATCGCCTTGCGCCAGACCGACAGCCGCTGCCAGCGGCCGAGCGCCTCCTCCTCTTCCTGCGTCAGCTCCTCGCCGCGGCGCTGCTTGCGCAGCGCTCCCCCGGCCCGCAGGCCGAGATAGAGGTCGTCGAAGATCTCCGGCGACTGCTCGGACATGCCACGAGTGTATAGCCTCATCCGGCGATGCCAGAGGCCCCGTCAACCGTTGCGGCCTTCGACGTCGACGGGACGCTCACCACGCGCGACTGCGTCACGCCGTTTCTGTACCGCACGGTGCGGCTTCGGACGGCGCTCGCGCTGGCGAGGCGCCCACGAGCAGTGGTCGGCGCCCTCGTCCACCGCGATCGTGATCGCCTCAAGGAGATCGTGTGCACCGCGTTCGCGGGGCTCGACGCGCGTGCGCTCGACCTCGAGGGCGAGGCATTCGCGCACGAGGTCGAGCGGCACTGGCTCCGCGACGACACGGTCGCCCGCCTGCGACGCCATCGCGAGCTCGGCCATCGCGTCGTGCTCGCGTCGGCATCGCTCGAGCCGTACCTCCGCCCGCTCGCACGTCTTCTCGCGGTCGACGGCGTCGTGTGCACGAGGCTCGAGCAGGGCTCGGACGGCCGTCTGACCGGGCGCCTCGACGGCCCGAACTGCCGCGGGGCGGAGAAGGCGCGCCGCTTCGACGCGTGGCTCGCCGAGCACGATCTCTCGGCCGCCACCGTGTGGGCCTACGGCGACTCGGCCGGCGACGCCGAGCTCCTCGCCCGGGCCGACCACGCGGTCTGGGTGCGCGGCGTCCGCGTCGACGCAGAGCTTCCGCGGGCACCCGCCGATTGAGGGGCCTGGCAGGGAGTACGCTCTCGCAAACGACGAGAGGAGCGGGAGCGTGGAGGCAAAGCTCGCGGAGCTGAAGCGCCGCCTGGGAGAAGTGAGCGACCTGCGCTCGGCGGCGGCCGTGCTCGACTGGGATCAGATGGTGATGATGCCGCCGGCGGGAGCCGCCGTGCGGGCCGAGCGCCTGGCGACGCTCGAGCGCGTCGCGCACGAGGCCTTCGTCGACGACCGCATCGGCGTGCTGCTCGAGGAGCTGCGCCCGCTGGAGGAGTCGCTTCCGCACGACGCCGACGACGCGAGCCTGATCCGCGTCGCCCGGCGCGACTACGACAAGGCCGTCCGCGTGCCCGTCCGAGCTCGCGGCGGAGATCACGAAGACGGCGTCGGAGGGCATGGAGGCGTGGGTCGCGGCACGTGCGGGGAACGACTACGAGGCGTTCCGGCCCTGGCTCGACCGGCACCTCGAGCTCAAGCACCGCTACGTCGACTGCTTCGACCCGCGCGACGACCCGTATGACGTGCTGCTCGACGACTACGAGCCCGGCTTCACGACCTCCGAGGTGCGCGTCGGTGTTCGACCGGCTCAAGCAGGAGCTCGTGCCGCTGATCGCCGAGGTCGCCTCCGACGAGGACGATCCGTTCCTGCGCGGGCCCTTCCCGGAGGACGCACAGCGCGACGCTCTCGCTGCGAGGCGATGACGGCATTCGGCTACGACCCCGACTCGTTCCGGCTCGACATCGCAGTGCACCCCTTCTGCACCCACTTCGCCACGAGCGACATCCGCGTCACGACGCGCTACCAGGAGCACGATCTCGAGTCGCTGTTCAGCTCGATGCACGAGATCGGCCACGGCGTGTACGAGCGCGGCATCAGCCCGGCGCTCGAGCGCACGCCGCTCGCGACAGGCTGCTCGTCGGCGCTGCACGAGTCGCAGAGCCGGCTCTGGGAGAACGTCGTCGGCCGCTCGCTGCCCGTTCTGGCGCTGGTTCTACCCGCGCGTGCAGGCGACGTTCCCCGACGTGCTCGGCGACGTCCCGCTGGAGTCGTTCCACCGGGCTGTCAACCGCGTGCGGCCCTCGTTCATCCGCGTCGACGCCGACGAGGTCACCTACGGGCTGCACATCATCCTGCGCTTCGAGCTCGAGCAGGAGCTGCTCTCCGGGGACGCTCTCCACCGCCGACCTCCCGGAAGCCTGGAACGCCCGCTTCGCCGAGTACCTGGGGTTGGAGGTGCCGGAGCCCGCGCTGGGCGTGCTGCAGGACGTCCACTGGTCGGCGGGGGCGTTCGGCTACTTCCCGACCTATCAGCTCGGCAACGTGATGAGCGTGCAGATCTGGGAGGCGGCGCGAGCCGCGCTGCCCGACCTCGACGGAGCAGTTCGAGCGGGGCGACTTCTCCGCGCTGCGGCGACTGGCTGCGCGAGAACCTGTACGCGCCTCGGCCGCAAGCTGACGCCGAAGGAGACGCTCGAGCGCATCGCCGGCGTGCCGCTCGACCCGGAGCCGTACCTGCGCTACCTGCGGGAGAAGTACGGGGCCGGCGTGGCCGCGCGGTAGGAGCCGGGCGCCGCCCCTCTACCCGAGCGCGTACATCGGCGCCGCCGCGCGTTCCCACGTAGACCCGGCCCTTCCAGACGGCGGGCGTCGACTCGATGCAGCCGCCGAGGCGGATCGACCAGAGCTCGCGCGGGCGCCGGCCCTGCCGGGAGACGTCGAAGGCGTGCAGCGAGCCCCTGCAGTCGCCCTCGAGCAGGACGCCGTCGACGACGACCGGCGATCCCCAGGTGGGGCCCGGACAGCGGCAGCTTCCAGCGCACCCTGCCGGTGCGGCGGTCGACGCCGATGACGCCGCCGGTGTTGCGTCGCCACGTAGACCATGCCGCGGTCGAGCGCCGGGGTCGACCAGGAGCCGCCCTTGCCGCCCGCGCCGGCGGCGGGCAGGGGCACGGACCACACGAGCGGCCTCCCGGGCCGGCGCGGGTCGAGCTTCATCAGCTGGCCGACCTGCTGCGAGCGGCCGTCGAACTGCTCCAGCTCGCTCGCGACGTAGAGGAACCCTTCCGCGTCGATCACGACGGAGGCGTCGGTGTCGTCTCCCGTCCAGAAGCGGAACACGCGCTTCGCTCCCTTGCCGCCCTTCAGCACCCTGCGGATGTCCCAGCCCTGCACGAGCCCGGCCGAGTTGGCGAAGTACGCGACGCCGCGGTGGAAGGCGACGGAGCTCTCGATCGAGAACGACCGCGTCCCGGTCGCGGTGAGCAGCCTCCCGTCCCAGCTCGGGACGCGTAGGACGATCTTCGGCCGGACGCGCACCTTGCCGTCACGGTCGTAGCCGCGGTTCAGCTTGACGACGTAGAACCAGGAGTTCTCGCCGCCCTCGAGCAGGTAGTCGCCGACGATCAACGGGGCGCCGTCCCAGTCGTTGTTCCAGACGACCTTCGGCACGCTCGTGTTCGCGTCGAGCTGCCACAGCACGGTCGGCCGGCCGCGGTCGAGGGCGACGACCCGGAGCAGGTTGTCGCGCGAGCCGGCGTAGTAGAGCGGGTAGCCGTCCGGGTCGGAGGTGGCGGATCCCTTCGCGAGGTCGCCGGTCATGAGCGTCTTCCGCACCGGCGTGCCCGTCTTGGCGTCGAGGAAGTGGTAGCCGCGGTCGTAGGCGCCGAAGCGGAGCTCGAGCGCGCCGTTCCTGCCGCGGGATCACGTTCGGCTGCCCGGTCCAGCCGACGCCGCACCACGTGGTGGTGCCGCTCTCGTCGGTGGAGAGCGAGCACATGCCGCCGCGGCGCGGGTAGCGCCAGAGGATCCGCGGCGAGCGCCGTGGCACGGGGCCTTCGCCGTAGTAGCTGCGCGTGAGGTTGCCGCGGAAGGTGGTCAGCCCCGGCACCTTCGGGTTGATCGCGCCGACAGCGGGCGGCGAGGAGGCTCGCGCCGCGGTCCGCGCTCGTGCTGGCGCCGGCGCGCGTCCGG
This sequence comes from uncultured Gaiellaceae bacterium, assembly GCA_963731095.1. Taxonomy (GTDB): domain Bacteria; phylum Actinomycetota; class Thermoleophilia; order Gaiellales; family Gaiellaceae; genus Gaiella. Next base: position 42,475 of record CAVSUK010000032.1, read on the forward strand.
GTGCGCGCCGAGGGCGAAGAGACATTGTGGCTCTGAGCCACTTGCCGCTTCGCGGCCGCCCGCGAGAGGCGCCACGCCACGGTCACGGCGGCAGAGCTCGCCGGGTCGCCGGCGAAGAGCCCACGTGCAACGGCCACGTTCGCGGCTGCAAGCGCGAGCGCCGCAGCAGCAGCCAGCGCGAACAGGGGCGCGTAGGAGCGGAGCCCGGTGCGGTAGTAGCGGATCTCCCCTCCGGGCCGCCCCCGGCTCGATCGGGTCGCGGGCGTCACGGTGCAGCCTCATTCGGCCGCGGCGGAGCGCGTCCTGCCGGTTTCCTACACCGCGACGCCGAGGGCGTTGCCGCGCTCGCGTGCGAGCACCCGTGCCAGCGCCTCGACGCAGGACGGGTCGAACTCGCGGCCGGCGCCGGCGCGCAGCAGCGCGATCGCGCGCTCGTGCGTCCAGGCGGCCCGGTACACGCGTGCCGAGACGAGCGCGTCGTACACGTCGGCCACACCCAGGATCCGCACGTCCAGGCTCAGCTCGGCGGCGCTCAGCCCACGCGGGTAGCCGCTGCCGTCGAGACGCTCGTGGTGCTCGCGCACGAGGCGCAGGACGCCGTCGCCGAACCCTCCCACCGAGCGAAGCACGCCCACGCCCCAGTCCGCGTGGCGGCGCACGACGGCGAACTCCTCGTCGGTGAGCGCAGCCGGCTTCTTCAGGATCTCGTCCGGGACCGAGAGCTTGCCGACGTCGTGCACGAGACCGCCGATCGCGAGCGTGCGCAGGCGCGCCGCGCGGCAGGCCGAGCTCGTCGCCGACCTGCACGGCGCGCAGCGCGACGCGGCGCGTGTGCTCCTCCGTGTAGCCGTCCTTCTCGGCCAGGGCGACGAGCATGGCGCGGACGTGCGAGCCGAGATACGCCTCCTCCGAGGCCACGAGGTCGGCCCCCCGGAGGTCACCGACCAGCGTGCGCGACATCGAGTCGCCGCGGCGCAGGTCGAGCGCCACCGGCAGGGCGACGAACGCGATGCCGACGACCTCGAAAACGTGCCCGAGCCACCAGCCGAGCTCCCGGTAGCCGAGCGTGAGCGCCGCGACCAGCGCGACGGCGAGCCACACGAGCCCGACCGCGACGAGCAGGTCGGAGCCGCGGCGGGTCAGCAGGAAGGTACGGCCGGCGCGGAGGAGGAGCAGCCCGTAGAAAAGGAGGCCCACGACGAGGAGCGCGTAGGCAGCGGTGCTGCCGGTCTCCGGCACCGACGGCACCAGCCCCGGCTCGGCGAGCGCCGTTATCCCCGAGCGCGACGACGAGGGCGGTGGCCACAGCGAGCAGCCACAGCAGCGGACGGACCGCCTCCGGCCGCCGAAGCATCGGCAGAGCCGACAGCGCCAGGATCGCAGCACCGACCGGGAGCGTGGCCGCGCCCGTGAACGCGACGACGCCGTTCATCTCCACGAAGACGCCGGGGGTGGTGAGACCGTGGAGGCAGAGCAGGGTCGCCATCACGCGAGAACGCGCACCCGACGAGGACGGCGCGTGCATCACGGCGACGTGCCCCGGCGATCGTCAGCGCGAGCGCGGCAGCGGTGGCAAGACCTGCGCCGACTGCCACTCCGGAGAAGTGGATCCAGCCTCCGATGTAGACCTTCTCTCGGCCGAAGAAGTGCAGCAGCGCGGGCGGAACGATCACGGCAAACGCCGCGAACGCGAGCAGCGGGATCGAGCGGTCCCTCACGCGAGTGCCTATCGGCACGAACGGCGACCGGGTTGAGATTACGCGGCGCTGCCGAACCTGGCCGCTGCCCGCGCGCGGGCCTTGACCGCCTCCTGCTCGCGGTCGCGCGGCGGCGCCGTCGTGACGAGCTCGTCGAGCAGGTGGCGCGAGATGTGGGCGATCTCGTCGACCGCGCGCGCGAAGGCGGCCTCGTTCGCCTTCGACGGCTTCGTCGTGCCGCTGATCTTGCGCACGTACTGCAGTGCGGCCGCGTGTACCTCGTCGTCGGTCGCGGGAGGATCGAAGTTGTGGAGCGTGCGTATGTTTCGACACATGGCCACAACCTAGCGACACGAAGCCCTTGTGCACATCCCTGCCGAGGCGCACAATCGATGCAGGGATTGCAGGGGCTTCGCCGTCGTCAGGCGCGGGAGCCCCGTAGAGGGAGGTACCGGAAGCTTGGGAGTCCGAGCGCGGGCCGGCACACGAGGTCACGTGCGTCACCGGCCTGTGCTGACGCTCTTGCTCGTGGTCGCCGGGCTGACGGTTACGGCGGGTGCCGCCAGTGGCGCGCCCGGCCTCGTCGTAGGGATCACGGACGATGCCCTCATGGCGACGCCTCAGGAGACGGCGTCCGGTGCTCGTGACCTCGGCCTACGGGCGTTCGCGGTCTCGGTGCGCTGGAGCCCCGGGGAATCGACGCTGGGGTCGTCGGCCGCCGGCTCGCTCGGCACGGCGGTGGCCGCAGCCGGTTCCGATCGGCTCGTCGTGGCGGTCCAGGGATCCCAGGCTCCACAGTCCCTCGAGGCACGCAACCAGTACTGCTCCTACGTCGCCAGCGTCCTGACCAGGTATCCGCAGGTACGCGATGTGGTGATCTGGAACGAGCCAAACCTGTCCGCATTCTGGCTGCCGCAGTTCGCCCTCTTCGAGCCCGACACGAGCCTGGCGCCCCGCATGTACGAAGCACTGCTCGAACGCTGCTACGACGTTCTCCATGCCGTACAGCCAGGCGTGAACGTCATTGCACCGGCGACCTCACCCTGGGGGAACGACGACCCGTTCGCGGCGAGCAACATCTCGCACTCTCCCACGTCGTTCATCCTCGAGCTCGGACGAGCCTACCGGGCTGGAGGGCGCACGAGGCCGATCTTCGACACGCTCGGCCACCACCCCTATCCCTCGTCGTCGACAGAGCGACCGTGGCTCACGCACTCGTCCGAGCGGGTGATCTCGATCGGCGATCTCGACCGGCTCGTCGGCGCCGTCGAGCAGGCATTCGGGGGCACCGCCCAGCTCACCCCTGCCCGAGGCCTTCCGATCTGGTACCTGGAGTCGGGCTACCAGACCGTTCCCGATGCGTCGAAGACCGGCCTCTACGACGGGCTCGAGAACTGGCCGGGGAGCCTTCCGGCCGACGCCGGTGGCGAGCCGCCTCAGCCGCCCCCGGCAGCCGAGAGCGCGGCCCCGGACCAGGCGACACAGCTCATCGACAGCATCCGCCTCGCCTACTGCCAGCCGCACGTGAAGGCGATCTTCAACTTTCTCCTGCGCGACGAGAGGGGACTGGCGGGGTGGCAGTCGGGCGTCCTCTGGGCAGACGGCACCCGCAAGGGCTCGTACGCGGCGATGCGCCGTGTCGTCGCCGAGGTCAACGCCCACTCGGTCGACTGCACACGCCTCAAGGGCATGACCTGGACGGATCCACCCGCCGGTAAGGGCAAGTCGTCCAGCGCGACATCGTCTGCCTCGTCGGCGGCCGGAGGCCCTGAGCGCAGCGTCGACCGGCGAACGCGCAGCCTGATGGCATGGACGGCGAAGAACCCCAGCCCGTACGGCTACACACGCCTGGCCGTGCGCCTGCGGGCAGGGTCACGCCCGCTCGCACACCGATACGTCAACTTCAGGGTCGGAGGGACGGTGATCGTCGCCTCGACCGACCGAAAGGGACGCGCTGCGGTCGGCCTGACCTCACCGTTGCTCCCCGGTTCCCACGTCGTCACGGTTTCCTTCGCCGGCGACCCGACGCACCAGCCGGCGGCGGTGAAGGCGCTCGTGCGCATCGTCAACAGCCGCGGCATCGTGGTGTCGGGAAGCGCGCGGCAGCAGCAGGGAAGTCACGGCCGAGCCGACCTCGACGTGCGGTCGAACGGCAAGAAAGTCGAAGGCACCATCGTCGTGCGGGTGGGGTCGCGAACCGTGAGAGCACGCCGCCTGACCGCGCTCGGAATCGACCCACACGCGTCCTCGGCCTGGTTCGCCGGTCTGGCCGTCGACGGGTCGCGACTCGTCGTCAACGTCCTGACCCGCAAGGGGACGTCGGTTGTACGCCTCTGGGTGGGCGGAACCCAGCTCCCGTCGCTCCGCGGGCTGCGTGTCCGGGTGGCCCGCTCCTGACCGTCGCCGGGCCTCAGGGAAACGCCTCCTCGCCAGGGAGGTGCCCGGCCATCGTCCGATGCTACGAGGAGGTCTCGGCGACCGCCTGCAGCTCCCGCCGCAGCTCCTTGATCTCGTCGCGCAGCTTCGCCGCGTACTCGAAGCGGAGCTCCTCCGCCGCGGCGAACATCTCCTCCTCGAGGGTGATCACGAGCTTCTCCATCTCGGCCTGATCCATGCCTTCGACCTTGGCCTTGCCACGGCGCCGGCGGCCCGGCACGGTCGGCGACTCGAGCGAGAGGAACTCGGCGATGTCCGAGACGCCCTTCGTGATGTTCTCGGGCGTGATCCCGTGCTCCTCGTTGTAGGCGAGCTGGGTGGCACGCCGGCGGTTGGTCTCATCGAGGGCGCCGCTGATCGCCTCCGTCAGCTTGTCCGCGTAGAGCAGAACCCTCCCGTTCACGTTGCGCGCAGCCCGCCCGATCGTCTGCAGGAGCGCCGTCTTGCCGCGCAGGAAGCCCTCCTTGTCGGCGTCGAGCACGGCCACGAGCGACACCTCCGGCAGGTCGAGGCCCTCCCGCAGCAGGTTCACCCCCACGAGCACGTCGTACTCTCCGAGGCGAAGCTCACGGATCACCTGGATCCGCTCCAGCGTGTCGATCTCCGAGTGCAGGTAGCGGGCCTTCACGCCTGCCTCGAGCAGGTAGTCGGTCAGGTCCTCCGACATCTTCTTCGTCAGGGTCGTCACGAGCACCCGCTCGCCGACCTCCTCGCGGCGCCGGATCTCGCCGAGCAGGTCGTCGATCTGGTTGCGCGTCGCACGCAACTCGACCTCGGGATCGACGATTCCCGTCGGGCGGATCAGCTGCTCCGACACGAACGCCGACTGGCGCAGCTCGTAGGCACCGGGCGTGGCCGACACGAACAGGGCCTGCTGCACCTTGCCGAGGAACTCGTCGAAGCGCAGCGGACGGTTGTCGAGCGCCGACGGCAACCGGAAGCCGAAGTCGACGAGCGTCTGCTTGCGCGAGCGGTCGCCCTCGTACATGCCGCCGATCTGCGGCACCGTCTGATGCGACTCGTCGATGAAGCACACGAAGTCGGACGGGAAGTAGTCGAGCAGGGTGCTCGGCGCGGAGCCCTCGGGGCGGCCTTCCAGCACGCGCGAGTAGTTCTCGATCCCGTTGCAGAAGCCGAGCTCCTTCATCATCTCCATGTCGTACTCGGTCCGCTGCCGGATGCGGTGCGCCTCGAGCATCCTGCCCTCCGCCTCGAAGCGAGCGATCTGCGCGTCGAGCTCCGCGCGGATGCCGTCGAGCGCCGCCTCGATCGTCGGCTTCGACGTGACGTACTGCGTCGCCGGGAACAGCGTCAGCGTGTCGAGCTTTGCGTACACCTCGCCCGTGAGCGGGTCGAAGTGCGAGATCTGCTCCACCTCGTCCCCGAACAGCGAGATCCGGTAGGCGGTCTCCGCATAGGCCGGCTGCACCTCGATCACGTCGCCCTTGACGCGGAAGCGCCCGCGGCCGAGCAGCGTGTCGTTGCGGACGTACTGCGTGTCGATCAGCCTTCGCAGCATCTCGTCGCGGTCGTGCTCCTCCCCCACGTTCAGGCTGACGACACGCTTCTCGTACTCCTCGGGCGATCCGAGCCCGTAGATGCAGGAGACCGACGCGACGATGACGACGTCGCGGCGCGTGAGCAGGTTCGAGGTGGCGGCGTGGCGGAGCCGGTCGATGTCGTCGTTCCGGGACGAGTCCTTCTCGATGTAGAGGTCTGCCTGGGGCACGTACGCCTCGGGCTGGTAGTAGTCGTAGTACGAGACGAAGTACTCGACCGCGTTGTCGGGGAAGAACTCGCGGAACTCGTTGCAGAGCTGTGCCGCAAGCGTCTTGTTGTGCGCGATCACGAGTGCCGGCCGCTGCAGCTTCTCGATGATCCAGGCCATCGTCGCGGTCTTGCCGGTGCCGGTCGCGCCGAGCAGCGTCTGGAAGCGGTTGCCCGCCTCGAGCGAGGCGGTCAGCTCGGCGACCGCCTTCGGCTGGTCACCCGTCGGCTGGTAGGCGGAGGTGACGCGCAGCTCGGGCACGGGTCACAGCCTACCGGAGCCCGGAACAGGTGTTCGCCCGCGGCTACAGGCCGTACCGTAGCCGCTCGTCGTCCGTCGGCGTGCGGCCGGTCGCCGCGAGACGGTCGTCGGCCATGTTCACGAGCTCGTCCGTCCGGCCGCAGATCGTGCACGACCACACCCGGACGGTGCCGTCCTCTCCGCCCGTCGCGATCTGCCTCCCGTCGGGCGAGAACGCAACAGCGAGCAGCCTCCCCTCGTGCCCTCGCAGGAGGTAGATCGAGCTTCCCGCTTGCCGCGTTCCAGAGTCCCGCGGTCATCGGGCCGGCCGTCACCACCCAGCGCCCGTCCGGGCTGAAGCGTGCGTCGGAGACGAGCGCGAAGTGCCCACGCAGCACCCGCAGGAGCCTCCCGGTGGGGACGTCCCACGTCCGCGCGTCGTGGTCGCGGCTTGCCGTGACGACACTCTCGCCGTCGGTCGAGAACGAGACCGACAGCACGGGTGCCACGTGGCCGACGAGCTTTGACGATGTCCCGTCCGGGCGGGTGAGGGTGACGACGTTTCCGTGGATCTCGGCCGTCACACCGCCGGGGCCGGTGACGACCCTATCCGGCGAAGGCGCGGCACCGACGTCCACGCTCGGCCCCTCCGGCAGCCCGATGCGATACGACCGACCGCCGGCGACAGCCGAGAGGTGACGTCCGTCTGCCACGAACGCGACCTGCGTCACCGGCGCGCCCAGCGTTGCGACGATCGGCAGCTCCGGCTGCACGACCGTGTCCCACGTGCGGGCGGTCCCGTCGAGGCTGGCCGTGACGATCCTCACGCTCGTGCCGGCGAACGACGCCGAGGTCACCCGCTCGCTCGAGCCGGCGAACGTGGCCAGCAGCTCCCCCGTCTCCGCCTTCCAGGTGCGGGCCGTGCGATCGGAACTCGCGGTGACGACCTGCTCGCCGTCGGGACTGTAGTCGACGTCGAGGAGGTAGTTCGTGTGCCCCGAGAGCACGGACACGAGGTTCCCGTCGCTGACACGCCAGACCCTGCCGATCCCGTCCGTGCTCGCGCTCGCGACCGTGACGCCGCGCGGGCTGAACGCGACGGCGGAGATCTGTCCGACGTGCCCCTCGAGCGTATGCCGCAATGCACCCTTCGACGCGCTCCAGATGCGAACGACGTGGTCTACCCCACCCGTCGCGAGCAGGCGGCCGCCCCTGCTGAGAGCCGCCGCCGTCGCGGGAGCCTTGTGGTCGACCTCGCGAACGACCGCGCCGGTGCGAACGTCGACGATGCGCACGATCGGCGACGTCTGCCCCGCGGACCCGGCGAAGCGAACCGCCGCAAGCGCGCCGTCGGCGCTCAGATCCGCCCCCCGCGCCTCCTGGACGCGCGGCACGAGATGGACGCTCGCGCCCGAGACGAGACGCAGGAGCCCGTCGCCGCCCGTCAGCAGCACGTTCCCCGCGCGGTCGATCGACGCATCGAGTATCCGATGCCCGGTCGTGACCGTCGTACGCGACCCTGCCCGTTCCACGAGGACGCTGCCGTCGTCGGCCGCCGTCACGGTCGCATCACCGATGACCGCAGCTGTGAGCAGCGGCTTCCCCACGACGACGACACTCCGGATGCGCGACTCCGTGAGCGCGAGGCGCAACACGTCCTCCGCCGTGGGGGTCGGCGAAAGCACGGCGGAGTCCCGCGCGAGCATGAGCCCGAGCTCGGGGTCCGTCGGAAGGAGCGCGAGTGCGGCCGCGTCGAGCTCGCGCGCGTGCGCGGCTCGTGCGTCGGCTCGTGCGTTACTGCGCTGAACGAGCGCGAACACCGTCACGAGCGCCATCAGCGCGAGGCCCGCGACGGCGAGCGCTGCGACGAGCGCGAGCCGGCGGCTCCGCCGGTGGGCGGCGGCGAGTGTCTGTGCGTGGCGCTGGCGGGCGCACCAGGCGAGGATGGGCTCCGCGAGCACGTCGTGGAAGATCTCGTACGCACCGTCGTCCCCGGGCCGCAGGATCCGCCGCTCCGCGAGGGCGTCGAGCACCGCTCGTACCTCGTCGACCGGAGCGTCCGCGTAGCCGACGAGGTCGTCGGCGGAATAGGCGATCTTCGTGCCCGAGGGCGTCACGAGCTGCCGGAAGAGGCGGGCGGCGATCTCCTGCCGGCCGGCGGGCAGGGCGGCGAGCGCACGCTCGAGGTGGTCGGCGACGATGCGGGCCGCACCGCCGAGGCGATCGAGCGTCGCGACGCGGAGTGTGCGCCGATCCGTCCTCTCGCTCCACCTCCCAGAGCCGCTCCATCACGAGCTGGAGATAGGGAGCCTCGATCCGTGCCTCTCCTCCGGCTCCTTCCACCTGCCCGGCGCCGCCGAGACCGCCGCGGATCCGCCCCGTCGCGACCTGGTCGAGCACGGCGGCGACGAGCGCCGGCTCGATCTCGACCCGCTCTCCACCCACCTCGGCGAACCGCGCGAGCGGCCCCACCACGGCCGCCTCGGCTGCCGCGCGGGACAGGCGGTCGAGGCGCAGGTAGTTGTCGAGGATGCCGGGGATCGACGCCTTGAAGCGGTCGAGCTTCGCCACCGCGTCCTCCCGCAGGGAGAGCAGCACGTTCGCCCTGGGCACGCGCTCGAGCACGTCCGCGAGCGCCCGCTCGAGCTCCCGGTCGTCCGGGTGGTAGAGGAAGTGCTCCTCCACCTGGTCGAGCAAGCAGGTACACGTCACCGCGCAGCTCGCACGCCCGATCGACGGTCGCGGCGAGCGTCGCCGGCCTGCTCCACGCCGGCCTCGTCCGCGACGGCGCGAGCCAGCCCGGCCACCGGCTCGTCCGGCCACGACGAGAACACGACCACCACGGGCTGCTCGGGGAGAGCACGCAGGCGCGCGGGCCACGGCCGCGGCGATGAGGGACGACTTGCCGACCCCGCTCGGCCCGTACAGCACCGTCAGCCGCGACGCGACGACGTTCGCCGCGACGATCTCGGCGTCGCGCTCCCGGCCGAAGAACAGCATCGCGTCGAGCTGCGTGTCCGCGAAGGGCGCCAGGCCCTTGTAGGGCGAGCGGGGCAGGCCGCTGCTCATGCCGGCGCCGCCCCGTCGAGACGGCCCTCGAGGAGCCCGACGAAGGCGTCCTCGTCCACGTCGAGCACCTGCGACGTCGAGGTGGCGCCAGAACGCGAGCTCGAGCGGCGTCGGGCCCGCGCGCACCGCCCACGAGGCATAGGGGGCGGAGCGGCCGCCGCGGAGGCGGCTGATCACGAGCCGCAGGTTCCAGTCGGCGAGGTCGTAGCCGATGAAGAGGAAGTGACTGCGCCGGAGGCGCGCGGCGAGCATGACCGGGATCGCCCCTTCCAGCTCGCCTGCCCCGGGGTAGTCGATGTGGTCGTCTTCGGTGACGACGAAGCTCTCCCACGTGCGCTCCGGGCTCGGGTCGACGGCGCCCCGAAGGCGCAGGAGCACCGTCCGCCGGTCCGGCGAGAGCTCGGCGTACTCGTTGGGGACGTCGACCGTGCGAGGCGCCTCGCCGGGCGGGCAATGAACGAAGCGCCCTCGCTGCACGCCGCCGGCCACGTAGGTGACGACGTCGAGCTCCTCTCCCGCTGCCGCGAACGCCTGCTCGACGCCGTGGTCGAACGCCGTCGTGACGACGAGCGGGCACGGGGCACCGCGCTCGCGCAGGATGGACGGCAGACGCGCCAGCAGCCGGTGCACGGGGCGCGACGTCGGAGGTGTCCCGGTAGCGCTCGTGCAGCTCGTCGTGGAGCGGACCGGCGCCGCGCATGGCGGCCACGTACTGGCTGACCCGTGAGAGCGCCCGGGAGACGTCCTCGGGAACCTCGAAGGTCCCGGCGAGCTGTCGCGCCAGCTCCGCCCCGCCGGCGAGCCCGAGCACCGGCACCACCTTGCCGGACAGCAGCGCTGCAAGGAGCTCGCTCTCCACGCCCTCCGCCGCCGCGGAGACGCGCCCCGGAGCGAGGCCGGCCTCCTGGCGCAGGATCTGCGCGTGGAGCTCCTGCAGCTCCGCGCCGGGCTCGAGGCCGAGCTGCTCCACGAAGGCGTGGCGGGTGTCGCGGAACGCCTGCAGCGCCTCGGCCTGTCGTCCGCTGCGATACAGGGCGAGCATCCGCAGCGCGCAGACGCGCTCCCGCAGCGGGTTCGCAGCCGAGAGAGCCTCGAGCTCGCCGGTCACCTCGCGGTGCAGGCCGAGCTCGATGTCCGCGTCGATCCGCTCCTCCAGCGCCGTCAGCCGCAGGTCCTCCAGCCGGCGGATCTCGCCCTGCGCCCACTCCTCCGAGCCCAGGTCGGCGAGCGGCGGCCCCCGCCAGAGCGCGAGCGCCGCGCGCAGCAGCTCGGCTCGCTCGGCGGCAGGGGCGGCCCGTGCCGCCGTGAGCATGCTCTCGAAGCGGACGGCGTCGACGGTGTCGGGGTCGACGTCGACGATGTAGCCGGGCGCCCGGGTCTCGACGACGTCCGCGCCGAGCTCGCGTCGCAGCTGCGAGATCCCGTTCTGCAGCGACGTCGTCGCCGTCTTCGGCGCCTGCTCGCCCCACAGCAGGTCGACGAGGCGGTCCATGGGGACGACCTGACCGTGATGGACGAGGAGCACTGCGAGCAGGGAGCGCTGGCGCTGGCCGCCGAGCGGCACCGCACGCCCGTCGAGGAGCACCTCGAGCGGGCCGAGGATCCGGAACTCCCGCATCTGCCCCGAGTTTGCGTCGGTTGTCACCAGGAGGCAACGGGGGAACCCCGGATCGCGCGTGCGTCGATCCCGCAGTGGCCCGCACGCACCAGGGCCGGTGAGCGGGCCGTTAGCCGGCGGTGGCCGGCCGGTTTGGGGCCGGATCGACCGTGGGGTCATGAAGACGAAGACCCCGCATATCAACCGCGTCATTCGCACCGCAGTCCGGCTGACGGCCATCGCCGCCGCGATCGGGACCGTCGCCGTCGTCTCGCTCTCCATCGCCACGCCGTCCGCCGAGGCGCAGGCCGACCTCGCACCGTCGTACGGCTGGCCCGTGAAGCCGTTCCACACCCAGCACCCGATCCGCGGGTCGTTCGGCGACCCGAGGATCCTCGGCAAGAGCCACTCCTTCCACTTCGGCGTCGACGTCTCCTGCGCGAACGGGACGCCCGTCTACGCCACTGTCTCCGGCCGCGCCTACCTCGACCCGAGGCATCAGGAGACGGTCACGGTGCGGGCTGATGACGGCGTGCGGATCTTCGGGTTCTGGCACATCAAGCCGACGATCCGGAGCGGCCAGCGGGTCACCGCCTACCGCACCGTCCTCGGCACCGTCCTCGCTCCCTGGGAGCACGTCCACTTCGCCGAGCAGCGCAACGGTATGTACGTCAACCCGCTGCGGCCTGGCGCGATGGGGCCCTACAGCGACACGACGATCCCCACCCTCCGGTCCTTCTCGGTCGAGTCGGGCGACAAGGTGCAGCGCACGATGAGCGCGCACGGCCGCGTCGACCTCGTCGTCGAGTCGTACGACCGGACGCCGATCTCAATCGTCGGCCCCTGGCACGGCAAGCCCCTCACACCCGCGCTGCTCGAGTGGCGCCTGCTCCACGGCCGCAAGGTGGTCAGCGGCTGGCGCACTGCGCTCGACTTCAGACTCACCTACCCGTCCAACGACCTCTGGACAAGCACATATGCGAGGTGGACACGCCAGAACAAGAAGGTGTGGGACGCCCGCTACCGCATCTACCTCGTCCACGGTCTCGATACCCGGACGCTCGCCGACGGCGGTTACCGGGTCGAGGTCAAGGCGACCGACATTCGCGGCAACACGGGAACCGGCAGCTTCACCCTCTCGATCGCCAACAATCTGTGATTCGCCACCCCGTCTCGCCCGGCGACCTGCGAGCTACCCTGTCCCGCGTGGTCCGTGACACCTGTCGGCCGGAACCGTCACGCGGAAGCGTATGAGACGGATCCGGGCCAACGTCATGCGCCTCCGGCGCCGGTCGGTGATAGGGGGCACGCTGCTTCTCCTGCTGAGCCTGACGCTCGTCGCGACCCAGCTCTCGGCAGGCTCGCCCGGGTCGGGCCGGACGTACCGCGCCGGCGCCGCGATCGTGACCGTGTACGAGCAGTCGCAATCGCATGGCGTGATGGTGACGAGCGGCGGCTGGGCCTACTGCAAGCAGGTGCGCGCCCTTGCGCGCAACGCGAAGCTGACGCTGCTCTGCGGCCGCTACCAGAAGGACGGCTACGTCGGCCTCGGACTCCGCCCGCGCAGGCATCTCGACTGGGGCGAGAACGCGTACCTGAGCGCACTCGCGAACGAGGCGCGCGCGTTGCACGACCGCGTCGGAGGCGAGTTGTCGCTGGTCGGCGTCTCGTACTCCGGCTTCGGTGTTGCCGCGCTGGCCTCGCAGCATCCCGAGCTCAGGCCCGACCGGCTGATCGTGATCGACTCGTACCTCGATCTCGGGGCCCGGCGGGCGGCGGCAGGCACGGGGGCGATCGGACGCGAGATCGACGTCGAGACCGGCGGCACGGATGCCGCGCTCGCGGCCCGCAACGTCCGAATCGACGGGCTCGCCCGGCTCGTCGAGTCCGGCACCCGGCTGCAGGTGATCTGGAGCATCGCACCGGACGAGGCACGGGAGTTCAAGGGCGCGACCTGCAACCGTAGGGCCAATGCAGCCGTCCTGCAACAGCTCTCGGACGCTCTCGGCCGGCCTGTCGCCGGGTGGGTGACCGAGAACAGGCACGGGCACGACCTCTGGGATCACGGCCGCCGCATCATGCGCGGCGACGTGCCCGGCCGGAAGGTGCTGTTCCGGCCCGGCGGAGCGGTGCCCGCTGCCGCCGTCTGCAGCTGATGTGCCAGCGGCCAGACATCCCGGAACGATGGCGATCGATCGGACCGAGGACAGCCTTCTCGCCCAGCTGAGGCGGAGAGTGACCGGTGCCTCCGTCCAGGTCAGCATCGGCCTCAAGGGGCTTCCGTCGGGTGCTTTCACGCTTGCCGGCTCGATCCGGCAGCGGCCGGTCGCCCAGCTCCTCGAGAACGTCTGGATGGATGTCTTGGGCAAGCCGGTCTGATTCGGAAGCACCACCGCTCGCCGAGCCCGCCCCTCCTGGGGCGGGCTCTCGTTGTGCCGTCCCGGCCGGATCCGCGGCTACCATCAGGCCGGATGCGCCGCCTCCCGCTCGCGCTCGCCGCCGCCGTCACGCTCGCAGCACCCGCCGCCGCCCACGGGGCGACGCTGTCGCTCGGCGCCAAGGCGTTCTCGCCCCAGCACGGCCGCAAGCTCGCCGTGCGGGTGGCCCTGCCACGCAGCGCTCACGTCGGAGTGGAGCTCACGAGCGGCAAGCGCCACGTCGGCTGGCTCGCGACGCCGCAGCAGCGGCGGTACGTGCGGTTCCGCTGGAACGGGCGCCTGGACGGGCGCCGCGTGGCAGACGGGGCGTACTCGGTGCGCGTCGTCTCGTCCGAAGGCGACCGCGTCATCGCGCGCCGCTCGCTGCGGATCGACTCGCTCGCGCCGCGGCTGCTGCGCTTCCGGGCGTTCACGCGGTCGCGGCTGCCGTACGCAGGCGACAACGCGTTGCTGACGACCATCTCCCCCAACGGCGACCGCGTGCGGGACTCGGCGCGCGTCTCGTTCACCCTCACGGAGTGGGCCACCGTCCGCTTCGCCGTCACACGGACACTGAGCCGGCCCACCGTGGTGGCGGAGCAGACGGCGACGCTCGGGCCGGGGCGCCACACGATGACGTGGGCGCCCCCGCCGACCATGACACCCCGGACGTACCTGGTGCTGTTCGACGTGCGCGACGAGGCGGGCAACAGGCGGTCGTACGGTGCCAGGAACGCCGAGACCGGAAGGCGCAAGACGACCCCCGTGGTCCGCGTGCTCGGCGTCGACGCGGGCTTCACGAGGGAGAGCTACGTGCCCGGCGAGACCGCGAGCCTGACGATCGCCACGGACGCGCTCGCGCTGCAGGTGCAGTTCTTCCGCGCGGGGCCGGAGGACGTGCCCACGTACGACAACACGGTCATGAACGGCGTGCCCGTCGGCGAGCCGACGCAGGTTCCGTGGTCGAGCGTCGACCGGCCGGCGACGATCGCCGTGCAGCTCGGCGCGTGGCCGACCGGCGTGTACTTCGCGAAGCTGACCGCCGAGGACGGGCGTATCGGCTACGCGCCGTTCGTGATCCGGCCCGCCCAGCTCGGCACCACACGGGTCGCCGTCGTCATACCGACGAACACGTGGCAGGCGTACAACTTCCGCGACGAGGACGGGAACGGCTGGGGCGACACCTGGTACGCAAAGGGTGCGCAGAGCACCGTCCGGCTGGGACGGGCCTTCCTCCGCCGCGGCGTGCCGCCGCAGTACCGCAAGTACGACCTCGGCTTCATTCGCTGGCTCGCCCAGCACGGCAAGCAGCCCGACTACCTGACCGAGACCGACCTGGAGGTGCTCGACAGCGGCGACACGCTCGCCCGCTACTACGACCTGATCGTGTACGGCGGCCACACCGAGTACGTGACGACGAAGGAGTACGACCTGATCCAGCGCTACCGCGACCTGGGCGGCAACCTGATCTTCCTCTCCGCGAACAACTTCTTCTGGCAGGTGCGCCGCGAAGGGAACGTGCTGCGCCGCACCCGCAAGTGGCGCGATCTGGGGCGCCCGGAAGCGGCACTGATCGGGGTGCAGTACCGGGCGAACGACGACGGCCGCAACCAGCGCCCGTTCGTCGTGCGGGCTGCGGACACGGCACCGTGGCTCTTCGCCGGCACCGATCTCTCGAACGGCGCCACGTTCGGCCAGGAGCTCGGCGGCTACGGGATCGAGATCGACCAGGTGACGGCAGCGAGCCCGCTGGGCACGCTGGTGCTGGCGGATGTCCCCGACCTCTACGGCCCCGGCTTCACGGCCCAGATGACCTACTACGAGACGCCGGAGGGCGCGCGGGTGTTCGCCGCCGGGGTGATGGACTTCGGCGGTACCGCACTGATACCGAGCGTCTCGAAGATGCTCGAGAACCTCTGGCGCCACCTCACGGTTCCCTGATCTTGCCCGGATATCGTCACGGCATGCTCGCATCGACCCGCCGGAGCTTCCTGGCCGCCGCGGCGGCGCTCGGCGGCCTCGTCCTCGCCCCTCGCGCCGCCCTGGCGGCACGCGGTCGCGCCGCTGCGCCGCAGAGGGTCGCCGCACGGAACCTCGGCCGGCGCTATGCGGGCGACCGCAGCCTGTTCGCGACCGTCGCACCCGGCGTCCCCGGTCGCGACACCGCGGCGATCAGCTTCCGGCTCGAGCGACCCGCGACCGTGCGGCTCGAGGCGGTACGCACCGCCCTACGCCAGAGCACGGCCGTGTGGCAGACGGAGGTCGAGCTCGGCCGCGGCGCCCACGAGCTGACCTGGTCGCCCGCGCCGGGCACCCCTGTGGGCTCGTATGTGATGCGCCTGACGACCCGGGCCGGCGAGACGACGCGCGTGCTGGGGGGCCGCCGCCCCCTCTCGATCGACAAGCAGCGGGCGGCCGTCGTGCGGGTGCTCGGCATCGAGGCCGCCTTCGGCCGTTCTTCGTACCTTCCTGGCGACCCGATGGAGCTGACGATCCTCGCCGACGCACCGACGCTCTCGCTCCAGTTCCTCCACTGCGGCGCCGAGACCGAGAGCACCGACAGGGTGGACGAAATGAAGGGCGTCCTGCTCGGCGATCCCGTCGAGCTCGACTGGACGGGAAAGCGCTCCGGGCCCGTCACGATCGACGTCCAGAGCGGGGACTGGGCTACCGGCCTCTACGCCGTGCGGCTCACCACCCCCGACGGGAGAGTCGGGTTCGCGCCGTTCGTCCTGCGCCCGCGGACGCCGGGTGCCACGCGGCAGGCGATGATCCTGCCGACGAACACGTGGCAGGCGTACAACTTCTACGACACCGACGGCGACGGGTGGGGCGACACCTGGTACGCGGGCGGCAACCCGCCGGTGCATCTCGACCGCCCATATCGCGATCGCGGCGTACCACCGCGGTTCCGCCGCTACGACCTGCCGTACCTGAAATGGCTCCAGTGGACGGGCAGGCAGCCCGACGTCCTCGCCGACGACGACCTGGAGGCCTTCTCCTCCGGCGACGAGCTGCGGGCGGTCTACGACCTCGTCGTCTTCCCCGGGCACAGCGAGTACATGACCGAGCATGCCTACGACGTCGTCGAGCGGTTCCGGGACCTCGGCGGCCGGCTGATCTTCCTCTCGGCGAACAACTTCTTCTGGAAGGTGGAGAAGCAGGGCACGACCATGCGGAGAACCAGGCTGTGGCGCAACCTCGGGCGGCCGGAGGCCCGGCTCTGCGGCGTCCAGTACCGCGCCAACGACGACGGCACGAAGCAGGGGCCGTTCGAGGTGACCGACGTCGACGCTACGCCGTGGCTGTTCGAGGGGACCGGGCTCGTGAACGGCTCGAAGCTGGGCGAGATGGTGGGCGGCTACGGGATCGAGATCGACGGCACGACCCCGGACTCGCCGCCCGGCACGAAGGTCGTGGCTGTGATCCCGGGCCTGTTCGGCCCCGGTCTCGATGCTCAGATGGCCTACTACGAGACAGAGGCGGGCGCCCGGGTCTTCTCGGCCGGCGTGCTCGACTTCGGCGGCTCGGCCACGTTCTGGCCCGTCCGGCGGCTGCTGGACAACCTCTGGCGCCACATGCTCGAGGGCCTGCCGCCGGTGCCACCGCCACCGACCCCCGTAGCGGGGCCGTGCCCGGCCGCGCGCGCCCGGCCCCGTTCAGGCCGCGAGCCAGGCTCCGTCCGGCTGCACCACGACCCCGTCGAGCTCGATCCTGCCGCCCTGCCGCAGGTCCTTGACGATGTCCCAGTGGATGGACGACACATTGGTGCCGCCGAGGTCGTGGTAGCTGTTGCCGAGCGCGATGTGGACCGTCCCGTCCATCTTCTCGTCGAAGAGGGTGTTGCGCATGTAGCGCGTAATCCCCGGGTTGCAGCCGATCCCGAGCTCGCCCAGGCGGCGCGCACCGTCGTCGCGAGCGAGAGTCTCCAGGAGGAACTCCTCGTTCGTCTCGGCGCTCGCGTCGACCACCGCGCCGTCCTCGAAACGCAGGCGCACGCCCGCGATGTCTCGTCCAGCAAAGGTGGCGGGGAACTCGGAGAATGCGATCACCCCGGACGCGGTTCCCTCTACGGGGCAGCCGAAGAACTCGCCGCCCGGCATGTTCGAGCCCGCCGCGTCCACCTTCATCGCCCGCCCTTCCAGGCCGAGGCGCAGGTCGGTGCCCTCCCCCACGATCCGCACCTCGCCGGCGCGGTCGAACCGGTCCGCGTGCCGACGCATGCGCTCCCGCTCCGCGTCCCAGTCGCGTAGGCAGGCGCCGTAGAGAAACTCCGCGAACGCTGCCGTGCTCGTGCCCGCGTCCTGCGCGAGCGCCGGCGTCGGGTACTGGCAGCCGACCCACGGCACCTCGTGGCTCATCACGCGCTCGAGCACGGGGCGGTAGGCACCCTGCAGGGCCTGCATCCGCTCCGCCGCGAGCGCTGCCACGGCGCGCGTGTTCTCGGGTGCGTCGACGGCGACGAGCGCGTCACACGTGCGAAGCGCCTCCACCTCGAGCGGGGCAGGCTGCGCGAGCCGGTCGAGCGGCGCCTCGAGTGCCCAGCCGAGATCCTGCAGGGCAACCCGGCCCGTGAACGTGATGCGGGGCAGTGCGTAGGCGCTCCGGCGGGCGAGCCCGCCGATCAGCTCCTCGAGCAGCGGCCGCCCCAGGGGCGTTCCCACGACGAGCACCTGCCAGCCGGGCTGGACGCCCAGGCACGTGTCGAGCAGCAGGTCGGCGTAGTCCCGGTCGCGCGAGGGTGCCACACCACGATCGTACGGGCTCACGGGAGGCCGAGCTCGTCGGCGTAGGCCGAGGCGTACACCTTCTTCACCCGCTCGACCTTGTCCACGTAGCTGCGTGTCTCGGGAAACTGGATCCCGACCCCACGGCTGCGCCACTCGTCGACGTTGCCCTGGCCCGCGTGATAGGCGGCGAGCGCCGTGCGCTCGTCCCCGTAGCGGTCGAGCAGGTGTCGCAGGTACCACGATCCGTAGCGGATGTTGACCTCGGGCACGGTGAGGTCCGAGACGACGAACCTCGCGCCGCCGGTGCGGAGCGCGATCCCCCTGGCGGTGTCGGGCAGGAGCTGCATCAGTCCCACCGCCCCCGCCTCGGAGCGCGCGCCGGGGTCGAACTTGCTCTCCGTGTAGATGACCGCCGCGAGCAGCGCGGGATCGAGGTCGTAGTTGTCGGCGTGCGCCGTGACGATCTGCTCGTAGCGGAGCGGGTACCGGATCCGCTGCACGAATTCCGGGTCGGCTTGCAGCACGTAGAGCCCGACCCCGGCCAGCACCGCCACGAGCACGACGAGCCCCCCGAGCCGCCTGCTCACGCCGGTTCCCCGTCGCTCTCGGCGACGAGCGCTTCCATCACCTCGCCGACCCAGTCGTAGAGCTCTTCGAACGTGCCGGTGTTGACGTAGTGGAAGTCCGCGCGCTTCACCTTCTCGCGATCGTCGAGCAGGCGCTCGTCGCGGTTGTCGAGAGGCACGCGCCGACGCTGCTCGCGCAGCTGCCTCGGCGCAGTCACGACGACGACCTTGTCGAAGCGCGACTCTCCTCCCGACTCGTAGAGGAGCGGAACCTCGGTCACGCACACGCGGGGCGGATGCTCGAGTGCGCCCAGCTGCTCCCGCCACTGCAGGTACTCGCGCGAGACGAGCGGGTGCAGCAGCCCCTCCAGGAACGCCAGAGCGTCCGGGTCGCCGAACACGATCTCGGCGATCCGACCGCGATCGGGCCGGCCGTCTTCACCCAGGATCCCCTCCCCGAACCGTCCCACCAGCGCGTCGCGGACCGCGTCGTCCGCGGCCAGCAGGTGGTGGACGATCTCGTCGCTCGAGACCGTCGCGGCGCCGTGCGCGCGAAACGCGGCGAGCGCGGCGCTCTTTCCCGCGCCGATGCCGCCCGTGATCGCGACCGCGACCGGGCGAGACACGGATGCTAGGCGGTCTCGGCTTCGTCGGCGGAGCGCGACGCGCGGCCTCGTCTGCCTCGGCCTCGAGCTCAGCCTCGGCGACGGCCTCCTCGGCCAGCTCCACCGCGACGTCCTCGACGACGACCGCTTCCTCTGCGAGCTCGACCGCCAGCTCGTCGGCAACGACCGCCTCGGCGGCGAGCTCGACGGCGACCTCGTCCGCGACGATCGCCTCCTCGGCGAGCTCGACGGCTTCGTCCTCGTCACCGTCGGCCTCGGCCTCGAGCGCCTCCTCGGCGAGCTCCTCGGCCACGACCTCGGCGACGACCGCCTCCTCGGCGAGCTCGACCGCCACGGCTTCCGCGACGACCGCCTCCTCTGCGAGCTCGACGGCGACCTCGTCCGCGACGATCGCCTCCTCGGCGAGCTCCACGGCGGAACCGTCGGTCGGGAACGCCTCCTCCGACAATCGCAGGTTCGGCGTCAGGTGCACCGACTCGCCGCCGTCTGCGCGCGGAAGCGGCTCGGCGCCCTCCTCCACCCGCTTCAGCGAGAGGGAGAGACGACGGCGGTCGCCGTCGATCTCCAGGATGAGGACGTTGACGGGATCACCCTGCGAGACGACCTCGCGCGGGTTCTCGACGTGGTGCTGCGCGAGCTCGGAGATGTGCACGAGGCCCTCGACGCCGGGCAGGATCTCGACAAAGGCGCCGAACGTGACGACCTTCGTCACGCGGCCCTCGACGACGTCGCCCTCGCTGTAGTGCTCGAGCACCTGCTGCCAGGGGTCCGACTGCGTCTGCTTCAGGCCCAGCGAGATGCGCTGCCGCTCGCGGTCGATGTCGAGCACCTTGACCTTCACGGTCTGGCCGATCTCGAGCACCTCCGACGGATGGTTGACGTGACTCCACGAGAGCTCGGAGATGTGGATCAGGCCGTCCATGCCGTCGAGGTCGACGAACGCGCCGAAGTCGACGATGTTGGAGATCTGGCCGTCGACCACGTCGCCCGGGTTGAGCCGGTCGAGGATCGCCTGGCGCATCTCCTTGCGCTCGTCCTCGAGCACGGCGCGGCGCGAGAGCACGACGTTGTTGCGCGAGCGGTTGAGCTCGATCACCTTGCAGCGGAGCTCCTTGCCCAGGAACTCGTCGAGATCCTGGACGCGCCGGATGTCGACGAGCGACGCCGGCAGGAACCCGCGCACCCCGAGATCGAGGATGAGGCCGCCCTTGACGACCTCGATCACCTTGCCGTTGACCGCCTCGCCGCTCTCGGCGGCGCCCTCGATCGCCTTCCAGGCGAGCTCGAAGCGGGCACGCTTCTTCGAGAGGATGAGGCGCCCCTCGGCGTCCTCCTTCGTCATCACGAGAGCGTCGATCTCGTCGCCCACCGAGACCTCGTCGGCCGGGTTGACGGAGCGCCGGATCGACAGCTCGGACACGGGGATGACGCCCTCGGACTTGTAGCCGATGTCGACGAGCACCTCGTCCTTGTCGACGCGCACGACGGTGCCGTGCACCACCTCGCCCTCGTTGATCGTGGGGAAGGTGGCGTCGTAGTCCGGGATCAGCTCCCCGTCGGGGCCGGTGATCCAGACGCCGTCCGTGAGGACGGGGGTTTCGATGGAGGACATTGGGCTCTCGATGGTGTCGTTGGCCATGGCGAGCGGGGAGTATAGCGGCGATTTGTAAGAGTGAACCACCTCCGGCGGGGACGTCTCGCCCCGCCTATTTTGCGTCGGCCCAGTTGTCGCCGGCGCCGACGTCGACGGCGAGCGGCGGGTCGAGCGGGTAGGCGCCGACCATCTCCGCCCGGACGAGCTCCTTGACGGCGCCGACCTCGGTGTCGGGCACCTCGAGCAGGAGCTCGTCGTGCACCTGCAGCACGAGCCGCGCGCTGCGCCCTTCCGCGCGAAGCCTGTCGTGGACGCGGATCATCGCCACCTTGATCACGTCCGCAGCGGTTCCCTGCATGACGGTGTTGACGGCGAGGCGCTCCCCCAGCGAACGGGTCTGGCGGTTGGACGCGCGCAGCTCCGGGATCGGCCGCCGGCGCCCGAGCAGCGTCGTCACGTAGCCGTCGGCGGCGGCCTGCGCGATCGTCCGGGCGATGAACTCCTGCACGCGCGGGAAGCGGGCCAGGTACGTGTCGATGTACGCCTGCGCCTCTTCACGGGGGATCTCGAGGTTCTCGGAGAGCCCGAACGACGAGATGCCGTAGATGATCCCGAAGTTGACCATCTTGGCCACGTCCCGCTCGGCGCGGGTCAGCGTGGCCGGGTCCTTCCCGAGGACCTCCGCCGCCGTCGCCGTGTGGATGTCGTCGCCCCGCTCGAACGCCTCACGCAGCACCGGCTCGCCGGAGACGTGCGCCAGAATGCGCAGCTCCACCTGGCTGTAGTCGGCGGACAGGAGCCGGTTGCCCTCCTCCGCCACGAAGGCGGAGCGGATCTGGCGGCCGAGCTCGGTGCGCACCGGGATCGCCTGCAGGTTCGGATTCGAGGTGGACAGCCGTCCGGTCGCCGCCACCGCCTGGTTGAAGGTGGTGTGCAGCCGGCCGTCCTCTGCCGAGATGAGGGACGGCAGCGGCCCCAGGTACGTGTTGAGGAGCTTCGAGTACTCGCGCCACTCCTCGATCACGCCGACGATCTCGTGCTCGTCCCGGATCCCACGCAGGACGCGGCTGTCGGTCGAGTACCCCGTCTTCCCCTTGCGCCCCGGCGTGAGCCCCAGCTTCTCGAACAGGATCCGGGCGACCTGCTGGGTCGAGCCGAGCATGAACTCCTCGCCGGCGAGATCGGTGGCACGAGCCTCCAGCTCCTCCACCCGGTCGGCGAGCCGCGCCGTGATCTCCCCCATGCGGTAGGTGTCGATCTTCACGCCCGCGTCCTCCATCGCCGCAAGGACGGCGGTGAGCGGCAGCTCGATCTGCTCGTACAGCTCGAGCGAGCCGCGCTCCGCGAGCCGCCCACGCAGAGGGCCGGCCAGCCGGCGCACCGCTTCCGCGTGACGGACGAGCGCAGCCGTCGTCTCCTCCGCGGCGGGCTCCGGCACGAGCTCCAGGCCGTACTCGGCGGTGAGGTCGTCGAGCAGGTACTCGGAGCGCCCCGGCTCGATCAGGTACGCGGCGATCATCGTGTCGTCCGCGGGCGCGAACGGCAGGCGCAGCTGCTTGTAGTCGTGCGAGCCGATCGCGCAGTCGCGCACCACGAGGGCCAGCTCGTCCGGCGAGGCCGTCCACACCCGCACCGGCCCGTCCCCGGACGCGACCGCGACACGGTCACCGTCGCGGACGACAGCAACTCGACCGCGCAGCCCCTCCGGACGGCCCTCGGCCCACGGAACCGTCGTCCCCTCCAGCTGCTGCTGCTGCTCCGCCGCCGGCAGGGCAGCGTCGAGCTCGTCCACGCGGCCGAGCAGCGCACGGAACTCGAAGCGCCTGAACATCTCCTTCAGCTGCGACCGGTCGGGTGCACCGGCGACGAGCGCGGCCGGGTCGACGTCGAGCGGCAGGTCGCGCTGCATCGTCGCGAGCAGCTTCGACTCGCGTGCCTGGTCGGCGTGCTCGCGCACCGACTTGCCGCGGGCGGGCGACAGCTCGCCGGCGTGCTCGATCACCGCCTCGAGCGACCCGTACTGGGCGATCAGCTGCCCGGCGGTCTTGTCCCCGATCCCCGGGATCCCTGGGATGTTGTCCGACGTATCGCCCTTCAGCCCGATGAAGTCGGGCACCTGGTCGGGACGGACCCCGTAGCGGAGCTCCACCCGCTCCGGCGTGTAGACGTGGACGTCCGAGACGCCGCGCGGCGTCATCATCAGGCAGACGTTCTCGGAGCAGAGCTGGAATGCGTCCCGGTCCGTGGAGACGACGCACGTCTTCAACCCCGCCTCGTCCGCACGCGTCGCGATCGTGGCGATCACGTCGTCGGCCTCCCACCCCTCGAACTCGAGGTTCTGGTAGCCGAAGGCCTCGACGATCGGCCGGAAGTACGGAAACTGCTCGCGCAGCAGGTCCGGCATCGGCCGCCGCCCCTCCTTGTAGGTCTCGGAGATCTCGACCCGGTGCGTGGGCCGCGTGTCCCACGCGACGGCGACGCCGCGCGGCCGGTAGTCGGAGAGCAGCTTGAACAGCATGTTCCCGAAGCCGAGCAGCGCGTTCGTCGGCATGCCGTCGCTCGTCGCGAGCTCCTCGGGCAGCGCGAAGAATGCCCGGTACGCGAGATTGTTGCCGTCGACGAGGAAGAGCTCCGCCTCGCGTGCGGGGCCGTCGTCGACCTGCAACTCTGCCCCGGTCAGCGTCTTCGGCGCCATCTGTGGTCCAGTCTACGTCGATGAACGGGATCATCCGCGCGGACGACGCGGCGGCACCGGGAGGCGTCGAAGATCATCCCACCGGACGACAGGGAGGCAACTACGGTCGTGCCATGACCGCCCTCACCGTGATCCCCTTCGCCGACGAGCACCTCGACGACGCAGCGCGGCTCCTTGCCGGACGTCACCGCCTGCAACGGCTCTCGGAGCCCCTGCTCGACCCGCGCTTCGAGGCCGAGGACGTCGCGCGCGCCGAAGTCGAGCTGCTGTGGCAGCAGGACGGCTCGTCGGGCGCCGTCGGTATCCGCGACGGCCGCATGACCGGATACGTGCTCGGCGTCCGCCGCAGCGACAGCACATGGGGGCCGAACGCGTGGGTCGAGGCGGCCGGCCATGCGGTCGAGCAGGCCGAGGACGCGCGAGACCTGTACGCCCTGGCCGCCGCCCGCTGGGTCGAGGAAGGGCGGACCGCCCACTACACCGTGGTGCCGGCCGGCGACCCGGCACTCGTCGACGCCTGGTTTCGCCTCGCCTTCGGGCTCCAGCACGTGCAGGCGCTGCGGGAAGCGCCAGCAGCCGGAGGCACGAGCCTGCCGGCCGGCGTCCGTCGCGCCACCCGCGACGACATCGGGGCGCTCGCTCGTCTCGACCTCGTGCTGCCCGAGCACCAGGCGCTCTCGCCGGTGTTCTCGAGCGGCGGCATCCAGACGCTCGAAGAGGCCCTGCAGGAATGGGACGAGGGGATCGACGACCCCGAGTTCGCGACCTTCGTCGCGGAGCTCGACGGCACGGTGGTCGGGTCGGCGATCGCGTGCTCGGTGGAGAAGTCCGGCATGCACGGAGCGTCGCGCGGCCGAACGACGCCGGCTTCCTCGGCTTCGCCGCGGTGGCCCCCGAGGCCCGTGGCCACGGCCTCGGGCGTGCGCTCGGCGAGGCCGTCATCGCCTGGTCGGCAGAGGCCGGCTACCGCACCGTCGTGACCGACTGGCGGATGACCAACCTGCTCTCGTCACGCACCTGGCCGCGACTCGGGTTCCGGCCCTCGTTCCTGCGCCTGCACCGCATCGTCGGGCACTAGCTTTGCCGGCAAGCGGAATCTCCGGTCCGCGGAGTCGGCGATCCGCTGGTCGCGGATCGCCGCCGCGCGAAGACCCCGAAGCCGGGACCTACGGTTCCCTGTGACCTCCCTCCATCGGCCGGGACAGTTCCCAAAGCCAGGCAAGCCGATCCGGGCCAGGCAGCCTCTCCCGGAGCGTAGGGCACGGCAGCTGCGATCGCAGCGATCGCCGTCGGTGGAACCTCCGAACCGGACCTACGGTCGTGGCCCCTGCCTCGCGATGGCCTGTCTCGGGCTGGGAGACGGCCGGCATGCGGCCCTGCCGGCAGCGCGGACTCCTTGAACGGTGCGCGCCTACGATGGGCGCGTGCGGAAGGTCCCGCTGCTCGCCGGCTCGCGCGTCCATGTCGTCCCGGTCGAGGACGACGCCGTCCTGCTGGCGCCGCCGCCGCCGCTCGAGCCGCTCGCCGACGTACGCGCCGCCGTGGCGGAGGCGCTCCGCTACCCCCTCTCCGGCGCACCGCTCGAGCAGCTCGTGACCCGCGGCGGCTCGGCGACGATCGTGGTGGAGCCCCCCACCCTGCCCGTTCCCGGAGTCGACGCCGATCCACGCCAGGACGCGCTCGCAGCCGTGATCGACGAGCTCGCGCGGCTCGGCATGCCCGTCGAGCGCCACACCGTCCTCGTGGCCGGAGGGCTGGAACGGCGCGGCGGACGCAGCGAGCGCGAGCGCGTGCTCAGCCGCGCGCAGGCCCACTCCTTCCGCGGCACCGTCGTCGTGCACGACTGCACGGACGAGGGGCTGCGCAGCCTGACGGGCGACGCCGTGTCCACGCGCATCGCCGGGCCCGTCCTCGATGCCGACCTCGTCGTCACGATCACGGCCGCCGAGACGGCCGACCGGGGCGGCGCCGCAGCCCTGCTCGGCGCCTGCGACGCAGACACGATCGCGAGCCCCGAGCCTGCACCGTCGCTGCTCGAGCCGGCCACGTCGCCGGCACGGAGGCTAGGCGCCGCCGTCGAGGAGGCAGTCGCAGCACGGGTCCCCGTCGTCGGGGTCTCGCTCGTGCTCGACCACCCACGCCTGACCGGGCGCTACCGAGGCTACCCGTGGTCGGCCGACACGGTACGCAACGCCACGCGATCGCCCTTCCGGCCGCTCCTCAACGTGCTCCCGGGCGGCATCCGCCGCCTGGCGCTCCAGTCGCTGTCACGAGAGCTGTCCCCTGCCGCTGCCCTCGCCGGCCCCCCGTCCGTCGCGCACGCAGAAGCGCTCCTGCGCGGCATCGCCCTCCGCGGCACCCGCCTGGACGAGCAGCTCGACACGATCGTCGTTCCGCTTCCCTGGAAGGCGCCACACCAGCCACGGCAGCCGCTCAACCCGATCACCACCGCCGCCACCGCCCTCGGTCTCGCGTTGCGCCTCTGGCGCGAGCAGTCGCCGCTGCGGGAGGGAGGCACGGTCGTCCTCCTGCACGACCTGCACCGGGCGTTCGGGCACGGCCCACAGGCCCCGTTCCGCTCGCTCTTCCAGGCCCTCAGGGACGGCCGCGAGCCGGGCCTGGTGGCGCAGGCGCGGGCCGACGCCCAGCAGGACGCGCGGGCGCTCGCCGCCTACCGGGAGGGCCAGGCGGCCCACCCGCTGCTCCCCTTCGTCGACTGGGAGTCCGCCGCGCCCGTGCTCGACCGTGCCGGACGGGTGATCGTGGCCGGCTGCCGCGACGCCGGGGCCGCGCGCGCGCTCGGCTTCGTCCCGAGCCACAACGTCCCGACGGCGCTCGAGATGGCGCGCGGCGTCGCCGGAGGATCGCACCGGCTGGGGGTCCTGCTCGCCCCTCCCTACGCACCGCTCCTCGTCGGAGGATCGTAGGGCGCCGAGCCAGGCCCGGGCGCTCAGTCGATGCCCAGGTAGGCCTTCTGCACCTTCGGGTCGGACTTGAGCTGGTCGGCCGGCCCCGAGAGCGTGATCACGCCCGTCTCCATCACGTAGCCGCGATGCGCCGCGTCGAGCGCCATCAGCGCGTTCTGCTCCACGAGCAGCACCGGCGTCCCCTCGGCGTTGATCTCGCGGACGATCTCGAAGATCTTCTCGACGAAGATCGGCGCCAGGCCCATCGACGGCTCGTCGAGCAGCAGCAGCTTGGGGCGGGCCATCAGCGCGCGCCCGATCGCGCACATCTGCTGCTCGCCGCCGGACAACGTGCCCGCCTTCTGGGCACGCCGCTCGTACAGCCGCGGGAACAGCTCGAAGACGCTGGTCCATGTCCGCCTGGAAGTTCTCCTTGTCGGTGCGCTGGAACGCGCCCATCTCGAGGTTCTCGGTCACGGACATGCGCGGGAACAGGCGCCGCCCCTCGGGGCTCTGCGCGATGCCGCCGGCGACGATCGTGTGCGGCGACGCCGAGGTGATGTCGCGTCCCTCGAACCGGATCGTGCCCTGGCGCGGCCGGTTGAGCCCGTTGATCGCGCGCAGCGTGGTGGACTTGCCGGCACCGTTCGCGCCGATCAGCGTCACTATCTCGCCCGCGCCGACCCGCAGGGAGATGCCCTTGAGCGCGTGGATGGCGCCGTAGTAGACGTGGACGTCCTCGACCGCGAGGATGTCGCCGGTCGCCGCCTGCTCGCTCATGCGGCAGCGCCCTTCCCCAGGTAGGCCTCGATCACGCGCTCGTTCGCCTGGATCTCGGCCGGCGTCCCCTCCGCGATCTTGGCGCCGTACTCGAGCACCGTGATCCGCTCGGAGACGCCCATCACGACCTTCATGTCGTGCTCGATCAGCAGCACCGTCAGACCCTTCTCGTCGCGGGCTCGGCGGACGAACGCCGTGAAGTCGGAGGTCTCCTGCGGGTTCATGCCGGCCGTCGGCTCGTCGAGCAGCAGCAGCTTGGGATCCGTCGCGAGGGCACGTGCCACCTCGAGCCGCCGCTGGTCGCCGTACGGCAGGTTTCCGGCCCTGTCCTCGTGCCGGCGCGGGAGACCGCAGTACACGAGTAGTTCGCGGGCGCGGTCGCGCGCCTCCCGCTCCTCCCGCCTCACCCGGCTCGTGCGCAGGATCGAGCCGATGATGCCGCTGTGCAGCCGGCAGTGCATCCCCACGAGGACGTTCTCGACCGCGGTCATCTGGGCGAAGAGGCGGATGTTCTGGAAGGTGCGGCCGATGCCGAGCGCCGTGATCGCGTGTGGGGGCATGTCGACGACCTCGACGCCGTCGAACAGGATCGAGCCCGACGTCGGCTTGTACACGCCCGTCATCTGGTTGAAGAAGGTCGTCTTGCCGGCGCCGTTGGGGCCGATCAGCGCCACGATGGAGCCGCGCGCGATCGTGAAGTCGACGTCGTCGGTGGCGATGAGGCCGCCGAACTCCTTGCGCAGGGCAGTCACCTCGACGAGGTTGTCGACCGTCGCCATCAGTCGTCGCTCTGGTCGCGGTCGGTGAGCGTTCCCTCGGTCTGCACGTCGTAGAAGGGCGTGTCGTGTACGCCTTCCTCGATCTCGATCTTGTGGCGACGCTCGGGGATCAGGCCGGCGGGGCGGAACAGCATCATCAGGACGATGATCACCCCGTAGATCCCGAACTGGTACTTCGTCGGGTCGAAGTCGAGCCCACCTTCCTGGATCTTGGAGCCGATCGTGGCCAGGCCCTCCCGGTCGAGATAGGAGAGGATCAGGCCGCCCACGATCACTCCCCACACGCTGCCCATGCCGCCGAGGATGACCATGCAGAGCAGGAAAACGGAGAAGTTGAAGTAGAAGTCGGCGGGGAACGCACCCGACTTGAAGCTCGCGTAGTAGGCGCCCGCGACCCCGCCGAAGAACGCTCCGATCGCATATGCCCAGGTCTTCGTCCGCATCAGCGGCACACCCATCGCGCCGGCGGCGGTCTCGTCCTCGCGGATCGCGATCCACGCGCGGCCGAGCCGGGAGTCGCGTAGCCGAACCGAGCAGAACACGGTGATCAGCAGGAGGAGGAGGGCGATCACGTAGTACCAGTGCTCGCGATAGTCGGACGTCTGGAAGTTCTCGGGCAGCCCGACGGCACTGAGAACGGGGAACCCGACCGGGTCGATTGGTGCAATGCCGAACGTGCCGTGAGTCAGATCGAACCCGAAGAAGCTGTCGCCGTTGCGGACGACCTGCGGGATGATCTCGCCGAATCCGAGCGTGACGATGGCCAGGTAGTCGCCTCGCAAACGCAGAGTGGGCAGGCCGATCAGGATGCCGGCCAGCAGGGTCGAGCAGGCCGGCGAGCGATCAGGACGAGCCACATCGAGATATGGATGCCCGGCAGGTCGTTCGAAACGGACGAGCCGAAGTGGAACGTCACCTGGTCGAACTGCTGCGACGCGAACCAGCCCGCCGTGTAGGCGCCGACCGCGTAGAAGGCGACGTAGCCGAGGTCGAGCAGGCCGGCGTAGCCGACGACGATGTTGAGCCCGACCGCCATCATCGTGAAGGCGAGCATCACCACCATCGACCCGGTGTGCCGGGACGAAGTCGCCGATCACGGGCAGGCTGCCGAGCGACTCCTCGACCCACGGGTAGATCAGCGCGAGGACGATCAGGAGCGGGACGAGCCAGGCGTTCCGGCTGCCTCCGCGATGCCGCGCACGCGCTGTGCGAGCTCGGTCACGCCCCCTCCGGCGTTCGCTCTCCGAGGATGCCCTGGGGCCGGAAGACGAGGACGGCGATGAGGATCCCGAACACGAGCGAGCGCGTCCAGTCGCCCTCCGGGCGTCATCCACAGGAGCCCCTCGTTGAAGGACTGGATGAAGCCGATCAGGAGGGCGCCGAGCACGGCGCCGGCGAGGTTCCCGATCCCGCCGAGCACGGCGGCGGTGAACGCGATCAGGCCGAGCTCGAAGCCCGTGTCGTAGCGGATGTTGTACTCGAGCAGGAACGTGAGCCCGGCCACCGCGGCGAGCGAGCCCGCGAGGAAGAAGGTGATCGAGATCGTCCGGTTGACGTTGATCCCCATCATCGCCGAGGCCTCGGTGTCCTGGGAGACGGCGCGCATCGCCTTGCCCTGCTTCGTGTACGTGACGAACCACGTCAGGACGGACAGGGCCGGGACGATGATCAGGAGGGCGACGATCAGCTTCCACGTGATGAGGACGTCGCCGATCTCGAACGCGGCTCCCTGCGGGATGATGTCCGACGCGCTCTCGTAGTCGACGCCGTACACGGCGAGCGAGACGTTCTGCACGATGAACGACATGCCGACCGCGGTGATCAGCGGGGTGAGCCGCGGCGCGTTGCGCAGCGGCCGGTACGCGACTCGCTCGATCGAGCCGTTGATGACGGCGAACATCGGGATCGTGATCGCCAGCGTCACGAGGATGCCGCCGGCGACCACGAAGCCGCTCGAGTCCGCCGAGAGCCCGAGCAGCGAGAAGATGACGGTGCTCGCCACGAGCCCCGAGAGCGCGAACACGTCGCCGTGCGCGAAGTTGATCAGCTGCAGGATGCCGTACACCAGCGTGTAGCCGAGCGCGACCACACCGTAGATCGGAGCCGCGCGTGAGCCCGTCGAGGGCGACGTTGACGAACTCCGCGGGGCCCTTGAGGAAGTTGACGAAGAGCCAGAGGCCGACGACGCCGACGAGTGCCAGCCCAATCGCATTGATCGTTTTCTGGCTGCGGAGCGTCCGCAGGATGCTGGAGTTCTGACCCATGCGATCGCGGCGACTCTAAAGAGAACGCGGCGGGAGGGCAACCCTCCCGCCGCGTCGTGTACCGGATGTGGCGTCGGCTAGCCGCCGGCCGCCGCCGTCACCGTCGCCGGCTTCGGGGCGATGGTTGTCTCGACCGTCAGCTTCTCCGTGGCCTTGTAGATCGTGAAGCCGACCACTGCACCGACGGCACCCTCGGGGTCGCCGTTGGCGTTGATCGAGAACGAGCCGAGCAGACCGTCGCTCACGCTGGTCTCGAACAGCTTGGAGATCACATCGGCGCGCGAGCCGTCGGACGCCGCTATCGCATCGAGCATGACCTGAGCGGCCTGCCCGCCGTAGATCGCATACGGGTCGATCGACTTGCCGGACAGCGGGCCGCCAAGGAGGCCGTCGACGAACTGCTGGGCAACGCCCTTGAACGCGTCGATCGGCACGCCGGCCACCGACATGTACATTCCGGCCGCGGCCGTCCCGGACTCGTCGATCGTCGACTGGGTCGTGAACCCGTCCGGCGCGAGGAGCTTGACGTCCCCGTCGTTCGGCCCGAGCACGGCGACCTTGTCCTTGATCACCTGGGCGCCGTTCTCGTCGATCAGGCCGCCGAGGAAGACAGCGTCGGCGCCGCTCGACTTGATCTTGTTGAAGACCGACGTGTAGCTCGTCGCCTTCGGGTCCCAGGCCTCGAAGCCCGCGATCTCGATGCCGAGCGACGTGGCCGCGTTCTTGAACGTCGTCGCCACGCCGAGGCCGTAGGCCTCCTTGTCGTTCAGGATGTACACCTTCTTGATGCCCTGCGCCTGGGCGAACTCGGCCACGGCGGCACCCTGGTAGTCGTCGTTCGCGACGACGCGGGCGTAGTTCCGCGACCCGGACGGGTAGTACTTGTCCGGCTCGGTCGCGTCGCAGCTCGGGCCGCCCTTCGTGAGGCAGGTGTACGTGTTCGCCGGCGAGACCATCGCGATGCCGCCGTCCGGCGCCTGGTTGAGTACCGGGATCTCGATCGCCGCGCAGCCCGAGTTGAAGGTGCCGATCACACCGACCAGCTTGTCGTTCGCGGCATACGCGTTCGCATTCGTCGAGCACTTGCCCGAGTCCCACTTGCCCGCCTGCGCGGTGGCGTCGTCGCACGACTGGAAGCCGATGTTGTAGTCCCCCGCCTTCCAGTCCTGCTGTCCGAGCTGGTACCGGATAGCCGCGACGATCTGCTCCGTCTGCGTGCGCGACGACCCTTGCAGCGGGAAGTCCGACGCAATCAGGTAGTCCGGGTCGCCGTCGCCCTCGTACTCGATGGCCGTACACGACGACGACGGGAGTGCTTCGGGAGCCCCGCCCCCTCCGTCACCGCCGCAGCCGGCCGCGACGAGCGCGACGAGCGCGATCAGTAGGCCGACGAGGAACAAGCCAGTCCTCTTGACCGTCAATTCTCCTCCTCCGTTTGGTGACCGACCGTGTGCCCGGGGCATGGTGTGCCCCGGACGCCGGTCCTTCGTAGCGTGGAGTCAGTCTAGGGACGATTCCCTGCGAAGTTCAACCCACAACCGTCGACCTGACAGGTGTCAGCGGCCCGGCCCGGTGCGGTCTCCGGCGCTACGATCGGGGTTCGGCCGAAGTGGCGGAACTGGCAGACGCGCCGGACTCAAAATCCGGTTCCCTTCGGGGAGTGTGGGTTCGATTCCCACCTTCGGCATCAGCGTCAAGCCGTTTGCGGGGCCTTGCGTCGAGGTGAGGCCCCTTCTCCGAGGGTGTGGGCAACCCGGTGGGCAACTGGACGGCGAAGGAGGTGGTCGCGATGACGGTCAGGCGTCAACGGGCGAGCCACGCCAAAGGGTTACGAGCCGCTTGCTAGCGAAGCCGATAAGTAGCCATGGCACCTATCAACGTTCTCTTCATCGTCCCGCTCGTTACGCTCCTGGTAAGCGTCGGCTACCGCAAGGTGCGCAAGGACTTCACCGGCAAGTAGATCGGGTATGGGAATCGTGAGCGTTCGCCTAAGGCCCGAGGACTTCCAGGATCTTCGTGAGGCCCTTGTGGGCGAGAGTGAGGTTGACGACCCGGACGCCTGCGACCGGATCCTCGCTGCGTTCGACGCTGCCGCTGAAAGACGCCGAGCGCCTCAGCGACGAAGCGGCTTGAACGCCTAGTGCGCTGATCGGGGCCGAGGCGACGAACTACTGACTCGTTCGACTAGTACGCTCATTCAATGGGACGCACGGGACGGGGCCGCTTCACGGCCTTTGCGAGTCTCGCTGCTCTTGCTCTTTGTGCGGGAGCCGTAGCACCCTCGGCCGTTGCCGTCAGAGCAGACTCGATAGCTCCTCGCACCGTTCGCGTCATGCCCTGCAACGGGAACATCCAGGGCGCTCAATACAAGTACCGAGGGCCGCGAACCACAAAGGCGAGACTCACCGCAGCCGATGCCGCCGATCTGATTTCGTTCAACGGCGTGCTGCTTGTTCCACGCGGGTGGAAATGCAATCTCAATGGGGGATCGGGCGGGGCCACGCTTGTGGCCTACAACCCTCGATCTGACTTCTTCCAATCTGGCGGCGGCTACCAGCCGCAGGAGGCGATCTCGACCTACGGCGCGACGCCTGGAAACCACGCGCTCTACCAAGCCTGTGCCTTCTTCTCATCGGCCGCGTCCCGGATGAAGCAGCTTGGGTTGGGGGACTGCGACTCATCCCTCGACCCACCCGTTGGTGAGCAGCGCACCCAGATGAGCCTTGGCGAGGTCGACTTCGTTGATCCGCCAGGGGTCTCAGGCACGGGCAACCCATCGGGCGGGCGAAACCGAGCCATCGGCATCGAACTGTTCGACGAACGATACGACAACAGGCTCAAGGCGGCGATCGCGTACGCGGCAACGGCCACCTGCACCCTCGCGCCAGCCCGTCGGCACTACTGCTCCGCGATCCTGAGGGACGTGCGCTCGGGCTTCCGCGCCACTCGCTAGACCGCTTCCGATTCTCGTACCACGGCCCTTCGGCGCTCCTGCCGATACTGGCCCGCATGAGGCTGAACACGAAGGAACCGGCGCTTCTCTCGACGAGGGAGGCGGGCAGATTGCTCGGCATCATTCACCGCACCGTGGCGCTCAAGTGCCAGTCGGGCGACCTCCGGGCGGTACGCATCGGTGAGCGCGGAGGGTGGCGCGTCGTCCGTGCTTCCGTCGATGCCCTGGTGCGGGCCGAGCCGGTGACGAGCAAGTACGGCGTGCGCGAAGTGCTGACGACAACGCGAGACGAAGGAGGCGAGGCGGCATGAGCGATGCCAGGACGATGGCGGCGGTGCAGCGGGCGTTGAGCGCAGGCGAGACGGTGCGGCTCGACGGGGTGACGATCAAGCCGCCCACTGAGCAGGAGACGGCGGCGGCGCGGGATGAGCGGGAGTACGCGGAGTTCCGCCCGCGCCTTCGGGTGGGAGAGCGATGGCGAGCCGGAGCCGATGAAGCTCGTGACGATGCCGAAGGCCGAAGGCCGAGTACGACGAGATGGTGCGGAACGCGGCCAAGCTGCCCGAGCTAGTCGGGATGATGCGTCAGCGCCCAGCCAACGCTTCGCCCGAGGACGAAGCCGCCTACCAGCGGTTCGTGTCGCAGTTCGGGTGGTGAAGCCCTGTGCGTACCCCCCGTTACGGACTCCCGCTGCCAGCACCCCAGGGCAGGAGACGTGAATCTCGATCTACCCCGGGTGACTCGGCTACGCCCTAAGCTCAGGGGGCACCCCGCGTAAGCGCCCGAGCCAGCGCAGCCGCATCCTCCTTGGTGTGAGCGTAGGCGCGGAGCTTTAGAAGCGCATCGGGGCGCTCAAGCTCGAACGGCCCCTTGAGGACGACGCGACAGCCCTTGACGTTCTCGACCGTCACCTCGGCAGACGCCCGCTCGAACGTCACCGGGCGATGACGTATCCAATCGAGCAGCGCGGCGGGGAAGTAGGCGGCAGCGATGCTGATGCCGACGGCCACGGGCAGGATTGTCACCTGCCAGAGCAGGAAGCAGAGAACGACGAGCGTTACCAGGTACGCAGACCAGGAGACGAGGGTACGCGCCCCCGTCTTGTGCCCGATGTACGTGCCCGCCACCGTCAACTTCCCTCTTTCCAGGGTCAGTTGGATCGTTGAGGTGAATGTGCCCTTCCGGCTCAACGGGTTGGCTGCTAGGAGGCCGTGCCCGAGCCGCGCTTTGGCCAACGTGTACGTGGTGGGAGCCGTGCTCGGGACTTCGGCGCGATGCGCTCTTGCGATGTCAATCGTCTCGACCATGTTTTCCCCTCCTTGGTGAGACGCTCCTCCGATCCCCATCGTCCTCCCGCAGGCAGCTTGGGGCTAGTGGGCGACGCCGGTCATCGAGCTGGCCGGGAACAGCGACAGCGTTGCCCAGCCGACCCACAGGTGGATGTTCTGTGCCGTCGCCGACGGCGCGATCCGGCAGCTGAGGGTCACATCGCCGACGTCGGGTGTGACTGGGTTGACGAACGTGACGGTGAAGAAGCCAGGCTCGCCCGACGGAGGGCCGGGCCTCGCGGCGGGGATCGTGTAGATAGCGCCGTTGCAGGCAAACGTGACCGGTTGCGGGGTGCCGTTGACAACGTTGACATCGCCGATGGCGACTGCGTTGTCCCACAGGCCGTCGGCGGGCCTCTCAATCGTGATCAGCGTCCGACTGACGCCGATGTCCGCGTTCGTGAATTCGAGCGCGTCGGGGCACCCTTCACCCCCGCACCAGTCGTCATGGCGGACAATCGCTCCCGGCAAGGCGGGGCCGCCTTGCTGGTTCCAGGTGATGCGCGTCTCGTTCGACTTGCACGTCTCCGAGGCGTCGATCACCCGCAGGTTGCCGTTCGACTTGTGATAGCAGCCGGTATAGACGCCGTCCTGAGGGATCGCCGCCCACGCGATCCCGCCGACGGCGGCGGCGACCAGCACCAGCCCTACCAGCAGGACGAGCGCGTGCAGCCGCCGTGACCGAGTTAATGCACCCCTCATCGAGACCACCCCCCTTGCGCCCCTCGGCTGCCAGAACGCCACAGACATGCGACCGCCCAGAGACGCTTCGCTAGCCGAAATGGTCACACGGGACGGCATCGGCCGCATCGGGGTAGGCCCCGTCTGGTGTGCCTTCCACTACGGAGCCGACGCGGATCGAGGCTGCGTCACCAGCGCCCTGTTGCTTCGCTCTGAGCCTGAGGATCAGCCCGAGGTGGGCGTGTTCTGCCCGGAGTGCTGGCAGCGAGAGTTCGGGGCGGGGCGGCCTGAAGTGCACCGCCCCGCCAGAGACGACTGCGTGCCACGTGAGGCTGGTCCTCAACTCGCGGGTAGATTCTTTCCTCCGGTGGAGACGAAGCTCACACAGTCACCCTGGTTCTTGAACACGCCGTAGCCCTTCCAGCCGTCGTTCTTGCACTGAGCTTTCGTGATCGTCACCTCGACGATCGCACCAATGCTGCCGTCCTGGGGTAAGTCGTTCCAGCCGACGTTTCCCGATGGCTGATTGGTGTAGTACAGAACGGCGGCGTCTTCCTCTTGGCAGACCGGGTTCTCTGGTGTCCACCACGCGCAGTTGTTCGGCTCACCGAACAACCAGTTCGTGTACGTCACTGGCTCGCCGCTCGACCACACCCACGTTCCTTCTGAGGCACGGTCGTTGAACCCGATCCAGATGAAGGAGTTGTCGAGCAACACGGGCGGAGCAAAGGTGGCCATGAGCCAGTTCTGCTCGGCCTGGTCGTTGATGGTGACCAGATGGCCGCCGACGGATACGGCGTACGTCTCGCCCTGCGTCCACTGGCAGCTAAACCCGGCGACAGGGCACCTCTACCGGCAAGTGGGCAACGTGACTGCGGCGACGACGAACTGGCGGTCTCCGGCGGCGAACTCCCAGCGGGAGCGGCCGGTGAAGTACTGATCTTCGCGTTCGCGCCCTCGGCCGTGTACGTGCTTGCCTTCGCCGCTCGCTCCACCACCATGGTCACAGGGAACGGCAGCGACCGCATCGGGGTACGCCCCGTCATCCAGCGCCTTCGACCATGGAGCTGCCCCTGGGATCGAGGTTCGTATGAGCGCATCCGACCGTTCGCCTACGGCCCGACGTCGAGTGCGGTCGCCGCGCCCGGCCATGCCACGACCCCTACGAGCGCGATCACCAGCCCCGCCAGCAGGACGAGCGCACGCAGCCGCCACGATCCTCCCGATGCCGTACGCATGAAAATCACCTCCTGCGCCCCCGGCGGTCGGAACGCCTTGGGTGAGGGGGATGAAGCTCATCCATGGGCATGGCCCACGGTGGCCGTTTGCCGCGTTCGCGGTGGCGGCACTACTCGTCGCGCGGAAGGCAGCCGCCGCCATACCGGTTCGGCCCCACCGCGGGGCGCGGCTACGGCGAGCCAGTGCGGCCGGGATCGTCGTGTAGGCGCAGCCGCTCGGGCAGACCTTGAGCGTCGCTGCTGAGGCTGGCCCCACGCCGACGATCAGTGGGCGGGCCGCTCGACGTCTTGCCGCCAGACGGCGCAAACCCCGTACTCCTCCCCTGCCTCGACCCGCGTCGTCCACGTATGCCGGCCGAGCCTGCACGCAAGCGTCTTCACACCTCACCACCTCCCGTGGTGCACCGTCAGCATCCCTCCAGCCACCCGGGCACACATCCGGGCGAGTGCCGATTGGGGCAGCGGCCAAGTACGGGTCTCGACCCCGAAGAGGGCGGCCATCGACCTGGTACGCAGGCGACAGGCATGCCGCGACGCGACGTTCGCACGACACTGTGCTGCCGTGGCGGCCGGGGGGAGGGCGCCGTGTGCGCCCTCCCCCTCCATTCCTGCGCCTACGGCCCGGTGATGCGGCCTTCGACGACCGGCCCGACCGGCGAATTCGCCGTGACGTAGTCGATCGACACCTGCAGCAGGTCGTCGCCCGGTTGCAGGACGTTCGTGCCCTGCTGGAACACCGTGTAGCCGTCGCCACCCGTGTACATGAAGTCGTTGGTGACGAAGCGGACGCTGTCCGCAGGACCGATTGGCGTTGCCGGACCGGTGATCCCCTGCGGCGTCTTCCACATGCCGGTCACGACAGGGGTCGTCCCGTTGCAGGAGAAGGTCACCTTCAGGCCGGACACCTGCGGGAACCGGCCCGTTCCACCGGAGAAGCCGGGGTCGCAGAACGGCGTGAAGCCGTTGACGAACGCCGTCTGCAGTTGCGCACCCGTCAGTGTGAGGATCACCGTACGGTTGCCGAACGGCAGCACCGAGAACATCTCTCCCCACGTGATCTCGCCCGGCTGTTCGCCGGCAGTCGGCGGTGCGAACAGCAGATCCTGGCGCAAGCCGCCGGAGTTGGTGTAGGCCGCGTCCACGCCCGGATACTTCAGGCGCATGGCGTCCGTCACCATGTTGCCCATCGCCGACTCGAACAGGCGGGTCGGTGCCCGCCTGATGTCGAACTGCTGCGTGCCGATCACCTGGTTGCGGAGCACCGCCGTCTGGGCGTTGGCGTCGTCGACGATGGCCTGCACGTCGGGCCGCTTTGCAACGCCGAGGTTCTTGGCGATGCGGGTCGAGGCTCCTGCCCACTCGACGTCCTGCCCACGGACGACCATCTGAACGACCGAGTAGCTAGCACCGGCGTTGATGCCCTCGGCCACCAGGATGTTGCCGACCATCAGGTTCGACACGCGGTGGGTATGCCCCGCCAGGACGACGTCCACGGACGTGTCCTGGATGCCCTGCACGATCGTCATGATCGGGCCGGCCCACGGGACGGGTGCGGTGCCGTCCACGGCATTCGACCCGACATTGGTCCCCTGGTGGATGAGGACGACCTGAATCTTGACGCCCTGCTTCCGTAGCTTCTCGGACTCGGACTTGATCGTCTCGACCTCGTCCAGGAACTTGAGGCCGGCGGTGGCGCCGGCGCTGACGAGCTCCGGCGTCTCCTTCAGCTCGATGCCGATCACGCCGATGCGGAGATTGCCGTAGGTGAAGACGTGCGTTCCCTGCACCCAGTCCGGGTTCTGCAGGGTCGTCTCGTCGACGATGTTGGCACCGAGGAACGGGAAGTTGGCCCGCGCCTGATGCTGGAGCAGGCGGGCGACGCCGTAGTCGAACTCGTGGTTGCCGTACGACGTGGCCTGCAGCCCCCACGCGTTCTCGACGTCGATCGCCGGCTTGTCCTGCAGCAACCCGGAGTTCGCCGGGGACGCGCCGACGTTGTCACCGGAGGCGAACAGGAAGGAGTCGACCGGGAAACGGGCGGCTTCCTCGTCGAACATGGTTGCGAGCTGTGACGCACCGCCGACCGACACGTTGCGTCCGTCGATCGTCGTCGAGGTCGGCTCGAGCTGGCCGTGGAAGTCGGTCAGGCCGATCACCGGGACGAGCGTGCGCGAAGAGCCGCCCCTGAGCAAATCGAGGCGCACGACGCCCTGCGCCTGCTGCGGCTCCGGGATCCCGAGCAGGTAGGCGATCGTGGGCGCGAGATCGATCGAGCGCACCCCCGTCGCCGTCGTGTTCGGACGGATGTCACCGCCACCGGCGATGAACGTCGCCCGCATGTTGACGCTCGCGGCGAGGTTCTGGACGTCCGGCACGTAGCCGTGCTGGCCGAAGAAGGCCGAGCGCGCGACGAGCGTACCGGGCGTGGCGGCGTCGAACTGATACGGCGGATACGCGAAGACGACGAGGTCGCCCGTGCGTGTCGGATGGGACATGTCGGCCGTCGAGCCCGCGCCGTTCGGGATGTACCGGGCCTCCGCCTTCGTGTAGGCCCGGTCGATCAGCTTCCAGCCCTCGGGCTGCGCGTCGCCGGTCCAGTCGTTCGGGTCGCTCAGCGCCAGGAACGCAGCCTTGATCTGGGCGACCGTGCTTGCCTCGTCGGCTGCGGCGACTTGCTTGAAGTCCGGATTGACAGGATCGCGGCCGGCGAGGTTGAGGTAGATCTGCACGGTGCCGCCGGCCCAGCAGGCCTTGGCCTTGCCGATCGTCTCACCGGTGGCGGGCCGGCAGTTCGAGGTCTGCGGCCTCGAGAGCAGCCCCAGGTCGACGAGCACCTTGCTCGCGTCGACGGCGAGGAACTGCGGTGCGAAGCCGTGATCCGACGCGACGAAGGTCGACGCGTCCGACCGCATCAGCGACTGTACGAGGCCGAGCGTATCGTCGGCGCCCTCGTACGCGCGGCGGAGGAACGCCGACCGCTGCTTGACGCGGCCGTCCGGCGTCCCGTTCACCTGCACGTCGTCGTAGGCAGGGTTGGGCTGGCCGTTCGGCAGCGTCTTCGTGACGAGGCCGAGGAACTGGTGCTGGAACTCGTCGGTGGTGGGATACCCGGCCATGACGAGATCCGGCTTGTACTTCCTGAGGATGTACTTGATCAGCGGGTGGTGACCCGTCTCCCAGTAGAGGCCCTGCTCGACGTAGGTCTCCTCGCTGACGATGCCCGCCTCGAGAATCGCGAAGTCGGCCGCGGTAGCCGTCGGGAACTTCTGGGCCACGTACTCCGCGAAGTCGCCCGTGAAGCCCGGTTCCGACCAGCCGACCCAGCTGGCGTTCGCGCGGGTGACCGAGGTGTGGAAGAGGCGCACCTTGGAGAGGTTCCCGGCGAGCTCTTCGACCTTCACCAGCATGCCGGCCGTCAGGCCGTTCAGCGCACCGCCGGAGACCTTGACCTTCACGTCGCCCCACTGCCCGCGGCCCAGGGTGGCGACAGCGTTCGCCCCGTCCTTCGTGGGCGAGAAGAGCACCTTGTTGTAGTTGACGACGTGGTCGTTGGTGGAGTCGAAGAGGTATGCGTCGAGCCCGTACTTGTCGGTGCCGAAGTCGAGCACGCGCAGGCGCATTTCCTGGGCCGGGCTGTAGGTCTTCGGGGTGTTCGTCCAGCCGGCGGCGAGGACCGGCGCAGCGCCGGCGAATGCCGGTTGGCCGGCAAACCCGGCCGGGTGGTCGAACTGAAGGCCGAACGCGGCCACGAACGCCGCGTCGTCGGTTGGCGAGATGTAGTTCGTGGAAACGCCTCGGCCGGAGAGGAACGTCAGGTAATCGACCGTCGGCCCGTTGATCGCACCGACGCGGCCGCCGGCCCACTCGATCTGGGCGACCTTCTTGCCGCCGCGTTCGGCGGCCTGCGCCAGCGTCTCCGCCTGGACGACGCCGGCGTCGAACGCAGCCGTCCGGTTTCCGAACGGCGCTCCGTTGATCGCGAACGTGTTGTTCGTCGATCCGTGCACGCCGGGCCAGGCGCCCGTCGCGAGGCTGTACCAGCCGGCGCCGGTGTTCGGCGGAGCCTGCGTGAGCAGGCCGCCGTCGGCTGCCTTGGCGCCGTTGCGCAGCAGCCTGGACATGTTCCGCAGCAGGTGCTGGCCGGCGTACGCCTCGACGGCGTCCTGCCGCAGGCCGTCCGCGGCGAAGAAGATCACGGGATCCGTGCTGCCACTGCCAATCGCCCCCGTGGTCGCTGCGGGGCCCGTGCTGGCGGCGGCAAGCACCGCCAGTGCGGCTAGGAGCGGCGTAAGCAGGAGTGCTGCACGTGAACGCATGATGCTGACTCCTTGTAGGTGATTGGAACGTCTTCGCGGTTGTGGCATGTCGCTGCCGCGACGGCATGTCGCAGCACCACGAGACCGTCGGCGAAGGGATGCGCGGACGTGCGCGCAGGAGCCCCGCACAGAAACCACGCATGGCCGCTCGAGAAGAGCACGTGTTCCCCCCTCCTGTGACCCGACTCGGCGACCCTATCGCGCTTCCTCCGGTTTGTGAACACTCGATCGAGTGGGATTCCGGTGAACACGTGGTGAGCCTCCCGACCGCAGGTCGACGGGTGGGCGATAGCCTGCGAGTCCACCGAGGGAGCGAGAGCCGAGTGCCTGCCGAACGAGAATCGCCTGTCCGGCCGCCCGTGCGGCGCCGGTCGACCGCTGTCACGGCGACGCCGACGCTGCAGCCGTACCTACCTCGCCTTGTGCTCGACTGGCCGCGGTCGACTCCCGAGGTGCTCGGCCGGGAGATCGAGGGCTCGACGGTGTTCGTCGACGTCTCGGGGTTCACGAAGATGTCGGAGCGCCTGGCGAGGCAGGGCAAGGTCGGTGCCGAGGAGGTCTCGGACGTGATCGGCGACACGTTCGGAGCGCTCCTCGCCGAGGCCTACGCCTACCAGGGGAGCCTGATCAAGTTCGGCGGCGACGCCCTGCTCCTGTTCTTCGACGGGAACCACCATGCGCACCGTGCCGTCGCGGCGGCGCATTCGATGCGGGCCACGTTGCGACGCGTCGGCATGTTCGACACCACTGCAGGGAAGGTCACACTGCGCATGTCGGTCGGCGCGCACACCGGCCTGTTCCACTTCTTCCTCGTAGGCGGCTCGCACCGCGAGCTGATCGTCGCCGGGCCCGCTGCAACCGAGACCGTGACGATGGAGGGTACGGCCTCGGCCGGGCAGATCCTCCTCAGCCCCGCCCTCGCGGCAACGCTGCCGCGCCAGAATCGCGGGCGCCCTCTCGGCCCGGGCGTGCTGCTTGCCGGGACGCCGCCCGAGGTCGAGCGCGTCGAGATCGACCGCCGGCCGGCCACCGTCGACCTCGAGCCGTTCGTCCCCGTCGCCCTCCGCGAGACCGTGCTCGCGGGCGAAGTCGAGCCAGAGCACCGCTCGGTGACGATCGCGTTCGTACACTACGGCGGCTTCGACGACCTCGTGCTGCGCAAGGGCGCCGACGCCGCTGCCGCCGCACTGGACGAGCTCGTCCGCTCGACGCAGCGGGCGGCCGACGGGCACGGCGTCGCGTTCCTCGCCTCGGACGTCGCGCCCGACGGCGGCAAGCTGATCCTCTCCGCGGGCGCTCCGGTCGTGACCGGAGCGGACGAGGAGCAGATGCTCCTGTCCGTCCGGGAGATCGTCGGCACCGACGCCGGCCTGCCGTTGCATATCGGGGTCAACAAGGGCCCGGTGTTCGCGGGCTCGATCGGCCCCGCCTACCGCAAGACCTACACCGTGATGGGCGACGCGGTGAACCTCGCGGCCCGCCTGATGGCGAAGGCGGGCACCGGCGAGATCGTCGCGACCCCGCACGTGCTGGACGCCTCGCGAACGATCTTCGGGGCGACCGAGCTCGAGCCGTTCCTCGTCAAGGGCAAGAAGAGGCCGATCACGGCGTTCACGGTCGGTGATGCCAGGGGAAGCCGCACGACCATCGCCGAGGCCGGCCTACCGCTCCTCGGACGCGACGAGGAGCTCGCGACGCTGCTGAACGCCTGGAAGTCGGTGCGCGGCGGCGAGGGCCGCGCGGTCGAGATCTCCGCCGAGCCCGGCATGGGCAAGAGCCGCCTGCTCGACGAGTTCCTCGGTCGCACCGACGGCGCGTGGTTGATCCACGCCGAATGCCGGCTCTACCAGTCGGCAACGCCGTACTTCCCCTTCCGGGCGATCCTGCGCTCCGTGCTCGGGCTCGAGGGGCTCGACCACGCGGGCGCCGTCGAGGCCCTCGAGCGCATCGTCGACGAGCGCACGCCGGCCCTGCGGCCGTGGCTCTCACTGATCGCGACGCCGCTCGACCTCGAGGTCGCCCCCTCGCAGGAGGTGGAGGCGCTGGAGGACGAGTTCCGGCGGACGCGGTTGGAGGAGGCTGTCGCCGCGCTCGTCGCCGAGCTGGCGACCGAGCCGGCGGTCGTCGTCGTCGAGGACACCCACTGGATGGACGGACCGTCACGCGGGCTTCTCGCGCGCGTGACAGCCGGCCTCCGCGCGCACCCGTGGCTTATACTCCTCTCGCGGCGCCCGGGTCAGGACGGGTACGTCGCCGACGACGGCGATGCGCTTGTGCGCATCGTCCTCCAGCCCCTTGGCCACGACCCGGTCGTCGCGCTCATCCACGCGGCCACCGAGGACGTGCCGCTCATGCCACGGCAGGAGTGCGAGCTGGCTGAGCGTGCGGCGGGGAACCCGCTCTTCCTGATCGAGCTGCTCGACGCCCTGCGGCGGGGTGACGACGTCGCGACGATGCCGAGCTCGGTCGAGGGGCTGATCCACGCGCGCATCGACAGCCTGCCGACGGTCGACCGCCGCCGCCTGCGCTCGCTGTCCGTGCTCGGGAACGGCTTCCGCATCGAGCATGCGACCGCCACGCTCGCCGTCGACGACGCCGAAGAGGTGCGGCGCACGCTCAGCGGGCTCGGTGAGTTCCTCGCCGTCGACCGCACGGGGTGGGCGGAGTTCCGGCACGCGCTCATCCGGGACGCGGCGTACGAAGGATTGCCGTACAAGCGCCGCCAGGAGCTGCACGCCCGCGTCGGCGACGCGATTCTCACCGCGACCGCCGGCGACCCGGAGGAACAGGCGGAGCTCCTCGCCGTCCACTACTGGCACGCACGTCGGTGGGCCGAGGCGTGGACGTACGCGCGCATCGCGGGCGACGGAGCCAAGGAGATGCACGCAAACGTCGAGGCTGCTCGTTTCTACGAGCGAGCACTCGCGGCGGGCGCACGGCTCGGCACGCTCGCCGATGACGACCTCGCCGCCGTGTGGCGCTCGCTGGGCGTGGTGCTGGAGGCGGCAGGCGAGTTCGACCGCGCCTTCGACGCGTTGTGCGCCGCCGGCCGACTCCTCCAGGGGAACCCCGTCGCTCAGGCCGAGATCTACGAGCAGCGCGCCATCGTGAAGAAGCGCGTGGGCGCGTACCCGCTAGCGCTCAGGGCGACTACGTCAGGGCTGAAGCTGGTCGACGGCCTTCCCGAGACGGACGCTGCAGAGGTGAGAGCGAGCCTAAGCGCATACCGCGCGGACATCCGGCTTCAACAGGGCCACGTGCGCGAGGCCGTGTCGCTCGCGACAGCAGCCGCCCGTGACGCGGAGCGCCACGGCGCCCGGCGAGCTCTCGCGCACGCATACCGCGTGCTCCATGCCGGCTACCAGCAGCTGGGCGAGCCGGAGAAGGCGGTGTACGAGGAGAAGGCACTGGAGATCTGGAGGGAGCTCGGAGAGCTCAGGGTCGCCGCGATAATCGAGATGAACCTCGGTGTCAACGCGTACGCCGAAGGACGCTGGGACGAGGCCGTCCATCGGTACACCCGCGCCCAGGAGGATCTGCAGCGCGCTGGAGACCCCGCCCACGCCGGGCTGGCGGGGGCGAACCTCGGTGAGCTGCTAGTCAGCCAGGGGGCGCTCGACGAGGCAGAGGCGGTGCTCGCCGACGCGCGGCGCAGGCTGAGGGCATCCGGCTTTGCCGACGCTGCGATCTTCGCGGACGTGCAGATAGGGCGCCTCCTGCTGGCGCGACGATCGTCGGCCGAGG
The DNA here is from genome assembly GCA_963731095.1 of uncultured Gaiellaceae bacterium. Lineage (GTDB taxonomy): Bacteria > Actinomycetota > Thermoleophilia > Gaiellales > Gaiellaceae > Gaiella. The sequence goes on from CAVSUK010000032.1 coordinate 86,899, forward strand.
CCCTCGACGTGCTGCAGCGCGCCGTCGACGAGGCGGGCGCACTGGGTCACCCGAAGCTCGCCCAACTGGTGTCGATCGAGCTCGGGGCGGCGCTCCTACGAGCGGGCGATCCCGAGAGTGCGCTCGCAGTGCTCGACGCCGCCGAACGGGCGGCAGGCGACGAGGCGATGGATCTCAAGGTGCCGCTCGGCCTCGCCCGCGGGAGCGCGCTCATGGCGGTCGGTCGGTACGACGAAGCGGCCGGCGACCTCTCCACCGCGCTCGTGCTCGCCAGGCGACAGCGCCTGCTCTACGAGGAGGCCCAGCTCCTGGAAGCCCGAGCCGAGCTCGCCCGGCTCACCAGGTCCGCGCCCGACGAGGAGGAGCTGCAGGAGGCTCGGCGCCTCCTGCAGCTCCTCTCCGTCAGAGCGTAGGGAGTTAGCCGCTCTTCCAGCCGTCGACCTTGGAGTAGACGTACGCCTCGTACGTCCCTCCGGCCGTCTCCGTGCTGACGATCATGCACGACGTGTGACCCGAGGGCAGCACGCCGTCCGGGTTCGGGCCGAGCACGAAGGGCGCGCCGACCGGGGTGGGACGCGGGTCGCTCGTACACATCGGCATCACGAGCGCGCCAACCCCGTCGTACGGATAGACGTCGTCGTACGAGAGGGTGATCGGATTCTGGCTCGTGCCGATCCCCGTCCACTTGATCCGCTCGACGACCGGGAACTTCGTACCGGTCGTGTTCCCCGGCGGGTGGAGTGTCGCGACGCGGGTGCTTCCGCTCTGGTAGGTGAACATCACCAGAGAGCCGCTCTTGCAGGGGGTCACATTGTCAGGGAGGGACAACCTGGCCTCGTACTCGAATGTCCCGTTGTTGAGCGAGGATCCCTGGAAGGTGCTCGTGCACGACGCTGCCACAGCCGGCACGTTGCCGAAGTTCTTGCCCGTCACGCTGGCGGTGAAGTTGAGGGCGTGGCCGTTCGCCTCGTTGCCGTTCGCCTCGCACGGCGGCGTGGCAGCCAGGGGTGTCGTCTGATCCCAGGTTCCCGCGCTCGCTCTCTCGCAGACGAGGTACTCCCTGTTGAGCCGGACGTTGTCCAGCTTGTATGCACCAGCGGTGCCGTTGTAGTTGGCCGTGACGTCCTGGCTGTACGTGTAGGTCGACCCGCTCTTCTCGTAGAGGAACACCTTGAACGTGCCCTGACCAGTCTCGAGCGCCCCGGCCTGCGTTCCGTCCTCGTTCGCGTCCTGCCAGATCGTCCCCTCGATCGAGCCGTAGCAGTTCTCGGCCGTCAGCGTCGGGAGCTTCGTTCCCGGGAGGAGGGTGAAGAGGTTCGCGTCCCCGTCGTCGTTGAACTCGTTCGACTGCTTGACGATCGCCCCGAGCGCAGCTGCACCGGAGCCGGTGACGTTCACCGTGACGGTGAAGGTCAGTGATCCGGTCTTCGCCGGCAGGTTGAGGTTCCGGAGCTTGACGACGTTGCCCGAGAACGTGCCGTTCGACGTAGCCGTGACGGTGACGAAGGCCGGGAGCGTGATGTTCGCCGAGCCGAGAGACTGTGTCTTCGCCTTGTTGCTCAGCTTCAGCGTGATACCAACCGCGTTGTCCCCGACACAAACCGCGGGTTGGGTCTCCGTGCTGCCCGAGCCGAAGCCAAGCGTGTAGTACTTGTCGGACCCGCCGCCCGCGATCCCTATCGGGATTGCCACGGCTGCGATCGCGGTCACGGCTGCGACGAGCAGCCAACTGAGGCGTCTGTTCTTCCGGTACGCCCGACCGATCTGTTGCGTCATGCCGCTGTCCCTCCCGTTGCCTCTTTGAGCGAACCCGCCCTCTCCCCCCGAGCGCAGCCCGATGGGTCCCAGCACGGCGCAGAATCTCCCGAGTGTAGACCCTCGTTTAAGGGATGCAAGACTCGCGCGGGCTCTGAGAAGAAGACTCCCCGGGCACCGTGACGCCTCGTGCTCTCGTCCGGTCAATTAGTATCGAGGCCGAACAAACGCGAGGACAGAGGAGGCAGCGTGCGGATCGGCATCCTGACCGGCGGCGGCGACGTCCCCGGGCTGAACCCGTGCATCAAGGCGGTCGTGAACCGCGCGGCTGCACGACGGCCACGAGGTGATCGGCATCCGGCGCGGCTGGGCGCGGCCTCGCTCGAGCACGAACCCGGACGACCCGGCCTCGGTCGAGCACATGGTTCCTGCCGCTCGACGCGGCCGGCGGTACGGACGATCGACCGCACCGGCGGCACCTTCCTGCACACCTCACGCACGAACCCGGGCCGGGTCAAGGCCGAGGACGTGCCCGGCCTTCCTCGCCCACGCGGCCGTGGGCGAGCGGCCCGTACGACTTCACCGACGCACGCCCTCCGGGTGCTCGAGTCGCTCGGCATCGACGTGCTGATCCCCATCGGCGGCGACGACACCCTCTCGTACGCGCTGCGCCTGCACGACGAAGGCGTCCCGGTCATCGCCATCCCGAAGACGATGGACAACGACGTCCACGGCACCGACTACTGCATCGGCTTCTCCACGGCGGTCACCCGCAGCGTGCAGTTCATCCACAACCTGCGCACCGCGCGCCGGCTCGCACGAGCGCATCGCCGTGGTGGAGCTGTTCGGGCGCTACAGCGGCGAGACCTCGCTGATCACCGCGTACCTGGCCGGCGTCGACCGGGCCGTCATCTCCGAGGTGCCCTTCGACATCGAGCGGCTGCCGACCTGCTCGTGGCCGACAAGCACGCGAACCCCTCGCAACTACGCCATGGTGACGATCTCCGAGGGCGCGACGCTCGCCGGCGGGGAGATGGTGCTGTCGGGCGAGGCGGACGCCTACGGCCACCGCAAGCTCGGCGGCATCGGCGAGCTCACCGGCGACGCTGATCAAGGAGCATCACCGGGGAGGACATCATCTACCAGCAGACTCGGCTACCTGATGCGCTCGGGCAGCCCCGACTCGCTCGACCTGATGGTGGCCACGAACTACGCCGTGATGGCCGCCGACCTTGCGCTCGAGGGCGCGTCGGGCCGCATGGTCGCGCTCCGCAGCGGCACCTACACGAACGTGCCGATCAGCGTCACCCGCGAGGGCGTCAAACGCGTCGACGTCGACGAGTTGTACGACGTGGAGCGAGTACCGTCCCAAGGTGCGCCACGTCGCGGCAAGCCCATGTTCCTGTATTGAGACGGTGACGATGTACGTCCCCCAGGGTCATCGGAGTCCTCACCGCCGGCGGCGACTGCCCCGGGCCTCAACGCGGTGATCGCGCGCCGTCGTCAGCCGCGCGGTCGTCACCCACGACATGGAGGTGGTCGGCGTCCTGAACGGCTGGGACGGGCTGATGGACGGCCCACGTGCGCCCGCTCGGCCGTGAGGACGTGCGCGGCATCCTGCAGCGGGGCGGAACGATACTCGGCACCTCGCGGCGCGATCCATACGTGCACGGCGACGGCTACGAGAGCGTCCGCCGCACGGTCGAGGCGAACGGCATCGACGCCGTGGTCGTGATCGGCGGCGACGGCACGCTGCGGACCGCCCTCGCGCTGCAACGAGGAGGGGCTGGCCGTCGTCGGCGTCCCGAAGACGATCGACAACGACATCCCCGGCACCGACATGACCTTCGGGTTCGACACGGCCGTGCTCGATCGCGACCGATGCGCTCGATCGCCTCTCGACGACCGCCGAGTCGCACAACCGCATCATGGTCGTCGAGGTGATGGGCCGAACGAAGGGCTGGATCGCCACCTACGCCGGGATCGCCGCCGGCGCTGACGCGATCCTGGTGCCCGGGAGCTCGAGACCGAGCTGGAAGCGGTCGCCGAGACGATCCGGGCCCGCCACCGTCGCGGGCACACCTTCTCGGTCGTCGTCGTCGCGGAGGGCTGCATGGCCCCCGGCGGGGAGGCCGTCAGCGCCGGCATCGACGCCTTCGGCTTCGAGCGGCTGGGCGGGGTCGGCTACCGCTTCGGCGCCGGAGCTCGAGCGCCTGACAGGGTTCGAGACGCGGGTGACGGTGCTCGGGCACGTGCAGCGCGGCGGCACGCCGACGGCGTTCGACCGCGTGCTGGCCACCCGCTTCGGCGTCGCCGCTGCGGACCTCGTGGCCGACGGCCGGTTCGGCGAGATGGCCGCCCTCCGCGGCAGGGAAGTGGTCGGCGTCCCGCTCTCCGAGGCGTGCGCCGGGGTGCGCAGCGTCGATCCGGCGCTGCTCGACGTCGCCCGGACGTTCTTCGGGTAAGTGGCCCTCCCCCGGCTCGTCGCGATCGACCTCGACGGCACGCTGCTGCGGTCCGACCGCACCGTGTCCGAACGCTCACGGGCCGCGATCGCCGCCGTGCGGGCAGCCGGGGCGGAGGTCGTGGTGGCGACGGCCCGCTCCCCGCGGAGCGCCCGGGAGCTGGCGGCCGACGCGGGCATCGGCGGTCTCGCGATCTGCGCCAACGGCGCCACCGTGTACGACCTCGACGCCGGGCAGCTCGTGGCGCACACACCCCTGCCGGCGACGACCGCGCACCGGCTCGTTCTCGCGCTGCGCGAACGCTTCCCCGGGATCGTGTTCGGCTGGGAGTACGAGCTCCGCTTCGGCAGCGAGCCCGCCTATGAGGTGCTGCGAGACCCGGAGTGGTGGCCGCGCCCCGACGGCTCCTATCCGCCGTGCGACCCGCTCGACTGGACGCTGCCGATGACGAAGCTACTGGCGCGGCTCCCGTCCGCCGACCTCGAGCACGTCCTCGCGGTGGTCTCGGAGGTGGCGGGGCCGGATGCGTCGACCACGCTCGCCGGCGACGCGTTCGTCGAGCTCGCCGCCCCCGGCGTCGCGAAGGAGGCTGCGCTGGAGCGGATCGCGGACGACATGGGCATCGCCGCCGCCGACGTGATCGCATTCGGTGACCACGTGACGGACGCGGGCATGCTCGCCTGGGCGGGGCGCGGGGTCGCGGTGGCCAACGCGCACGCCGCCGCCCTGGCGGCCGCGGACGAGATCACCGCGACGAACGACGAGGACGGCGTCGCACTCGTGCTGGAGCGCCTCCTCGCGACCTACTCCAGCAGGAGCGCGTCGGTCGGGGCGTAGTCGTCCGTCAGGAGCGGCACGCCGGCGAGTGAGAGCGGGCGGTCCCAGCGGTCCCAGATCGCATCGGTGAGGTCGGGCGCGCGCGGCGCCCGGGCCGCCCGTACCTCGCCCCAGGCGTCGACCAGGCGCCCGGGCGCAGGCGCGACCCGCTCCGTGCCGACGAGCACGATGTTGCGAATGTCGTCGGTGCGGCGGTCCTGGGCCCCGTCGAAGACGGGATGGAGCTTCACGGTGGGGAACACGGCACCGTAGGTCTTGACCAGCGCGCGCACGATCTTGGAGCTCGAGCCGCCGAGCGACCCGATCACGTTGGTCGCCACCACTCCGCCCGGGCTGAGCCGTTCCTGCAGCAGCTGGACGAACTCGAGCGTGGTGAGCTGGAAGGGAACGCCGTCGGCGTAGAACGCGTCGACCATGATCACGTCCCAGCGGTCGGCACTCCGCTCCAGGAAGCGGCGGCCGTCCCCCACCTCGACGCGCACGCGGGGGTCGTCGGGCAGAGCGAACCAGCGCCTCGCAGCCGCGACGACGTCGGGGTCGAGCTCCACGGTCGTCACCTGGACATCGCGGAAGTCACGCCACAGGCGCTTCTGCACCGCGGCGCCGCCGAGCCCGATCACGAGCACGCGTGTCGCAGCAGGGTTGTACGCGAGACCGAGGTGCAGGTAGTCGGTGTACGCGAAGCGCGTCTTGTAGGGATCGTTCAGCCACATACCGCTCTGGAAGGAGCTGTCGAAGCGCAGGTAACGCGAATCGTCGTCCTCCGTGACGAGAAGCCGGTGGTAGCGGGTGTCGAGCGCCTCCCGCACCTTGTGACCCGACGCCAGGTTGTCGACTGCGGCGGGGTCGAGCGGGCCACGCGCCTGCACCTCCCGGGCACGTACGACGGGCGACCAGTTCCGCAGGGCAGACCCCTCGAGGGTGCCGCCGGTCTCGGGCGCGAGCGACACGACGACCGCCACCGACGCCGCGACCGCCGCCGCGAGGGCGATCGCGGGTGCGAGCATTCCCTCGGCGAGCGCGACGACCGCCGCAGCGGCGAGCAGCACCACGGCCCCGACGGCGATCACCTGGTCGGTGCCGTACGTCGGCACGAGCCAGAAGGCGGTCGCGAACGTCCCCACGATGCTCCCCACCGTCGAGATGGAGAAGAGGCGCCCGGCGGTGCGCCCGAGCCGGTCGAGGGAGCGCGCGGCGAGCCTGACGGCGATCGGCGACGCGGACGCGAGCACGACGCTGGCCGGCCCGAAGAGAAGCACCGAGGCGACCAGTGGGTCGAGGCGAGGGCCGGGATCCCATGCCACGACCCACGAGAGGACGTGATCGTCGAGCACGGGGATGAGCAGCACCAGGCCGGCGCCGAGCGTCAGTGCCGCGACGAGGAGCCACGGCGACGGCCAGCGGTCGGCCAGCACCCCGCCGGCCCCGTAGCCGACGGCGAGGCCGGCCAGGACGACCCCGATCAGCGCGCCCCACACGTACAGCGAGCTGCCGAACGTCGGCGCCAGCAGCCGGCTCGCCGCGATCTCGACGCCGAGCAGCACCGCGCCCGAGAGGAAGACTGCGAGCGACAGCGCGAGAGCGAGACGGCGGCCCGAGTCGAACGTCATCCCGAGAGACGATAGACGCGGACCCACGGCCCTCCGAGCGCGCCCCCGGGGAGCACGGCATACGCGGGCCGTCGACCGTGGCCGAGCGCCTCGTAGAACGAGGCCTCGCGCGGGTAGCGGTCGGCGGCGTCGAGCACACGGTCGGTGACGGCCCCGGAGACCAGTACCCAGCCCACGCCCTCGCGTCGAAGCGCCGCGACGTCACGCCTCGGGTCGGAGGGACGGCCGGGCCCCGGCAGCTCGAGCCGCACGACGTCGCGGCCGGCGAGCGGGAGCGTCGAGGGATCCGCTGCGATCCGGTCCCCGGCGGGGACGTGCTCGCGGATCCAGGCGTCGGCGCGGAGGCGCGTGTCGGTGCGGGTGAGGTCGCGGGCGTCGCCGGCAGCCCAGACGAGCGGGACGACGAGGAGGGCGAGCGCGACGGGCACGGCGGGCCGGAAGCTGCCGGCGAGAACGGCGAGCACCGGCACGAGCGGCAGGACGTAGCGGTCGTAGTGCGCCTGCTGGGGCATGAGGGTGAGCCAGTACGCCCCCACGAACGAGAGCAGCACGAGGTCGGCTCGGGCCCGGCGGGCAAGCGCCAGGCAGGCGCAGATGAGGGCGAGAAGGAGGAACGGCCCCAGCGCCTCCCAGAGCCGCTCGAGGTAGGCGAGCGGCGTGACAGGGTCGTTCTCGAACCCGAGCCAGCCGGCTCGGGCCAATCGCTGCACACGGGAGACGTCCTCCCAGGCGGCGCCGGCGTGGAACAGCACGAACGGGCTCGTGAGCGCGAAGGCGGCCGCGGCGAACAGCGCCGCCCGGACGAGCCGCCGCCAGGCACCCCAGCCGGCGGCGAGCACCGGCACCGCGGCGATCGCCCCGGGGTATTTCGCCGACGCCGCGAGACCGACGGCGACACCCGCCCACTCCAGCCTTCCGCCGAGCGCGAGCGCGAGGGCACAGGTGATGCCGAGCGTCAGCAGCACGTCGGTGACTGCCATGCGCGAATAGGCAACGTGCGTCGTCGCGACCGCCACCGCCGCGGCACCCACGAGCGCCGACCCGGTGCCGTAGGCCCGCCTGCCGAGCCACCAGGCCGCGCCCACCCCGCCCACGCCGATCACGACGGCCACCGCGCGGGCGAGCCCGTAGGAGGGCTCGGAGACGACGGCCTGGGCCGGGGCAAGCAGGGCCATCAGGAGCGAGGGATAGTCGTACCAGCCGGGATCGAGGTCCGGGCCGTGCACCATCGCGAACGCGCGCGGCACGATGCTGGCCTCGTCCGGGTTGAGCAGCGGGTACGGCAACCCGTAGCGGATGCCGACGAGTCGGAGGACGGCGGCGAGGAGCAGGATCGCCCCCAGGGCGACCCTGTCGGACCTCATGCGCTCATACGTCGGGAAGCACGTCGCCCACGAGCAGCCCGACGTCGCCCCCGGTGACGAGCACGGCGTCGACGCCGGCACGTTCGAGCTCGAGCACCTCGTCGCGGCTCGCCGAGGCGAGCTCGGCGATGGCAAGCTTGCCCGCGGGGACGTCGGGGAGCAGCTCGAGCAGCCGGTCGAGGTGCCCCTGGCCGTCGTCGGCGTTCTCGGCGGAGAGCAGCAGGATCTCAGGGTCGACGCTGTCCAGCACCTCTTCCAGCTGATCCTCGTCGCGAACGCGGAGCACGCACTCGAGCCCCAGCTCCTGCGCTTCCTCGACGACCGCCTCGAGCCGGTCGCCGAGGCCCTCGGGATCGATCACGACGGCGTCGGCGTCGTCGGCGTGCTCGAGGGCACCGACCCAGAGGAGCGGCAGCCCGCTCGCCTCCCTGATCCCGCCGCCGGGCCGCCGGGCGACGATGCCCTCCGCACCCTGCTCCTCGGCCGTGCGAGCGCCCTCGCCGTCGCCGACCTCGACGAGGACGGAGATGCCGTCGCCTTCGGAGATCGCCTGGCTGAGACGTCGCGCGCCTGTCACGGACGGGATGCTACTCGCAGTGCCCGATGCCGGGTCTCGTCCCTGCGTGCGCCCACGCGCCCGATCCCATTAGGCTGGCCGCCCATGGGCGAGCCCGTCAAGCGCGTGTGCCTGCTCGGTGCGGAGTCGACCGGGAAGACGACGCTCGCCCGCGCTCTGGCCGAGGCGTACGGCACGCTCTGGAACCCCGAGTACGGGCGGCCGTACACGGAGATCGGGAGGCCCGACGGGGCGCCGTGGACGAGCTGGGAGTTCACCCACATCGCGCGGATCCAGTGCTGGTACGAGGACTTCCTGGCCGGTTGCTGCGAGCGCGTGCTCTTCTGCGATACGGACGCGTTCACGACCGCGGTGTTCCACGAGGTCTATCTCGGATCGCCTGCCAGGGACTTCGACGAGCTCGCCGCCCGGCACTACGACGCCTATCTCGTCTGCGGGCTCGACGTGCCCTTCGCCCACGACGGCGTCCGTGAGTTCGAGGAGAGGCGGCGCGCCATGCACGAGCGGTACGTCGACCACGCGCAACGAAGCGGCGCACCCTGGTCGGTTGTCGAGGGGCCGGTGCCGGAGCGGGTGAGCGCGGCCAGGGCGATCGTCGACGCGGTGTTGTGATGCGCCGGCGCCGTCAGGTGCCGATCGGGTGCCAGACGGTCTTCAGCTCGAGCAGCGCGCCGATCTCCCAGGGGCTCTGGCCGTCGACCGGGCCGCGCACGACGCGCTTGACGTTGTCGGCGGCGAGGCGCTCGAGCTCGACGGCCTCGTCGCCGGCGCCGGTGACGTCGATCGCGTTCACGTCCATGTGGGCGGCGAGCACGGGCGCGAGCTCCGCGCGCCGGCCGGTGAGGACGTTGAGGGTGCCGCCGGGCAGGTCGGAGGTGGCGATCGCCTCGGCCAGCTCGATGGCGGCGAGCGGATGGGCCTCGGAGGCCACGGCCACGACCGCGTTGCCGCCCGCGAGCGCGGGCGCGACGCGCGTGACGAGGCCCAGTAGCGCCGGCTCGTCCGGCGCGACGATCGCGACGACGCCGGTGGGCTCGGGCACGGTGAAGTTGAAGTACGGGCCCGCCACCTGGTTCGAGCCGCCGAGCACCTGCGACAGCTTGTCCGTCCAGCCCGCGTACCAGACGATCCGGTCGATCGCGGCCTCGACCTCGTCCCGGCCCGAGCACACGGCGGCGAGGTCAGAAGCCCGCGCCTCCATCATCTCCGCGAGCCGGTAGAGCACCTGCCCCCGGTTGTAGGCGGTCGCCCCGGCCCACTTCGGAAAGGCGCCGCGCGCCGCCTTGACCGCGTCGCGCGCGTCCTTGCGCGAGGCGCGGGCGACGTTCTGCCCCTCCGCCTCGAACGTTCGGCCCGACTCGGAGCGCGGGAACGCTCCCCCGATGTAGAGCTTGTACGTCTTCCGCACCGGGAGGCGGCTGCTCATTCGAACCTCAGGTAGGCCTCGAGACCGTGGCGGCCGCCCTCGCGGCCGAAGCCGGACTCCTTGTAGCCGCCGAACGGCGAGGCCGGGTCGAAGCGGTTGAACGTGTTGCCCCAGACGACGCCCGCGCGCAGCCGGTCGGCCATCCACAGGATGCGCGAGCCCTTCTCCGTCCAGATGCCCGCGGAGAGGCCGTACGCCGTGTTGTTCGCCTTCTCGACCGCCTCCTCCGGGGTGCGGAAGGTGAGGACGGACAGCACCGGCCCGAAGATCTCCTCCTGCGCGATCCGGTAGCTCTGCGCCACGTTCGTGAACACGGTGGGCGCGAACCAGAAGCCGCGGTCGGGGAGCGCGCAATCGGGCTGGAAGATCTCGGCGCCCTCCTCCCGACCGCTCTCGACGAGCTCCTCGATGCGCTCCAACTGCTCGCGGGAGTTGATCGCGCCGACGTCGGTGTTCTTGTCGAGTGGGTCGCCGACCCGCAGCGTGGCCATGCGGCGCTTCAGCTTCGCGATCACCTGCTCGTGGATCGACTCCTGGACGAGCAGGCGAGAGCCGGCGCAGCACACCTCGCCCTGGTTGAAGTAGATGCCGTTGACGATCCCCTCGACCGCCTGGTCGAGCGCGCAGTCGTCGAAGACGATGTTGGCGGCCTTGCCGCCCAGCTCGAGCGTGAGCCGCTTGCCCGTGCCGGCGATCGTCCGCTGGATGTCCTTGCCGACCCCGGTCGAGCCGGTGAAGGCGATCTTGTCGACCCCCGGATGGCGCACGATCGCCGCGCCCGTGCGGCCGTCGCCGGTGACGATGTTGACGACCCCCGGGGGAAGCCCCGCCTGGCGGCACACGTCGGCGAACAGGAGCGCGGTGAGCGGGGTCGTGTGGGACGGCTTCAGCACGACCGTGTTGCCGCACGCGAGCGCGGGCGCGATCTTCCACGCGAGCATCAGGAGCGGGAAGTTCCAGGGGATGATCTGGCCGGCGACGCCGAGCGGGCGTGGGCGGCGGTTGGGGAACGCGTACTCGAGCTTGTCGGCCCAGCCGGCGTAGTAGAAGAAGTGAGCGGCCGCGATGGGCACGTCGACGTCGCGCGACTCCTTGATCGGCTTGCCGCTGTTCAGCGACTCGGCGACGGCGAGCTCGCGGGAGCGCTCGAGCAGGATGCGCGCGATGCGGAAGATGTACTTCGCACGCTCCGAGCCGGGCAGCGCCGACCAGCCGTTCTCGAACGCGTCGCGGGCGGACTGCACGGCGAGGTCGACGTCCTCCTCGCGCGCCTGGGCGATGTCGGCGAGGTGCTGCTCGTTGGCCGGCTCGATGGTGGAGTACCACTCGCCGGAGAGCGGCTCGACCTGCTCGCCACCGACGAAGAGGCCGTACCGCTCCTGGAAGCGCACGATCTCGCGCGACTCGGGTGCGGGCGCGTACTCCCACTCGAGCGGCACAGGCGCGGGGACGCGGGTCTTCTCGACGTCGGCCATCAGTCGAGTGTGAAGTAGTCGCCGGACTGGTAGGCCCCGGTCTTCTGCTTGCGGATCTGCATGAGCAGGTCGTTGAGCAGCGACGAGGCGCCGAAGCGGAAGAGGTCGGGGGTGAGCCAGGTGGAGCCGAGCGTCTCGTTGAGCACGCAGAGGTACTGGATCGCCTGCTTGGCGGCGCGGATGCCACCGGCGGGCTTCATGCCGACGATGCGGCCCGTCTCGTCGTGGACGTCGCGGATCGCCTCCAGCATGCAGAGCGTCACCGGCAGGGTCGCAGCGGGACTCACCTTGCCGGTGGAGGTCTTGATGAAGTCGGCGCCGGCGGCCATGGCGAGAAGCGACGCGCGCCGCACGTTGTCGTAGGTGCCGAGCTCGCCCGTCTCGAGGATCACCTTCAGGTGGGCGGCGCCGCAGGCCTCCTTCACCTGGACGACCTCGTCGTAGACCTTGGCGTAGCGGCCGGAGAGGAAGGCGCCGCGGTCGATCACCATGTCGATCTCGTCGGCGCCGGCCTCGACGGCGTCGCGCACGTCGGCGAGCTTGACGTCGAGCGGGCTCTGGCCGCTGGGGAACGCGGTGGCGACGGATGCGACCTTGACGGTGGAGCCGGCGAGCTTCGCCTTCGCAGTGGGGACGAGGTTCGGGTAGACGCAGACGGCGGCGACCGGCGGGACACTGCGGTCGGCGGGGTCCGGCCGCATCGCCTTCGAGCAGAGGGCCGCGACCTTCCCGGGCGTGTCGGCCCCCTCGAGCGTCGTCAGGTCGATCATCCGCACCGCCAGCTCCAGGGCGGCGAGCTTGGACTCCTTCTTGATCGAGCGCTTGGCGAGATCGGCGGCACGCGCCTCGAGCGCGACGGCGTCGATCGCGCCGATGCGCGGGAGCCGCGGCTCGAGGGGCAGCTCGAAGCCGCGCGGGAGTGCGGGTGCCTGAGCCACGGACTGAGTGTAACCCCCGTATCATCCGCTGGATGGGAGCGCTCGACCCCGGAATCCGCGATCTGGCCCGTGCCGCGAACTTCGCGACGCTCACGGTCAACCTCCCGTCCGGCCGCGCGATGACGCACGTGATGTGGGTGGACGCGGACGACGACCACGTGCTCATCAACACCGAGGTGCATCGCGCCAAGTTCAAGGCGATCGAGCGTGACGCGCGCGTGACGGTCACGGTGATGGTGCGGGACGATCCGTACTCGTACGCGGAGGTGCGCGGTCGCGTCGTCGAGACCGTGCGCGGCCCCGAGGCGCGCGCCCACATCGACGCGCTGTCGCGCAAGTACCAGGGGCGCGACTACGACCCGACGAGGATCCAGTCGGAGCGCGTGATCCTGCGCATCGCCCCGGATATCCAGCACATGCGCTAGGGCGAGCGCGCTCAGCGGTTGGCGTCGTTCTCGAGCCATCCACCGACGACGGTCGACCAGAACTCGGGCTGCGGCCCGAAGCCGAGCGACGCGTAGAAGGCCCACGCGTCGTCGCCGGTCTGCAGCCCCACGTGCTGCCCCGGCACCTCGTCGAGGAGCCGGCGGATCATCGCGGTGGCGATGCCCTGTCTCCGGTGGGAGGACGCCGTCCAGACGTCGACGAGGTACGCGTTGCAGACGCCGTCCGAGAGCAGGCGCGCCATGCCGACCACGCGCCCGCCGTCGCGCGCGAAGGCGACGTGCTGCGACCGCTCGAACGACCGGCGCAGCGCGTCGGCCGTGCGCCCGTTGTCGAAGTCGTCCGCCGTCAGGTCGGCCTTGGCCCGCGCCCAGTCGATCCCCTCGAGCGAGCCGTCGATCGTCACGGTCATGGCGATACGATCGCACGAACGTGCAGGCCACCGTGGAGCACCTCTGACGTGGCAGGCCTGACCAGCCGGCCGGCGGTCGCGGCGGACGTCCCGGCGCTGACGGCGCTGATGGACGCTGCCATCGCCGAGCTCCAGCGGGCGTTCCTGGACGATGCCCAGATCGCGTCCAGCAGGGCGATCATGGGCATCGACACCCAGCTGATCGACGACGGCACCTATTTCGTCGTCGAGTCGGACGGCGACATCGCCGGGTGCGGCGGCTGGAGCCGTCGCGCGACACTCTACGGCGGCAACCAGACGCCCGGCCGCGACAGCCAGCTGCTCGACCCGGCGGTCGACCCGGCCCGCGTGCGGGCGATGTACACCAGTCCGGCCCATGCGCGGCGCGGCGTCGGACGCCTGATCCTGTCGCTCTGCGAGACGGCCGCCGCGGCCGAGGGGTTCACGCGGCTCGAGCTGATGTCCACGCTGTCCGGCGAGCCGCTCTACACCGCATACGGGTTCCGGCCGCTCGAGCGGCTGACGGACGCGACGGGTGGTGCTTCTGTGCCGCTCGTCCGGATGGAGAAGCCCGTCGACCCGAGCCTGCTCGGCTGACCCATCGGGACAACTCGGGCGGTGGGTGCTCGGCCCCCGGGAATCGAGCTGCGATCAGGCCTCGGGCCGACGATCGTGGAAGACGGCTTCGACGTTGTTCCCGTCTAGTTGACGTGCAACGTTGATACCGCTAGGTTGGCTGTCTGTCATGGAAGACAGCCTCAATGTTGTGGGAGTCGGGATCGGTCAGAAACGCGGCGTAGTAGCCGGGGTGGTATTCGGGCCGCTCGCCCGGCGCTCCGTTGGAGGCGTAGCCGGCTTCGATCCCTGCTTGGTGGAAGGCGTCGACGGTTTGTTTGTCGGCGGCTTCGAAGGCGAGGTGGAGGTTCTGGGTGGGCGGTCCTTCGACGATGGAGAAGGTGGCGCCGGAGCCACGGATCTGGGTGCGGCCCTGGGTAGTGCTCGACGGTGTGGCGCGACCGATGGGCAGACGATTTCGTAGAAGCGGCTGGTCGGTTCGAGCGATTTGACGCGGAGCCAGAGGTGGTCGATCACACCGGGTTGGCGGCGGGGCCCGTTGTTGACGGCCTCGACGCTGTTGCCGACGGGATCGAAGACGAAGGCGCCGTAGTAGTCGGGCCCGTAGTCGGGCCGCGGCGCCGGGTCGCCCGTCGCTCTCGTAGCCGGCTTCGATCAGCGCCTTCCACCAGGCCGTCAACGGCAGCGGGCGATGTCGGCGTAGAAGCCGATGTGGAGGCCTCGCGTCGCAGGCCGCTCGGGGGTTGCTTGGCTGATCGCGAAGTCGGTCCATTCGACGAAGCCTCCTCCCTCGCGGGCGGGTCGGGATAGGCGAGCAGCTCGACACGTGCGACCGTAGAAGCGGCGGGCCTCGTCGAGGTCAGGCACCCGGATCGTGACGTGGTCGATCACAGTCTCGAGGCTACCCCGCCGCCGGGACGGCAGCACTGATGGTTGCCAAGACAGAGGAGCGGTTGCAGACGGCGGATGGGTATATCCGGGTGTCCAAGGTCGCCGGTCGTGAGGGCGAGTCGTTCATCTCGCCGGAGGTGCAGCGCAAGAAGATCCAGGCCTGGGCCGAGCTGCACGGGGTCGAGATCGTGGCTTGGTGGGAGGAGCTTGACCAGTCCGGTAAGAAGCGCGACCGGCCGATGTTCCAGCAAGCCTTGGCGCGTTGTGAGGCGGGCGAGACGGGCGGGATCATTGTGGCCCGGCTTGATCGCTTCGCCCGCAGCGCGGTGGACGCGCTGGAATCGATCAAACGGATCAATGCGGCAGGTGCGCGCTTGGTCTCGGTGGAGGACAACTTCGACGGCTCAATGCCAATGGGCCGCTTCGCGATCGGGATCCTCACCTTGATCGCCGAGCTCGAGCTGGAACGGATCACCGAGAACTGGGACACGGCGAACAGGGAGGCGGTCGGCCGCGGTGTGCACGTTTCAGCCACAACGCCGGTTGGCTACCAACGCGACAAGAACAAGCGCCTCGTCCGCGTCGAGCCGGACGCCTCGGTTGTGCTGGAGCTGTTCGTGCGGCGCGCGCGAGGCGAGTCGTGGACGGAGCTGACCGAGTTCCTCAACGCGAGTGGGGTCAAGTCGTCCAAGGGCACCGCCAGCTGGTCGATCACGGGCGCCACCGCGATCATCAAGAACCGCGTTTATCTGGGTGAGGCGAGAAGCGGTAAGTACGTCAACAAGCAGGCGCACGAGCCGATCGTGACGCAGGCCGAGTTCGACGCCGCCCAGTCAACCCGTACCCTGCTCAGAGCACACGACGGCTCGATCGCCTCTCTGGCGCTGCTGGGTGGTCTTGCCCGCTGTGCTGGCTGTGGCCACACATTGAAGATCGCTGGCAACACCAACAAGAAGGACGGCAGCCGCTACGCCGTCTACTACTGCGTCGGCCGCTACGCCAAAGGCAACTGCACCGAGCGTGCCACCATCCGTGCCAGTTACCTCGACGACCACGTCGAACACGCCGTCCTCACCGCCCTCAAAGACACAGGCAGCATCCTCGCCACCGCCTTGGAAACAACCAGCCAGGCAGAAGAAGCCGCACGCCTTGTCGAGGATGCTCAACATGAGCTCGAGCTCTACCTGCAAGCGGACCTGATCAGCGTCGTCGGCCAAGACGCCTTCCGCCGAGGCGTCCAAAGCCGCCAACAACGCCTCGACGAGACCCGCCAACAGCTCGCCCAGCTCCAAGCACGGTCGCACATCAACGACGGACTCCTACCCAGCGATCTTCTCGAGGCATGGCCCGAACTGACTACCCCCGAAAAGCGCACCATCATGCACGGCCTCCTCAGCCAGATCACCCTGCAACGCGACCCCACACTCGGCAGAAACCCCGCCCCCATAGATACCCGTGCCACAATCACGCTGCGCGGCGGCACCAGCCTCTAAATCCAACCGCGCGAGTGGCGCCCCCTGTCTGCGGTCGGTGCTATAAGTCTGACGACATATTTCCCGCGACAATAGGGGCATCTCATGGCACGCAGAACGATCTTCGTTTCGGATTTGACGGGCGAGGAGATTGATGAGCGTGAGGCGGCGAAGGTCGTGATCCGTTATGCGGACGCTCGCCGTGGCGAGGTTGTGCTTGACGTGAACGCGAGCGAGGTCGCTGATCTCGCCGCCAAGGGCACTAAGCAGGCGCGACGCGGCCGCAAGCCCAAGGCTGCTGCCTGAGCGAGAACGCAGAAGAGCGGGCCGGCTGGAAGGAAGTGAGTCCCTCCGGCCGGCCCGCTCCTTGCCGCTCAGACGATAGTTGTATTGCTCCTTTCAGGCTTGTTTGCCGGTACCCAGGTGACCTCTGGATGCCGTTTCTGCAGCACCGCGATCCAGGCGCGCATTAGTCCTTCGCGCGCCTCGCGAGGTAGTGCCATTCGTGCCAGTCGCTGCTTGGAGTCGTCGGCGGTCTACTAGCTAGCGTTCCGCGTTGCCACCCGCTCATCCAGGTAGGCGACGAGGCAGCTCGGGTCGCGCGGCGGGTTCACCGATAGTGATGCGGCGATGTCTGTCACCTTGCGACCGCTTGCCTCTTTCTCGCGCACGAGTTCGTCTGCGAGCAGGCTCACGGCGGGCCAGATCTCGTCGAGCAGCCGAGCTGCCACCTGCTCGAGTTCGTACAGCCAGCTGATCTGCTCATCGACCTCGCAAATGCCGATTCGATCAAGCATGTTCAGTGTGTCCCCGGCGTCTTCGCATTCGCAGCTGCGGCATCGTTCCTCAGCCAGAAGTCCTGCCGTGCAGGCAAGCGCGCGAACAATGCAATCGCGACGTTCGCTGTTGCTTGGCTGATCGTCTAGCAGCCCGGGCACTCCCTCCGGCGCGAAGCACTCACCGATCCCGACAGCGAACGCCGGAGGTGACCGCCATCGCCCAAGCAGCCTGACCTCACACTGAGACGGCGGATCTCGCGGTCACTCTGGGCGGGGCCCTGCGCGGGTCTTAGGTGGTATCCCGCTTTCAGGCTGCTGTCCGGAGCGCGGCCACGATGTCCGCGCCGACGACGGTTGCCGCCCCGACGCAGCGGTCGGCCGCTCCGTAGGTCAGGTAGATCGTGCCGTCCGCCTGGGCGACCGCCCCCTGGACGAACACGACGTCGTCGACGTCACCCGTGCGCTCCCATGGCAGCTGTGGGCGCATGATCGGCTCGGGCAGGATCGAGCGCACAAGGCCGGTCTCGTGATCGAGCAGGGCGACCCTGGTCGTGTACTGACCGTCCGCCTCGCGCTCGTGATAGAAGAGCAGGAGAGCGTCGCCGACGAGGACCGGCGGGGCTCCTGCGCCGACGCCGAGCGACCCCTCGGAGGGCGTGATGATCGTGTGCCGGTCGAGGTCATGAAGGTGCTCGTCCCAGTAGCCGGGAGGCGGATCCCAGAGGTCGTCGAGCGAGTCGAAGATCGCGAGCTGCATGTTCGGGTGGATCCGATGAATCATCGCGACCCGCCCGTCGCGGAGGTTGAACAGGACGGCGTCCTTGTTCGGGATCCCGTCCGGCCCGACCACGCGACCCGAGGTGCGGTTGAGGAAGAACCTGCCGTCTTCGAACCCGAGCCGATGGACGCCTATCCTCCAGGGCCTCCCCGACTCGGGCGACGGCAGGTTCGTGTACGTCATCACGATTCGCGCCTCGCCGCCGCTTCGGACGAGCTGCACCCGGGGGTCCTCGTAGCAGTGGACGTCGTCGGGCGAGCTCTCCGCGAGCACCTGCTGGAACGAGTAGGTGCGGCCGTCGAGCGAGGTGAACACGAGCACGTCGGAGACGTAGTCGAGGAACCGTGGGCTGAGCCCGTCGTCGTTCCTGCGATAGCCGTCCCGCACGCCCCGGGCGAAGAGGTGGAAGACCCCCTCGTGCCGGATCACCCCTGCGTTGAAGATCGGCCCGTACCCCGGCACGGATCCCGCCGCCACGATCGGCGCGTCGGAGACGCGCACAGCCGCCACGGAGGGCATCAGGCGCCTGGTGTTGTCCGGCGTCGTGGGCATGAACCTCGTCACGGGCGGAGTGGGCTCGCAGCTTTGCGCCTGGCCCGTCTTCCCCCGAACTTCCCCATTGCCCCTCTTTCCGGCGTCTGCATTGAGCCCGCTGCGTCTCACTATTGGTCGAAATCGAGTGGTGTAAAGGCCTCGCTGCGTCGCCACGCTCGCGGCGCGAGCTCAGGCGGCGTCGATGCAGATCAGCCGCGATCTCGCCGCCGATTCCGTAGTGGGCCGCACGATCCGTCCGGCTCATCCCCGATGACCTTCGTGGACGCCGCAGGCACCCTGATATGGTTGAGCTGACGGCGGGCCAACGGGGCTCGCGGCAACGAGGACATGATGAAGACCATCGTTGTCGGATACGACGAGACCGAGATGGCGCAGTGCGCGCTTGCCCGCGCCGCGGATCTCGCAGCCGCCTTCGGCTCCAAGGTGATCGTCACGAGCGTCGCCCCGGTGCTCGTCGGCTCACGCGAAATAGGCCCCATCGATCCGGCCGACCCACCCGAGCAGCACCGCGAGGAGCTCGACCACGCAAAGACGTTCCTCAGCGGGCGCGGCATCGAGGGTCAGTTCGAGATGACGGTCGGTGACCCCGCCTCGGCGATCGTCGAGCTCGCGGACAGGTACGACGCTGACCTGATCATCGTCGGCACACAGCGGCCGAGCCTCGCCGAAGTCGTCAGTCGGATGTGGGCGGCAGAACGCAAGGCCCATTGCGACGTGCTGACGGTTTAGTCCGAAATTCCCCACGGACTGGGGCTGTCCGGCCCGGGCCCCGTCGTCGGCCGGTCAAAGAGGACCGCAGACTGGACGCGCCCGTGACCTGCTAGCACCACCACGACGGTCTTCGGTCAGACTGAGCTGCGGGGTCTAGAATTGGTTGTATCGGAGTCCGTGCCCCAGAGGTTGGCAAGGAGGTAGTGGTGACCGTTCACGTCGGCGACAGGATCAGGATCGAGGCCGAGCGGGCAGGCCAGTCGGGCCGGGCGGGCCTCGTCGAGGAAGTGCTGAGCGAGCAGCCGCAGCGGCTGCGGGTGCGCTGGGAGGACGGGCGAACGAGCATCTTCGCCCCGGCGGCGGGCGTCGCCCGCTTCGAGCCGGCCGCCAGTCCGCGCCGGCGGAAGCGGCCGACCGCCTAGCGGCCAGGGCCGCAGACCGGCGAAGCGCCAGCCGCGCGACCAGCCAGGCCCACCCAGACGGGCGCGCGCGTCGCAAAGCGCGGCCGTCCGCAACCAACCCTTGCCACCCGGGAAGCAGAGCAGCAGCGAGGATCGATGAGTCCGCTGATCCCGATGGTGATCGAGCAGACCGCGCGCGGCGAGCGGGCCTTCGACATTTTCTCGCGCCTCCTCAACGAGCGGATCATCTTCCTCGGCACTCCGATCGACGACGAGATCGCGAACCTGACGATCGCCGAGCTGCTCCACCTCGCGTCCGAGGACCCGGACAAGGACATCTCGCTCTACATCAACTGCCCGGACATCGGCTCCGTCTACGCTGGCCTCGCGATCTACGACACGATCCAGTTCGTCAAGCCCGACGTGTCGACGATCTGCGTCGGCATGGCGATGTCGCTCGGCGCGCTGCTCCTCGCAGGGGGCGCGAAGGGAAAACGGATGGCGCTGCCAAACGCCAAGATCCTGATTCACCAGCTCTGGAGCGGCTTCGAGGGGCAGGCGAGCGACATCGAGATCCACGCGCGGGAAACGATCGCGCTCAAGCGGCGGGTCGAGGAGATCATCGTCCAGCACACCGGCCAACCGCTCAGAAAAGATCTCGCAAGGACATGGAGCGCGACTACTTCATGACCGCAGCCGAAGCGGTCGAGTACGGCATCATCGACACAGTGCTCACCCGCCGCTTCGACTGAGCTGTCCGCGTGCGATCCGCGAGCGATCGCCGGGTGGTTGAGAACGAACCTCGACGGGCGAGTTCGGGACCGCGCCCGTCCCCAACCGGCTCCTCGCCCAGGCGGCGGTCAGCCGGTACCGCTGCAGCCACAGCCACTCGCAGCCCAAAAAACCCCTTTGACCACCTCGAAAACGCATCGACTGATGTAACGCGAAGAGAGCTGGGATGGCAGCGATCTACAGCAGGATCCTGGCGATGTGCTCGGGCGTGGCTCCGGCGGCGATAAGGGCCGCGGCCTCGTGCCAATCCACGCTGGATCGCGCCATCTCATCCGCGTTCTCGAAACCGAGGCGCGCAAACTGGAGCGCGCGCCACTTAATCGTCAGGTCATCGTGGCTAGCAGCCGCCTGAAGTTGGACGCCCATAGAAGCAGTCTACGACCGTCCCCCAGAGAGCGCATCGGGGGAATGCCCGCTTCAATAGTCGGGGAGTGGTTTTTCGGTGCTGCGAGGGTGGTTCCTGTGCAAGCAGGAGCGGACGTCGTACTCACATTCTGTGACCTGTGAGCGGGCGCCGCGCGTGCCGTGTCGCCCTTTTGTTGGAAGTGCGACAAAGGATCACGGCCCAGCGTGCGGCCGAGCCGATGATGCCGCCAGTCCGCCGGCTGCCGCTGCGTGGCGGGGTGGCGGAGTACAACGCATGTCTGATCGCCGAGCCTCCTCGGTCCAGCTGCCGCCTGCTCTCCCGTTCGCCCGAGGGGCGGAAGATGAGGATCTGAACGTGGTTGCGGTTGACGTTGCCTTCGAGCTTCAGGTCGTTGAGCGCGAGCGCTGCCTGCAACCGGATATTCGGACGACCAATGCGATGAGCACATTGACAGGCGTGGGGTCGGTGCGCTCACCATTGCCGCAGTTGCGAACGGGGTTCCCCAGGGTCCAGGCGGCGTTTAGGAAGAGGGTGAGATGATGCCTCGGCGTCGGTCGTGCTCGTCGAGCCATGCGTGGTAGGGATCGAGCGCCGAGGGCGAGCGCCAAGCGGCGATCCTCCGCGCCGAGGGCTTCTCGCTCGCACTCGCCAAGATCTTCGAAGTCGCGCCCGAGAGGAGGAACTTCTCCCGCGCCCACGAACTCCTGCAAGTCGTGACCAGCGATCCCGCCAAGCGGGCTTCCAACCAGCCGGCAAAGGACACGACACCCTCCATATCCTTCACGCGTGGCCCACGGCCAATCCCGTCGCCCTGGGTCGACTGCGACCACTGTGGCTGGAGGCACTACCCGGACACGAGCAGAAAGCAAGGCCAGCAGATCCCCTCCACCTGCGCGAGCTGCGGCCAAGCACTGACGCCACCCGACGACCCCAACGGGCTGGCCGCCCAACGGCGAAGTTTGAGTTGGGGCTAACGGCAGCCGATGAAGCATCTGTGTTTCAGTACGCGCTGAAGCTTCGGTACCCGAACGGGCGCACGTTCACCTACAACCAGGAGAGCGAAGTTCCGCTCGTAGTGGGACACGAGTTCGACGCGTTCGGCCGCAGATGGCGGATCGCGTGCAAAGTCCCGCCGACCTGGGTGAGCCCTGCGTCCCTGTCCAGCCCGGCGGCTTTCGCCTGCGATCCGCTAAGCGTGGAATTGGAGTTACCCCGTTTCCGTTGACAACCGAAGCGGGTCGATTCCATCCGCCGCATCGCCGAAGCCCTTGAACTCCCTCCGGGTATTTCACAGAGCAACGCGAGGCAGCTGTCATCGAGATGATCAGGAGGAACTCAGCACTCCGCGACGAGCTCTATCCTCGGCTTGACGACGAAACCGCTGCTTGAGCCGCCAAGCCTGGGCCCCTCTTCCGCAGCGCAAGTCCGACCAAACGACGCCGAAGAGGTCAGAGAGTTGCTTAGGGGCTGGCTCATCTCGCCGGCAATGATCAGGATCTCCGTTTTTACGGCCGAATAGCCCACGCCGCGCGCCCACTTCGTACAGGGCCCGTGCCGGTCGAGGGCGCACGAAACCCATTAGGGAGGAGGACTTCCGCACCGTCGCCGCGACGGCGTCTGCTGTCCGCTAGCCAACGGAGCCTTCCATCTGGAGCTGGATCAGCCGGTTCATCTCGACGGCGTACTCGAGCGGCAGCTCCTTGGTGATCGGCTCGACGAAGCCGGAGACGATCATGGCGCTCGCCTCGGACTCGGAGAGGCCGCGGCTCATCAGGTAGAAGAGTTGCTCCTCCCCGATCTTCGAGACGGTCGCCTCGTGGCCGAGATCGACGTCGCTCTCGTCCACCTTGATGTACGGGTACGTGTCGGAGCGCGACTCCTCGTCGAGAATGAGCGCGTCGCAGACCACCTTCGACTTCGAGCCGCTGGCGCCGCGACCGACCTCGAGCAGGCCGCGGTAGCCGGCTCGGCCACCGTCCTTCGAGATCGACTTGGAGGTGATCACCGACGTCGTGTTCTTGGCGACGTGCACGACCTTGCCGCCGGCGTCCTGGTGCTGACCCTTGCCCGCGAATGCGATCGACAGCACCTCGCCGTGCGCCCGCTCGCCCATCAGCCAGATGGCCGGGTACTTCATCGTCAGCTTCGAGCCGAGGTTCCCGTCGACCCATTCCATGGTCGCGTCCTCGTAGGCCACCGCGCGCTTGGTGACGAGGTTGTAGACGTTGTTCGACCAGTTCTGGATCGTCGTGTAGCGACAGCGGCCGCGCGGCTTGACGATGATCTCGACGACCGCCGAGTGCAGCGAGTCGGACGAGTAGATCGGCGCCGTGCAGCCCTCGACGTAGTGCACGTAGGCGTCCTCGTCGACGATGATCAGCGTCCGCTCGAACTGGCCCATGTTCTCCGCGTTGATCCGGAAGTAGGCCTGCAGCGGCATCTCGATGCGTGACGCCCGGCGGCACGTAGATGAACGAGCCGCCCGACCAGACGGCCGAGTTGAGCGCCGCGAACTTGTTGTCGTTCTGCGGGATGATCGTGCCCATGTACTGCTTGACGATGTCCTCGTGGTCGCGCAGCGCAGAGTCCATGTCGAGGAAGATGACGCCCTTCTTCTCGAGATCCTCCTGCAGCTTGTGGTACACGACCTCCGACTCGTACTGGGCGCCGACGCCGGCGAGGTACTTCTTCTCCGCCTCCGGGATGCCGAGCTTGTCCCACGTGTCGAGGATCTCCGCCGGCAGGTCCTCCCACTTGTCGACCTGCTTCTCGGTGGGCCGGATGTAGTAGTAGATGTTGTCGAAGTCGATCTCGGCGACGTTGCCGCCCCACGCCGGCAGCGGCCGCGCGTAGAAGTAGTCGAGCGACTTGTGGCGGAACTTGCGCATCCAGGCCGGCTCGTTCTTGTGCTCGGCGATCGCCTCGACGACCTCGTGCGAGAGCCCTCGACCCCGACTTGAAGAAGTAGTCCTTGGCCTCGTCGGGGTTCGAGAACCCGTACTGGTAGTCGCTGCGGATCCCGCGGACGACCTCGGTCTCGGTCGTCGCCACGACGACTCACCTCCGAGCTGCTGAGGAGAGGCACGGGACCCACTTGCCGCCCGCGCCGTCTCTCAGGTTTGTGATGATTATACAGTCAGAAACGATTATAGTATCGTTTATACCGACGGGGTGGATACGATCTGATCGTGACAAGGACGACGAGCCAGGCAGCCGCTCAGCAGGGTACGACGCTCCATCGCGCGCTGGGCGACCCAAGCCGTGTGCGGATCCTCGAGGCCTTGCAGGAGGCTGAGGCGCCTCTCGACGCCCGTGAGCTTGGAACACGCGTCGGTTTGCACTGGAACACCGTCCGTTCGCACCTTCGCGTCCTCGCCGAGGCAGGCCTCGTCTCGACACGACGCGAGGAGCGCACCCGACCGGGCCGGCCACGCGTCCTCTACGAGGCCGCGGCCGAGCCGCTCGACGACACGCGCGCTCGCCAGCTATCGCCTGCTTGCGCAGATCCTCGCCAGCCAGCTCGCTGGCTCAGAGCGCGACCCCAGCGCTCGCGCCGAGGAGGCTGGACGGGTGTGGGGCGCGCACCTCGTCCGCAAGCCGCCACCGTTTGCGTCGATCTCGAAGGAGGAGACGATCGACGAGGTCGTTTGTCTCCACGAGCAGTTCGGTTTCAGGCCGGAGCTCAGGCGAGCGAAGAGCGGGCAGGAGCTCGTGCTGAAGCGCTGCCCGTTCCAGGAGGTGGCGACGACCTACCGGGCCGTTATCTGTTCGGTCCACCTCGGCCTCATTCGGGGAGCGCTGACGGAGCTCGGGACTGGCGTCGAAGCAGATTCGCTCGAGCCCTTCGCCGAGCCAGGCGCCTGCGTCGGCCACCTGACCGGCGCGTGAAGCGTCTCGCGCGCGCGTGCGCGGGTGCCTCCTCCGCCCACGGCGCCTGCGCGGTGGCGGTGGCGGAGCATCGGGTCGCGGCTCCTGTAGTTCTGGATGCCGTCGTGATCACCTACTTCCTCGCTAGGGGGTCAGGGTCTGTGCGGCTCAACCATGCTGTTTCCTGTCCCGCCCGCGACCATCTCCATGTGCTGAGGTCAGCGAGGTGAGCATGAAGGAAAGGACAGAGTCGACGATCGCGCCGGAAGAGATCCGTGCCGCTCTCTCCCAGATCAAGGACCCGGACCTAGGTCGGGACATCGTCACGCTCGGCTTCGTTGAAGGACCTTCAAATCGAGGGCGCGAACGTTTCCTTCGCCATCGAGCTCACCACTCCAGCCTGTCCCGTCCGCGACCAGATGAAGGAGGACGCGCATCGGGCGGTCCTCTCCCTCCCGGGCGTCACGAACGTCGAGGTCGAGATGACCTCGAAGGTGCGCGGCACTCAGTCGGAGCAGAAGGACGAGCTCATCCCGCTGGTCAAGAACGTCATTCCCGTCGCCAGCGGGAAGGGCGGCGTCGGCAAGTCCACCGTGAGCGCGAATCTCGCGGTCGCGCTGGCGAAGCTGGGCGCCAGGGTGGGCTTGATGGACGCCGATGTCTACGGGCCGTGCATTCCCACCATCATGGGCGCCACGACTCCGCCCACAGCGGAGAACGGCACGATCGTTCCGGTCCTCCGCTACGGCGTCAAGATCGTGTCGATGGGCTTCTTCGCGCCGAAAGGAGAGGCCACCATCTGGCGGGGGCCCATGCTCGCCAAGGTGGTCGACAAGTTCCTCGGTGGCGTTGAGTGGGGCGAGCTCGACTACCTGCTCGTCGATCTGCCTCCCGGTACCGGGGACGTCCAGTTGAGCCTCTGCCAGAAGATCCCCCTCACCGGCGCGGCGGTCGTCTCGACGCCGCAAGATCTCGCCTTCAACGTGGCCGAAAAGGCCATCTCCATGTTCACCAAGCTACGCACTCCGGTCCTTGGGTTGGTCGAGAACATGAGCGGCTTCGAGTGTCGGCACTGCGGCCACCGTGAGGAGATCTTCGGCAGCGGCGGCGCCCGGCGATTCGCCATGGCGAACGAGATCCCCTTCCTCGGTGAGATCCCCCTCTCGACGGATATCCGCACGACCTCGGACGAGGGAAACCCCGATCGTCCAGTCCATGCCCGAGTCGCCGAGCGCCCGCGCCTTCCTTCGGGTCGCCGAGAACCTCGCGGCGCAGGTCAGCACCCTCACCCTGGGTGGAGTCTCCACCGATCGACCGGAGATCGCGGAGATTACGCAGCCATCCGAGAACGAGGTGCGGATTCTCTGGAAGGACGGGCACGAGAGCATCTACACCGGCTATGCCCTGCGCGTGGGCTGTAGGTGCGCGCTCTGCGTCGACGAGATGTCGGGGAACAAGCGGCTTCGCGAGGAATCGATCAGCAAGGATGTCCGTCCGCTCTCGATCGACCCGGTGGGCCGGTATGCGATCCGCTTCCACTGGAGCGACGGACACTCGACCGGCATCTACACGTTCGAGCTTCTGCGCGAGCTGTGTCCCTGCCCGATCTGCGCAGAGAAAAGTCGAGCACAAACACGATAGAACCGCACGGACGAACTTTGTCCCCAGCGGTGCTGAGCCGCCACACAGCTAGCAACTACCCTCTCGCATCCCGTTCTGCTGCACGACTCTCCTGACCCGATTCGGAAAAGGTTGGTCGCAGCGTCGGCTGCCAGTCGTGCTCCGATGGGAGGATGCCGGCGAGCGCATCTCGGAAGGCGAGTTAACGGTAACGGCCATTTGCGCCCGGGAACAGGCGCCGGCTACCATCCGACCGTGGAGATCGCCGAGCGCCCCACCGAGACGTTGCTCACCCTGACGCCGTTTGCCGCCGCGAAGGTCAAGGAGCTGGTGGCCGAGGAGCCGGACGCCGAGAGCCTCGTCCTGCGCGTCACCATCCAGGGCGGCGGCTGCTCGGGCTTCCAGTACGGCCTGGGCTTCGACACGGGCACCGCGGACGGCGACCACGGAGTTCGAGGGCGTCAGGGTCGTCGTCGACCCCGCCAGCGCGCCGTACTTCAAGGGCGCGACGATCGACTTCCTGACCTGAACTGCTCTGGCACTCTTCGACCGAGAGTGCCAACTCTACAAATCCCAGCATCTCACGCCAAAGAGCACCTTGGGCCATGTCTCCGGAGCTGAGCAATCCTCACCAGGGCTTCAACCAGGGGCGTCTCCAACGGCCTGCGGCCGAGCCAGCGCTGAGGCGAGCTCGGGCTTTCGGACTCCAGATTCGGACTCCAAATGAGATCGCTGAACCAGAACGCACGCTCGACGGATGCGGTGAGTGCGTGCGGCCAGTTCTCGCGCGGACGGCCGACCGCGCACGGCACACGAGCATGTCCATAGGATGCAAGTCGCGGGTCGCCCAGTAACGACCAGCTATCGGACGCCGCAATAGGCGTCATGGCTGCAGACACGGGAGGGAAGCTGAGCGTGAAGCGCCTGTTCGACTTCCTCAACAGCCGGGGCGCGCGCACGAACTGCCCGCTCTGCGGGCACGAGCAGTGGAACGGCTGGGACGAACGCGTCAAGCTCCCGCACGTTGCCGGTACGGAGACCATCGACCGAGAGACCGAGGTGATCCCGCTCACGTGCGCGAACTGCGGTTTCGTCCGACTCCAGTCCACACATGTCTTCGACGACCCCCGCGGCGACGACACCGCCGCCTGAAGGAGGTTGGGCGCCGGGGATCAAGCCGTGCGGGCGACTCTGAGCTTTGACATCCCTCGTGCGCGACCCACGCGCTGACGCTATCTAACGCCGCGATCGTTTTCCCCGACACGCGAGGGAGAAGCCGCGCGGCAAGGTCCTTGCGGTCGTGGATCGAGGGAATGGAGTTAACGGACAGAAACCCCGATCACAGAGGTTCGGGGTTCGTACCTGGCACTTTGGTTGTTCAGGTTTCCCCTGGAAATCGAGGGCATGGAGCTAGGCGGGTCGAACCGCCGACCTCCTGGGCACGATCCAGGAATCCCTTTTGATCAAATGGCTAGTTGATCAATGTTTGAATGTATCTATCCGGGTCGAACGGAAACGCGACGTAGTAACCAGGGTGGTACTCGGGTCGTTCACCAGGGGGCGCCGTTGGAGGCGTGGCCGGCGGCGATGCCGGCCCGGTGGAAGGCGTCGACCGTTCCTTGTTGGGGCTGCGAAGGCGAGGTGAAGCCTCTCCGTGGCGGGGCGTTCAGCGATGGAAAGGTGGCGCCGAGCACGCACTCGCACGTATGAGGTAGGCAGGCGCAGCCCCTGAAGACGTGATCGCCTCTGGAGTCGTCAGGGGCTCATCTGGTCCATCTGCGACATCGGACCGTTCCCGGGAATGGTCAGACCGGGGATCGCGTCCGGGGCGAGCGAGCAGGAGCACGCCGAGCAGGAGGAGGACTCCTGTGGTTCCGTAGGTCGCAGCACGGCGGGAGGGGATCAGCTTCTCGAACGCGATGAGCCCGGCGATCAGTGCCATCCAGGCGAGACTCATTACGCCGAGAGCAAAGAGTGACGCCATCAGGGCCCAGCAGCAGCCGATGCACCAGGCGCCGTGCCTGAGCCCCATCTTGAGCCCTCCGAACGGCCCCTCGCGCCAGGAGCCGAGTAAGAACCCGAGCGGACTTCGGCACTTACCGAGGCAGACATCCTTGAGCGGGGTCAGCTCGTAGATCGCCGCGACGACAAGCGTCGCTCCTGCGATCCAACGTCCCGCACGGCTCCAGACGAGGAAATCACCCGCGAACGTTCCACCCAGTGCCGCGACCGAGAAGGCGAGCACTCCGACGCTCGCCCACGCCAGCAGGTAGCCCGAGATGAACGCGATCGGCGCAAGAGCGGAACGGCTCTTCGTCATCCGCGAGTAGAGAGCGACCGTCGGCGCCAGCGACGGGAACATCATCGCGGCCATCATCACTACCCACACCCCTACGAACCAGGAGAGTGTCCCGAGGGTGGTCCACGGCCCATCATCCATCCCCCGCATCAGATCCGCCATCCACCACCAGCGCAGCCGCCGCAATCGCGAATAGCAGCAGCACGAGCCCCAGTCTCGTGCGCACCGCCGCGAACGCGGGCGCCAGCCCGGCGTGGCCGCCTCTTCGAGCGTCTGTCGCGGTGCTCAAGTGTTCAAGCGGCCCACGAGAACTCAGCCGTCGAGATGCCGGTCTTGCCCTCGTACTCGATGCCGAACGCGCTGATCTGTGACCTCGTCGCCTCGGCGGCGTTGAACTCGGACGAGACAGGGTGGAACACCCCGACCAGTTGGACGGGCTCTCCCGGTCTCGACGCCGAACGGGACGATGTCCTCGATCTCGAAATCGATCGCGTTTCCGATTCGGACGCTGTGACGGAGGCCGTCGTCCACGACCTCGATCGGGGCGCGTTCGACGCCGAGCATCTCCCCGACAAGAGGCGCGAGCCCCGCCATCGGCCCGCCCAGCTGACCACCGAACACCGCCGTCAGCTTCCCGAGCTGCTCGTCAGTCGCGTTCTCGTCCACGAACATGCCGATGCGCCAGTTCCCCTCGGTCATCACCTTCGGCGTATCGATGATCACGGCCGCCTTCAGGCCGCTCACATCCGTTCCCTCGATCTCCCCGGCTCGAATGTTGAAGACCAGCGTGGCGCGGCAGTAGTCGTAGGTTGCACCGTGGTCGAACGAAAAGTTGCACGGGCACATCAACTCACAAGAACACGTTTCGGCGTAGCTTCCCTCAAGGCTCCAAGACACGCCGGCCTCCATTCGCCGGGGACGCGCGAAACAGTCAATTGTTGACCCTCGGGAGGACATGTGTCAAGCGATGCATGCCCGGCTTCGCTCGTGAGCGACGTCATGTCGACGAAATCAATGTTTCAGCTCCATCTATCTGGGTCGAGGACGTACGCACCGTAGTAGCCCGGGTGATATTCGCTGCGCTCCCCTGGTGCGCCGTTGCTCCGATGCCCCGCCGCGATCGCAGCAGCGTGGAAGGCGTCGACCTGGTCGCGCGACGAGGCGGCGAATGCGACGTGGAGCCCGCGCGTGACCGTCTCGCCTGGGCCTGGCGCGGCGATCGAGAAATCACCCCACTCCACGAACCGGTCGCCGACGTACGGATCGACGTGGCCGAGCGGAGCGAGCACGGTGTCGAAGAACAGACGGCTCGCAGCGAGATCGGAGACGCGGATGGTCACGTGGTCTATCGACGACACGGCACGACATGGTAGGTGATCCACTGCCCTGCGCCGACATGCCATCGGGCAACGGAGGGCGACCGGAAACACCGGAGCCATGGTGCGGTCAGATACGCCAGAAATCCGCGGCGCCCGCCGGAAGCGTGGCGAGGAGGCAGTCGAGCTCGGCCTCGTCGACGTTTCTGCGCAGAGCCTCGGCGACGTCGCGAATCGACGTGGCGGGTGCGAAGTTGTGCTCGGGACGCAGGGACTGGACGTCCCTCGTTATCGCGGTTCGGTCCTCGAACGGGCGCCTGGGCTCGCCCACGTCCCAGTCCGTGACGAAGAGAGCGCGCAGGAGCGGCGGCAACCGTTCGCGAACCGCCCCGAGATCTCACGGGCATCCGCCAGGAATCGCGAGAAATCCCGCGAAGCGAACTCGTACTCCGAAGGGACAGTCATGTCCTGCCCGACCGTCGTGCCGTCGACACGAGGCTATCGCCCGGGAGGTCGGGCAGGGGAGGACACGTGACCGCGACGTCCGCTACTCCCACCAGAACGCCTCGCCGAGCACCAGGAAGACGAGCAGTGCCGGGAGCACGGACAGCGGGAGCCACAGCAGCGCCCACCGCTCGTGCTCGACCTTCGCGGCGATCGCCAGCGCGAACGCCGCCAGCGACGTCAGCAGCCCGACGAACAGCAACTGCACGACGAGGATCCCGACCCAATCGTCGGCGGTTGCGCCGGACCCTCCGATGGCATACGCGACGCCGAACGTCGTGCACGACGTCGCGATCGCGACCGCGCCGGCTGCCGCAAGCCCGACCGCCCACCGGGCCAGGGGGCTGCGCTCACGGCCGGGGCCTGCCGAGGTGTGAATGTGACGTGGCGCGTGAGTGACCGTCATCGAGCTCACCGCCCTTCCACCGACAGGATCACGCGAATCGGCGACCGGCGCATCCGTAGTGACATGCAAGCGTCCGGGCACACGCTCGGCAGTGCTGCTCGGGAGCGCTCGGTGCAGCAGCGGGATCAGATTGCGCGGAACGTCCGGCAGCTGCTGGAGAAGAAGAAGGCGTGATTCGTCCTGACCGAGGTCAGGCGGGTGCGCGCATCACGGAGTACCTGGCGCAGGCGAACTCGCCGTTCCGTCCGAGCTCGTCCAGTCGCAGCTCGATCCGGCGGGGAAGCAGAGGCGCACCCCCACCCAGCGTGACCGGGGCGATGTACACGATGACCTCGTCCAGCAGCCCCGCGTCGGCGAACTGACCTGCCAGGTCACCACCGCCGACGACCCAGACATTCCGGTCGCCGGCGGCGCGAACCATCTCCTCGTGCACGCCGGCAACGTCTCCGCTCGTGAACGCGATCTCCGCGCCGGGGACGACGAGCAGCTGCCGGTGCGTGAAGACCCAGCCGGGGATGTCGTACGGCCACGTCCACTCTGCCGGGTCCTTGCCCGCGAACTCGTGACCGAGGATCCATTCGTACGTCGTCGCCCCCATCGCCATCGCACCAACGCCGGCGATGAACTCGCCGTAGTTCAACACCCCGTCGTTCTCCTGCTTGCGGGTGAACAGCCAGTCCAGCGAGTTGTCGGGGTCGGCGATAAAGCCGTCGAGGGTGGCCGCCGTGTAGTACTGCGTCAGGCCCACGATGGCCTTCCTTCTATCGTCGACCGGCGGCTTCGCGCAACCTGCCGACCGTTGAACCGCACGCCGAACCCGACCTGGTCGCGGCGGCGACCACCTCTCCGCCGGCTCCAGCACACCCCGACAGCCGCGCAGCGGCAGCAACACGCCGGTCCATCCGCGCGCAGGGCCGGGGCCCGCCCCGTCCCTACAGCCCGAGGCGTTCGAGCATCTTCGGATCGCGACGCCACTTGGGCCGCACCTTGACGACGAGCTCGAGGAAGACCGGGTGGCCGAGCAGACGCTCCACCTCCGGGCGGGCACGCGAGCCGATCTCGCGGATCATGGCGCCCTTCTTGCCGACCAGGATGCCCTTCTGCGACTCCGTCTCCACGAGCACGAACGCGCGCACGACCTTGTCGCCGATCTCGTCCACGTCGACCGTGATCGCGTGCGGCACCTCGTCGCGGGTGAGGTGGAGCGCCTTCTCGCGCACCACCTCTGCGATCCGGCTCTCCATCGTCAGGTCGGTCGTCTGCTCGGCCGGGAAGTACTGCGGGCCTTCCGGCAGCAGATGGACGAGGTCGTCGCGCAGCTCCCCGATCCCATCCTTCGTGAGCGCGCTCACCGGGTGCAGCGCGTGGAAGTCGCCGAGCGTCGCGGCGACCTTCATCTGGGAGGCGACGTGACCGTGCTTGAGCCGGTCGATCTTGTTCACGGCGATGATCACCGGCACCCCGAGCGCGAACACGCGGCGCGCCACGAACCGGTCGCCGGCTCCGATCCGGTCGCGCGCGGAGACGACGAGCAGCACCACGTCGACGTCCTCGAAGGAGCTGTCGACCGTCTCCTGCATCTTCTCGGTGAGCGCGTCCATCGGACGCTGGAAGCCCGGCAGGTCGGCGAGCACGAGCTGCCAGTCGGGCCCGTTCGCGACGCCGAAGATGCGGCGCCGTGTCGTGTTCGGCACCTTCGAGGTGATCGCTACCTTGTCGTCGCAGAGGGCGTTGACGAGCGTGGACTTGCCAACGTTCGGGCGGCCTGCGACCGCGACGAAGCCGGACCTCAATCCAGGTTGCCTGCGTCGAATTGCTCCGGCAGCAGCTCGTCGACGGTCATCCGGACGATGCGGCCGCCGTTGCGGAAGACGACCCGCTCGACGCCCATCTCGGCGAGCCACTGGCGGCAGCCGCCGCACGGGGAAGCGGTGATCGCGGCGACGGTGAAGTCGCCCGGCCGGTAGCCCTCGACGACAGCCCGCGCGAACGTCGTGCGCTCGGCGCAGACACCGAGCGGGTAGGCGGCGTTCTCGACGTTGACGCCCTCGATCACGCGGCCGTCGCGGGCGAGCACCGCGCAGCCGACGTGGAAGTTCGAGTACGGCGCGTAGGCCCGCTCGGCGATGGCGTCGGCGCGCGCGAGGAGCTCGTCGTCGGTCATGCGGAGAAGACCTGGAAGATGACGAGCGTCACGATGGCTCCGAGGGTACCGCCCGTGACCACCTCGAGCGTCGAGTGGACGCCGGCCTCGACGCGCGTCTGCGCGACGAGCAAGGCCATGATGAACGCGACGGAGGAGACGAGGAAGCGGTGGTCGGAGGCGTCGAGCGTGAGCGTCACGGCCATCCAGCCGGCGAACGCGACCGCAGCGTGACCCGACGGCCAGCCGCCGCGCAGCGGGGTGCCGCGACCCGACAGCGCCTTCATGCCGATCACGAGCGCGATCACGAGCACGAGCGCGACGAGCGTCAGCTCGGACGGGGTGTTGGAGAGCCGGTCGAGGAAGCGCGAGCTGCGGTCGGCGACCTGGCCGGAGAAGACGAGGTAGCCGACGGCGACCGCGTTGACGGCGGCGATCAGGACGGCGCCGGCGGCGATGTCCTTCGCGAGCTTCGCCATCGGGTCGAACGACGTGGACGCCACGTCGACGGCCGCTTCGACGGCGGTGTTGACCATCTCGGTGATGAGCACGAACGCGATCGAGAGCAGCAGCACGATCAGCTCGATCTTCGACACGTCGAACCCGAGCGCCGCGATCAGCACGCCGATCGCGATGACGAAGTGGATCCGCATGTTCCGCTGCGTGCGGAGCACGTGGATGATCCCCTCGAAGGCGAAGTTGAAGCTCTCGAGGATCGAGGGCGCCCCCCGGCGGGGCATCGGGCTCACGACGGGGCCTCGCCCGCGAGCCAGTCGAGAAGCTCGCGCTCCCTCGCCTCCATTTCGTCGCCGTGCTCGTACCCGAGGAGGTGCAGCAGCCCGTGCACGAGCGGCCACCGCCACTCCTCCCCGACGACCTGCGGGCAGAGGACGAGGTCGCCGAGGGCCCGCGGCTCGCCCTTCGGCAGCGGATCGCGGCCGTCGATCGGGAACGAGAGCACGTCGGTGACCTCGTCGATGCCCAGGTGCTCCGCCTTCAGTGCGCGGCTCTCCACCGGCGGCACGAACGCGATCCCGATCTCTCCCGCCTCGACGCCCTCTGCTGCGAGGACGCTGCGGGCGAGCGCGGCAGCGCCCGCCTCGTCGACGTGCTCTCCGCTGCGGTTGTCGATCTCGACGTCGATCACTCAGCTCACTTCTGCCGGGCGGTGCCCGTCTCCTCCGCGTGGCGCTTGTACGCCTCGACGATGCGCTGCACGAGCTTGTGGCGGACGACGTCCTCGTGGCCGAACTCGACGAAGCCGATCCCGTCGATGCCGCGCAGGATCTCGCGCACCTGGATCAGCCCGGAGGCCTGCTCGCGCGGCAGGTCGATCTGGGTGACGTCGCCCGTGACGACCACCTTGGAGCCGAAGCCGAGGCGTGTCAGGAACATCTGCATCTGCTCGGGCGTCGTGTTCTGGGCCTCGTCCAGGATCACGAACGAGTCGTTGAGCGTACGGCCGCGCATGAACGCGAGCGGCGCCACCTCGATCGTGCCGCGCTCCATGTAGGCGGTCAGGCGGTCGGCGTCCATCGTGTCGTAGAGCGCGTCGAACAGCGGCCGCATGTACGGGTCGACCTTGGCGAGGATGTCGCCGGGCAGGAAGCCGAGGCGCTCCCCCGCCTCCACGGCGGGCCGGGTCAGGATCAGTCGCCCCACCTGCTTCTCGGTGAGAGCGGCGACGGCGAGAGCGATCGCGAGGTACGTCTTGCCGGTCCCGGCGGGCCCGACCGCGAACGTCACCGTGCTCGAGCGGATCGCGTCGACGTAGCGCTTCTGGGTGACGGTCTTGGGGGCGATCTTCTTGCCGCGATGACGCCAGACGACGTCCTCGAAGACGTCGCGGATGTCCGCGGCCTGGTCGAGCGCCGCGGCGACGGCACCGACCGTGTCCGGCCCGATCGCGTGCCCCCCCTCGATCAGCTCTACGAGTTCGTCCACCACCGCACGAGCCTCGGCGACGTGGGCGCCGTCGCCGTCCAGCGTCAGCTTGTTGCCCCTCAGCGAGATGGAGCACCCGAGCCGCTCGCGCAGCGAGTCGAGCACGCCGTCGCCGACGCCCGCCAGCTCGGCAGCGACTTCGTTGGGCACGGTGATGACGTCCTGCATCCATGCTCAGTGTAAGGACGGGCGGGCACGGAAGCCGTGAGCCGGAACGATCACGGCACCGAGTTGGCACGGAGTCGCCACATTCCCGTCACACCCCGCCCGGTAGCGTTCGAGAAGGGAGCCTCGCTCCCCCATTGGGGGAGGCCGCTCAGGCGGAGGCGGCGTCGCGCCCGCGGGCGCTCTGCGTCGTCCTCCCGTTCCGGCGCGCGACCAGCGCGAGGGCTCCCGCGCACAGCGCCAGCAGCGCGACTGCCGTCCCGCCGACCACGGCGGGCTCACCGAGGAGGCTTCCGGCTTCCCCGTCCGGCCGTGTCGCCGGCAGTCCGGCGGAGACCAGCGCCGCAAGCAGCGTCTCCGGCCCGCGCATCCACCCGCCGACCGTCTCCGTGCCGCCGTTGAACATCGTCTGGCCCGAGGCGAGGTAGAGCACCGGGCCGCCGCGCGCGTACGGGTAGATCTCCTGCAGCACGTGCGACGGGCTCGTCTCCCCCGCCGGCACCGTGTAGTCGACCGTGTAGCGAGGCCCCAGGTCGGGCTGCGGCCTGCCCGGCAGCCGCACGTCCGGCACCTGCCCGAACGTCGTCGCGAAGAAGCCGCCGTCCATCGTGAGAGCGCCGAGGGCGCCCTCTCCGCTCTCACCCCACCCTGCCAGCACGAGCGGAGCCGCCAGGCCCGGCCCGTCGATGCGGGCGGCGCTCGGGCCCTTCGCCGCTGCGGTGCCGGCCAGAGTGAGAGCAAGGGCGGCGAGCGCGGCCGGTGCCACGTGACGTGCCATCATGTTGATCCTCTCCTCGTGGGGTACAACCGAGTACACCTGGCGGCTGCCACCGGTTCCCACGGAGACCGTCGCCTTCCTGGGCGTCCGCCGCGGCACCGTCAGGGCGCGCCCGTCACCCGCTCGATCGGGCGCGCGCGCTCGATCGGCTCAGGGAGACGACGTGACCGAGCTCGAGCGCGCGCCCGGTTTCGCGGCACCGGTGACGGGCACTTCCGCGCGCAGCGGGGCTACGCCAGCTTCTCGCGCACGAGTTGGCTCACGGCGGAGCCGTCGGTGCGCCCGGAGACCTGCGGCATCACATCGGCCATCACGCGTCCGAGATCGCGGATCGACGTGGCCCCTACCTCGGCGATGACGTCGTCGATGATCTCCTCGAGCTCCTCCTCGGAGAGGGGCTCCGGCATGAACTCCTCGAGCACCTCGAGCTCGAAGTCCTCCTT
>CAVSUK010000033.1:0-200649 GCA_963731095.1 uncultured Gaiellaceae bacterium
AGCGGCTCGCCTCACGGGGCGTCGACGTCCGCTCGAACCTCCATCCGAACGTCTTCTTCGACACCGCCACTTACGGCCGCCGGGCGCTCGAGCTCTGCATCGAGACGTTCGGCGTCGAGCTTCTTCGTCTACGGAAGCGACCTGCCCGTCGTCGATCCCGAGCCCACCGCACGGGCGATAAGGGGTTTCGGCGAATCCGTCGAAACACTGCTCAGGCAGGACACACCGGCCCGGCTGCTCCCGTGACCAACGTCGACATCGCTTCCTGGCTCTCCGGTCGTCTCGTTGCGGACGCCGATCTCGACCGGCCCGCGCTACGGACGCTCGCGGCCGAAGAGGTGCGGCGCGAGGAGAGCCTCTGGCGCGACCACGTGCGCCTCTCCACCGACGAGCGGCATTACGTGCAGCTGTACCGCGACCCGAATGTCGACGTCTGGCTGATCTGCTGGACGGCGGAGCAGGACACGGGCTACCACGACCACGACCGCTCGCAGGGAGCGGTCATCATTTCGAGGGCGCGGTCTTCGAGGATTACTTCCACCGCGACGAGGACGGGTGGATCCGCGAGCGCACGAACCGGCACGAGGCGGGACGTTCGACTTCGACGCGACGTACATCCACGGTGTGCGCCACGCCGCCGGCGAGCCTGCCGTGTCGATCCACTGCTACTCGCCCGCTCTCTGGCGTATGGGCCACTACGAGCCGGACGCGAACGGCATCGTGCGCCGGATCTCGATGACCTACGCGGACGAGCTGCTCGGGGCCGCGCCCGATCCCGTCTCGGGCTGAGCTCCGCGGAGCTCACAGCCCCCGTCGTGAGCGTCAGATCCCGAAGTCGAGCAGGCCCTTGCCCAGCTTGCCCGACGCCTCGAGTCGGTCGAACGCCAGCCGTTGCGTCCTCGGCAGGGAAGACCGCGTCGACCAGCGGCCGGATCCGGCCCGACGCCAGGTGCGGCACGACCTCGCGTGCGAACGCCTGCACGGCCGCCGCCTTCTCCTCGAGCGTCCGCGCCCGCAGGACGGTGCCGGTGATCGTCGCGCGCTTCCCCATCAGCACCCGGAGGTCGAGATCGGCCTTCGCGCCGGCGCCCGTGCCGACGATCACGATGCGCCTTTCGCGGCAAGCGAGCGCAGGTCGCCCTCGAGGTTGGCCGCGCCGACCAGCTCGAGCACGAGATCGGCACCCCCGCGGGTGCGTGCCCCCTCGACGGCGAGATCGGGTGCGAGCGCTTCTGCGCCGAGGGCGGCCACCTGCTCGCGGAGCGAGTCGCTCCGCACGACGGCGAGCACCCGGGCTCCCGCGGCGGCGGCGATCTGCACGGCGGCGGTGCCGACGCCGCCGTTCGCGCGTTCACGACCACGAGCCCACCCATGCGGAGCCCGCCCTGCACGAGAGCGTCGTGGGCGGTCGCGAACGCCTCGGGTATAGCCGCTGCATCCCGCTCGCTGATCTCGTCGGGAACGCGGACGACGTGCCGCTCGTGGGCGAGCACGCGATCGGCGAGCCCACCTCCGCAAGCAGCCCGAACACCCGGTCTCCGGGCTGGAGGCCGCTAACTCTGGTGCCGGTCGCGAGCACGGTTCCGGCGGTCTCGATGCCGGGCACGTCCGGCGGCGATCCGGGCGGCGCCGGGTAGCGTCCGGCCCGCTGCCCAGGTCGGCCGGGTTGAGCCCCGCGTAGCGCACCGCGAGCAGGACCTCGTGCCGGTGGGCTCACGGGGTCGGCTCGCTCCTCGAGCCGTACCACCTCGTTCCCGCCCGCGCCGGTGAACACCACTGCTCGCATGCTGGCGTGAGACTATGCACATTCGATGACCGTCATGCTCACCGGCACCGATCTCCGACTCGACGAGGTCGTCCGCGTCGCCCGGGGCCTCGAGCGGGTCGAGCTGGCCGCCTCGCGCACTCGAGCGCATGGCGGCCGCACGGGGGGTCGCCGACAGGGTGCTCGAGAGCGGCGGCACCGCGTACGGACTCACGACCGGGCTCGGGATCCGCCGGGACTCCGCGATCGATGCGCCGGATCACGACCGGCTCGTCCTGCGCCAGCACCTGATCGGCCACGGGCCCGTGGCCCCGCGCGATGTCGTCCGCGCGCCAGCGCTCCGGCTCGCGAACACGCTCGCGCAGGGTACGACGGTCGCCGCACCGTCGTCGCCGAGCTGCTCGTCGAGGCGCTCGACTGCGGACGAGCTGCCCACGTCCGGGTCCGCGGCTCCATCGGCCAGAGCGACCTCGCCGCGATGGCCGATCTGGCGGAGGGGCTGCTCGGCGACCTCGAGCTCGTCCAGGGCGAGCGATCGCCCTGCTCAACCAGAGCTCGTTCTCCACCGGCTGGGCGGCACTCGCGGTACACGACGCGCTCGGGCTGCTGGATGCGCTCGATGTCGCCGGCGCCCTCGACCTCGAGGCGCTCGGCGCCAACCTCACGCTGGTCGACCTCGCGATCGGGGACGTGCGCCCTCCGGGGGTTCGCGCACGCTCCCGCGGCTCGGAGCGCTCCTCGCCGGCTGGGAGGGGGTGCCGCGGGCGCTCCAGGATCCCCTCTGCTTCCGGACGCTCCCAGATGAACGGTGCCGCGCGCGATGCGTTCGGGTTCGTGACCGGGCAGCTCGCGGTCGAGCTCAACGCCGCGCAGGCGAACCCGCTCGTGATCGTCGAGGCGGGTGTCGTCTTCTCGGTCGGGAACTTCGAGATGATCCCGCTCGCCACCGCGCTCGACCTCGCTCGGCTCGCGCTCGCACCGGCCTTGACGAGTGCGTGCGAGCGGTCGTCGAAGCTCCTCCATCCCGCTCACTCCGGCCTGCCCGAGGGGCTCGGCCCGCGCGCGGGGCTCGCCGAGAGCGCGCTCAGCGAGGTGGGGATCGCGATGCAGGCGCTCACCGCCGAGGCGCGCCTGCTCGCCCAGCCCGTCTCGCACGAGCTCGTCTCCTCGTCGCAGGCCGGCGGGATCGAGGATCGTATGACGATGGCGCCGCTCGCCGCGCGTCGGCTCGCCGAGATGGTCGAGCTGGGCACGAGGATCGTCGCGGTCGAGCTGCTGCTGGCGGCGCAGGCCTGCGATCTCCGCGGCACGGCGCTCGGCGCGGGCGGCCCGGCGCACGCGCTCGTCCGCTCCGTCGTACCGTTCATGGGCGCGGGCGACCTACTTCCCGACGTCGAGTCGCTCGTCGAGCTCGTCCGCTCCGCCGAGCTCGGCGGCTGCGCCGCCGGGGGAGCTGGGGCGGGTGAGGGTCACCCGCGTCAGGGCGTTCCGGCAGCGGCAGCCGTTCCGCCGCGGCAACTACGCGATGGGCCACGTCGGCTCGCCCGCGTTCGAATCGCTGATCGTCGCGCTCGACACCGACGAGGGGGTCACGGGGTGGGGCGAGATGGCCGTGATCAGCCCGGCGTACGCGGACTCGTTCGCCGCGGGTGCGGAGGCGGGCGTGGGCGAGCTCGCGCCGCTCCTGCTGGGCGTCGACCCGACGCAGCCGCGTGCGGTGCTCACCCTGCTCGACGGCGCAATGCGGGGCCAGCCGTACGTCAAGTCCGCGCTCGACATGGCCTGCTGGGACGCGACTGCGCGTGCGGCCGGAAGGCCGCTCAGCGAGACGCTCGGCGCACGGCACGGCGATGCCGTTCCGCTCTACAACGTCGTCACGATCTCGTCCGTGGACGACGCGGTCGCCCTCGCGCGCGAGCTGCTGGCGGACGGATACCGGCGCCTACAGGTGAAGGTCGGAACGACACCGGAAGACGACGCCGAGCGGCTGGCGGCGGTGCGCGAGGCCATCGGCGGCGACGTGGTGCTCTTCGCGGACGCGAACGGCGGCTTCACCAGCGGCGGCGCCCGCCGGTTTCTGCGCGCGACGCGCGGCCTGGAGTACGTCTTCGAGCAACCGTGCCGCACCTACGCGGAGTGCGCTCGGTGCGCCGCCACTGCGACCGTCCGCTCGTGCTCGACGAGTCGATCGTGACGCTCGACGACCTGTTGCTCGCGCACAGGGACCGCGTCGCGGACGGGATCACGGTCAAGCTCCAGCGCGTCGGGGGCATCACGCGCGCCGTCCTCGTCCGCGACGTCGCCGTCGAGCTCGGGCTCGAGGTGACCGTCGAGGACGCCGGCGGCGCGAGCCTCGTCACCGCCGCAGTCGTGCACGTCGGGCTCGGCACGCCCGAGCGCCAGCGGGTGCACACCTGCGACTTCCACACCTGGGTCACGGTCGACCACGGCACGGGACTGCCTCCCCGCGCCGGCGGCGGGCAGGGGCCGCCGCCAGGCCCAGGCCTCGGGATCGACGTCGACGTCGAGGCGCTCGGCGAGCCCGTGCTCGATGTCGGGCACCGGTAGCGAGCGGACGGGAGCCCCGGTCCGCGCGCCGCGTAGGATGAGCCGGTCGCCGGGAGGAGGATCGCGTGGGAGAACGTCCGAGGGAACGTGAACGCCGCCGGCGCAGGCCGCCGGAGGCGGTTGCGCCCGCTCGACGGTCGCTCGCCTACCGCTCGCTCGAGAATCCCTTCCCGCCCCTCGAGCTGCTCAGCGCCGACCAGGTCGCCCACCTGCACGGCTCGGCGCTCCAGCTGCTCCGGCAGCACGGTATCCGCGTGCTGCTGCCCGAGGCGCGTACGATCCTCCGAGCGGCCGGGGCCCTCGTCGACGAGGAGACCGAGCTCGTGCGGTTCGAGCCCGAGCTGGTCGAGCAGGCGGTCGCTTCGGCGCCGACGTCGTTCGAGCTGATCGGCCGCTCGGCCGAGCGCACCGTCACGCTCGGCGGCCGGCACCTCGCCACCGTTCCCGTCTCGAGCCCTCCCGCGGTGAGCGATCTCGACGGAGGCAAGCGGCCGGGCAACCTCGCCGACTTCCGCGACCTGGTGCGGCTGACGCAGCACTTCGACGTGATCCACGTGACCGGGCCCTGTGTCGAGCCGCAGGACGTGCCACTCCCGTTCCGGCATCTCCAGTCCTGCCTCGCCTACCTGACGCTCACGGACAAGGCGCCCTATCTCTACGCCCGCGGCCGGGGGCAGGTGGCCGACGGGCTCGAGATGTTCCGGATCGGGTACGGCGTCGACGAGGAGACGTTCGCCTCCGCACCGAGGTGCTACACGGTGATCAACAGCAACTCGCCGCGTCAGCTGGACATCCCGATGTGCATGGGCCTGATCGACTTCGCCGCCGCGGGGCAGCTCTCGATCATCACGCCGTTCACGCTGGCGGGCGCGATGGCGCCGGTCACCCTGGCGGGCGCGCTCACCCTCCAGCATGCCGAGGCGCTGGCCGGCGTCGCCCTGACGCAGGCTGTCCGTTCCGGCGCGCCCGTCGTCTACGGGGCGTTCACGTCGAACGTCGACATGAAGTCTGGCGCCCCGGCCTTCGGTACGCCGGAGTACTTCAAGGCGGCTCTCGCGAGCGGCCAGCTCGCCCGGCACGTCGGGCTCCCGTACCGCTCCTCGGCCCCGAACGCCTCCAACGCCGTCGACGCCCAGGCGATGTACGAGACGATGCTGAGCCTCTACGGCGCCGTCCTGGGTGGCTGCAACCTTCTTATCCACGCCGCGGGCTGGCTCGAGGGTGGGCTGACGGCGTCGAAGGAGAAGTTCATCCTCGACGTCGAGGTGCTGCAGATGCTCGCCGAGACGTTCCAGCCGCTCGTCGTCGACGACGCGGAGATCGGCCTCGACGCGATCGGCGAGACCGCGCCGGGCGGCCACTTCTTCGGTGGAGCGCATACCCTCGAGCGCTACCGGACGGCGTTCTACGAGCCGCTCGTGTCCGACTGGGCGAACTACGGCCAGTGGGTCGAGGAGGGGTCGCGCGACGCGACGCAGCGGGCGAACGAGACCTGGAAGCGCGTGCTGGCCGAGTTCGAGCCACCGGCGATGGACGACGCGATCGCAGCGGAGCTGGACGAGTTCGTGGCACGGCGCACGGCGGAGGGCGGCGCTCGCCCGAGTCGTAGGAGGGGGCCGCCGCCGCGGCCGGTAGAGCTAGCAGGAGGGCTCGAGCGTCGCCGGGAAGCCGGGTGCGCGCAGCTCCTCGCCGACCGCTTCCTCGAGCAGGCGCACGACCATGGGCGACCATGCCGATCCGCCGTAGCGCTCGCGTGCCTCGGCGAACTGCTCCTGCGCCCGCGCGGCGAGATCGAGCGGCACGCCGGTCTCCTCGCCCAGCTCGAGCGCGAGACCGAGGTCCTTGAGGGCGAGGTCGATGGTGAAGCCGATGTCGTAGCTCCCGTTCAGGATCACCTGGCCCTCGGTCTCGTGGACGAAGCTCGTGCCGGAGCTGGCGGCGATCACCTCCCAGGCCTGGCGCAGGTCGAGCCCGGCCTGCCGGGCGAGCATCAGCGCCTCGCCGTCTGCGACGAGGTGGACGAACGCGAGCATGTTCGTGATCACCTTGATGTCCGAGGCGCGGCCGAGCGGCCCGACGTGGAAGATCCGCCGGCCCATGGCGCGGAACAGTGGCATGTGCGCCTCGGCGACCTCGGCGTCACCGCCGACGATCACCGTGATCTCGCCGGTCGCCGCGAGGTGGACGCCGCCGGTGACGGGGGCCTCGAGTGTCGCGATGCCCCGCTCGGCGCCCAGTTCGGCGAGCCGCCGCACCTCGTGCTTGTCGGTCGTGCTCATCTCGATCCACGTGCCGCCGGAGCGCAGGGCCGAGAGGACGCCGCCTTCGCCCGCGACGACCGCTGCGCTGATCACGGGGGATGGCAGGCAGGTGATCACCGCGTCGACCCCGGCTGCCGCCTCGGCGACCGAGGGAGCCCACGTCGCCCCTCGGTCGACGAGCGGCCGCGCCGCCGCCTCGTCGCGATCGTGCACGGTGACGTCGAATCCGTCGCCTACGAGGCTGCTCGCCAGCTTCGCCCCGAGGTTGCCCGTGCCGACGAAACCGACTCTCACGGGAACCCGAGCGGGTCCGCGGCGGGGGAGAGGTGGAGGTCGTCGCCGTTGTAGGGATGCGCCCTGGCGACGTCCTCGTCGAGCTCCACGCCGAGCCCGGGCCCGGTCGGCGGGATCACGTAGCCGTCCTCCCAGGTGATCGGCTTGCGAAGAAGGTCTGCGTGGAACCCGTCCCAGTCGAGGATGCTCTCGAGTACGAGGAAGTTCGGGCTGCACGTTGCGAGCTGGACGTTCGCGGCGCCGACGACCGGGCCGCAGTAGAGGTGGGGCGCGATCTGCGCGTAGTGGGCCTCCGCCAGCGTCGGCGATCTTCTTGCCCGTCGAGGATGCCGCCCGCGCGCCCGAGGTTCGGCTGCAGGATCCGTGCGGCGCCGGTCGCGAGCACGCGCGCGAACTCGTAGATCGTCGTCAGCCGCTCGCCGGTGGCGATCGGGATCGACGTCGCCGCGGGCGACGGCCGCCATCTCCTCCGGCAGGTCGGGCGGCACGGGCTCCTCGAACCAGAGCGGGTCGTACGGCTCGAGCCGGCGGGCCAGCCGGATCGCGCCCGGCGCGGTGAGCTGACCGTGCGTGCCGAAGAGCAGGTCGCACCGGGACCCGACCGCCTCACGGATCGCACGGACGTACGCCTCGGAGCGGTCGAGCGCCTCGAGCTCGGGCTGGCGAGGGTCGAAGGCCGAGTATGGCCCGAGCGGGTCGAACTTGAGGGCGGTGAACCCTCGGTCGGCGTAGAGCGGCGGCACGCTCTGCCGCCAGGTCCGGGTCGAGGTAGACGTCGGCCCGGTCGCCCGCCTCGGCGTAGAGGTAGGTGTACGAGCGCAGGCGGTCGTGCACCCGGCCTCCGAGCAGCTCGTAGACCGGCTTGCCGACCGCCTTGCCGACGATGTCCCAGCACGCCATCTCGAGGCCGCTGAGGACGCCCACGAGCGTGAGGTCGGGACGCGCGGAGTAGCCGCTCGCGTACACCCGTCGCCACAGCGCCTCGATCGCGAAACGGGTCGGCGCCGGCTACGTGACGCTCGAAGACGTCCTGGATCATCCGCTCGACGACGCTCGGATGGAACGTCGCTGCGTACATCTCGCCGACTCCCACGATCCCGTCGTCGGTGACGAGCTGCAGGAACACGAAGTAGCGGCCCCCGAACGAGGGCGGGGGGTTGCCGACGACGTACGTCCGGAGCTCGTCGACCCGCACGTCAGATCCGGCGCGAGTCGAACGAGGGCAGCCAGTGGACGAGCTCCGACAGCTCTGCCCCGAGCGCCCGGAGATCGGCTACGACGAGATCCCGCCGCTCGGGCGTGACCCGGCAGACGGGTATGCAGGTCGTCAGTGCGGCGATGGTGACG
Organism: uncultured Gaiellaceae bacterium; assembly: GCA_963731095.1. GTDB lineage: Bacteria > Actinomycetota > Thermoleophilia > Gaiellales > Gaiellaceae > Gaiella. The sequence continues at coordinate 8,236 of CAVSUK010000033.1, forward strand.
TTCTCCTCGTTGACGACGGGCACCGACGCGGCGTACAGGCCGTCCGCCGTCTCGTTGTGGTTCTCGGCGTAGCCACGCTGCCTGACCTCGGAGAGGATCGACTGCAGCTCGGCGACGCCGTTCAGGCGCCGGCCGGTCGGCGTGACGAGCAGCTTGCCCCCGAACATCGCGGCGACGGCGGCGGGCGGATGCGACGCGAGGACGACACGGCCGCTGGCCGAGGCGAAGGCGGGCGTCTTCGACCCGACGTGCGTCACGAGCCGCACCGGCTGCGACGTCTCCTCGAGCGCGATGAAGAGCGACTCGTCGCCGTCGAGCACGGCGAGCGCGATCGTCTCGTCGTGCCGGGTGAGGAACTCGGCCGCGACGGTGCGGAACGCCGTCACGATCGGCAGCTTCGACGAGCTCGAGCCGAGCCGGAGCGCACGGATGCCGAGGCGTATGCGACCGTCGGCGTCCCGCACCACCCAGCCCCGCTCGACGAGGACGGCGCAGATCCGGTGCAGCGTGCTCTTCGCGATGCCGAGCTCGCGGCCGATGCTCGGAGAGCCGAGCGGCGCCCGCGCGGCGAGGAGGTCGAGCACGGCGAGCGTCGCGTGGACGCCCGCCGACGTCGCTGCCGCACCGCCGGAGACGGTGCCCGAGCCCGGACGTCGTCTGCTCGAGCCCGGACGTCATCGCGCGAAGCCTACTCGATTTCCTGAACGTGTTTCCATATGGGGAACGCAGTTCGAATTTGGGTTGACAGGGCCCTGTTCGTCGCGTCAGACTCGCCCGAGCGTGGGACGCGATGTCCAACTTCAGAACTCCGGCAGCACCGTACGCTGCGCCAGGCGCCGTCAATCCGTGTCCTTCGACGTCTCACTGCAGTAGCGCTCGCGTCGAGCGACAATCACTGAGGAGGAGGGCCGGATGGACCGGGAAACGCAGGAGGGTGATCGAGGCGTACCGCCGCAACGAGGCGGGCCCGCTCGAGAACAACCTGATCGACGAGCTCGTCGGCGGCGAGCTCGACCGGACGGAGTTCCTCACGCGCGGCGCGATGTTCGGCCTCTCGGCCGGCATGATGGGCAGCCTGCTCGCGCTACGTCGGCGAGGCCGGCGCGGCTCCGCTCGTGCGCGCGAGCTCGGCAGGCGGTCAAGGCGGGCGGCACGATCCGCGTCGGCCTCGCCGGCGGGCGGCTCGCTCGAGCCGTACCTGCTCAACGACGGCGGCTCGCTCGCGTTCGCCGGCATCCCGGGCGAGTACCTGACGTTCACGAACCCGCAGGGCAAGGTCGTGCCGTGGCTCGCGACGAGCTGGAAGCCGAACGCCGACGCGACCGTGTGGACGTTCCAGATCCGCAAGGGCGTCAAGTTCCACAACGGCAAGACGATGACCGTCGACGGACGTCGTCGCGAGCATGAAGCAGTACGTCGGCGCGAAGGGCTCGAACGCCGGCCTCACCCCGTTCTTCGACGCCGCCGGCGTCTCGGCGAACGGCCACGTACACGGTCGTCTTCCGGCTCAAGTCCGCCGATCGGCGTGTTCCCGTACCTCGTCAGCCAGACGACGTACCAGGCGATCATCCAGCCCGCGGCGATCGCGGCGACGCCCGGGAACGTGGGTCACGGGCGGGATGATCGGCACCGGGCGCGTTCAAGCTCAAGAAGCTACGTCGACAAGAAGAGCGCCGAGCTCGTTCGCCACGACGCCTACTGGGGCGGCCGGCCGCCGCTCGACGGCGTCAAGGTCACGTACTACCAGGGCTCGGCGCCGCTGGTGCTCGCGCTGCGGGCCGGGCAGATCGACCTCGCGATGCAGCTCTCGCCGCAGGAGGCCCAGGTCTTCAAGAACAACTCGAAGTACACGTACTACAGCCCAGCCGACCGCCGCGCACCGGCAGGTCTGCATGCGCACCGACCAGGGCGTGCTCAAGGACCCGCGCGTGCGTCGTGCGGTCGCGCTCGTGATCAACCGGCCGCAGCAGCTCGCGAAGGTCATGCTCGGCGCCGGGCAGGTCGGGAACGACAACCCGTTCTGGAAGGGCTTCGCCTCGACCGACCCGTCGATCAAGCAGCGCACGCAGAACGTCGCGCTCGCGAAGGCGCTGCTGCAAGGCGGCCGGGCGCCGAGAACCTGAAGTTCAACATCACGACGTGGAACTTCCTCGACCACGCCGACCACGCGGCGTCGATCCAGGCGTACGCGCGCGAGGCCGGCATCGACGATCGGCCTCGAGGTCATGGACGTCAGCAAGTACTACGACTCGGAGCCGGCAGGGGCGGACTACGCCACGACGACGCCGTGGCTGAACCGCACGTGCACGCTGACCGAGTACGGCGCGCGCGGCGTGCCGAACATCTACCTCACGCGGTGCTACATGTCGACGGGCGACTGGAACGCGTCGCACTACAAGAACCCCGAGTTCGACTCGCTCGCGAAGACGTACCTCGGCGCGGCCGAGATCGCGGCGCAGCGGAAGGCGACGAAGCGGATGGCGGGGCTCCTCCTCCGCGACACGCCGGTCATCACCGACTACTTCATCAACTACGTGACGGCGAGCTCCTCGAAGGTCAAGAACTACGTCCCCGAGGGCCTCTCGCACGTCCGGCTGGCGAAGGTCTCGCTGGCCTAGCGAACCACCCGGAGGGCGGGCGGCGGATGCGCTCGTCCCCCGCCCGCCCCTCGCGCTAGCCGACGGCCACCTGTGACCCGCTTCCTCCTCAAGCGCCTCGGCCTCGCGCTGATCACGCTGTTCCTGCTCAGCGTGATCGTGTTCGCCATCTCGACCGATCCTCCCCGGCAACGTCGGTCGTGCCGTGCTCGGGCCGTTCGCGACCCAGGAGTCGGTCGACGCGCTCAACGAGCAGCTCGGCACGAACCGATCGGTCTTCGAGCAGTACATGGACTGGGCCGGCGGGCTCGCTGCACGGCGATCTCGGCACCTCGCTGACGACGCAGGTCCCGGCCTGGGATCTCCTCGGCCCGGCGCTTCGCAACTCGTTCAAGCTCGCGCTCGTCGCCTTCCTGATCTGCGTCCCGCTCTCGATCCTCGGCGGCGTCATCGCCGGGCTCCGCTACGGGCAGGCCGACCGACAAGGGGATCACGATCGCCGGGCATCTCGTTCGCGGCGATGCCGGAGTTCGTGACCGGGATCGTCCTCATCCTCGTCTTCGTCGATCTGGCTCGGGTGGCTGCCCGTGACCGCGCAGTGGGAGGAGGGCGCGAACGTCCTCGACCCAGGTCAAGTACCTGCTGCTGCCCGGCGTTCACGCTCACGCTCGTGCTGTTCGGGTACATCGCCCGGATCACGCGCGCCGGGATGATCGAGGCGCTCGACAGCGACTACGCGCGCACGGCCTACCTCAAGGGGCTCCCGTCGTCGGTCGTCGTCCGCAGGCACGTGCTGCGGAACGCGCTGCTGCCGACGATCGCGGTCGTCGCCGTCCAGGTCGGCTACCTCGTCGGCGGGCTCGTCGTCGTCGAGGTGCTCTTCAACTACCAGGGCATCGGCCTGCCTCATCTACGAGGCGGCGCGCGAGAAGGACCTCCCGCTGCTGACGGCGGGCGTCCTCGTCGTCGGCATCGTCTACCTCGTCGTGACGCTGGTCGCCGACATCCTCTACGCGGTCCTCAACCCGCGGATCCGCTTCGGGGGCTCGGAGTGAGCACGGTCGCCGCCGCCGAGCCGACGCCGACCCCGCGCCGGCGCGCAGCGAGGCGCGCACCGCGCGCTCGGAGCGGCTGCGCCTGCTCCTGCGCACGCCGACGGTCATGGTCGGCGTCGATCGTGATCGGGTTCTGGATCTTCTGCGCGCTCTTCCCGGGCCTCGTCTGCCCGTACGACCCGATCTTCGACAACCAGCTCCCGACCAGCCAGCCGCCGAGCTGGGGCCATCCGTTCGGCACCGACACGAACGGCCGCGACGTCTTCTCGCGCGTGCTCGCCGGCTCGCGCAACATCCTCCTGATCGCCCCGGCGGCGACGCTGCTCGGCACCGTGCTCGGGACGATGCTCGGCCTGATCACGGGCTACTTCCGCGGCGTCGTCGACGACGTCATGAGCCGCTTCGTCGACGCCGTGCTCGTCGCTGCCGCTGATCGTGACCGCGATCCTGATCGTGACCGCCGTCGGGAGCTCGTCCGGGACTGGGTCGTCGATCGCTCATCGATCGGCCTGATCTTCACGCCGGTCGTCTCGCGGACCGTCCGCGCCGCCGTGCTCGCCGAGGCCGAGCTCGACTACGTGCAGGCGGCGCGCCTGCGCGGCGAGCGGTCGCCCTACATCATGTTCTCCGAGATCCTCCCGAACGTGATCGTCGCCGGTCGTCGTCGAGTTCACCGTGCGGCTCGGCTACGCGATCTTCGCCGTCGCCTCGCTGACGTTCATCGGCTTCGGCGTCCAGCCGCCGTCGCCCGACTGGGCCGCGCAGATCAACCAGTACTGGACGTTCATCGACCCGTACTGGTGGATGACGCTGTTCCCGGCGCTCGCGATCGCGAGCCTCGTCGTCTCGGTGAACCTCGTCGCCGACGGGATCCGCGAGGTGTACGAGCGGTGACGGAGACGACGACGTCAGCCGACGTCACCGCCGCGCGCTCGACGTCGCCGACCTCGAGCTCGTCTACCGCGTGCGCGGGATCGACCGGCCCGTGCTGCGGGGCGTGTCGTTCTCGATCGAGCGCGGCCGCTCGTACGGCCTCGTCGGCGAGTCCGGCTGCGGCAAGTCGACCGCCGCGCTCGGCATCGTGCGCTACCTGCCCCGCAACGGCCGGATCACGTCGGGCGGAGCGTCTCGGTCGCCGGACAGGACGTGCTCGCGCTCGGCGGCACGGGGCTCCGCGAGTACCACGCGCGCACGGTGTCGATGGTCTACCAGAACCCCGGCTCGGCCCTGAACCCCGGGATGCGCGTCGGCGCGCAGGTCGCGGAGGCGTTCACCGTGCTCGGCGTGCCGGGCAAGGAGGCGAACGAGCGTGCCCACGAGGCGCTCGCGCGGGTGCAGATCGCGGATCCCGTCGTCGGTGATGAGCCGCTACCCGCACCAGCTCTCGGGCGGGATGCAGCAGCGCGTCGTGATCGCGATGGCGCTCGCCAAGGATCCGGCGCTGCTGATCCTCGACGAGCCGACGACCGGGCTCGACGCCACGGTCGAGGCGGAGGTGCTCGACCTCGTCGCGCAACCTCCAGGCCGAGCTCGAGACGGCCGTGCTCTTCATCAGCCACAACCTCGGCGTGATCTCGAAGATGTGCGACCGCGTCGGCGTGCTCTACGCCGGGCGGCTCGTCGAGGAAGGGCCGGTCGAGACGGTGCTGCAGGATCCCGCGCCATCCCTACACCGTCGGGCTCCTCCGCTGCATCCCGCGCGGCGGCGTGCGCAAGGATCGCGGCCGGCTCGACACGATCCCGGGCTTCCTGCCGAGCCTCGGCGCGGCCATCGCCGGGCTGCGTCTTCGCCGACCGCTGCGCGCTCGCCGACGACGCGCTGCCGGACGGAGGAGCCCGCGCTCGAGCCGGTCGCCGCCGGGTCACACGCGCCCGCTGCTTCCACCACGACCGGGCGCAGGACGCTGCCGCGCGAGCTGGTCGGCCGATCTCGCGCTGCCGGCGGTCGACCGCGACCGCGGCGCCGCTGCTGCGAGTTCGACGACCTCGGCAAGGTGTTCCAGCAGCACGGGCGACGACATCCACGCGCTCGTCGGCGTGAGCGCGGCGATCTGGCCCGGCGAGACGCTCGGGCTCGTCGGCGAGTCGGGGAGCGGCAAGACGACGCTCGCGCGCACGCTGCTCGGGATCATCGGCCCGACCTCCGGCGCCGTCGAGCTCGAGGGCCGCGCGCTCGCCCCGCGCTACCAGAAGCGCTCGACGCGACGACCTCCGCTCGATCCAGATCGTCTTCCAGAACCCCGACTCGGCGCTCAACCGGCGCCACGCGGTGCAGCGGATCCTCGCTGCGCTCGATGCGGAAGCTGGCCGGGATCAGCGGGCCGAGGCGCAGACGCTCGCGTGTCGCGAGCTCGCCGACGCGCGTGCGCATCTCGGAGCGCACGCTCACGCAGAAGCCGGTGCAGCTCTCCGGTGGCCTCAAGCAGCGCGTCGCGATCGCCCGCGCGTTCGCCGGCGACCCGAAGCTCGTCGTCTGCGACGAGCCGACGTCGTGCGCTCGACGTGTCGGTGCAGGCGGCGATCCTCAACCTGCTCGTCGAGCTGCAGGCCGAGCAGCGGCGTCTCGTACCTCTTCATCTCGCCACGACCTCGGCGTCGTGCGCTACATCTCCGACCGGATCGCCGTCCTCTACCTCGGCCGGCTGATGGAGCTCGGGCCGTGCCGACGTCGTGTTCGACGGGCCGCACCACCCGTACACCGAGGCGCTGCTCTCGGCCGTGCCGACGATCGACGGCGGCGGGCGCGAGCGGATCCGGCTCGAGGGCGACATCCCGAGCGCCGCGGAGCCGCCGAGCGGCTGCGTCTTCCACACGCGCTGCCCGCGGAAGGTCGGCGCGGTCTGCGAGACGACCGAGCCGCCGCTCGTCGAGGTCGAGGGCGGGCACCTGATGCGCTGTCACATCCCGATCGACGAGCTGCGCACGCTGCAGCGGAAGGAGACGGTCGAGGCGTGAAGATCAGAGCAGCCGTGCTCGAGGGAGTCGGCGGATCGGCGAAGGTGCAGGAGCTCGATCTGGCGGAACCGAGGGCCGGCGAGGTGCTCGTGCGCCTCGGCGCGAGCGGGGTCTGCCGCTCGGACTACAACGCGGTCGACGGCACGACCGGCACGCCGTGGCCGGTCGTGCTCGGGCACGAAGGCGCAGGCGTCGTCGAGGCCGTCGGCGAGGGCGTCACGCGCGTCGCGCCCGGCGACCACGTGACGCTGTCGTGGACGCCGTCGTGCGGCGAGTGCGCGCGAGTGCCTCCGCGACCTGCCGCAGCTGTGCTCGACGATCTGGCCGCTGATGGGCGTCGGGCGGGCTGATGGACGAGACGTCGCGGCTGTCGCTCGGACGGCGAGACCGTCTACCACTACTGCTTCCTCTCGACGTTCGCCGAGGCGTGCGTCGTGCCCGAGCGGTCGTGCGTCCCGATCCCGAAGGACGTGCCGTTCGACGTCGCGAGCCTCGTCGGCTGCGCCGTGACGACGGGCGTCGGGGCGGTCTGGAACACGGCCGGCGTCCGGCCCGGCGACCGGGTGGCGGTGATCGGCTGCGGCGGCGTCGGCCTCTCCGCGCTGATGGCCGCGGTCGCGGTCGGCGCCGAGCCGGTGATCGCCGTCGACGCGACCGCGGCCAAGCTGCGAGACGGCCAAGGCGCTCGGCGCGGCGGCGGGCGTCGTCTGGGCCGGGAGCGCGGAGGAGACCGCGGAGGCGGTCCGCGACGCATCCGGCGGTGGGGTCGACTACGCGATCGAGGCCACCGGGCGCGGCGAGGCGATGCTCGCCGCCGTCCTCTCGACGCGGACGCGCGGCGCGGCCGTGCTGATCGGCATCCCCCGGGCCGAGACCGTCGTGCCGCTGCCCGCGCTCACGATCCCGCGGATGGAGCGGCGCGTGCTCGGCTCGATCTACGGCTCGGCCCGGCCGGAGCGCGACTTCCCGAAGATCCTCGACGTCTACCGCTCGGGCCGCCTGCCGCTCGACCGCCTCGTCTCGCACCGGCTCCCGCTCGAGGACGTCGACGCGCGCGTTCGCGCTGATGAACTCGGGCGAGGCGCTGCGCGTCGTCCTCGACCCCGCCCTGCCCACGACCAACGGAGGAGCAGCATGAACCTGGACGAGCTCGACGGCCGCATCGGCGAGGGCTGGGGCGGCCTGTCCCCGAACGGCGCACACGTCAACGTCGTGCTCGCCCGTCGCGGCAGCGCGACGGGGGCCGCGGCGATCTCGATGTTCGCCCACCCGTCGCCGGGACACTCGCCGGTGCTCTGCTGCGTCGGCCGCAGCCAGCCCGAGTACCAGCCGATCTGGCCGCCGACGCTGATGATGAACAAGACGACCGCGACGAACGAGCACATCGAGACGATGACGTGGGGGCCGGGGCAGCTCGGGATCGGGCAGGCGGTGCTGGACGCCGTCGCCGACGGCCTGATCGAGGCGACGGGCGACCTGATCGTGCTCGTCGCGCTCTGGCTCGACGCGCGCGCCGACGACGAGACCGCCGTACGGCTCGCCACGCGCACCGCCGTCCGCAAGGCGATCGGGATGTGCGTCGAGGGGCGCGACCCCGACGCGGCCGCGCAGCTCGTCGCCGACCGCGACACGCTCTGGAACCCCTTCTACAGCGGCGAGTAGCGCACATCCCGCCGTCGGGAGCCGCGTCTCCACCTCCAGTGATCATGGAGATCAGGGACTTCACGATCGACTTCTTCTCGCTCGAGGGGAAGAACGCCATCGTCACGGGTGGCAACACGGGCCTCGGCCAGGCGTTCGCCCTGGCGCTCGCGAAGGGCGGCGCCAACGTGTTCGTGCCGAGCATCGTCGACGACGACGGCGCCACCGGGGAGCTGATCGAGGCCGAGGGCGTCCGCTACGCGTTCATGCAGAGCCGACATCACCAGGCCCGGCGTCCCGAAGCTCGTCGTCGACGCGTGCGTCGAGCAGCTCGGCTCCGTCGACATCCTCGTCAACAGCGCGGGCGTCTGCCCGACTCGCGGAGGTGCTCGAGTTCGGCCGGCCGCAGTGGGACGCGACGGTCGCCGTCAACCTCACGGCCGCGTTCGAGATGAGCTACGAGGCGGCACAGCGGATGGTGCCGCAGCGGAGCGGGAAGATCATCAACATCTGCTCGGTCTTCACGTTCCTCGGCGGCCGGCTCTCGCCGGCGTACGCGGCGACGAAGCACGGCATCGCAGGCCTCACGAAGGCCTACTGCGACGAGCTCGCCCAGCACAACATCCAGGTCAACGGCATCGCGCCCGGCTACTACGCGACCGCGATCACCGCGGCCACGCGAAGCGACCCGGAGACGAACAGGCGCGTCCTCGAGCACATCCCCGCCGATCGCTGGGGAGATCCCGCCGACCTGATGGGTGCGGTCGTCTTCCTCGCGAGCCGCGCGTCGGACTACGTCAACGGGCACATCCTCTCCGTGGACGGCGGCTATCTCGTCCGCTAGGGCGAGGCGGAGCGACTGCGCGATGACGGGCCCGTACCTCGTCGGCGTCGACGGCGGCACCCAGAGCTCCAAGGTCGTCGTGTTCGACGCGGCGGGAGACGTCGTCTCGCAGGGCCGGCAGGCCCTGCGGCCCATGAGCCGGCCTCGCCACGGGGTCGCCGTCCATCCCGACGACGACCTCTGGGAGTCGATCGCCGCCGCGAGCCGCCGGGCGATGGAGGCGTTCACGGGCGACCCGCGCGAGATCGCGGCCGTCGGCCTGTGCACGATCCGGTGCTGCAAGGCCTTCCTGAGGGCGGACGGATCGCTGGCGGAGCCGGTGATCAGCTGGATGGACGACCGCGCCTACCAGCCGTACGTCCCCGACGATCCCGCGGTCGCGTACGCGACGACCTCGTCCGGCTACATCGCCCACCGGTTCACCGGCGAGCTCGGGACACCGCCGCCAACAACATCCTGCTGCAGTGGCCGATCGACACCGACACGTGGCAGTGGAGCGACGACCCGGCGCTGTTCGAGCGGTTCCACGTGACACGGGAGATGCTGCTCGAGCTGCAGCTGCCGGGCGAGGTGATCGGGCACCTGACCGCGCCGGCGGCCGCCGCGACCGGCATCCCCGAGGGGCTCCCCGTCGTCGCGACCGCGAACGACAAGGCGGTGGAGGCGCTCGGCTCCGGGTCGCTCGGCGAGGCGACGGCGCTCGTCTCCCTCGGCACCTACATCGCCGCCATGGTGCACGGGCACGAGAACCACCGTGACCCGGCCGCACTTCTGGACGAACTTCGCCTGCATCCCCCACCGGTACCTGTACGAGAGCCACGGCGTGCGCCGCGGGATGTGGACGCTCAGCTGGTTCCTCGACCTCCTCGGCGACGAGGTCGCGGAGCGGGCAGCGTCGCTCGGGCTCTCGCGCGAGCAGTACCTCGAGCGCGAAGCGGAGGCGGTGCCGGCGGGCAGCGACGGGCTGATGACCGTCCTCGACTGGCTGGCGCCCACCGACAGGCCGTTTCGCAAGGGCATGATGCTCGGGTTCGACGCACGCCACACGCGGGCGCACGTCTACCGGTCGATCCTCGAGGCGATCGCGCTGACGATGAAGCACAACGTGGACGCGATGTGCCGCGAGCTCGGGATCTCGCTCGAGGAGATCGTCGTCTCGGGCGGCGGCGCCACCAGCGACCTCTTCATGCGCATCTTCGCCGACTGCTTCGGGATTCCGCGCCTCGCGGAGCGTGGGGGGCGGTGGCGCGAGCCTCGGCGCCGCGATCTGCGCGGCCGCGGCCGCCGGGCTCTACCCGGACATCGAGACCGCGGCGGCGAGCATGGACGAAGGAGCGCGAGTCGTTCAGCCCGGACCCCGCCAACACCGCCGTCTACAAGCGCATGAACGAGACCGTCTACCAGGACATCCGAGACGCCACCGATGCGCTCCTCGAGCGCTCCTTCCCGATCTTCCACTGACGCCACCCGATCGCCCACGACCCCACCACGAAGGACATCACCATGGAGCTGAGCAGAGAAGCGATCGTCGAGGGCCTGCAGCAGATCCTCGGCGCCGAGCACGTCGTCACCGACGAGCAGGTCCTCCGGGAACGCAGCATCGACAACTTCCGCAAGCTCGAGAACATCTTCGGGGTCTACACCATGCCGCCGCCGGCGGCGGTGGCGATGGTCTCGCAGCACGCAGGAGGCGGCGGAGGTGCTCGCGTTCGCCGAGCGCCACGGCGTCAACGTCGTCCCGCGCACCGGCGGCACGGCGACCGAGGGCGGCCTCGAGACCGTCGTCGCGAACTCGATCGTCCTCGACGGCTCGCGGATGAACCGGATCCTGAGCGTCGACGCCTACAACATGCAGGCCACCTGCCAGTGCGGCGTGCCGCTGCAGGCGCTCGAGGACCGGGCCCGCGAGCTCGGGCTGACGACGGGGCACTCCCCGCAGTCGAAGCCGGTCGCCCACATGGGCGGCCTCGTCGCCACCCGCAGCATCGGCCAGTTCTCGACGCTCTACGGCGGGATCGAGGACATGGTCGTCGGGCTCGAGGCCGTGTTCCCCGGCGGCGAGGTGGCGCGGATCAAGAACGTGCCGCGCCGGGCGGCCGGCCCCGACATCCGCCACGTCGTGATCGGCAACGAGGGCGCCCTCTGCTTCATCACCGAGGTGACGGTGAAGCTCTTCCCCTACCTGCCCGAGAACAACGTCTTCCTCGGCTGGACGCTGAAGAGCATGAAGACCGGCTTCGAGGTGCTCCGCGAGGTGATGGTGGCGGGCTACAAGCCGTCGGTCGCGCGCCTCTACGACCCGGAGGACGGCGGCATCCACTTCTCCCACTTCGCCGGCGAGGACGACTGCGTGCTCCTGTTCATGGCCGAGGGCGCGGCCGGGATCGCGCGCGCGACCGCCGAGGGGATCGACGAGATCGTCGCCCGCCACGCCGGAGTGCCGCCCGGTCGACAGCGGGCTCATCGCAGCGTGGTTCGACGACCTCATCTGGGGGCCGGACAAGATCAGCCGCGAGGACGAGCGGATCCGGACGACCCGCAACGTCAACCGCACCACCGAGGTCTCCGCCGACTGGAGCTCGATCAACGACATCTACGAGGCGGCGATCGGCCGCATCCGGAAGGAGATCCCGGACATCACGATCCTCGGCGGGCACTCCTCGCACAGCTACATCAACGGCACCAACATGTACTTCAACTACTTCTACGACCTCGTCGACTGCGAGCCGGAGGAGGAGGTCACGAAGTACTACCTCCCGATCATCGCGATCATCTGCGAGGAGACGCTGCGGCACGGCGGCTCGATCGTCCACCACCACGGCATCGGCAAGGCGCGCGCCCCGTGGGTGCGCGAGGAGTACGGCTCCTCGTACTTCGATCCTCGAGACGCTGAAGCAGGCATTCGACCCGAACGGCGATCATGAACAGGGGGACGATCATCCCCCTGCCCACGGGGCAGGCATGAAGATCACCGCGATCGAGACCCGCGTCTACCGCTTCCCGCTCGACCCGCCGTTCTGCGCCGCGTGGGACCCGGCCCCCCGCACGGAGCAGGAGGCCACGGTCGTGCTCGTGCACACCGACGAGGGGCTCACGGGCATCGCGTCCGGCGGCGACGGGCTGCCCGACCGGGCCGCCCTCGAGCGCTTCCTCGTCGGGCTCGACCCGCTGCGGACCGAGGCCGTGCGGGAAGTGTGCGAGACGGTCGACCTTCACGGCGGCCGGCCGTGGGCGGTCGAGATCGCGGTCTGGGACCTCGTCGGCCGCGCTCTCGGCCAGCCGCTCTGGAAACTGCTCGGAGGGCGGAGCGAGCGGCTCGTCGCCTACGCCTCGAGCGGTGAGCTCGTCGAGCCCGAGGTGCGCGCCGCGCGGTGCGTCGAGCTCGCCGACAGGGGCGTGCGAGCCGTGAAGATCCGCTTTCACCTCGGCAACTGGCGCGACGACGTCGCCGTCGTCCGCGCGGTGCGGGCGGCGGTCGGCGAGCGCCTGGAGATCATGGTCGACGCCAACCAGGGGTGGCGGATGCCCGGAGACCGCGAGCCTCGGTGGGACGTGGCGACCGCGGCGCAGTGCGCGCGCGAGCTCGAGGAGCTCGGCGTGTACTGGCTCGAGGAGCCGCTGCGGACAGAGGACGCCGACGGGTACGCGGCGCTCCGCCGCCGCAGCTCGCTCAGGCTGGCCGCCGGCGAGCTCGTCCGGCAGCAGCACGAGGCCCGCGACCTCGTCGTCCGCGGCCAGATCGACGTGATCCAGGCCGACGTGCTCTTCGTCGGCGGGATCGGCGGCTGCCGCCGGATCGCCTCGCTCGCCGACCTGCACGGGCGCGCCTGGTCGCCGCACACCTGGTCGAACGGGCTCGGCTTCCTCGCGAACCTGCACGCCGCGATCGCGTTCTCGCCGGTGCCGTTCATCGAGGTGCCGTACGATCCGCCCGCCTGGACGCCGGAACGGCGGGACTGGCTCCTGCCGGCCCCGACCGAGATCGCGCCCGACGGGACGATCGCGCCGCCTCCGGGCCCGGGGCTCGGCGTCGACCTCGACCTGGACGGGCTCGAACGATGGAGGGTGGCGTGAGGATCCGGGCGGCGGTGCTGCGACACCCGAGCGAGCACGTCGAGGTCGAGGACGTGGAGCTCGATGCCCCCAAGCGCGGCGAGGTACTGGTCAGGGTCGCAGCCGCCGGCGTCTGCCATTCGGACGTCCGTCACGCGGACGGCGAGCTGGGCGCGGGGCTGTGGCCGGCGGTGATGGGGCACGAGGGCGCCGGCGTGGTGGCGGCCGTCGGCGAAGGCGTCACGCACGTGGCCCCTGGCGATCCCGTCGCGTTCTGCTTCGTCCCGGCCTGCCGCGCCTGCCGGTTCTGTCTCGCAGGCAAGCCGAACCTCTGCCTCGTCGTCGGGGAGCACGGCGCAAACGGAATGCTGATGGACGGCACGAGCCGGCTACGCCTGCCGGACGGCACGGTGCTCCAGCACGGCCTGCGCACGGCGTGCTTCGCCGACTACACCGTCGTCGCCGCGGGCGGTGCGGTGCCGCTGCCGCGGGAGCTGCCGCTCTGGCAGGCGGCGCTGCTCGGCTGCGGCGTCGTCACCGGCGTGGGAGCGGTGCGCAACGTCGCGAAGGTCGCCCCGGGCGACGCCGTCGCCGTGATCGGCTGCGGCGGCGTCGGGCTGCAGGTGGTCGCCGGGGCGCGCCTCGCGGGCGCCGACCCGATCGTCGCGCTCGACCGCGTCCCCGAGAAGCTCGAGCTCGCGATCGCCCAGGGGGCGACCCACACGATCGACACGGCGGCCGACGACGATCCCGTGACGACCGTCCACCGGCTCACCGGCGGCGGCGTCGACCACGCCTTCGAGGTGATCGGCCGGCCCGAGACGATCCGGCTCGCGTGGGACGCGACCCGGCCGGGGGGCTCGGCGATCGTGGTGGGCCTTGCGCCCGTCGGTGTCGAGGCGAGCGTGCCCGCGATCGATTTCCTGTCCGACAAGTCGCTCCTGGGCACCTACTACGGCTCGGGCGACCCCGCCGCCGAGCTGCCCGAGCTCGCCGCGCTCGCCCTCGCCGGCGACCTCGACCTCGCCCGCGTGGTCACCCACGTGACGACGCTCGACGGGATCAACGACGCGCTCGACCGGCTCCGGCGTGGCGAGGGCGCCCGCACCGTCCTCGTGCTCGACGCGGAGCTCGCGGGCCGCCCCGCCTGAAGGCGGAGCTGACCTGCCCGGCGGCCAGAGGCTTGATGTGAAACTCGAACAGGCCCTGGATGCCGCCTCATGCACGTCGCCAGGACGGTCCCGCGGCCTTGCACGTGCCACCAGCATGCGCCGTGGCCGCGGAACCGCCCTGGCTCGGCCTGAGGCGCCCCCAGGACGCGTCCGTTTCACATCAAGCCTCTAGGCGACGAGGCGGGCGGCGTCGGCGCCGGCCTCGTGGCAGTCGCGGCAGCGGGCCTCGTACTGCTCGGCTGCGCCGACGACGACGGTCTCGCCCGCGTACGGAGCGGGCCGGCCGTCGACGAGGCGCTGGGTGGTCGTCGCCGGGCCGCCGCAGCGGTGGCAGACGGCCTGCAGCTTGTCGACGAACTCGGCGCGCGCGAGCAGCTCGGGCATCGGGCCGAACGGCTGCCGGCGGAAGTCCTGGTCGAGCCCGCAGCGATCACGCGGGCGCCGCGATCGGCGAGGGCGAGAGCCGCGTCGACGACGGTCGGCTCGAAGAACTGCACCTCGTCGATCCCGACGACCTCGGCCCCCCGGGCGCGGGCGAGGAGCTCCGCGCACCCGTCGACGGGGACGGCGGACATGCGCACTCCCGCGTGGCTGACGACGTCGGCCACCGCGTAGCGGTCGTCGATGCGCGGCTTGAAGAGGATCACCCGCTGCCCCGCGATCTCCGCGCGTCGCAGCCGCCGGATCATCTCCTCGCTCTTGCCGGAGAACATCGGCCCGCAGACCACCTCGAGCCAGCCACCGCGTCGTGGGGGGATCCTGATCACGGGAAGGGATCCTAGAAACGGCATCGGCCGGAGTGGGAGGTGGTTCTCTCGCGCGCGCTTTTCGGCTACTGTCCGACGGCTCGCGACAGCCGTCTCGGCTCTCGTCGACCAGGCGGATTCGCCTCTCGCGCCTTGCTACACTGCGAGACCGCTCGGCGGCGTAGCTCAGTTGGTTAGAGCAGCGGAATCATAATCCGCGTGTCGTAGGTTCGAGTCCTACCGCCGCTACCTTGCGCGCCCTTTCCAACACGACCTAACGAGAAGAAGAGATGGCCACCGGAGTCCGAGTCGCAATCACGCTCGCCTGCACGCGAATGCAAGCGGCGCAACTACCAGACGGAGAAGTCGAAGCGGAACTCGCCCGACCGGGTGGAGTTCAAGAAGTACTGCCGCTGGTGTGGCACCCACACGATCCACCGGGAGACCCGCTAGTGGCCGGTGAGACGCGCAGGCAGCGCCGGGACGCCCGCCGGGCGGCGGGCGACGCCCCGGCGGCCCCGGACGTGCGGCCGTCCACGGACGCCGGCGGCGCGGCGGTCGTGGCGCCGATCGAGGCGCACCGCCGCGGCGGCTTCGTCCGCGAGTCCTGGGCGGAGCTGAAGAAGGTCGACTGGCCCAACCGCGCGCAGGTGATCCAGGGCACGGTCGTCGTCATCGTCGCGTGCGCCATCGTCGGCGCGTACCTCTGGGGCGCGGACCAGATTCTGAAGCCGTTCGTCCGCGACGTCCTGCTCGGGCAGTGAGGAAGACATGTTCAACTGGTACGTGATCAACACCTATTCGGGGCACGAGAACAAGGTCAAGGCCAACCTCGAGCACCGCATCGTCTCGATGAACCAGCAGCCGCGCTTCCGGCGCGTCGTCGTCCCGACGGAGCAGGTGATCGAGACGAAGGACGGCCAGAAGGTGCAGATCGAGAAGCGGGTGCTGCCCGGCTACGTGCTGGTGAACATGGACCTCAGCGACGAGGCCTGGACGGTCGTCAAGGGAACGCCCGGCGTGACCGGGTTCGTGGGCGCCGGGGCGAAGCCCGTGCCGCTCTCGCAGGCCGAGGTCGACCGCATCCTCCATACCGGCCGGCCCGGGGGCCGGGCCGGCGGCGAAGTCGCAGGCGCAGTTCTCGCTCGGCGAGTCGGTGAAGGTGACCTCCGGGCCGCTCTCCGACTTCGACGGCGAGATCGTCGACGTCAACTCCGACGCCCAGAAGCTGAAGGTGCTCGTGGACATCTTCGAGCGCCAGGTTCCGGTCGAGCTGGGCTTCGACCAGGTGAAGAAGATCGATTGACCGACGGGCCCGCTCCGGGCCGGTGAAACACGACAAGACGGGAGGAGGGGCGAGCAGCCCCGTCCGCACTCACGCATATGGCCAAGAAAGTCCTCACACTCATCAAGCTCCAGATCCCCGGCGGGCAGG
The DNA here is from genome assembly GCA_963731095.1 of uncultured Gaiellaceae bacterium. Lineage (GTDB taxonomy): Bacteria > Actinomycetota > Thermoleophilia > Gaiellales > Gaiellaceae > Gaiella. Next base: position 24,734 of record CAVSUK010000033.1, read on the forward strand.
CGAACCCCGCGCCGCCGGTGGGGCCCGCGCTGGGTCAGCACGGCGTCAACATCGTGGAGTTCACGAAGGCCTTCAACGCGCAGACCGCGCACGAGAACGGCCGCATCATCCCGGTGGAGATCACGGTCTACGAGGACCGGTCGTTCACCTTCATCACGAAGACGCCGCCGGCGGCCGTCCTGATCAAGGAGGCGCTCGGGCTGGAGTCCGGCTCGGCCGAGCCGAACCGCACCAAGGTGGGCAAGCTCACCCAGGCGCAGCTGCGCTCGATCGCGGAGACGAAGATGCCCGACCTGAACGCACACGACGTCGAGCAGGCGATGAAGGTGATCGCCGGCACGGCCCGGTCGATGGGCGTGGAGGTGGAGGCATGAGCGGGCACGGCAAGAGGTACACGGCTGCCCGCGCCAAGATCGACCGCGAGACGCTGTACTCGCCGGCGGACGCCGTCAGGATCCTGAAGGAGATCGAGGGTGCGAAGTTCGACGAGACGGTCGAGGCGCACTTCCGCCTCGGCCTCAACGTCCGGCACGCCGAGGAGCAGCTGCGCGGCACGCTGATGCTGCCGCACGGCACCGGCCGCACGATGCGCGTCGCCGTGTTCGCCGAGGGCGACAAGGCCCGCGAGGCGGAGGAGGCGGGCGCGGACGTCGTCGGCTCCGCCGATCTCGCCGCGAAGATCGAGGGCGGCTTCCTCGACTTCGACGTCGCGATCGCGACACCCGACCAGATGGGGAACGTCGGCCGGCTCGGCCGCGTGCTCGGCCCCCGCGGGCTGATGCCGAACCCGAAGACGGGCACCGTCACCTTCGACGTCGCCAAGGCGGTCCAGGACGCGAAGGCCGGCAAGCTCGAGTACCGCACCGACCGCGGCGCGAACGTGCACGTCGCGATCGGCAAGAAGAGCTTCTCCGAGAGGGCGCTGCTGGAGAACTACGCCGCGCTCGTCGAGGAGATCGTGCGCGCCAAGCCCGCCGCGGCGAAGGGCCGCTACATCAAGGGCATCACGCTGACGACGACCATGGGGCCGGGCCTGCACGTCGACCCGCTGCGCACCCGCGACATCGTCGAGGAGCTGGAAGGCTCCGCCGGTGCGGGGGCCGCGGCGGAGGCTGCTACGGTTTAACGCCTAACCACGACTAGACCGCTGAAGACCGCTGGCAGCCCGCGAGGGCGGAAGCCCAGCCGAGGCGGGGTCTCGGAGACGCCACCGTGCGTCTCTGCCGGCCCGCCTCGAGCGGGCCTAGTCATTTCCGGAGGAAATGACTGTGCAGAAAGCTGACAAGGAGAGAGTCGTCCAGGAGCTGGCCTCGCGGCTCGCCTCGGCCGACTCGCTGATCGTCGCCGACTATCGCGGCCTCACGAACGCCCAGCTCGCGGCGCTGCGGACGGAGCTGCTCAAGCACGGCGCGAAGCTCACCGTGGTCAAGAACACGCTGACCCGGCGGGCGGCAGAGGAGGCGGGCGCCGACGCGCTGCTCGCGATGCTGGAAGGGCCCACCGCGATCGCGTTCGTGGAGGCGGACGGCAATCCCGTCGCCGTCGCGAAAGCGCTCAGCGACGCCGCCAGGGAGACGAAGATCCTGACGCTCCGCGGCGGTGTCCTGTCGGGCAAGACGATCAGCGACGCCGAGGTGGAGAGCCTCGCGAAGCTGCCGCCGCTCGACGTGCTGCAGGCCCAGCTCGTGGGCGTGATCGTCGCCCCGCTGACCCAGCTCGCCGCGGTGCTGAACGCTCCCCTGCAGAACCTCGTGGGCCTGATCGACGCCCGCATCACGCAGCTCGAGGAAGGCGGCGGCAGCGCGCCGGCGGCGGCAGAGCCCGCCGACGAGCCTGCTGCCGAGGCGCCGGCGGAGGAGCCCGCGGCCGAGGCGGCTGCGGCAGAGGCGGAGCCCGTTGCGAAGCGGCCGTCGAGGCCGAGCCTGCCGCGGAGCCGAGGCCGACGAGCCTGCCGCCGACGAGCCGACGGCCGAGACAGTGGCGGAGGCCGAGCCGGCAGCGGACGAACCGGTTGCGGAGGCCGAGGCAGAGGCCGAGCAGCCGGTCGCCGAGACGTCCGAGACCACCGAAGAGGAGTCGTCGTAGGGGCGAGGCGCGCCTCGCGCCAGTGCGCCGAAAGACACTGACCGAAAGGGACCGAACGAGATGGCAACAGATACCGCGAAGGTGCTCGAGACGCTCGGCAAGATGACCGTGCTCGAGCTCGTCGAGCTGAAGAACGCGATCGAGGAGGAGTGGGGCGTCACCGCCGCCGCTCCGGTCGCGGTCGCCGCAGCCGCCCCGGCGGGCGGCGGCGACGGTGGGGCCGGCGCCGCGGAGGAGAAGGACTCCTTCGACGTCGTCATCACCGCCGCCGGCGACAAGAAGATCCAGGTGATCAAGGTCGTGCGCGCGATCACCGGCCTCGGCCTGAAGGAGGCCAAGGACCTCGTCGACGGCGCCCCCGGCACCGTCAAGGAGGCCGCCGCCAAGGACGAGGCCGAGAAGATGAAGGCGGAGCTCGAGGAGGCCGGCGCCTCCGTCGAGCTCAAGTAGCAAGCACAGCAACAGCAAGAGCGAGCGGGGTGTCTCCCCTATTTTCGGCGAGACACCTCGCGTCTCCGTCGAGCAGGCCCAGCGCAGCATTTCGGTCGTGCTGGCGGAGGCCGCTTTCGCTCGTTCTTCGGCAGGCGGCGCCTGCTTGCTATAGTTTCTCGCGGACGCTTCGCCGCCACCGCTCCCCAGCGGTTGCGGTGAAGCATGCGTGTCCGTTATTCTTCGAGGTTCCGCCTGAGCTCTCGCTCCTCCGACTCTGCACGCCGTTAAGGGAGGCTGTCGCATCTTGAGCAGCACTGCTGTCGCGCCGCGCGCGCGCAAGACCTTTTCACGCCTGAAGCACGTTCTCGACCTCCCCAACCTGATCGACATCCAGAAGGCCTCGTTCGACGTGGTTCCTCCAGGAGGGGCTGCGCGAGACGATCGACGACATCTCGCCGATCGAGGACTACACCGGCACGCTCGCCGTCGAGTTCGGCGACTACGAGTTCGGTGAGCAGCAGTTCTCGATCCAGGAATGCCGGGAGAAGGACCTGACCTATCAGGCCCCGCTGTCGATGACCGTCCGGTTCGTGAACACCGAGACCGGCGAGATCCGCGAGCAGCGGGTCTTCATGGGCGACTTCCCCATGATGACCGAGTGGGGCACGTTCATCATCAACGGCACGGAGCGCGTCATCGTGACGCAGCTCGTCCGCAGCCCCGGCGCCTACCTGATGGAGCCCAAGGACGCGACGAAGCAGGTCTTCATCGCGAACCTGATGCCGTCGCGTGGCTCGTGGCTCGAGCTCGAGATCGACAAGAAGGGCATCGTCTACGCCCGCATCGACCGGAAGCGCAAGCTCCCGATCACGACGCTCCTGCGCGCGCTGCCCGCAGAGGACCCGACGACCGGGTTCTCGCTCGACACGAGCTCGAACGAGAAGATCCTCGAGCTGTTCGACAACTCCGTCTACATCCGCAACACGCTGGACAAGGACACGACGACGCGCGAGGAAGAGGCGCTGATCGAGGTGTTCAAGAAGCAGCGCCCGGGCGAGCCGCCCACGCTCGACAACGCGCGCAACCTGCTGCGGGCGCTCTTCTTCGACCCCAAGCGCTACGACCTGACGAAGGTCGGCCGCTACAAGCTGAACCAGCGGCTCGGTGTGCAGGTGCCGGAGGACACCCGCGTGCTGACGACCGAGGACATCCTGGCGCTCGTCCGCCGGCTCGTGTCGCTGCCGACCAAGCTGGGTGTGCCGGAGGACTCGAAGGACTACGCCGCCGACGCCGTCATCCTCAACCGTGACCCGATCCGCGCCGAGCTCGACGAGTACGAGCACTTCGGCAACCGCCGGCTGCGCACGACCGGCGAGCTGATCCAGGAGGCGTTCCGGGTCGGCCTCTACCGGATGGAGCGCGTCGTCCGCGAGCGGATGACGACGGAGGACGTCGACACGATCACGCCGCAGACGATCATCAACATCCGGCCCGTGGTCGCGGCCCTGAAGGAGTTCTTCGGCTCCTCGCAGCTGTCGCAGTTCATGGACCAGACGAACACGCTCGCCGGCCTGACGCACCGCCGCCGCCTGAGCGCGCTCGGCGCCGGCGGACTCACCCGCGAGCGCGCGCCGATCGAGGTGCGCGACGTGCACCCGACCCACTACGGGCGCATGTGCCCGATCGAGACGCCGGAAGGCCCGAACATCGGCCTGATCGGCTCGCTCGCGTCGATGGCGACCGTGTCCGAGTTCGGCTTCATCCAGACGCCGTACCGCATCGTCAAGGCCGGCAAGGTGACCGACGAGATCGTGTACCTGGACGCCTCCGAGGAGGCGCAGTTCACGATCGCCCAGGCGTCGGAGCCCGTCGACGAGAAGACCGGCAAGTTCCTGCGCGACCAGGTGCTCTGCCGGTCGCGCGAGGGCGAAGCGGTCGTCGTCGCGCCGAAGGACGTCGAGTACATGGACGTCTCCGCCTCGCAGATCGTGTCCGTCGCGACGGCGCTGATCCCGTTCCTCGAGCACAACGACGCGAACCGCGCGCTGATGGGCGCGAACATGCAGCGGCAGGCAGTGCCGCTGATGATCCCGCAGGCGCCGCTCGTCGGCACCGGCGTCGAGTACCGGGCTGCGATCGACACCGGCGACGTCGTGCTGTCCCGCACGGACGGCACCGTGATCGACGTCGACGCCGGCCACATCGTGGTCGAGGGCAAGGGCACCCGCGAGGAGTACGCGCTGACGAAGTTCATGCGCTCGAACCAGGGCACCCTGATCCACCAGAAGCCGATCGTGAAGCTCGGCGAGAAGGTCGCCAAGGGCGCGGTGCTGGCGGACGGCTCGTCCACCGACGGCGGCGAGCTCGCGCTCGGCGCGAACCTGCTCGTGGCCTTCATGCCGTTCGAGGGCTACAACTTCGAGGACGCGATCGTGCTCTCCGAGCGGCTCGTCAAGGACGACGTGCTCAGCTCGATCCACATCCACGAGTACGAGATCGACGCGCGCTCCACGAAGCTCGGCGACGAGGAGATCACCCGCGACATCCCGAATCGCTCGGAGGAGTCGCTCGCGAACCTCGACGAGCGCGGCGTCGTGCGCATCGGCGCCGAGGTCGGCTCGGGCGACCTCCTCGTCGGCAAGGTGACGCCGAAGGGCGAGACCGAGCTGACGGCGGAGGAGAAGCTGATCCGCGCCATCTTCAAGGAGAAGGCGCGCGAGGTGCGTGACACCTCGCTGAAGGTGCCGCACGGCGAGGGCGGCAAGGTGATCGGCGTGAAGACGTTCGCCCGCGACGCGGGCGACGACCTGCCGCCGGGCGTGAACGAGCTCGTCCGCGTGTACGTGGCGAAGAAGCGCAAGATCTCCGAGGGCGACAAGCTCGCCGGGCGTCACGGCAACAAGGGCGTGATCTCGAAGATCGTCTCCGAGGAGGACATGCCGTTCCTCGAGGACGGCCGCCCCGTCGACGTGGTGCTGAACCCGCTCGGCGTGCCGAGCCGCATGAACATCGGCCAGATCCTCGAGACCCACCTGGGCTGGGCCGCCGCCCACGGCGTCTTCGCAGAGACCGACGCATCCACGGGCGTCAACCCCAGGGCGCCGATCAACGCGCCGAACCCGCATCCGGTCGCGACGCCCGTCTTCGACGGTGCCACCGAGACCGACGTCGACGAGGCGCTCGTGCGCTGGGCGACCACCACCGACTCGCCGATCAAGATGAACGTCGACACGTCCCGCCCCGAGGGCCGCAAGGCCTCCGGCAAGGTGCGGCTCTACAGCGGCAAGACCGGCGAGCCGTTCGACGAGAAGGTCACCGTCGGCTACATGTACATCCTCAAGCTGCTCCACCTCGTCGACGACAAGATCCACGCGCGGAGCACCGGCCCGTACTCGCTCGTGACGCAGCAGCCGCTGGGCGGCAAGGCCCAGTTCGGCGGCCAGCGCTTCGGCGAGATGGAGGTCTGGGCGCTCGAGGCCTACGGCGCCGCGTACACGCTGCAGGAGATGCTCACGATCAAGTCCGACGACACGATCGGCCGCGTCAAGGCGTACGAGGCGATCGTGAAGGGCGAGAACATCGCCGAGCCGTCGATCCCCGAGTCGTTCAAGGTGCTGCTGAAGGAGATGCAGTCCCTCGCGCTCGACGTCCGCGTCGAGTCCGACGACGGGCGCCAGGTCGAGGTACGGGAGGAGGACGACGAGCTGCTCCGCGCAGCCGAGGAGCTCGGCATCGACCTCTCCCCGGCCACCGTGCGCGCGGCCGCCGGCGAGCTCTCCGCCCAGGAGGTCGAGGAGGGCGCCGCGCAGGCCGACGAAGGCGGCGACGTGATCGTCGCGGCCGACGAGGAGCTCGACGACGTCGTCGCACCCGCCGGCGAGGCCGACGAGCCCGACCTCGACCTCGCAGACGTCGAGATCGAAGACTGAGTCATTTGCTGACGCAAATGACTAACGGAAACCAGTACCCCGCAGAAACATCGAGGAGCTTGGAGACCATGCAGATTCTCACTGTGATTTCACCCGAGGTGAAATCACTTGATCGACATCAACGAATTCGACGCGATCCGCATCGGTCTCGCGTCGAGCAAGCAGATCCGCGACTGGTCGTCCGGCGAAGTGACGAAGCCGGAGACGATCAACTACCGCACGCTCAAGCCCGAGCGCGACGGCCTCTTCTGCGAGCGCATCTTCGGTCCGACGAAGGACTGGGAGTGCTACTGCGGCAAGTACAAGCGCGTCCGCTACAAGGGCATCATCTGCGAGCGCTGCGGCGTCGAGGTGACCCGCCAGAAGGTGCGCCGCGAGCGCATGGGGCACATCGACCTCGCCGCGCCCGTCTCCCACATCTGGTTCTTCAAGGGCGTCCCCAGCCGCATCGGCTACCTGCTCGACATCGCTCCCCGCGAGCTCGAGAAGGTCCTGTACTTCGCCGCCTCGATCGTGACCTCGGTCGACGTCGAGAAGCGCGCCGCCGACCTGGCCGACCTCGAGGACAAGGTGCGGGCCGAGTCGGAGCAGATCTACGTCGACCGGGACGAGCAGCTGGCAGCGCTCGAGGACCGGCTCGCCCGGCGGCGCGACTACTTCGCGGCGGGCAAGGAACGGAACTTCGACGAGGACGACGAGTTCTGGGGCCGTGGCCTCTCCAACTGGGCCGAGGATCAGGTGCTGCCGACGCTCGAGGAGGCGCGGTCGCTCGCGAGCGGCATCTTCCCGCAGCTCGCGAAGTCGATCACGACCGAGGACGGCAAGAAGATCCGCGAGCTCGTGCGCCAGACCGCCACGCGGGACGACCGCAAGCTGGCGCCGCGCGAGATCGAAGCGGTCGCGAACGCCGCGCAGGAGATCCACGAGGCGCTCGACCCGCTGCGCGCGGAGCTCGAGACGGCGACCGGCTCCAAGAAGGGCGCCATCACCAAGCATCTGCACAAGCTCGTCGACTCGCTCACGGGCGGCGCCGAGCTGTCCGAGGACGACGCCGCCCTCGTGGCCGGCGTCGACGCGAAGAACCTCGACAAGGCGCGCGAGATCGGCAACGGCCTGCTCGCGGACGTGCTCGCCAAGGCACAGGGCGGCGACAGCCCCGAGGCCGTGCGCGAGCTCGCGTACGACCTCTGCCTGCTCCCCGGCGCGAAGAAGGACGACCTCGACGTCGTCGGCCAGTGGGCGCTGAAGGTGCGCGAGATGGTGGCGGACATGGACTCGCGACGTGAGGATGCGCGCGAGGCGGCCGTCGACGGCGTGCGCCGGCTCGAGGAGACGTGGAAGCTGTTCCGCGAGCTCGAGCCCAAGCTGGTCGTCAACGACGAGCAGCTGTTCCGCGAGCTGAAGGACCGCTTCGGGTCGCCGTACGGCTTCGGCCAGTACTTCCGCGGCGGCATGGGGGCGGAGGCGATCCGCGACCTGCTCCGCGACCTCGACCTCGTCGAGGAGGCTCGCACGCTGCGCGAGGTGATCAAGACCTCGAAGGGCCAGAAGCAGCAGCGCGCGATCAAGCGGCTGAAGGTCGCGAGCGCGTTCTTCACGTCGGAGAACAAGCCGGAGTGGATGATCCTCGAGGCGGTGCCGGTGATCCCGCCGGAGCTCCGCCCCATGGTGCAGCTCGACGGCGGGCGCTTCGCCACCTCCGACCTCAACGATCTCTACCGCCGGGTGATCAACCGGAACAACCGCCTCAAGCGCCTGCTCGACCTGGGCGCGCCCGAGATCATCGTCAACAACGAGAAGCGGATGCTGCAGGAGGCGGTCGACGCCCTGTTCGACAACGGCCGCCGCGGCCGGGCCGTCACCGGCCCGGGCAACCGCCCCCTGAAGTCGCTCTCCGACATGCTGAAGGGCAAGCAGGGGCGCTTCCGCCAGAACCTGCTCGGCAAGCGCGTCGACTACTCCGGCCGCTCGGTCATCGTCGCCGGTCCGAACCTGAAGCTGCACCAGTGCGGCCTGCCGAAGCTGATGGCGCTCGAGCTCTTCAAGCCGTTCATCATGAGCCGGCTCGTCGAGCGGAAGTCCGTGCAGAACATCAAGGCGGCGAAGAAGCACGTCGAGTCGATGTCCCCGGACGTGTGGGACGTGCTCGAAGAGGTGATCGCCGAGCATCCGGTGCTGCTCAACCGGGCGCCGACGCTGCACCGCCTCGGCATCCAGGCGTTCGAGCCCGTGCTCGTCGAGGGCAAGGCGATCCAGGTGCATCCGCTCGTCTGCCACGCGTTCAACGCCGACTTCGACGGCGACCAGATGGCCGTCCACCTGCCGCTCAGCGCCGAGGCGCAGGCGGAGGCGCGGATCCTGATGCTGTCCTCGAACAACATCCTCTCGCCCGCGCACGGCCGCCCGCTGACGACGCCGACGCAGGAGATGGTGCTGGGCTCGTACGTGCTCACCTACTGCGAGCACGACCTGCCCGCCTCCACCGCCGCCGACATCGCGGCGAAGCTCGGGCTCAAGGGCCTGCCCCGGTTCGCCGGCGAGCAGGAGGTCGAGTTCGCGCTCGAGGCGTCCCAGGTGCGGCTGCAGGAGCCGATCGAGTACTACTGGAACAGCGAGCTGATCCTGACCACGCCCGGCCGGGTCATCTTCAACGCCGAGATCGAGCGGTCGCTCCGCGACGCCGTGCACGGCGAGGTCGCCGGCTCACACACGTACATCAACCGGGCGCTGTCGAAGCGCGAGCTCGACGCGTTCATCGCGGAGCTCGTCGACAGCTACGGGGCGCACACCGTCGCGACCGTGCTCGACACGATCAAGACGCTCGCCTTCCGCTTCTCCACCCAGGCAGGCATCACCGTGTCGAAGAACGACGTCGTGATCCCGCCGCAGAAGGAGACCATCCTCGCCGGATACGAGGAGGAGGTCACCAAGCTGGAGCGCGAGTACGAGCGCGGGCTGATGACGGAGGAGGAGCGCCACGAGCGCATCGTCGCCGTCTGGACGGAGGCGACCGAGGCCGTCGCCGAGGCGATGAAGAACACGCTCCACGAGACGAACCCCATCTTCATGATGGCGAACTCCGGCGCCCGCGGGTCGTTCAACCAGATCCGCCAGCTCGCCGGCATGCGCGGCCTGATGGCGAATCCGAAGGGCGAGATCATCGAGCGCCCGATCAAGGCCAACTTCATGGAGGGCCTGTCGGTGCTCGAGTACTTCATCTCGACCCACGGCGCCCGCAAGGGCCTCGCCGACACGGCGCTGCGTACGGCCGACTCGGGCTACCTCACGCGCCGGCTCGTCGACGTCTCCCAGGACGTGATCATCCGCGACCTCGACTGCGGCACCACCGAGTACATCGAGCTCCCCGCCATGCTCGACGGCCAGCTCAACAAGAGCGTCGCCGGTCGCCTGCTCGCGATCGACGTGCACAAGCCGCTCAAGGACGGCAAGCCCGGCAAGACCGTGCTGGCGGAGCAGGGCGAGGAACTGACCCTGCCGCGGCTGCGCGAGCTGCTCGACGGGCTGGAGGAGGCTGCGGACGGCTACCACGTGCCGGTGCGATCGGTGCTGAAGTGCAAGAGCGAGTTCGGCGTCTGCCGCACCTGCTACGGCACGTTCCTCGCCACCGGCGACATCTGCGAGGTCGGCGACGCGGTCGGCATCATCGCCGCCCAGTCGATCGGCGAGCCCGGCACCCAGCTGACGATGCGCACGTTCCACACGGGCGGCGTCGCCGGTGCCGACATCACCCACGGCCTGCCGCGCGTCGTCGAGATCTTCGAGGCGCGGAACCCGAAGGGCGCGGCAACGCTCGCCGAGGTGGCGGGCAAGGTCGAGATCGAGGAGGCCGACCGCGCCATCAAGGTCACGATCGTGCCCAACGCCCTCGACGAGAACGGCGAGCCGATCCCGGCGAAGGAGATCGCGTTCCCCCGGCGCACGCGCCTGCTCGTCCGTCAGGGCGACACCGTCGCGGTCGGCGACCCGCTCAACGAGGGCTCGATCAGCCCGGCCGAGCTGCTCGCGCTGAAGGGCTCGACGGAGACCGAGCTGTACCTCGTCGGCGAGGTGCAGAAGGTCTACAAGTCGCAGGGCGTCGACATCCACGACAAGCACATCGAGCTGATCGTCCGTCAGATGCTGAAGAAGGTGCGGGTCGAGAGCGCCGGCGACGCGAGCCTGCTTCCCGGCCAGCTCGTCGACAAGGCGGTGCTCGAGCGCGCGAACGTCGAGGCGAAGAAGGCAAAGGGCGAAGAGGCCACCTTCGAGCCCCTGATCCTCGGCATCACGAAGGCGTCGCTCGCCACCGAGTCGTTCCTCTCCGCCGCGTCGTTCCAGGAGACCACCAAGGTGCTCACGGACGCCGCCATCGAGGGGAAGATCGACCGGCTGCTCGGGCTGAAGGAGAACGTGATCATCGGCAAGCTGATCCCGGCCGCCACGGGCCTGAAGAAGTACCGCGGCATCACGATCGAGCCCGCCGAGCCGCTGCCCTCGTCGCTCTTCGCAGCCGAGGCGCAGGAGCTCCTCGCCGCACTCGAGGAGATCGGCGGCGACGGCGACGTCGACCTCACCGCCCTCGGGCTCGGCTTCGACGAGGAGCTGCCCTCGGTGGAGGCGCCGGAGCCGGACGAGAGCTAGTCCGCTGTAGCCGGGCTCGCGAGAGGTCTCGCGGGGCGACGGGCGCGTCGTAGAGAGCGCGGTAAGTAGGAAACGGAAAGAGGGTGTCTCCCGAAAGAGCAGGGGAGACACCCTCTTGCTGTTCCTTGCCGGGGACGCTCGCTTGCCGTCTGCCGGGAGCCCTTTCGCCGTCGCTGTCGGTGTCTGCCGTGGGCTACGCGGCGGTGCCCTTGCCGGCGTCCTTCGCGCGGCGCAGGGCGGTGTCGGCCAGGTCGAGCAGCGACACGGCGTCGTCGTCGGGGCGCAACTCGCCGATGCCGCCCGACACCGTGAGCCGGTAGTCGGCCCGGCGCGCGCCCCGGCGCAGCGCCGCCTGCACACGTGCGAACTCCGCCTCCGCCTCGATGCGGCCCGCGTCGATCAGGATCACCGCGAACGCGTCGGCCCCGACCCGGCAGATCAGGTCCGTCTCGCGGGTCACGTGGCGGAGTGCCTGCTCCAGCTCGCCGATCGCCTCCTCGCCGACCGCCTGGCCGTGGGCCCTCGCAAGCTCCCCGAGGCCGTCGATGTCGACGAGCAGGAGGCTGAGAGGGCGCCCGGAGCGGTGTGCGCGGGCGACCTCCCGCGCCAGCGCCTCGTGGAAGGCCCGCCTGCTCGGCAGCTCCGCGCCCCGCTCGGCCATCGCCTGCCGGGAAGCCGCGCGGAACCGGCGCGCGTTCTCGATCGCCGGCCCGGCGTGCTCGGCGATCGCCTCCAGCATGGCGAACGCCTCGGCGCCGAGCGCGGCGTCCTCCGTCGCCGAGTAGACGGCCAGGAATCCGAGCCGCGCGCCGTCGATCTCCAGCGGGACGGCGATCGCCGACCGCAGCGGCGCCGCCGGCTCGTTCTCGGGACGGAAGTGATACGACAGCGCGACGGCCCGCACCTGGCTGTCGTCGGGAGGGCCCGTGATCTCGTGCTCCGCAGCCGACGTCGTGGCAACGCCGCGAGCGGCGACGAGCGGAGGGCCGTCCGGGTCGGCGACCCGGACGACGGCGGCTGCGACTCCGGGAAGCGCGCCGGCTGCATCCACGGTGCGCGCGAGCACCTCGTCGAGCTCCAGGCTCCTCCCCAGGGCGTCGAGCGCGCGCGCCCGCCGGGCGTCCTCCTGCACGCGCTCGATCGAGCCTGCGAGATCGTGGGAGAGGGCGTCGACCCGTTGCCCCATGCGGTCGAGCGCAGCCTCGAGCCTGGCATCCGTCTCGCGCCGGGCGCGGCGGGCTCCGGCGGCCAGGAAGCCGACCACGAGGAGCGCCGCCAGCGCGGCGGCGAGCGCGAGCGCAGCCGTCGTCATCGTCAAGCCACTGTACTCGGGCTGTCGCGCATCTCCTGCGCCCGCGGCCGCATCGGGTCACAAACCGAGCGTCAGTCCCAGGCAGTCGGCGCTGAGCTGGTTCTTCCCGAGCCGCTTCGCCGTTCCCTCGGCGGCGGCGGCCCGGCTGTCGAGGTCGGCCCGGCTGTCGCCGGCGCGGAGATCGGAGAGGCCTGCGGAGAAGGTGAGCGCCTCGACATGAGGGAACGGCGTTCCCGCAACGACGGCGCGGAGGCGGTTGTACGCGAGCACGCCCTGCTGGCACGCCGTCTCGGGCAGGATGATCGCGAACTCCTCGCCGCCGCGGCGGCAGGCGATGTCGGTGGTGCGCACCGACGCCCGCACGCAGTCCGCGAACGTCGCCAGCACCGCGTCGCCGGCCGGCAGGCCGCACTCGTTGTTGACGGCGCTGAAGTTGTCGAGGTCGATGATGAGCAGGGCGAGGGGACGGTTCGCGCGCCGCGCGAGGGCGAGCTCGCGCTCGAGCGCATGGTCGTAGCCGCGGCGGTTGAGCAGGCCGGTGAGCTCGTCGGTGATGCTCAGCTCCTGCACGGCGCGGTGGCGCAGGGCGTTCGCGACCGCCGGAGCGGCGCGACGAGCGACCGCCGTCAGCGTGTCGATCGCCTCGCTCCCGAACGCCTGCTCGAGCCGGGAGTACACCCGCAGCGTCCCCAGCTCCCGCTCGCCCTGCAGGGGCACGGCGAGGGCGGAGCGGACGGCGTCGGGATCGTCGGCTTCCGGCTCGTACCCGTACGCGACCGTGGCCGAGCGGTACGACCGCTGGTCGGGCGGGCCGCCGACGGAGGGCGCGTCACCCTCCTCGGGGGCGACACCGCGTGCCTCGCGGACGAGCGAGCCGCCGTCCGTGACGACCTCCACCTCCCGGCCGTCGACGGCCGGCACCGCGCCCATCGCAGCAAGCGTGCGCCGTAGCACCTCGCCGAGGTCGATCGTCGAGCCGATCGCCTCGCCGAGCCCCGCGTCCGCCACGCCGCATCGCCCGTCGCGTGGACGACTCGATCTGGTCGGCGAGGCCGTCGAGGCGCGCCCCGAGGGACTCGAGCTCACCGTGCAGGCGCGCGTCGCCCCCCCGCCGGCCCGCGGCGGCGAACGCCAGCAGCGCCCCGAGCACGATGACGGCCGCCAGGGCCGCGACGACTACCCCAGTCGAGATCCCATCCCCCTTCCCCCAGGCAGACTGTAGGCGCCGCGAGGGCGCTTGTATAGACGGAGGAGTCGACGCCAGGCCCTCTCCCCGACGAACCGGTTGCCACGGCCGCCACGCTTTCGCTACACTTCGCGACCCGGACGGCGGGCCGCGTGCCACGCCGCCCTTTCTGTGTGTGATGAAAGACCTTCGACCAGAGCGTTAGGAGCAGCGTGCCCACCGTCAACCAGCTCGTCCGCAAGGGACGGAAGGCCCCAGTGGCCAAGACGAAGACCCCGGCGCTTCGCGGCGCGCCGCAGAAGCGCGGTGTCTGCACGCGCGTGTACACCACCACCCCGAAGAAGCCGAACTCTGCGCTGCGCAAGGTCGCGCGCGTGCGGCTGACGAACGGGATGGAGGTCGGCGCCTACATCCCGGGCGAGGGGCACAACCTGCAGGAGCACTCGGTCGTCCTCATCCGCGGTGGCCGCGTCAAGGACCTGCCGGGCTTCCGCTACAAGGTGATCCGCGGCGGGCTCGACACGTCCGGCGTCTCCGACCGCCGCCAGGCCCGCTCGAAGTACGGCGCCAAGAAGGGCGGCTCGTAGAAGTGGCTCTCCTGGCAACAGTTAGTGCGCCTCTGGCGCGCGATCCGCGGCGCATTGCGTCGTCCTCGGCCGTGCCCGGGCCCACCGGCCCGACCACGGCCTGCGTCCTAGCACTGCTTGCGTCTCGCACGCCAGAGACGCGAAACCGTCACCAGGAGAACCACTGATGCCCCGTCGCGCAGAGATCCAGCCGCGCCAGGTCGAGGCCGATCCCGTCCACGGGTCGGTGCTCGTCACCCAGATGATCAACAGGGTGATGCTCGACGGCAAGAAGTCGACCGCCGAGAAGATCGTCTACGACGCCCTCGCGATCGTCTCCGAGAAGACCGGCAAGCCGGCGCTCGAGGTGCTCGAGGGCGCCATCAAGACCGTCACGCCCGTGCTCGAGGTACGGTCGCGCCGCGTCGGCGGCGCCAACTACCAGGTGCCCGTCGAGGTGCCGCAACGCCGTGCCCGCACGCTCGCGATCCGCTGGATCGTGCAGTTCGCGCGAGACCGCCGCGAGAAGCACATGGGCGACAAGCTCGCCGGCGAGTTGATGGACGCGCTCAACCAGCAGGGCGGGGCGTACAAGAAGAAGGACGACATCTACCGGATGGCGCAGGCCAACAAGGCCTTCGCCCACTACCGCTGGTAAGGGAGCAATGAGCACCACGGCAACACGCGTCGCGCTGGACCGCGTCCGCAACATCGGGATCATGGCGCACATCGACGCCGGCAAGACCACGACGACGGAGCGGATCCTCTACTACACGGGCCGCACCCACAAGCTGGGTGAGGTGCACGAGGGCGCCGCGACGATGGACTGGATGGCGCAGGAGCAGGAGCGCGGCATCACGATCACGTCGGCGGCGACGACCGCGCAGTGGCGCGACCACCGCATCAACATTATCGATACGCCCGGACACGTGGACTTTACCGTCGAGGTGGAGCGCTCCCTGCGCGTGCTCGACGGCGCCGTGGCCGTGTTCGACTCCGTCGCCGGCGTGCAGCCGCAGTCCGAGACCGTGTGGCGCCAGGCCGACCGCTACGGCGTGCCGCGCATCGCGTTCATCAACAAGATGGACCGGACGGGAGCGGACTTCTTCGCCGCCGTGCAGTCGATGCGCGACCGGCTCGCCGCCAACCCCGTCTGCGTGCAGATCCCGATCGGCGAGGAGGACCACCACGTCGGCGTGGTCGACCTCGTGGAGATGAAGGCGATCACCTACGAGGACGACCTCGGCGAGAAGTTCACCGTCGGCGAGATCCCGGCCGCGCTGGCCGACGCCGCCCACGAGCACCACCACGCGCTGATCGACTCCGTCGCCGAGTTCGACGACGAGCTGATGGAGACGTACCTCGAGGACGAGGCGTCCGTGACGCCCGACATGATCAAGCGCGCGCTGCGCGCCGGCACGCTCGCCGACGCGATCACGCCGGTGCTGCTCGGCTCCGCCTTCAAGAACAAGGGCGTGCAGCCGCTGCTCGACGCGGTCGTCGACTACCTGCCGAGCCCGCTCGACGTGCCGTCGGTGCAGGGCATCGACCCGAAGACCGACGCGGAGGCGACGCGCCCCGCCGTCGATGGAGGCGCCCTTCTCCGCGCTCGTGTTCAAGGTCATGTCCGACCCCTTCGTGGGCAAGCTCACCTACTTCCGCGTGTACTCGGGCCAGATCAAGTCCGGCGATCGCGTGCTCAACACGACGAACGGCAAGACCGAGCGCATCAGCCGCATCCTGCAGATGCACGCGAACCATCGCGAGGAGCGCGAGGAGATCGTCGCCGGCGAGATCGCGGCGGCTGTGGGGCTCAAGCAGTCGACGACCGGCGACACGCTGGCCGTCGAGAGCGCCCCCATCGTGCTCGAGTCGATGACCTTCCCCGATCCGGTCATCTCCGTCGCCATCGAGCCGAAGACGAAGGGCGACCAGGACAAGCTCTCGCAGGGGCTGCAGCGCCTCGCCGAGGAGGATCCCGACCTTCCGCGTCACCTCCGACGAGGAGACCGGGCAGACGCTGATCGCCGGCATGGGCGAGCTGCACCTCGAGATCATCGTCGACCGGCTGATGCGCGAGTTCAAGGTCGACGCGAACGTCGGCCGCCCGCAGGTCGCCTACCGCGAGACGGCCTCGAAGCCGGCCGAGCGCGTGCAGGGCAAGTTCGTCCGCCAGACCGGCGGCTCCGGCCAGTACGGCGACGTGGTCATCAACCTGCTGCCGCAGGAGCCGGGCGCGGGCTACGAGTTCGTCGACAAGATCGTCGGCGGCAAGATCCCGAAGGAGTACATCAAGCCGGTCGACGAGGGCATCAAGGAGGCGATGAACTCGGGCGTCCTGGCCGGCTACCCGGTGGTCGACGTCAAGATCGAGCTGATCGAAGGCTCGTACCACGAGGTCGACTCGAGCGAGCGCGCGTTCAAGATCGCCGGCTCGATGGCCTTCAAGGAGGCGCTCAAGCGCTCCAAGCCGAAGCTGCTCGAGCCGATCATGGCCGTCGAGGTCGTCACTCCCGACGACTACCTGGGCGACGTGATGGGGAACCTCAACAGCCGCCGCGGCCGCGTCGAGAGCCTCGAGCCGCTCGGCAACTCGCAGTCGATCAAGGCGAGCGTCCCGCTGTCGGAGATGTTCGGGTACGCGACCGACCTGCGCTCCATGTCGCAGGGCCGGGCGACGTTCACGATGCAGTTCGATCGGTACGACGAAGTACCTCAGTCCATCGCGAGCGACATCGTCGACTCGCAGGGTTCGTAAGAAGGAGACCGGAGGAGAGCATGGCAAAGCAGAAGTTCGAGCGGTCGAAGCCGCACGTCAACGTCGGCACGATCGGCCACATCGACCATGGCAAGACGACGCTGACGGCGGCGATCACCAAGGTGCTCTCCGAGACGGGCACCGGCACCGCGGCCCGCGACTTCAGCTCGATCGACGCCGCTCCCGAGGAGCGCCAGCGCGGCATCACGATCAACACGGCTCACGTCGAGTACGAGACGGAGGCCCGCCACTACGCGCATGTCGACTGCCCCGGGCACGCCGACTACATCAAGAACATGATCACCGGCGCGGCCCAGATGGACGGCGCCATCCTCGTCGTCTCCGCCGCCGACGGCCCGATGCCGCAGACCCGCGAGCACATCCTCCTGGCGCGCCAGGTCGAGGTGCCCGCCATGGTCGTCGCGCTCAACAAGGCCGACATGGTGGACGACCCCGAGCTGCTCGAGCTCGTCGAGATGGAGGTGCGCGAGCTCCTCTCCAAGTACGAGTTCCCCGGCGACGACATCCCGGTGATCCAGGTCTCGGCGCTGAAGGCGCTCGAGGGCGACCCCGAGTGGACGCCGAAGATCCTGGAGCTGATGGCCGCCGTCGACACCTACATCCCGGAGCCGACCCGCGACACCGAGAAGCCGTTCCTGATGCCGATCGAGGACGTGTTCACGATCACGGGCCGCGGCACCGTCGTCACGGGCCGCATCGAGCAGGGCCAGCTCACGGTCGGCGAGGAGGTCGAGATCGTCGGCATCCACGAGAAGGTCGAGAAGACCGTCGTCACCGGCCTCGAGATGTTCCAGAAGGTGCTCGACTTCGCCCAGGCGGGCGACAACGCGGGCGCGCTGCTGCGCGGCATCAAGCGCGAGGAGGTCGAGCGCGGCCAGGTGCTCGCGAAGCCGGGCTCGATCACGCCGCACACGCACTTCAAGGCCGAGGTGTACGTCCTCTCGAAGGACGAGGGTGGCCGCCACACGCCGTTCTTCAACGGCTACCGGCCGCAGTTCTACTTCCGCACGACCGACGTGACCGGGTCGATCAAGCTGCCGGACGGCCAGGAGATGGTCATGCCGGGCGACAACACGCAGATGGAGATCGAGCTGATCCAGCCGATCGCCATGGATCCGGGCCTCCGCTTCGCCGTGCGCGAGGGTGGCCGCACGGTCGGCGCCGGCGTCGTGACGGAGATCATCAAATAGGGAGCGACGCAGCCCTGCCCCTGCATCTGTAGGGGCGGGGCGTGCCTCGCCCGCCCGGGAGAGAAGAGACAACAGCAATGGCGCAACAGAAGATCCGCATCCGGCTCAAGGGCTACGACCACCAGCAGCTGGACCGATCCGCCTCCCAGATCGTGGAGACGGCCCAGCGCACCGGTGCGACGATCACCGGCCCCGTGCCGCTGCCCACCGAGAAGAACGTCTACTGCGTGATCCGGAGCCCGTTCAAGGACAAGGACTCGCGCGAGCACTTCGAGGTGCGCACGCACAAGCGGCTGATCGACATCCACAGCCCGACGCCGAAGACGGTGGACTCGCTGATGCGCCTCGACCTCCCGGCCGGCATCGACATCGAAATAAAATTGTGAATCGGTACAAGAGACCGTTAACTGTGAGCAATTTTATTTCGATTAGGAATATGAATATATCCAACTTCATTTTATGTCCAAATTTTTCTTCCCCGAATGACGAGGTCATCTCGTGAAAGGGATACTGGGAAGAAAAATTGGGATGACACAGATCTTCGACCCGGAGACGGGCGGCGTCTCGTCGGTCACCGTGATCCAGGCCGGCCCGTGCCCCGTCGTCCAGGTGAAGACGGAGCCGGCCGACGGCTACGACGCGGTCCAGCTCGCCTTCGAGACGGTCGTGGAGCGAAAGCTGACCAAGGGCGAGCTCGGCCACCTGAAGAAGGCCGGCGTCGAGGCCCACCGGCACCTCGTCGAGTTCCGCGGCGCGAGCGACCTGCAGGTCGGAGAGACGGTCACGGTCGAGTCGTTCGAGCCCGGCGAGGCGATCAAGGTGGCCGGCACGTCCATCGGCAAGGGGTTCGCCGGCACGATCAAGCGCCACAACTTCGCACGCGGCCCCGTCACGCACGGCTCGCACAACATCCGCAAGCCCGGCTCGATCGGCGCCTCGGCGACCCCGTCGCGCGTGTTCAAGGGGCAGAAGATGTCGGGCCGCATGGGCGGCGAGCGCGTCACCCAGCTCGGGCTCGTCGTCCACGACGTGGACGTCGAGCGCAACCTGCTGCTCGTGAGGGGCTCCGTGCCGGGCCCGAAGAGCGGCATCGTCGAGATCAGGAGCACCGACTGATGGCCGCCCCCAAAGCACCTCTCCTCGGCGGCGCCGCTGCCAAGGACGTCACGCTCGAGGCCTCGGTGTTCGCCGCCGAGCTGAAGAAGCACCTCGTGCACGAGACCGTGCGCGCCGAGATGAACGCGCACCGCGCCGGAACCCGTGGCGCGAAGAGCCGCGGCCTCGTGGCCGGCGGCCGCGCGAAGCCGTGGCGCCAGAAGGGCACGGGCCGCGCCCGCCAGGGCACGATCCGCGCTCCGCACTTCCGCGGCGGCGGCGTCGCCTTCCCGCCCGGCATGCGCAGCTTCGACGTGAAGGTGAACCGGAAGGCGCGGCGCGCCGCTCTCGCCGGGGCGCTCTCGAACCACGTCTCCAACGGCACGCTCGCCCTCGTCGACGGCGCGGCGTTCGAGACGCCGTCCACGCGCCAGGCAAAGGCGCTGGTCGAGGGCTGGGGCAAGGACCTGCCGCTGCTCGTCGTCGCCCACGAGGACGAGGTCGCACTCGTCAAGTCGTTCCGCAACCTCGAGCGCGTGCTCGTCACCGTTCCCGCCGAGCTCGAGGTCGTCGCCGTCGTCTGGGCGCGCTCGGTGCTCGTCAGCGAGGCCGCACTCCCGCTCGTCGAAGGGAGGGTGAGCTGATGGATCCGTCCGACGTCCTGCTCGCCCCGGTCGTGTCCGAGAAGAGCTATGCGGGCCTGGCCGATCGCCGCTACACGTTCAAGGTGCACCCGGACGCCCACAAGACGCAGGTGCGCCAGGCCGTCGAGCAGCTGTTCGGCGTCAAGGTGCGGCACGTCAACATCGTCAAGGTGCAGGCGAAGCCGAAGCGGCGGGGTGCCTTCGCGGGCGTCCGCCCCGGCTGGAAGAAGGCCGTCGTGCAGCTGCACGAGGGCCAGACGATCGAGATCTTCGAAGGGGCCCAGGTCTAGGCCATGGCCGTCCGCAAGTTCAAGCCGACGAGCGCCGGTCGCCGCTTCATGGCGGTCTCGTCCTTCGAGGAGATCACGAAGGGCGCGCCGGAGAAGTCTCTCACCGAGCCGCTGAAGAAGACCGGCGGCCGGAACAACAACGGCCGCATCACCACGCGCCACCAGGGCGGCGGGCACAAGCGGCGCTACCGCGTGATCGACTTCAAGCGCGTCAAGGACGGAGTGCCGGCGAAGGTCGCCGCGATCGAGTACGACCCCAACCGCTCCGCGCGCATCGCGCTGCTGCACTACGCCGACGGTGCGAAGGCCTACATCATCGCCCCGCAGGGGCTGAAGGTCGGGGCGACCGTCGAGTCCGGCCCCGCCGCCGACATCAAGGCGGGGAACGCGCTGCCGCTCGAGAACATCCCGACCGGAACGCTCGTCCACAACGTCGAGCTGAAGCCGGGCCAGGGCGCCAAGATGGCCCGCTCGGCCGGCTCGGGCATCCAGCTCGTCGCCAAGGACCAGGGCTACGGCGTGCTGCGCCTGCCCTCCGGCGAGATGCGCCGCGTGCTGCTCACCTGCCGGGCCACCGTCGGGCAGGTCGGCAACTCCGACCACGCGAACGAGCAGTCCGGCAAGGCCGGCCGCAGCCGCTGGCTCGGCAAGCGCCCTGCCGTGCGCGGCTCCGCGATGAACCCGGTCGACCATCCGCACGGCGGCGGCGAGGGCAAGTCGAAGGGCGGCCGGCATCCGGTCACCCCGTGGGGCGTGCCGACGCTCGGCAAGCGCACCCGCCGCAAGCACAAGGAATCCGACAAGTTGATCGTCCGCGGCCGCCGTCGCGGCAAGGAGAGGCGCTAAATGTCGAGGTCGTCCAAGAAGGGGCCTTTCGTCGAGGAACGGCTGATGAGCCGCATCGAGGCGATGAACGCCGTCAACGAGAAGCGGATGATCCGCACCTGGTCGCGCACGTCGACGGTCTTCCCGGAGATGGTCGGCCACACGATCGCCGTGCACGACGGGCGCAAGCACGTGCCGGTGTTCGTCAGCGAGCAGATGGTCGGGCACAAGCTCGGCGAGTTCGCGCCCACCCGCACGTTCCGCGGGCACGCCGGTGACAACAAGACCCAGGTGAAGAAGCGCTGATGGCCGAGACCGCTCTGATCCAGTCGCGCGCGGAGGCGAAGTACGTGCGCGTCTCGGCCCGCAAGGCCCGGGTCGTGCTCGAGCACATCCGCGGCCGCAGCGTGCCCGAGGCCCGCACGATCCTCGCGTTCACCACGCGTGCCGCCGCCGAGGACATCGGCAAGGTGCTCGGCTCCGCCGTCGCGAACGCCGAGTCGACCCACGCGCTCGACGGAGACGAGCTCGTCGTCGTCGCCGCCTACGCCGACGAGGGCCCGACCCTGAAGCGCTGGCGCGCCCGCGCACGTGGGCGTGTCAACCGGATTCGCAAGCGCACCTGCCACATCACCGTCATCGTGGGTGAGAGCCCGAAGGCCGCCGAAGGCCCCAAGCGGAAGGCCGCCAAGGCCGCCGCCAAGGCCGCCCCGGCCCCCGAGGCTCCCGCCGCCGAAAAGCCGAAGCGCAAGGCGCCGGCGAAGAAGAAAGAGGTCGCTGCCTGATGGGTCAGAAAGTTCATCCCGGCGGCCTTCGCGTCGGTGTCATCCACGACTGGAAGTCGAACTGGTACACCGGCAAGAAGGAGTTCGCCGACTACATCCTCGAGGACGTCCGCATCCGCGAGCACATCAACGGCAAGCTCTCGCATGCCGGCCTGTCCGACATCCTGATCCGCAAGGACAAGCAGCGGATCACGGTCGACATCTACACGGCGCGCCCCGGCATCGTGATCGGCAAGTCCGGCGTCGAGGTCGACGCTCTGCGCAAGGAGCTCCACGCCATCACCGGCAAGAGCGTCCACATCAACATCAACGAGATCAAGCGCCCCGAGCTGGACGCGCAGCTCGTGGCCCAGTCGATCGCCGAGCAGCTGCAGAACCGCGTCAGCTTCCGGCGGGCGATGAAGCGGTCGCTCGCCTCCGCGATGCGGTCGGGTGCGCAGGGCATCAAGATCCAGTGCGGCGGACGCCTGGGCGGCGGCGAGATGAGCCGCTCCGAGCGCTACACCGAGGGCCGCGTGCCGCTGCACACGATCCGTGCCGACATCGACTACGGCTTCGCCGAGGCGAAGACGACCTACGGCCGCATCGGCGTCAAGGTCTGGGTCAACAAGGGCGAGATCATGCCCGAGGGCTACGAGGGCGCTGCCGGAGCGCGCGACACGCGGCTCGGCGACCAGGACCAGGCACGCCGCCGACGCGGCGGCGCGGCCGAGGGCCTGGGCGCGTCCCGCGAGAGCGGCCGCGGCCGCGGGCAGGATCGCGAGGGCCTCGGCCTGGTGCAGAAGCGCCGCCGCGGCCCGGGCGGCGGACAGGGCGGTGGCGGCGGCAGGCCGGGCGGGCGCCCGGGCGGCGGTCGCGGCCGCGGGCCGCGCCCCGAGGGGCAGGGCGGCGGGCGGCCGCCCCAGAGCACGCCCAAGCCGCAAGACCAGGCAGAGCCGAAGGCACCCGAGTCGACGGACGCTCCGGCGCCCGAGACCACGCCCGAGGGCGGTGAGAGCTGATGCTGCTGCCCCGCAGGACGAAGCACCGCAAGCAGTTCCGGGGACGGCGCGACGGTTACGCGTCCGGCCAGACGACCGTGCAGTTCGGGGAGTACGGGATCAAGGCGATCGAGA
This sequence comes from uncultured Gaiellaceae bacterium, assembly GCA_963731095.1. Classification (GTDB taxonomy): domain Bacteria; phylum Actinomycetota; class Thermoleophilia; order Gaiellales; family Gaiellaceae; genus Gaiella. Next base: position 47,608 of record CAVSUK010000033.1, read on the forward strand.
GCGGCTGGATCACCAACCGCCAGATCGAGGCGGCCCGTATCGCGATGACCCGGAAGATCCGCCGCGGCGGCAAGGTGTGGATCAACATCTTCCCGGACAAGCCGTTCACGAAGAAGCCGGCCGAGACCCGCATGGGCTCCGGCAAGGGCTCGCCGGAGGGCTGGGTCGCGGTGGTGAAGCCCGGACGCGTGCTGTTCGAGCTCGCCGGCGTACCCGAGCCGCTCGCCAAGGAGGCGCTTCGCCTCGCGGGGCAGAAGCTGCCGGTGCAGACGAAGTTCGTGAAGCGGGAGGCTGATCTCTTTGAGAGCTAGGCAACTGCGTGACATGACCGACGAGGAGCTGGCCGAGAAGATGGCGGAGACGCGGAAGGAGCTGTTCCACCTCCGCTTCCAGTCGGCAACCGGCGGCCTCGAGAACAGCGCGCGGCTGCGCACGGCCAAGCGCGAGATCGCCCGCATCCTGACCGTGAAGACCGAGCGGGAACGACTGGGGAAGAGCTGAGATGGCGAAAGAGAACGACGAGATGACAGAGAACGACCCGGTCGACGAGACGCCGGGCGTCACGGACGCCGTTGCCGAGGCAGACGAGGCGATCGAGGAGGCTGCCGCAGAGGCCGTGGTCGAGGAGGCCGCAGCCGCCGCCCAAGCCGAGGCCGTCGTCGAAGAGGCGGTGGCCGAGGATGTCGTGGCCGAGGCCGCAGCCGCGGCCGAGGTCGAGGAGGCAGTCGAGGAGGCCGTCGCCGAAGGCGCGATCACGCCCGAGGAGGCCGTCGAGATCGAGGCCGTCGTCGAAGAGGCAGTGGCCGAGGACGTGGCGGTCGAGGTCGTGGCCGCGGTCGAGGTCGAGGAGGCGGTCGAGGAGGCTGCCGCCGAAGCCGTGGTCGAGGACGTCGCGGCTGCCGCCGAGCTGGAGGAGGCCGTCGAGGAAGCAGCCGTCGAGGGCGCTTCCGAGCCCGCTGCAGCCGAGCCCGCGCCTGCTGCTCCGGCGCCCCAGTCCGGTCCCAAGCCGAAGAAGAAGCGGCTGCCGCGGTCGCAGCGGCCGGCGAAGACGCGCGTCGAGCGCGAGAAGCCTGCCGAGCGCAAGCCGATCGTCCGGCTGCCCAAGCCCGAGCACGACCGCGGCCGTACCACCGAGCGCCAGGGCACCGTCGTGTCGAGCGCGATGGACAAGACGATCGTCGTCAAGGTCGACGTGATCAAGTCGCATCCCAAGTACAAGAAGGTCGTGCGGCGCAGCACGAAGTTCCACGCCCACGACGAGGGCAACACCGCCAAGGTCGGTGACGTCGTCCGCATCGTCGAGACGCGGCCGCTCTCGAAGACGAAGCGCTGGCGGCTCGCGGAGATCGTCGAGGTAGCCAAGTGACCCTGCATGACCGAGCCCTGCGTCCTAGCCTGGCCTGCGTTTCGCGGCCATCGCACACGATCTGCACGGGCGGTGAGGATCGGTGATCCAGCAGGAATCCCGTCTCCGGGTGGCGGACAACACGGGCGCCCGCGAGCTCCTCTGCATCCGCGTGATGGGAGGCTCGCACCGGCGCTACGCGCGCGTCGGCGACATCATCGTTGCTACCGTGAAGACCGCGACGCCGCAGGGCACGGTCAAGAAGGGCGACGTGGTGAAGGCCGTGGTCGTCCGGACGAAGAAGCCCTACGGCCGCGACGACGGCACGCTGATCGGGTTCGACGAGAACGCCGCCGTCATCATCGACAACCAGAACAACCCGCGCGGCACGCGCATCTTCGGGCCTGTCGCCCGCGAGCTGCGCGAGAAGAACTTCATGAAGATCGTCAGCCTCGCGCCCGAGGTTCTCTAAGGAATGGTGCTCTAGGAATGGCAGCCACGATGAGAGTCAAGAAGGGGGATCTCGTCCAGGTCCTCGCAGGGAAGGATCGCGGCAAGCAGGGCCGCGTCATCGAGGCGCGCCCGAGCCAGGGTCGCGTGATCGTCGAGAACCTGAACCTGGTCAAGCGGCACACGAAGCCGAAGCCGATCCGCGACTCCTCCCGCATGGGCGGCACGCAGATCGCTCCGGGCGGCATCGTCGAGAAGCCCTCGCCGCTCGACATCAGCAACGTCATGCTCGTCTGCCCCGTCTGCAGGCAGCCGACCCGGGTCGGCGTCCAGACGAAGGAGATCAAGGGCGAGACCGTGCGCGTGCGCGTGTGCAAGCGCGACAACTGCGGGCAGGAGATCGACTGATGGCTGCGACGACGGAGACCTACGTGCCGCGCCTCAAGCAGCGCTACGAGGACGAGATCAAAGTGGCCCTCAAGGACGAGCTCGAGCTCGACTCGATCATGCGGGTCCCGAAGGTGACGAAGATCACGCTCAACATGGGCGTCGGCGACGCGAAGACCGATGCGAAGGCGCTCGACGCCGCCATCGAGGAGCTGTCGACGATCGCCGGCCAGCGCGCCCAGGTGCGGCGCGCCCGCAAGTCGATCGCCAGCTTCAAGCTGCGCGAGGGGATGGCCGTGGGCACGCGCGTCACGCTGCGGGGCACACGGATGTACGAGTTCCTGGACAGGCTCGTCTCGGTCGCGCTCCCGCGCATCCGCGACTTCCGCGGGCTCAACCCCGACTCCTTCGACGGGCGCGGCAACTACTCGCTCGGCATCAGGGAGCAGATCATCTTCCCGGAGATCGACTACGACAGCGTTCAGTCGATCCGAGGGCTCGACATCGCGATCACCACGTCGGCGGAGACGGACGACCAGGCGCGCGCCCTCCTGCGCGCGCTGGGCATGCCCTTCGCCACCGAGAGAAGGGACTCATAGGGCATGGCCAAGACCTCGCTCCGCGTCAAGCAGAAGCGGACGCCGAAGTACAAGACGCAGGCGTACACGCGGTGCAACCGGTGCGGTCGCCCGCGGTCCGTCTACAAGAAGTTCAAGCTCTGCCGGATCTGCCTGCGCGAGCTCGCCCACCAGGGCGCGATCCCGGGCATGACGAAGAGCTCATGGTGATGAAAAACGCTATCACCAGGAGCTCTTCTCGATGCCTGTTCTCCCGCCTCCGGCGGGAAGATGAGCTCGTGGTAGGAGAGACGAGATGCTGACCGATCCGATCGCCGACATGCTCACCCGCATCCGCAACGCCAACAAGGCGATGCACGACACTGCCCAGATGCCGACGTCCGGCATGAAGGAGCAGATCGCCCGGCTGCTCAAGGACGAGGGCTACATCAAGGACTTCCGCGTCGTCGAGGGCACGCCCTACTCGACGCTCGTCGTCGAGCTCAAGTTCGGCCGCAACCGCGAGCGGGTGATCACCGACCTGAAGCGTGTCTCCAAGCCCGGCCGGCGCGTCTACGCGCGCAAGGATCGCCTTCCGCGCGTTCTCGGCGGGCTGGGCACCGCCATCCTGTCCACCTCGACCGGTGTGATCACCGGCCGCCAGGCCGCAGAGCGCGGCGTCGGCGGCGAAGTGATCGCCTTCGTCTGGTAGCGCCGTGAGCCGCATCGGACGAAAGCCGATCGAGGTGCCGGCCGGCGTCACCGTGGAGGTGTCGCCCGGCGGCAACGTCAAGGTGGACGGGCCGCTCGGGTCGCTCGAGCAGCAGGTCCCCGCGCGCATGGAGATCGCCCAGGAGGAAGGGGTGGTGACCGTGTCGCGCCCCACCGACCGCGGCGAGGACAGGGCGCTGCACGGGTTGACGCGCACCCTGATCGCGAACATGGTCGAGGGCGTGACCAAGGGCTTCGAGAAGCACCTCGAGATCCAGGGGGTCGGGTACCGGGCACAGCTCAAGGGCAGCGACCTCGAGCTCGCCGTCGGCTACTCGCACTCGGTCACGATCCAGCCCCGCACAGGCGTCACCTTCGAGGTTCCGGCGCCGACGCAGATCATCGTGAAGGGAACCGACAAGCAGCGGGTCGGCCAGACTGCCGCCGAGATCCGCAAGGTGCGCCCGCCCGAGCCCTACAAGGGCAAGGGGATCCGCTACCGGGACGAGCAGGTGCGCAGAAAGGTGGGTAAGCGCGCATGAGCAAGCTGACGACGCGCGAGGCGCGGGAGCGCCGCCATCGCAGGATCCGCGGCAAGGTTGCGGGCACGCCGGAGCGGCCCCGCCTGGCAGTGTTCCGCTCGAACCGCGGCATCTTCGCGCAGCTGATCGACGACGAGAACCGCGTCACGCTCGCCGCCGCCAGCTGGCTGCAGCTGAAGTCGTTCTCCGGCAACAAGACGGAACAGGCTGCCGAGGTGGGCAAGCAGCTCGCCGTGGCCGCGAAGCAGGCAGGCGTCAGCGGTTGCGTATTCGACCGCGGCGGCTACCTCTACCACGGACGCGTGAAGGCGCTTGCAGATGGCGCCCGCGAGGGAGGACTGGAGTTTTGAGCACGTTCGAAGTGGCTGAGACGCGCGAGCTGAAGGAGCGCGTGATCGAGATCAACCGCGTCGCCAAGGTCGTCAAGGGCGGCCGGCGCTTCTCGTTCACGGCGCTCGTCGTGATCGGCGACGAGGTCGACCGTGTCGGGGTCGGGTACGGGAAGGCACGTGAGGTGCCGCTCGCGATCTCCAAGGCGGTCGACGACGCCAAGAAGAACATCTTCTCCGTGCCCAAGCACGGGACGACCATCACCCACGAGATCCTGGGCGAGTTCGACGCGGCGCGGGTGTTCCTGCGTCCGGCGAGCGAGGGCACCGGCGTGATCGCGGGCGGCGGCGTGCGCGCCGTGCTCGAGCTCGCGGGCATCCGCGACGTGCTCGCGAAGAGCCTCGGCACCACGAACCCGATCAACATGGCCAAGGCGACGGTGAACGGCCTCAGCAGGCTGCGCCGTCCGGAGGACATCGCACGCCAGCGCGGCCTCACGATCAAGCAGGTCCTGCCGCTGCCGCGCAACTACGACCGTGCCGCTGTGGAGGCCGCCGCTGCAGCTGCTGCGGAGCCCGCCGCCGCAGAGCCCGCTGCCGCGGCCGACGCGGCCGAGCCGGTGGTGGAGGCAGGCGCGTGAGCACCGTCAGGATCACCCAGATCCGGAGCACGATCGGCCAGACCAAGGCCCACGAGGGCACGATCCGCGCGCTCGGCCTCGGGAAGATCGGCCGTTCGGTCGAGCACACCGAATCGCCCGAGCTCGCGGGCCAGCTTCGCCACGTCGCCCACCTCGTCAAGATCGAAGGGAAGGACGCGTAGAGATGGGTGAGGAGCTCAACCTGCACAGCCTCCAGCCGGCTCAGCCGCGCAAGGAGCGCAAGCGGATCGGCCGCGGGCTCGGCTCCGGCAAGGGCCGCTACTCGGGCCGCGGCATCAAGGGGCAGAAGTCCCGCGCCGGGTCGCACATGATGCCGGCCGGCTTCGAGGGCGGGCAGATGCCGATCGACATGCGGCTGCCCAAGCTGCGCGGCAACACGTCTGCCGACGCGATGCCGGTTGGGCCCTTCCGCACCTCGACGGTGCCGGTGAACCTACGCGACCTCGAGGCCCGCTTCGACGCGGGAGCCGAGGTGACCCCCGAGGCGCTCGTCACCGCCGGGCTGATCAAGAACACCAAGACGGACGTCAAGATCCTCGGCTCGGGCGACCTGACGAAGAAGCTCTCGGTCACCGCGCACGGGTTCTCCAAGTCCGCCCGCGAGAAGATCGAGGCCGCGGGCGGCAGCGTCAGCTGGCTTCGCGGCGAGCCGGTCGAGAAGAAGCCGAAGACGCGTCCTCGGCCCGTCGTCCAGGACGACGAGCCCGCCGACGAGCCCGCCGACGAGCCGCCGACGAGCCGGAGAACGCCGGTGACGTCGCCGACGAGGCCGCCGAGTAACACGTGTTCAGCTGGCTGAGCAACGCGTGGCGCGTCCCGGAGCTCCGGAAGCGCGTCCTCTTCACCGCCTTCGTGCTGGCCATCTACCGGCTCGGCTCGTGGATCCCCGCTCCGGGCGTGGACTCCGAGGCGATCTCCAACTACCTGTCGAGCCAGGGCGGCATCTTCAACCTCCTCAACCTGTTCTCGGGCGGCGCGCTGTCGCAGTTCTCGCTGTTCGCGCTCGGGATCATGCCGTACGTCACGGCGTCGATCATCATCCAGCTGATGACCGTGGTGATCCCGCGGCTCTCCGAGCTGCAGAAGGAGGGCGAGGCCGGCTACGCCAAGATCAACCAGTACACCCGGTACCTGACCGTTGTGCTCGCAGCGGCGCAGGCGGTCGGTTACGCCGTGCTGTTCGAGCGGCAGGGCGCTCTGGAGGCAAACGCCGGCCGGATGACCCTGATCGTGGTGTCGCTCACCTCCGGGACCATCCTGCTGATGTGGCTCGGCGAGCAGATCACCAAGCGCGGCATCGGCAACGGCATCTCCATCCTCATCTTCGCCTCGATCCTCACGAGCCTGCCGCTCGGGATCAGCGCCTGGTGGAACGGCGGCCCGATGGAGCGGATCTTCTTCCCGCTGATCGCCCTCGGCATCGTCGCATCCGTCGTGTTCGTACAGGAAGGCCAGCGCCGGATCCCGATCCAGTACGCGAAGCGGCAGATCGGCCGGCGCTCCACCTCGGGTGGCTCCACGTACCTGCCCCTGCGCGTGAACATGGCCGGCGTCATTCCCGTCATCTTCGCCGCCGCGCTCCTCGCCTTCCCGGCGACGGTCGCGCAGTACTTCCCGGCCACGCAGGACTTCGTCAACCAGCATTTCCAGCCCGGCAATCTGACCTACCTGCTGGTCGAGGCGGGCCTGATCATCGTCTTCACCTACTTCTACACGGCGGTGCAGTTCAACCCCGTCGAGCAGGCAGACAACCTGCGCAAGTACGGCGGTTACATCCCGGGAATCAGGCCCGGCCCGCCGACCGCGCAGTACCTCGATCGCGTGCTGACACGGCTCACGCTGCCGGGCTCGCTCTTCCTCGCTGCCGTGGCGGTGGCACCCAGCATCTTCATCAAGTACGGCGGCTTCTCCCAGGCGAACGCCCGCGCCCTCGGCGGTACCTCGGTGCTGATCGCCGTCGGCGTCGCACTCGACACGATGCGCCAGATGGAGAGCCAGATGATGATGCGGAACTACGAAGGCTTCCTCAAATAAACGCGCTCGTCCTCGGCCCGCAGGGCTCCGGCAAGGGAACCCAGGCGACGCGGATCTCGGTCGCGTACGGCGTCCCGCACGTCTCGACCGGCGACATGTTCCGTGCCGCGATCGCGGACGGCACGGAGCTCGGCCGCCGTGTGCAGCCGATCCTCGCCGCCGGCGACCTCGTCCCCGACGAGCTCACGATCGAGTTGATCCGCGAGCGACTCTCGCGGGACGATGCCGCCGCCGGGTTCGTGCTGGACGGGTTCCCGCGCAATCTCGCCCAGGCGGCGGCGCTCGACACGATGCTCGCGGAGATCGGGCGCCCGCTCGACGCCGTCCTCTTCTTCGACCTCGACGACGCCGTCGCGACCGAGCGCATGCTCGGCCGCGCGCGCGAAGAGGGCCGCCCCGACGACACCCCCGAGGTGATCGCCCGCCGGCTCGCCATCTACCACGAGCAGACGGAGCCCGTCGTCGGCCACTACGCGGGCCAGGGCATCCTCACCACGCTCGCCGCCGAGCGCTCCGTCGACGAGGTGTTCGCCGAGATCGACGACGCACTCGGGGCCCTCGAGCACATGATCATCCGGAAGGGACCGGCCGAGATCGAGCGCATCGCGCGGGCTGGCGACCTCGTCGCCGCCACGATCGCCCACGTGGGGGAGCGCATCGAGCCCGGCATCACGACGGGTGAGCTCGACCGCATCGCCGACGAGTTCATCACCGAGCACGGCGGCACCTCCGCGTCGCAGGGGTACAAGGGCTATCCGGCGGCGATCTGCATCTCGCCGAACGACATGGTCGTCCACGGCATCCCCGGCAGCTACGTCGTCTGCACCGGAGACCTGATCACGATCGACGTCGGCGCCGCCGTCGGCGACGCGATCGCCGACAGCGCGTACACCTTCGGGGTGGGGGAGATCGATCCCGAGGCCCAGCGGCTGCTCGACGTCTGCCAGGACGCGCTCGGCGCCGGCATCCGCGAGGCCCGGCCCGGGAACCGCATCGGGGACATCTCGCACGCCGTCCAGGAGGTCGTCGAAGGGGCGGGTTTCTCGGTCGTGCGCAGCCTCGTCGGCCACGGGGTGGGCCGCTACTACCACGAGGATCCGCACGTGCCGAACTTCGGCCAGCCCGGGCGCGGCCCCAGGCTGTCGGAGGGAATGACGATCGCGATCGAGCCGATGATCACGATGGGCGGCCCCGACGTCTACCTGCACGCCGACGCCTGGTCGATCTCCACCGAGGACGGCTCGCTGGCGGCCCACTTCGAGCACACGGTCGCGATCACGGCGGAGGGGCCTCGCATCCTCACGCCCCGCGTCGGGATCGCCACGGAGAGGGCGAGTTTGCTACAGTAAGCGGCCCTGCGGCGCGCCCGCGTGCAGCGCCATGGGATCCGTACACGAACGTTCGCGACCGACAAGGCGTGGTCTTCACGCGAGGGAAGGGTGGCAGTCAAGGAAGAGAAGATCGAGGTCGAAGGCGAGGTCGTCGAGGCACTCCCCAGCACGATGTTCCGGGTGGAGCTCGATGGCGGACACAGCGTGCTCGCCACGATCTCCGGGAAGATGCGCAAGCACTACATCCGCATCCTCCCCGGCGACCGGGTCAAGGTCGAGCTCTCCCCCTACGACCTCACCCGCGGCCGCATCACGTTCCGACTTCGCTAAGCCCCGACACGCCACCCGAGGAACTCACCGATGAAAGTACGTCCGTCCGTCAAGCCCATGTGTGAGCGCTGCCGCGTCATCAAGCGGCACGGGCGCACCATGGTCATCTGCACCAATCCCCGGCACAAGCAAAGGCAGGGCTAGCACACCCATGGCACGTATCGCCGGCGTCAACCTCCCGAACCAGAAGCGGCTCGAGATCGGCCTCACGTACATCTACGGGATCGGCCTCTCGACCGCCCAGAAGATCTGCAAGGAGCTCGAGCTCGACCCGAACGAGAAGGTCAAGGACCTCACCGACGACGAGGTCACGAAGCTCCGCACCTACATCGACGCGAACGTCGAGGTCGAGGGAGACCTGCGCCGCGAGCGCTCGCAGGCGATCAAGCGCCTGTCCGAGATCGGCTGCTACCGGGGCCTGCGCCATCGGCGCGGCCTTCCCGCCCGCGGGCAGCGGACGAAGACGAACGCGCGCACCCGCAAGGGCCCGAAGAAGACCGTCGGACGCGGGAAGAAGGGGAAGTAGGACATGGCACCTCCTCGTAAAGCAGCAGCCGCCCGCGGCCGCACGCGCCGCCGCGTGAAGAAGAACATCGCGATCGGCCAGGCGCACATCAAGACGTCGTTCAACAACACGATCGTGTCCCTCACCGACCGCGAGGGCAACGTGATCGCATGGGAGTCCGCCGGCTCGGCCGGGTTCAAGGGCTCCCGCAAGTCGACACCGTTCGCCGCGCAGGTGACCGCCGACAACTGCGCCCGCAAGGGGATGGAGCACGGCCTGCAGAAGGTCGAGGTGTTCGTCAAGGGGCCGGGCTCCGGCCGCGAGACGGCGATCCGCTCCCTGCAGGCGGCCGGCCTCGAGATCCTCGGGGTCAAGGACGTGTCGCCGCAGGCCCACAACGGCGTTCGCCAGAAGAAGCGGAGGCGCGTTTAGTGGCCCTCCTGGCAACAGTTAGTGCGCCTCTGGCGCGCCATCCGCGGCGCATTGCGTCGTCCTCGGTCGCGCCCATGCAAACAGCATGGGCGCTCCCTGCGTCCTAGCACTGCTTGCGTCTGACACGCCAGAGACGCGAAACCGTCACCAGGAGAGCCACTAATGGCCAGGGATCTCGGACCGAAGTGCCGCATCTGCCGCCGCGAGGGCATCAAGCTGTTCCTCAAGGGCGAGCGCTGCCTGACGGAGAAGTGCGCCATCGAGCGCCGCTCGTACCCGCCGGGCGAGCACGGCCGCGGCCGCATCAAGCAGAGCGAGTACCTGCTGCAGTTGCGCGAGAAGCAGAAGGCGCGCCGCTACTACGGCCTGCTCGAGAAGCAGTTCCGCAACTACTACGAGAAGGCGTCCCGCGGCGCCGGCTCGCCGGGCGAGACGCTGCTGCGCATGCTCGAGACCCGGCTCGACAACGTCGTGTACCGGCTCGGCTTCGCCGGGCTCGCGCGCCCAGGCGCGCCAGCTCGTGCGTCACGGCCACTTCCTCGTCAACGGCCGGCGCGTCAACATCCCGAGCTTCGGCGTCCGCCCGAACGACGTGGTGATGCTCAAGCAGGGCAGCGCCGCCGCCTCGCTCGTGCGCGACGCAACCGACCTGACCGCGTCCGTGGCGCCGTGGCTGCAGGCCGACCACGAGGGCCTCACCGGCACCGTGCTCCGCTGGCCCGAGCGCACGGAGATCGACACCCCCGTGCAGGAATCGCTGATCGTCGAGCTCTACTCCAAGTAGGGCGAGGCATGCCCCGCCCGCTTTTCCCGCTCTGCCGAATTTGAAGAACGAAAGGACCGCCTTGGCCACCCGCACCAGCCTGATGGACTTCCAGATCCCGCGCATCGTCAGCGAGGAGGGCGACGACCATCGCGGCGTGTTCGCGATCGAGCCGCTCGACCGTGGCTTCGGCTACACCTTCGGCAACTCGCTGCGTCGCGTGCTGCTCTCGTCGCTCGAGGGCGCGGCAGTGACCGCCGTGAAGATCGAGGGGATCGCGCACGAGTTCACGACGCTGCCGGGCGTCCGTGAGGACGTCACCGACCTGATCCTCAACCTGAAGAGCCTCATCTGCCGGCTCCACGGCGAGTCGCCCGAGATCGAGGTTCACATCTCCAAGAAGGGCCCCGGCGTGATCACGGCCGCGGACATCGAGGCTCCCGCCGACCTGGAGATCCTCAACCCCGAGCTCGAGATCGCGCACCTCGCCGACAAGGGCAAGCTCGAGATGACGCTCACGATCGGCCGTGGCCGCGGCTACGTCCCGGCCGAGATGAACCGCGGGCCGGAGATGTCGATCGGCGTGATCCCGATCGACTCGATCTTCTCGCCCGTGCGGCGCGTCGCCTACGAGGTGGAGGCCGCCCGTGTCGGCCAGCGCACCGACTACGACAAGCTCGTGCTCGACGTGACGACGGACGGCTCGGTCGAGCCGCGCGACGCGATCGCCGAGGCAGCCGAGATCCTCATCCGGCAGCTCGCCATCTTCACCGACCTCGACCGCATCGAGGGCTTCGGCGAGGCAGCCATCGAGGCCGCCGCCGAGGCGACCACCTCGCACGGGATGGAGAACTTCCCCATCGAGGAGCTCGAGCTCGGCGTCCGCTCGTACAACTGCCTCAAGCGTGTCGGCATCGAGACCATCGGCGACCTGACCTCGAAGTCCGAGGCCGAGCTCGCCGCGATCCCGAACTTCGGCCGCAAGTCCGTCGAGGAGGTCCGCGAGACGCTTGCCGCCCACGGCCTCACGTTGAAGGGCGAGGAGCTCGTCTAGTCATGCGCCACGCACGCTCAGGCAAGAAGCTCGGCCGCGACTCCGCGCACCGCAAGGCTCTCTACTCCAACCTCGCCGGCGCGCTGATCCAGCACGGCCGCATCGAGACGACGGAGGCGAAGGCCAAGGCGGTGAAGCCGCTCGCGGAGAAGCTGATCACGCTCGGCAAGCGCGGAGACCTGCACGCACGGCGCCAGGCGCTTGCGACGCTCCGCTCCAACGACGTCGTGTACCGGTTGTTCTCGGACGTCGCGCCGCGCTTCGCGGAGCGACAGGGCGGCTACACGCGTATCGTCAAGCTCGGCCCGCGCCAGGGCGACGCAGCGCCGATGGTGCTGCTCGAGCTCGTCGACTACGAGCCGGCCGGCAAGGCTGCCTAGAGCCACGCCGCCTGGAACCGCGTCGCGTAGAACCACGCGCGCATGAAGGTCACGAGGGACGCCCCGCCGGGCGTCCTTCGTCGTTCTACGCTTTGATCCGTGCTGACGATCGTCGCCATCATGCTCGCGCTCTTCGTCCTCCCCTCGCCGTGGGGATGGGTGGCCGTGATCGTGGCAGCTGCCATCGACGTGCTCGAGACGCTGGTCTTCATGCGGTGGTCGACGCGGCGGCGGAGCGCCGTCGGGGTGGACACGCTCGTCGGCCGGCACGCCGTGGTCGTCACGGCCCTTGCCCCGCAGGGAAAGGTGCGCGTCGACGGGGAGCTCTGGCAGGCGGACAGCCTCGTGCCGATAGAGCCGGGACGGGAGGTCGTCGTCCGCGCCGTCAACGGGCTCGTGCTCGACGTCGAGCGCACGGATGCGCCCGGATGACCACGCTGAAGCTCACGCTCGAGTACGACGGGACAGGCTTCCGCGGCTGGGCGCGCCAGCCGGGCCAGCGAACGGTGGAGGGCTGCCTGCGCGAGGCGCTCGACGCCCTGTACCCCCGCTGGCAGGGCCTCGCCGTCGCCGGCCGCACCGACACCGGCGTCCATGCCACCGGCCAGGTCGCCTCGCTCGACGTCGAGGGAGGCCCTCCGGCGACGCGCGCCGCGGAGGCGCTCAACACCGCGCTGCCCGCAGACGTCGCCGTCCTCGCCGCCGAGAGCGCGCCTCCCGGCTTCCACGCGCGCTTCTCGGCCACCGCGCGCTCCTATCGCTACGTCGTGCTCAACCGGTCGGCGCGCTCGCCGCTCGAGGCTCGGCGGGCGCTCTGGTGGCCCCGGCCGGTCGACGAGACGGCACTCGCCGGCTGCGCCGCCCTCCTCGCCGGACGAGCACGACTTCACCGCGTTCACCCCGGCCGTGACCGAGCACGACGTCTTCGTGCGGAAGATCCGCGCTGCGGCCTGGGAGCGCGACGGCGACCACCTCCACTTCACGATCACGGCCGACTCCTTCCTCCGGCACATGGTGCGCACGCTCGTCGGGACGATGCTCGAGTCGACTCCGGAGCGCCTCGCGCTGGCGGCGCTGCTCCGAGGGGCGACCGCGCCTGCCGACGCCGAGCGCGTGACACGCGCAGCCGTCGCGGCCGCACCTGGCGGCAGTCTGACGCTGGGCGCCTGCCAGTCTGACCCGCGATCGGCTGGACGCGGCTCGGGATTCGGTCGTGAGGTCGGATCCCGAACCGCGAGGTCGCGCGACAGGGCCGCTACCGGGCCGAGAGCGCGCAGGGTCGTGACCGCCACGGCACGGCTACGATCGCCCCATGCGCTACCCGTCGTCCTCTTCGACCTCGACGGCACCCTGATCGACTCGGGGCCGATCATCATGGCCTCCATGCGGCACGCATCCGTCACGGTGCTCGGACGCGAGCCCGACGAGGAGAAGGTGCGCGCGGCGATCGGCGGTCCCGGCCTCGTCGGCGCAGATGCGCGAGCTCGACCCGGAGCGCGTCGACGAGCTCGTCGAGACCTACCGCGCCCACAACGAGCCGCTGCACGCCACGCTCGAGGCGTTCGACGGCATGCTCGAGCTGCTGCCCCGGCTGCGCGAGCGTGGTCACCGGCTCGGCATCGTCACCGCCAAGCGCCTGCGCACCGTCGATCTCGCCCTCGACCGCTTCCCGATCCTGCGCGAGACGACCGACGTCGTCGTCGGCGCAGAGGACACGGAGCGACACAAGCCCGATCCCGACCCGCTGCTCGAGGCGCTCGCCCGTCTCGGGGCCGAGCCGCGACGACGCCGCCTACGTCGGCGACTCCCCCTTCGACATCCGCGCCGGCAAGGCGGCGGGCATGCTCGCCGTCGCCGTCGGCTGGGGCGGCATCCACCCGGACGAGCGGCTCCTCGCACGAGCAGCCCGACGCCCTCGTGCACACGCCCGAGGAGCTCCTTGCGCTCCTCTGACCTGGCCGAGCGGGCCGCGGAGCTGCGGCGGCTGCTCGAGCACCACTCCTACCGCTACCACGTCCTCGACGACCCGGAGATCCCCGACGCCGCCTACGACGCGCTCTACGACGAGCTGCAGGGCGCTCGAGGCTGCCCATCCCGAGCTCGCCACCCCCGACTCGCCCACCCAGCGGGTCGGCGCGCCGCCCGCCGAGGGGTTCCGCAAGGTCGAGCATCTCGCGCCCATGGGCTCGCTCGAGAAGGTGACGACTCCCGAGGCGCTCGCGAAATGGGCCGACGACGTGCGCAAGCGCCTCGGCACCGACGAGCCCGTCGCCTACGTGATCGAGCCGAAGGTCGACGGCTCCGCCATCTCGCTCGTGTACGAGAACGGCACCCTCGTGCGCGGCGCCACCCGCGGCGACGGCTTCCGCGGCGAGGACGTCACGGCCAACCTGCGCACGATCGAGGCTGTCCCGCTGCGGATGCGCATGCCGGCCGGCGAGACGCCGCCGCCGCTGTTCGAGGTGCGGGGCGAGGTCTACTTCCCGCTCAGCGGCTTCGCCCGCTTCAACGAGGCACAGGTCGCCGCCGGCAAGAAGCCGGCGCCGAACCCGCGGAACGCGGCCGCCGGATCGCTGCGCCAGCTCAACCCGGCGATCACGGCCGAACGGCCGCTCTCCGTCTGGGCGTACGGCGCCGGCGTGCGCGACGGCACCGGCCCCGGCACGCATTTCGAGATGCTCGCCTGGCTCCGCGAGCACGGCTTCCGCACGAGCCCGCACGCCGAGCGCCTCGAGACGATCGAGGACGTCGCGGCCGCCTGCGACGCGTGGGAGGGCCGCCGCGGCGAGCTCGACTACGAGATCGACGGGATCGTGATCAAGGTCGACTCGTTCGAGCAGCAGGAGCGGCTCGGCGCCCTCCACGAGCGGCCCCGCTGGGCGCGCGCGTACAAGTGGGCGCCCTCCACCGCCGTCACCACACTGCGCCACATCCACATCAGAGTGGGCCGCACCGGGGCGCTCAACCCCTGGGCGGAGCTCGAGCCGGTCCAGGTCGGCGGCGTCACCGTCTCCACCGCCACGCTGCACAACGAGGAGGACATCAACCGCAAGGGCATTCGCGAGGGCGACCTCGTCGTGGTCCAGCGCGCCGGCGACGTCATCCCGCAGGTCGTCGGGCCTGCCGGCGAGCACCGGCCCGGCACGGTCGACTGGAAGATGCCGACCCACTGCCCGCTCTGCGGCGCCGCCGTCGAGAAGCCCGAAGGGCGAGGTCAAGCACCGCTGCCCCAACCGCGCCTGTCCCTCCCGCGGCCTCGAGACGCTGATCCACTGGGTCAGCGCCGCCATGGACATCGAGGGCGTCGGCGAGCAGTTCGTGCGGAAGCTCTGGGACGAAGGGCTGCTCCGCTCGATGCCCGACCTCTACCGGCTCACCCCCGAGCAGCTCCTCGAGATCGAGGGCTACGGCGAGATCTCCGCCGCCCGGGCGATCGAGGCGATCGACCGCTCCCGGCAGCAGCCGTTCTCGCGCGTCCTCTTCGGGCTCAACATGCCGAAGGTCGGATGGGTGCTCGCCCGCAACCTTGCCCGCCACTTCGGCACCGTCGACGCGCTCATGGCAGCCAGCCAGGAGGAGCTCGAGCAGGCCGAGGGGATCGGCCCCGACCGTGCAGAGCTGATCGCCGAATGGTTCGCCGACGAGGAGAACAGGGCGCTCGTCGCCGACCTCCGCTCGCTCGGGCTGCAGATGGAGGCAGGCGAGGCCGAGCGCCCCGTCGAAGGCCCGCTCACCGGCAGCCAGTACGTGCTCACCGGCACGCTCGCGGGCTACACCCGCGAGGCCGCGAAGGCAGCCCTCGAGGCGCTCGGCGCCAGGGTCGCGGACTCCGTCTCGAAGAAGACGACCGCCGTGATCGTGGGTGAGAGCCCCGGCTCCAAGGCCGCGAAGGCCGAGAAGCTCGGCGTCCCGATCCTCGACGAAGCCGGCCTGCGCGCGCTGCTCGGACAGTGAGCGGCGGCGACCCCGGTCAGGGCGTGCCGGCGAGCAGCGTCACGAACCGGTCCTGTGCCTCCCGTGCCGCCCACGACGAGACCGGGTTGCCGTTCTGCAGCACGGCGAACGCGAAGTCGCGGCCGATGTAGCCGGACAGCGTGCAGGCCAGGTTCGTGGTGCCGGTCTTGGCCTTCACGCGCCCGCGCAGAGCGGGCAGGCGCGAGCTCGAGGGTGCCGCTGCGCCCCGCCACCGCCAGTGAGCCGACGAACGCGCTCCTGATCGAGGGGTCGGCCAGCCCGGCCTGCAGCACGCCGACCAGCGCGGACGCAGTGAGACGATCGAGGCGCGACAGGCCCGACCCGTCCACGATCTGCACGCCCTGCACGGGTATCCCCGCCTCTGCCATCGTGGCTACGACGAGCTTGCCACCGAGCGAGGAGCTGCCGGGCTTCCCGGCGGCGGCGGCGATTCCCTTCAGCAGCATCTCGGCGTAGAAGTTGTCGCTCTCGTGGTTCATCACCCGGACGATCTCGGCGAGCGGCACGGACACGTCCGACGCGAGCGACGCCGCATCCGGGGGTGCGATCCCCAGTCCCGGCCGGCCCGCCACGGCGACACCGGCGCGCACGAGCGCGTCGCGCAGCGAGCGGGCCGCGAGCAGAGGCGGCGACAGCGCCGGCCAGCCCCGCGCCCGGTCGACCACGAGCCCCGACAGCGGCGGCGTCTCACCGCCCAGGAAATACGTCTTCCAGCCGCTCGCCGCGCGCCTCCGGTCGAAGTACGACTCGTCCCCGAGCACACGTCCCGTGACGGAGCGGATCCCCGCAGCGCGAACCCTGCGTGCGAGCCCGTCCAGGTCCGACGACGCCAGCGTCGGGTCGCCGAACCCCTTCAACACGAGATCTCCCTCCCAGACGGCACCGCGGCGCACGCCGGCTCCGTACAGCTCCGTGTGGAACCGGTAGGCGGCGCCCAGCCGCTTCAGCGCCGCCCACGAGACCGGCAGCTTCTCGTTCGACGCGGGCGCCACGGGCTTCGAGCCGTTGTGCTGGAAGACGACCTCGCCGGTCCTCAGGTCGACGACCAGCGCGGCCGTGTGACCGAGCGAGAGCCACCGCGACTTCAGCGCCTTCGTCAGGCCG
Organism: uncultured Gaiellaceae bacterium; assembly: GCA_963731095.1. Lineage (GTDB taxonomy): Bacteria > Actinomycetota > Thermoleophilia > Gaiellales > Gaiellaceae > Gaiella. The sequence goes on from CAVSUK010000033.1 coordinate 64,499, forward strand.
CGGCACGGTGCCCGTGCTCGACGGCGACGCCGTCCCCACCTGGGCGGCCGCTCCCACCGCCACGGCCACGAGCACAGCCACACACGCTGTCCGCACGACCCTCATGCTCAGGAACCGTAGATGGTGATCGTGACGGTGCGCCGGCCCCACGCACGTGCTCGAGCGGTGCTCGGCATCCAGAGGTCGATGATGTTCCCCTTGATCGCCGTTCCCGTGTCCGCCGCCACCGCCGCCCCGTAGCCGGGCACGAACACCCGGGTGCCGAGCGGAATCACCGACGGGTCGACCGCGATCACGCCCATGCCGACCGGCAGGCCGCTCGCGGTATTGCCCGGCAGGTGGTAGGCGACGGTGTCGACGACCAGCGTGCGGTCACCCGACGACGTCGTCGTGGCGGACGATGCCGCTGCCGTCGCCGTCGTCGTGGGTTCCGCCCCCGCTGCTTCCCCGTCCGACGACGCGGTCGTCGTCGCCGGCGCCGCCGCGACCAGCTTCGCCGAGGCACGCTGCGCTGCCTGCGCCCTGGCCTGCAGGGCCGCGAGCCGCTGCGCCGTGACCGCGCCCTCGCGTCGCAACGACGACACCGTGGCAGCGCGACGGGCCGTCGCCTGCGCCAGCCTCGCCGTCGCCGCACGCGCGTCGGCGCGTGCCGCGTCCAGCGCGCGGCGCCTGTCGGCGAGCCGCGCTCGCAACCCTTGCAGGGCCGCGGCCCGCCCGCGCGCCTGCCGGGCCAGCAGCCGGTTCGTGCTCCGCCGCACGATCCAGGCTCTCGATCCCCGTCACGAGCTCGTCCAGCGACGCGGCGCCCAGGATGACCGCGATCGGGTCGATGTCCCCCTCCACGTACAGGTCGCGCAGGATCCGGGCCACGCGCGACTGCGACGCGGCGAGCGATTGGGCCACGACCCTCGCGCGACGCCTCGCCAGCCCCTCCTGCTCCGCAAGGGTGCGAGAGCGTGCCGCCAGGCGCGCCTCCTCGCCACGGGCCTGCGCGAGCGACGACTCGGCCGCGTACAGCTGCAGCAGCGCCGCCTGTTCCGCGCTCCGCGCTGCCGCCGCCTTTGCACGCAGGGCAGGCACTGTGTCGGCGCCCCCCACGGCCGGCCCGAGAACGAGCAGGGCGACGCCGGCTGCGACCGCCGCCACCACCGTGGCAACCCCTCTGACACGAGCGCTCACAGGGGCCGGACGGTAGCACAATCCGTCCCGTCAACACGGGCAATATCGTTGTTTTGCAGGTATTTAGTACGGTTCCCGGTTGCAGACCGCCAGGGCCGCTGGTAAGGTCCATCATCTCGTGACGGGTGACGCCGCCACCGGCGGGCCTGACGACGATCGAACAGCGCCATGAACAGTTCGAGAACGCGACAGGCTTCGGCCACTCTCCTCGCCCTCGTGGCGCTCGTGACGGCAGTTCTGACCGTCGCCTCCTCGGCGACCGCAAATCCGTCCATCGACTCGAAGCGAGCCCAGGCACAGGCCATCCTCGCCGAGATCCACGCAGACCGACGCCGAGCTCGAGCAGGCGATCGAGGCCTACAACTACGCGAACGTCCAGCTCGACGAGATCGACGCCGACCTTCGCTCGAACGCCCGCCACCTCGCCGTCGCCCGCAAGAGCCTCGGCACCGCTCAGGCGAACGTCGCCGAGCGCCTCCGCTCCCTCTACGTCAACGGCGACACCGCCGGTGCGGTCGAGATCATCCTCGGCGCAGAGAGCCTCGACGACCTGCTCAACCGCCTCGACATGGTGGAGCGGGTCAGCGACCAGGACGCCAAGGTGCTGAAGGACGTCAGAGCGCTTCCGCAAGGAGGTCGAGAACCGGCGCGAGCGCCTGAGCGCCGCACGGACGGCGCAGGCCCGCGTCGTCGCCGACCGCGCCTCGCAGAAGCAGTGGATCGAGGGTCAGCTCGCCGAGCGCGAACGGAAGCTCGCCGGCGATCCAGGACGAGATCAGGCAGCTGCAGGCGGAGGAGGCGCGCCGGCAGGCCGTCCTCGCCGCCCAGGCTCGAGCGCGGCTCGCCGCCCAGCAGGCAGCCGTCAACGCCGCCCGGCGTCGCCGCCTCCGACGCCGCCACTGCGGCTCCGTCGGCAGCCACCTCCACAGCCACGGACGCCGACGCGACCACCACCGAGGACGTCATCACCCCGGCGCCGCCGTCACAGTACGGAGGCGTCGTCGGCATCGCCATGCAGTACCTCGGCGTCCCCTACGTCTGGGGCGGCGCCGGCCCGGGCGGCTTCGACTGCTCCGGCCTCGTCTCGTACGTCTATGCGCAGGTCGGCGTCTCGCTGCCGCACCACGCCGCCTCGCATCTACAACCTCGGCACGCCCGTGGCGTACTCCGACCTCCAGCCGGGAGACCTCGTCTTCTTCAGCGGCCTCGGCCACGTGGGCATCTACATCGGCGGCGGCCAGTTCATCCACGCGCCGCACACCGGCGACGTCGTCAAGATCTCGAACATGTCGGATCACGGCTCCTACGTACGCCGCCGCCTGGCCGCTCTAGCGCCACCGCCGGCGCACCGGCTGCTGCTCGCGCGGCGGGCGCGGCGTCGACCCTCGGAGCCGCGCGACGCCAGGCGCTCCTTGACCGTCACGTCGCGGCTCGCGTCGCAGCGCTCGACGTCGGCCTCGCGTACAGACCGTCGACGGCGTCGGAGAAGTTCTCCATCACGACGCGGCGCCTCAGCTTCAGGGTCGGCGTCACCTCGTCCTGCTCCATCGAGAAGTCGCGCGGCAGGATCGCGAACCGCTTGATCTGCTCGAAGCGCGAGCGCTCGCGATTCACGTCGTCGACGATGCCCTGCACGAGCTCTCGCACTCTCTCGTCGCGGGCGAGCTCCGCCATCGTCCCGGTGACCCCCTGCTCGGCAGCCCACTTGCCGACCTCGACGGGGTCGAGGGTGATCAGCGCCGCCGGATACGGCCGGCGGTCGCCCACCACGAGCGCCTGCGAGACGAAGCGCGACGCCTTCAGGTCGTTCTCCAGGTTCTGCGGCGCGATGTTCTTCCCGCCCGCCGTGACGAGGATGTCCTTCTTGCGGTCGGTGATCTTCACGAACCCGTCCGCGTCGATCTCCGCGATGTCGCCCGAGTGGAGCCAGCCGTCCGGGTCGAGCACCGCGGCGGTCGCCTCGGGGTCCTTGAAGTAGCCGGCGAACACGGTGTCGCTGCGGATCAGCAGCTCGCCGTCGTCCGCCAGCCGGAGCTCGAAGCCGGGGAGCGCCGGGCCGACGCTGCCGAAACGCTACCGCTCCGGCGTGTTCGTCGTCGCCGCCGTCGTGCACTCGGTCAGCCCGTACCCCTCCAGGATCCGGATGCCGATGCCGTCGAAGAACTCCGCGATCTCCTGCGCCAGCGGGGCGCCACCCGAGATCGGCGTGCGCAGCCGGCCGCCGAGCCGCTTCCGGATCTTCGCGAACACGAGCCGGTCGGCCAGCCGGTGCTGTGCGCGCAGGAGCGGCGGCACGGTCTGCCGCGACTCCTCGCAGCCCGCTGACCCGGCGGCCGACCGCCAGCGACCAGTCGGCCAGGCGCCGCTTCGCACCCGTCGTCTCGTCGACCGCCGACACGATCGCCGTGTGGATCTTCTCGTACACGCGCGGAACGCTCGGCAGCACCGTCGGATGCACCTGCTGCAGCGCGTCGGCAGTCTGCAACGGATCGGGCAGGAACGCGATCGTGTAGCCCACGTACGCGCCCGTCAGGTGCATCAGCCGCCCGAAGTTGTGGGCGAGCGGCAGGTAGAGCAGCATCAGGTCGTCGTCCCGCACGTACATCGGCAGGTGGTCGATCACGCGACACCATCGCGTAGTAGTTGCGGTGCCGGATCATGCAGCCCTTCGGTGGGCCGGTCGTGCCCGACGTGTAGATGAACGTGAACAGGTCGTCCTCGTCGATCGCCGCGACAGCCTCGTCGAGCGCGCCGGGATGCTCCTCCCTGAAGAGCGCGACCCTCCGCCTCGAGCCCTGGCAGGTCGCCGAACTCGAGCACGTGCTGCAGCCGCGGCAGCTCCGCGCGCTCACCCTCCACCTTCGCCCGCTGCGCCTCGTCCTCGCAGAGCACGCCTACCGCCTCCGAGTGCCCGAGGACGTAGGCCACGTCCTGCGGCCGAGCTGTTCGCGTAGACGGGCGCGCCGACCGCTCCCACGAGGCCGAGCGCAAAGTCGAACAGCGACCACTCGAGCGTCGTCCGCGCCAGCAGGCCGAACGCGTCGCCCTTGCGCACACCGCGGGCCAGCAGCCCGTTCGCGATCCGCTCGACCCGCTCCGCCGCGTCGGCTCCACGAGACCTCGTGCCAGTGGTCGCCGTGCTGCGTCAGGTACGCGGCACCGGGCCGCTGCGCCGCTACGGCGTCCCGCCACAGGCGTGCAATCGTGCGGTTTCCGCTCATGAGCCGGAATCTACCGGTGAAGGAAGCCGAAAATGAGGGAAGAATGGGTTGGGTCCCCGATTCTGCGAGGCAATCGTGCGAACGACCTGGAACGGATCCCTCAGCTTCGGGCTCGTCACCATCCCCGTCGGGCTCGCCCCGGCGACCAAGCCCGCCGCCCGCCAGTCGGACGTCTCCTTCCGGCTGCTGCACCGCGAGTGCCTGACCCCGATCAAGCAAAAGCGCTGGTGCCCCACGCACGACCGCGAGGTCACGCCCGACGAGCTCGTCAAGGGCTGGGAGGTCGCGAAGGGACAGTACGTCGTCGTCGAGGAGGCCGAGCTCGAGGCGCTCGAGCGCCACGACGACTCCCGCTCGATCGAGATCACCAGGTTCGTGCCGGTCGACGAGGTCGACCCCGTGTGGCTCGACCGCACCTACTTCCTCGTGCCCGGGTCCGGCGCCGCGCAGCGCCGTCCCTACCGGCTCCTGCTGGAGGCGATGCGCGAAGCGAACACGGGCGCGATCGGACGCTTCGTCCGCTCCGGCCGCGAGTCGCTCTGCCTGGTGCGGGCGAAGGGCGACGCCCTCGTGCTCGAGACCCTCTACCTCGCCGACGACGTCTACTCGCAGGCCGAGATCGAGGAGGCGGTCGGCGCCACCGAGGTGAAGCAGGCGGAGCTCGAGCTCGCCCGCCAGATCATCGACGGGCTCGCCGGCTCCTTCGACCCCGCCGACGCTGACGTCAGCGACTACCGGCGCGACCTCCGCGCGCTCCTCGAGGCGAAGCTTCGCGGCGAGGAGGTGGTGCAGCCCGAGCCCGTCGCCGAGCGCGCGCCGGCGTCGACCTGCTCGAGGCGCTCAAGGCGAGCGTCGCGGCCGCCAAGACCGGTGCGCCCGACAAGCCGAAGGCCGCCGCGAAGAAGAAAGCGCCGGCCAGGAAGCCGCGGACCCGGTCGAGCTAGACGCTCGCCGGTCGGCGCACGCGGGGTGTTCGGCCGGGTCGGCTTTCGTGAGATCGCCGGCTGGGTCGGGTCACGCGGGGTGTCTCCCGAAAAGCAGCGGAGACACCCCGGCAACCACCCGGCCGATGGCGGTCAGGCGTGCTGCGCGACCGGCGTGTGGATGGCCTGCAGCTGCGCCTGGAACAGGTGCTTGTCGATCTTCCCGTGGTAGATCGGGACGCCCTCCTCGATGCAGAGCTTGATGATCGTCTCGCGATCCATCCCGATCTCCTTCGAGAGCTCCTCAGGCGTCAGGTGATTGGCCATCGTCTCCTCCTTCGGGCATCAAAAAAGCCCCACCCGCGCAGTCGCGCACGGTCGGGGCTGATCGACACTCGGTCGTGAGTGGCGGGGGTCAACGGGCCCGCCTCCCGAAAGTCACCATGATGACATCGAGGATACTCCTGGTGGATGACGGCCGCAATCGCCCGAACGGTTCTCGAGCCGCGCCAGGTCGCGGGCATCCACCTCTACGCAGGAGGCGACGGCTCCCCCGTGGTGCTCGCTGCACGGACTCGGCGGCTCCGCCGCCAACTGGGTGCCGGTATTCCCGGGCCTCGTCGCGGCGCACCGCGTGATCGCGGTCGACCTCCCCGGTCACGGCGGCTCGCCGGCGCCTCCTCGCGGGACGGGAGTGGAAGGCTTCGCCGCGGCCGTCGCGGCGGCGCTCGAGGCCGAGGGCTGTCGGCCCGGCGCTCGTCGCCGGCCACTCGTTCGGCGGCCAGGTGGCGGTGCGCCTCGCGCTGCAGCGGCCGGACCTCGTTGCCGGCCTGCTGCTCGTCTGCGACCGCGGGCGTCTCGACGTCGCGGAAGGTGGCCAGGCGCTACGTCGCCCTCGCGACCCGGCTGCGGCCCGCCGGCAGGGTGCAGCCGCTCGCGCGCCGGTTCGGCTCGCGCGCGGCTTTCCGGCGCGCCGTCTGGCACCCTGGTTCGTCGTCCGACGCCGAGGCGCTCACGCAGCCGGCGCCTGCGCGGGCTCGTCCGGGACGCGCGCGAGCACGGCGACGTCGACGTCGCCGGCGCGGCGATGACCCGGGACGACCTCGCGGCTGACGTGGCTCTCGGTCGACTGCCCGGCGCTCGTGCTGTGGGGCGCGCGGGACCTGCAGCTCCCGGTCGAGGACGGCGTCGAGCTCGCCCGCCGCCTCGGCGCCCCGCTGCGCGTCGATCGCCGACTGCGGCCACCTCGTGCCCGTGGAGCGCCCCGAGGCCGTGGTCGACGCCCTCGCGGCTCGTCGACGCCCTACACCGGGTTCTCGACCTCGACGTACTCCCACGCGAGATCGAAGCGCTCGGCGAGGTGCGCGGCGAGCGCCTGCACCCCGTAGCCGCTCGGTCGCGTGGTGGCCGGCCGCGAGCAGGTGGATGCCGAGCTCGCGCGCCGTCGCGAAGCTCGGCTCCTCGGGCTCGCCCGGTGAGCAGCGCGTCGTAGACCCTCGTGCGCGGCGCGGATCAGGTCGTAGCCCGCCGCCGCCCGTCGAGATCGGCGATCCGCCGGATCACCGGCGGGCCGTACGCGAGCACGAGTGGCTCGCGGTCGACGGCCGTCCGCGACCCGGTCCGTCAGCTCCTCGACGTCGAGCGGCCCGACGGAGCACGCCAGCGCCGACACCGGCGAACGGGCGCTCCGGCTGTCGCGCCGATGCGCGCCGCGAGCTGCGCGCTGTTCCCGAGCGTCGGATGCGCGTCGAGCGCGAGGTGGTACGCGAGCGAGCGACGCGTTCGCCGCGGAAGAACGCCTCGAGCCGGCCCCGCAGACGCGCGTCGACGACGAGCGGCTCGTTCCGCCAGAAGAGCCCGTGGTGGACGAGCACCATCTGCGCGCCCAGCTCGGCCGCCCGCTGGAAGAGCTCGAGCGAGCTCGACACGCCGCACACGATCGTCGTCACCTCGTCCGCGCCCGACGACCTGCAGGCCCGGCGGCGCCGAACTCCGGCCACTTCTCGACCTCGAGCAGCTCGTCCGCGTAGGAGACGATCTCGTCGCGGGCGCCATCGCAGCAGTCTACGAGCCGTCGTGCCGACGAGGGCCGACGCTGCTGCGCCGAGCCGCTACCCTTTCCCCGCTCGGGGTGTGGCGCAGCCTGGTAGCGCGCTCCGTTCGGGTCGGAGAGGTCCCCAGTTCAAATCTGGGCACCCCGATAGGCGCGCGGGGGAACCGCCTGGTTCCCCCGCGTAGCCTCTCCTCTTCGCGTGGCCACGTGCCGACGCTGCCGCGGGCCTCCCCGCCGGGCGAAGCCCGGACTCCGGCCGCAAGCGCGGCGCGTCGCTCGGGCACAGGCGTGATGTTGCTCGCCGGCTGACTATGCTCGGCTCGTGTTGCGGGCGGTGCTGTTCGACGTCGACTTCACGCTCGTCGCGGCCCGGGCCGGAGCTCGGGCCCGAGGCGTACCGGGCGGTCGGCGCTCGAGCACGGCCTCGACTCTCGACCCGGCGCGCTACGAGGACGCGCGCCTGCCGGCGCTCGACGACCTGCAGCGCCACCCCGAGCTCGTCCACGACGAGGAGATCTGGATCGCGTTCACCGAGGACATCGTCCGCGGCATGGGCGGCGACGCGAGCGGCGCCGCGTGCGTGCGCGGTCGAGCATGGTGCGGCGATGGGAGCGACCACGAGAACTTCTCCTCTACGACGACGCGCTGCCCGTGCTCGCCGACGCTGCGCCGCCACGGCGCTCGCGATCGGGCTCGTCTCGAACGGGCAGCGCGACCTGGAGGAGTTCGCCGCCCATCACGCGCTCGACGTCGACGTCTCCGTGGGCTCGAAGGCGCACGGGCGCGCCGAAGCCGCACCCGTCGATCTTCGAGGCCGCGCTCGGCGCGCCTCGGCGTCGAGCCGGCCGAGGCCGCAATGGTCGGCGACTCCGACGAGGACGACATCGAGGGCGCGCGCGCCCTCGGCATGACGCGCGATCCTGCTCGACCGCGACGGCCTGCACCCGGAGGAGCAGGACCGCATCGACGCACTGCCGCGCTTCCGGCCGCGCTCGGGTTCCGCCGCACTGACTCCGGCGAAGCCGTGCTCTGCGGCTGGCACGCAGCCGGTCGAGCGCTCGCCGCTCTCTCAGCAGGCCCAGCGTCACGGCGCCACGCCTCGGTGTGGGCGCCGAGCGGCGCGTCGTCGCCCTGCGCGGGCGGCGACGCCGAGGTCCGCAGCCGCCTCCGCCGGGTCGCCACCGGGCCGACGCAGACGTCCTCGCCGTCGCAGAGGCTCGAGCCACTCGGCCAGCGGCCTGCATGCGCGAAGACCGCGGCGAGCTCGGCGGCCAGCGCCTCCTGCGTCGTCGTCGTACTGGCGGGCGGCGAGCTCGGGCCGCCCGACGAGCTCGCACAGCCGGACGAAGAACTTCGGCTCGAGCGCGGCGACCGTCAGCCGGCGTCCGTCGGCCGTCTCGTAGACCCGGTAGCACGCCAGCGCCGCCGGTGAGCAGCCGCGGCAGCGGGTCGCCGCCGAGCCGGTGCTCGACGAGGTCGTGGCGAGCGGTGGGTCATCGAGACGACGACGTGCCCGCCGCACACCGGTGCGCACGCGACGCAGCAGCGCGGCCAGCACCTCCGTCACGGCGCCGAGCGCGCCGGCGGCGAGGTCGGCGACCTGCACCGGGGGATTCGCGAGGGCCGTGTCCTCGAGCACGCCCGCCCAGCCGAGGTAGTTGAGGTCGTGGCCCGCACGTGCGGCGTGCCGGCCCGCCGCGCCGAAGCCGGTGATCGAGCAGTACACGACCGACTCGCGGCACGTCGTCCGGGCCCACGCCGAGCCGCGCGGCGACGCCCGGCCGGAATCCCTCGAGCACGACGTCCGCGCGACGCGCACAGCGCCCGCGCGAAGCCCGCGTCCCGTCCGCAGGTCGCAGACGACCGACTCCTTGCCGCGGCGCAAGGCGCTCGTCCCACGCCGGTGCCGTCCGCCGCATCGGGTCGCCGTCCGGCGCCTCGACACGCACCACGCGGGCACCCAGGCGCGCGAGCTCGCGTCCGGCGTACGCACCGGGCAGGTAGCGGGCGAGCTCGACCACCAGGGTGCCGTCGAGCGGTTGCGCCGCGTCGTCCACCGCCCCTATTCTGAGCCAATCTTGACTGACCGTTCAATCGCAACGCGGGAGAACCGGCGCCGGAGAAGCGCCGGCTCATCCTCGCCGCGGCCGTGCGCGTGTTCGCCCGGGACGGCTACCACACCTCCCGCGTCGGCGACATCGCCGAGGAGGCCGGCATCGCCCACGGGCTCCTCTACCACTACTTCTCCTCCAAGGAGGAGGTGCTCGCGACCGTGTTCCGCGAGAACTGGGGCGAGCTGCTCGAGCGCGTTCCACCGGCGTCGAGGCAGTCGGACGAGCCGGCCGACGAGAAGCTGCGCGGCATCGCCAAGATCCTGCTGCGCTCGTGGCGCAACGACCCGGATCTCGTCACCGTGATGGTGCGCGAGGTCGGCGCGCAGCCCGCACCTGCAGGAGCAGGTGGACGAGATCCGGGAGGCGTTCCTCACGATCCAGCGGGTGATCGAGCGCGGCCAGGCCGCAGGGCGTCTTCCGGGCCGAGCTCGACGCGCGTCTCGCGAGCTGGGTCTTCTACGGGGGCATGGAGGAGATTCTCACGGGCTGGGTGCTCGGGCAGCTGCCCGACGGTGACGAGGAGGTCGCCCGTGCAGAGCGCACGATCGTCGACGTCGTCTGCGGGGGGCTCTCCGTCCGCGGCGTCGCCGGCGCCTGACCAGCCGGGCGTCGCCCGTACCGTCGTCACCCTCGGCGTCGGGGCGTTCGGCCTCGCGTGGTCGCTCACGACGACGGCCGCGTACCTGCCGCCCGCTGCTCGGCGAGTTCACGAGCTCGACGACCCTGATCGCGCTCGTGCTCGCGGCCGAGGGCGTCTTCGCGCTGACGCTGCCGCTCGTGATCGGCCCCTGGAGCGACACCTTCCACACGCCCGCTCGGCCGTCGGCGCCCGTTCATGCTCGTCGCCGTCGGCCCGCTCGGCGTTCTGCCTCGCGCTGATGGCGTTCATGCCGAGCCTGTGGACGACGGCGCTCCTCGTGTTCGCCTTCTTCTTCGCCTACTACGTCTACGAGCCGCCGTACCGCGGCCTCTACCCCGACCTCCTGCCCGACCGGGTGTTCGGGCGCGCGCAGGGCGTCCAGCACGTGTTCCGCGGCGTCGCGCTCGGCGGCGCGCTGATCGGCGGCGGCATCCTCTTCCATCTCTGGCGGCCCAGTGCCGTTCCTGCTCGCCGCGTTCGTCGTCACGGTGGCGTGCCTCGTGCCCGATCGTGTTCGTGCGCGAGGACGGCGGTCACGGCCGCGTGTTCGAGGGCGTCGGCACGTACCTGCGGCATTCGTGGCGCGTGCTGCGGGCCAACCCCGACGTCGGCAAGTTCCTGCTCGCCAACGCGGCGTGGGAGGGGACGTTCGCCGGGGCCCGCACGTTCGTCGTCCTCTACATCACCGTCGGCCTCGGCGAGCCCCTCTCCACGTCGACAGCCGTGCTCGCCGCCGTCGCCGGCGGATACGTCGTGGCGGCGCTCGTGTCGGGCCCGGTCGGCGACCGGTTCGGTCTCGCGCGGGTGATCACCGTGTGCTCGGTCGTCTACGGGGTCGGGCTGCTCGCGGGCGGGCTCGCGAGCACCTGGCACGACTGGTACCTCCCGATCGTCTTCGTGGTCGCTCTGTTCGCCGGCTCCGTGATGACGCTCGCCTGGGGCCTGCTGTTCAAGCTGATGCCTCCCGACGACCGCGGCGCCATCTCCGGCCTCGCCACGACGACGAAGGGCATCGGGCTGATCGTGGGGCCGCTGCTCGCGGGGGCGCTGATCGACATCCTGCGGCCCCTACCTGCCCGAGACCGACGGCTACCAGGCGCTGTGGCCGGTCCTCGCCGTGCCGATCCTGCTCGTCGATCCCGCTCGTCGCTTCCCTGATCGGCGCCGAGAGGAGGGCCGACCGGGCGCCTACGGGCTGAGCTCCTCGCGCAGCCGCGCGAGCGCCCGCTCCCGGTGGGCGTCCTGGAGGGCGACGGTGCGCTCCACTTCGCCTGCGGCCACCGCCTCGAGGATGGCCCGGTGGGCGCGATCGGCCTGCTCGCCTTCGCCCTCGAGCGCGTAGTAGAGGGCGCGGTACGCCTCGGTCGAGTCCCACAGCAGGTCGATCAGGCGCGACAGGGGAGCGCTGCCGGCGAGGGAGTGCAGCCGGTCGTGGAAGCGCCGGTTGGCCGCGAGCTGCTCCGCCACGTCGCCTTGCCCGGCGGCCCGCTCGCAGACGTCGGCCTCGGCCCGGAGCGCCGCCACGTCGGCCGGCGTGGCGCGAGGGACGCCGCGGCGCAGGGCGTCGGTCTCGAGCAGGCGGCGCAGCCGGTACGTCTCCTCGAGCCCGGCGAGGTCGAGCTCGGTGACGGCGTACCCGCGCCGCGGCCGGTAGGTGACGAGCCCCTCGCCCGCGAGCGCCCCGAGCGCCTCGCGCACCGGGATCAGGCTGACCCCGGTGCGCGCCGCCCACTCCTCCTGGTTGACGCGCTGTCCCGGCCTCAGCCTGCCGTCGAGGATGGCGGCGCGCAGAGCCGCCGCCGCACGATCCTGCGCGGTGGGGGTCCGTGCGCCGGCCGGGGTGACCGCCATCCGCCTACCTGAACGCCGACGTGCCGGTCAGCGCCGCGCCGACGACCAGCGTGTGCACCTCGTGCGTGCCCTCGTAGGTGAGGACGCTCTCCAGGTTGTTCATGTGCCGGATGACCGGGTACTCGAGCGTGATCCCGTTGCCGCCGAGGATCGTGCGGGCGCTGCGGCAGACCTCGAGGGCGCCGCGGACGTTGCCCATCTTGCCGAGGCTGACGTGCTCGGGCCGGAGCGTGCCGTTGTCCTTCATGCGGCCGATGTGGAGCGCCACCAGGGACGCCCGGTTGATCTCGAGCGCCATCTCGGCGAGCTTCTGCTGGGTGAGCTGGTACGCGGAGATCGGCTTCTCGAAGACGATCCGCTCCTTCGCGTACGACGAGCGCCTCCTCGAAGCACGCACGGGCGGCGCCGACGGCGCCGAACACGATGCCGAAGCGCGCCTCGTTCAGGCAGGAGAGCGGGCCGCGCAGCGTGCTCGCGCCCGGGAGCATGTTCTCGGCCGGCACGCGGACGTCCTGGAGCACGAGCTCCGAGGTGACGGACGCGCGCAGCGAGATCTTCTTGTGGATCTCGGGCGCCGTGAAGCCGGGCGTTCCCTTCTCGACGATGAACCCCCGGATCTCGCCGTCCTCGGTGCGTGCCCACACGACCGCGATGTCGGCGATGGTGCCGTTCGTGATCCACATCTTCGCCCCGTTCAGGACCCAGTCGCCGCCGTCCCGCTTCGCGTGCGTCCGCATCGTGCCCGGGTCGGAGCCGGCGTCGGGCTCGGTCAGGCCGAAGCAGCCGATCACCTCGCCCGTGTGCATGGCGGGCAGCCAGCGCTCCTTCTGCTCCTCCGAGCCCCAGCGCCAGATGGCGAACATGGCGAGCGAGCCCTGCACGGAGACGGCGCTGCGGATGCCCGAGTCGCCGGCCTCGAGCTCGAGGCACGTGAGCCCGTACGCGACGGCGCTCGCGCCGGGGAGGCCGTAGCCGTGCGAGGTGCATGCCGAAGAGGCCGAGCTTCGCGAGCTCCTGCACGATCTCGCGCGGCAGGATCCCCTGCTCGAACCAGTCGCCCACGTCGGGCAGCACCTGCTCGCGCACGAACTGGCGCACGGTGTCGCGGATCGCCTTCTCCTCGTCGTCCAGGAGCGCGTCGAGGGCAAGGAAGTCGTGCGGGTCGAGCGCGGGCTGGGCGTGGGTGGTCGCGGCCACGGGAACCTCCGGCGGGGTGGCGGGGAAACTATAGGAATCGGACACTTTTTATAGGAAACATCCCGGGTGCGCAAGGACCCCGGTTGGCGGCCGGTGAGGCGCCCGTGTGTGAGCGGTTGGCGACCGGATCGACCGTGGGGCCATGGCCACCACGTACAGCATCCGCTCGACCATCGTCCGCCGGCTCGCATGGGCTATCGCGGCGCTGGTGCTGGGCCTGCCGGCGGTCGGGGCTCCGGCGGGCGAGGCGCGGGCTGCCGACGGCTACGGCTGGCCGGTCGAGCCGTTCTTCTCCCAGCACGCCGTGCGCGGCTTCTTCGGCGACCCGCGGATCGGCCCGACGCCGAAGGGAATCACGCACAGGTTCCACTTCGGCATCGACGTCTCGTGCGCGAACGGCACCGCCGTCTACGCCACGATCGACGGAAGGGTCCGCCTGGAGTCCTTCCGGCCCGAGACCGTCGCGGTGGAGGGGGACGACGGCGACACCGAGCTCCAGTACTGGCACATCGAGCCGTCGGTGGCGAACGGCCAGCGGGTCGTCGCCTACCGGACGGTCGTCGGCCACGTGCTGGCGCCCTGGGCGCACGTCCACCTCGCCGAGATGCGCGACGGCCGCTACGTCAACCCGCTCCGCCCCGGCGGGCTGCGGCCCTTCGCCGACGGGACGCGCCCGTCGGTGCGCGCCCTGCGCCTCGAGCGCGACGGACGCATTCTCGCGGGAGGCGCCGCCTCCGGGACGTTCGACCTCGTCGTCGAGGCCTACGACGCGACGCCGCTGCCGGTGCCCGCGCCCTGGACAGGGAAGCCCGTCACCCCGGCGCTCCTGCGCTGGCGGCTGATCCGCCACTCCGGGCAGTCCGCGACCCGGTGGCACGTCTCCATCGACGTCCGCTCGACGATTCCCTCCGACGACCGGTACGACAGCGTGTTCGCCCGGTGGACGCGCCAGAACAAGGCGCACCGCGTAGGGCGCTACCGCTTCTACCTCGCCCACGGCCTCGACGCCTCGCAGCTCGCCCCCGGCCGCTACGTCGTCCAGGTCGAGGCCGGCGACATCCGCGGGAACACCGGCCGCACGAGCTTCCCGCTCGTGCTCGGCCCGGCGGTGTGAGCGTCAGCCGGCGGCCGTGCGGGCCGTCCAGCGTCCCTCGGCACGGCTGACCTGCACCGGCAGCCCGAAGCAGGCCGTGGCTGTCTCCGACCGAAGCGCCTCGTCGGCGGGGCCTGCCGTCGACGATCCGGCCGTCGCGGAGCAGGAGCGCGTGCGTGGTCGAGGCCGGCAGCTCCTCGAGGTGGTGGGTCGTGAGCACGACGGCGAGCCCGGGATCGTCGTCGGCGAGCCGTGAGAGGGCGGCGAGCAGGATCTCCCGCCCGGGCAGGTCGAGGCCCGCGCCGGGCTCGTCGAGCAGCAGCAGGCGCGGGCGCGCGACGAGCGCTCGCGCGATCAGCGCCCGCTTGCGCTCGCCCTGGGAGCAGTCCGCGAACCGGCGCTCGGCGAGCGCGCCCAGGCCGGAACAGCCCGAGCAGCGTGTCCGCGCGGTCGACGTCGAGCCCGCTCAGCCGCTCCTCGAAGTACCCGATCGTCTGCGGTCGCCCCGGTGCGCACGACCTGCTCGAACCGAGAGCATGGGTGCGAAGCGCGCGCCGGCGCGCGCGTCCACGAACCCGATCGACTCGCGCAGCCGCGCGACGTCGGTGCGCCCCATCGTCTCGCCGAGGATCTCGACGACGCCGCGGCTCGGGAACTCCACTGCCGCCGGCCAGGGTCAGGAGCGTCGTCTTGCCCGCGCCGTTCGGCCCGAGCAGCGCCCAGCGCTCGCCCGGCTCGCACCTCCCAGTCGACCCCCTCGAGCAGCGCCTTGCGCGTCCCGCTCGCCGCGTGCCAGCGCCAGACGTCGACGTCCGCCAGCCGCAGCGCAACACGCTCTTGACCTCTGCCCGGCACCCGACCTACACTGGTTGACTGACTAGTCAATCGAGTCCCCGGGAGTCGTAGGATGGCCACACTCGAGACAGGCGTGGCGGGCGGCGTGTCGTTCGCCCTCACCGACGAGCAGCGCGAGCTGCGCGCGCTCGCGCGCGAGTTCGCGGAGAAGGAGATCCGGCCGAAGGCGGCCGAGTACGACGAGCATCAGACCCACCCTGCCGACATCATCGCCAAGGCGCACGAGGTCGGCCTGATGAACCTGCACGTGCCCGAGTCGATCGGCGGCCTCGAGCTCCCGTGCTTCGACGGGATGCTGGTCGGCGAGGAGCTCAACTGGGGCTGCTCCGGCATCGGCACCTCGATCGGGTCGAACGGCCTCGCGGCCGGGCCGATCCTCGTCGCCGGCACCGACGCGCAGAAGAAGCAGTGGCTCGGACCGCTGCTCGAGGAGCCCATCCTCGGCTGCTTCGGCCTCTCCGAGCCGGGCGCCGGCTCCGACGTGTCCGGCATCCAGACGACGGCGGTGCGCCGCGGCGACGAGTACGTCGTCAACGGCTCCAAGATGTTCATCACGAACGCCGGCCACGCGTCGTGGATGGTCTGCTTCGCGTCCACCGACCGGTCGAAGGGCCACAAGGGCCTGACCGCGTTCGTGATCCCCATGGACACGCCGGGCGTGACGATCGAGAAGCACCTCGACAAGATGGGGCAGCGTGCCACGGACACCTCCGCGGTCGCCTTCCAGGACGTCGTCGTCCCTGCCGCGAACCGGCTCGGCGAGGAAGGCGAGGGCTTCAAGATCGCCATGCAGACGCTCGACTTCACGCGACCCGGCACCGCCGTCGGCGCCGTCGGCGTGGCGCAGGCCGCCTTCGAGCTCTCCGTCGAGTACACGAAGGAGCGCGTCCAGTTCGGCATGCCGATCGCCATGAACCAGGGCGTCAGCTTCCTCGTCGCCGACATGGCGACCGAGATCGAGGCGGCCCGCCTCCTCACGCTGGCAGGCGGCCTGGATGATCGACCAGGGCCGCGGCCGCGCCGCCACGCTCTACTCGTCGTTCGCGAAGCGCTTCGCCGCCGACACGGCGATGAAGGTGACGACCGACGCCGTCCAGGTGTTCGGCGGCTACGGGTACATCAAGGAGTACCCCGTCGAGAAGCTGATGCGCGACGCGAAGCTGTTCCAGATCTACGAGGGCACCTCGCAGATCCAGCGGCTCGTGA
The DNA here is from genome assembly GCA_963731095.1 of uncultured Gaiellaceae bacterium. Classification (GTDB taxonomy): domain Bacteria; phylum Actinomycetota; class Thermoleophilia; order Gaiellales; family Gaiellaceae; genus Gaiella. The sequence goes on from CAVSUK010000033.1 coordinate 80,831, forward strand.
TCGCCAAGGAGATCTTCCTGCCCAAGACCTGATTGCCGTGGCCCGCCGGGCTTCGTGTTTGAATCGCCACGAAGCTCGGCGGGCCGGAGGCCCCGCGGAGCGAGACGAGGAGGGACGCGTGGGGATCGAGATCGACCTGACCGGCAGGGTGGCCATCGTCACCGGCGGCTCGCGCGGGCTCGGGCGCGCGGACGCGCTCACGCTCGCCCGCGCCGGCGCGGACGTGGCGATCGCCGACATCCTCGTCGAGTCGGACGCAGCGGTCGGCGAGACGGCCGAGCGATACGGAGCCCTGGCGCAGGCCGCGGTCGCGCAGGGCATGGTGCACACCGAGTCGACCGCGGCGGAGATCCGCGCCATGGGCCGCCGGTCGCTCGCGATCAAGTGCGACATCACCGATCGTGAGCAGGTCGACGCGATGGTCGCACGCGTCGTCGACGAGCTCGGGAGCGTCGACATCCTCGTCAACAACGCCGGCACGCTCGACCACGTCGGGCAGTTCCACGACCAGCGCCCCGACCTCTGGGAGCGCGACCTGCGCGTCAACCTGACCGGCGCCTTCAACTGCTCGCAGGCCGTCTGGCCGCATCATGAGGGAGCGCAAGTGGGGCCGTATCGTCAACATGGCCTCCGTCGCGGGCACGCTCGGCGGCTTCGGCCAGGCCAGCTACGCGACGACCAAGGCCGGCATCCTCGGTCTCACCCGCACGCTCGCCATGGAGGGCGGCAGGCACAACATCACCTGCAACGCGATCGTCCCCGGCATCATCGGCACGGAGGCGTTCCACATGGCCAACCCGGCGATGAACGAGCGCATCGCGAACCGCACGGTGTTCAAGCGGCCCGGCGAGCCCCAGGACATCGCCAACGCGATCGCGTTCCTCTGCTCCGACCTCGCCTCGTACGTCACCGGCGTGCAGCTCAACGTCTCCGGCGGCGTGGAGCTGTTCGTCTTCTGACCTTGTGCGAACAGCCACGAAAGCGCTACAGTCCCGTGCGTGAGGCGGATCGTGCTCGTGGCAATCGTCGGTGCGGCAGCAGCGCTCGCAGCGCCCGCGGCGATCGCGGACTCGTCTTCGACACCTCCGGCGCCGCCGGCGAGCACGCCGGCACAGCACTCGGGTGGCGACTGCCCGTACGCCACCGCGCCGGCCGTCTAGCGCCGCTCACGACTCGCGTCGCCGCATGAGCGTTACTCGCCGGGCGGCAGCCGGAATCTCCTTCACGCTCACCGACGAGCAGCGCGAGCTGCAGGCGCTCGCGCACGAGTTCGCGGCGAGCGAGCTGCGCCCGCTCGCGGCGGAGGCCGACAGGTCCGGCGCGTTCCCCGACGGGCTGCTCGAGCGCGCCGCCCGTCTCGGTCTCACCGCTCACGCGATCCCGGCCGAGCACGGCGGCGGCGGAGTCAGCGCCGTCACCTCCGCGCTGATCGCCGAGGAGCTGTCCTGGGGTTGCGCCGCGCTGGCGACCACGATCGGCGCCACCCTGTTCCCGGTACGGCCGCTTCGCGCCTTCGGCACCGACGAGCAGCAGCACCGCTGGCTGCCGCGCCTCGCGTCCGAGCAGGGGTGCCTCGCCGCCATCGCCTTCACGGAGCCCGGCGCCGGCTCGGACGTCTCGGGGATCCAGGCGACCGCGCGGCGCGACGGCGACGCGTACGTCCTCGACGGCGAGAAGTGCTACATCACGAACGGGGGCATCGCCGAGCTGACCGTCGTGTTCGCGAAGCTCGACGGCGCGGTGACCGCCTTCCTCGTCGAGGCCGGCGACTCCGGCGTCGTCGCCGGGCGCACGGAGGACAAGATCGGCCTCCGTGCCTCGCACACCGGCTCGATCCTGTTCGACGGCGCCCGCCTGCCGGCCGACCGCCTGCTCGGCGAGGAAGGCCAGGGCTTCCTGATCGCAATGGACTTCTTCGAGCACTCGAGGCCCCAGGTCGCCGCCGCGGCCGTGGGCCTCGCGCGCGCCGCATTCGAGTACGCCACCGCGTACGCAAGGGAGCGGATCGCCTTCGGGCGGCCGATCATCCGCAAGCAGGGCGTCTCGTTCAAGCTCGCCGAGATGGCGATGGCGATCGAGGCGTCGCGCCTGCTCACCTGGCGCGCCGCGGACGCGGTGGACGACGGCCGCGACGCCGGCCTCCTCGGGTCCTACGCGAAGGCGTTCGCGGCCGACACCGCGATGAAGGTGGCCACCGAGGCCGTGCAGGTGCTGGGCGGAGCCGGGATCATGCGCGACCATCCGGTGGAGCGGTGGCTGCGCGATGCCAAGGTCATGCAGGTCGTCGAGGGCACGTCCGAGATCCAGCGCCAGATCGTCGCCACGTACCTCGAGCACGACTGGACCGAGCGGCCGCGTTGACACTGCGCATCCTCGTCGACGACGACGACGCCTTCCGCCGGGGCAGCGTGGTGGGTGAGCTGCGCCGGCGGTGGCCGGACGCCGACGTCGTCGAGGCGGCCTCCGCAGGGGCCGACCCGCCGCTCGACCCGGGCGACGACCGCTTCCGGGCGCTGGCGAACTCGTCCTCGCTCCTCATCTGGATGTCCGACCCGGACAGCCGCGTCGTCTTCTTGAACCAGCGCTGGCTCGACTTCACGGGGCGCTCGCTCGAGCAGGAGCTCGGCGACGGGTGGATCGAGGGCGTCCACCCCGACGACCGCGTGCGCGTGGAGCGCTACATGCGCGCCCACGAGCGGCGTGGCGAGCCGTACACGCAGCAGTACCGGGTCCTCGCCGCCGACGGCGCGTACCGCACCGTCGTCGACGCCGCCTCGCCCATGGTCGCCCCCGACGGCACGGTGCTCGGGTACGCCGGCACGACGCTCGACATCACCGACCAGCTGCGTGCCGAGCAGCGCAGGATGGAGACCGAGGTGCTGCTCACGACAGCGCTCGAGGCGTCGCCCGTGGGCGTCGGCTTCGTCGACGAGAACCTCCGCTACGTCCGCCTCAACAAGACCCTGGCGTCGTTCCACGACTTGCCCGTCGAGGAGCACCTCGGCCGCACGGTGAACGAGGTGCTGGCCCCGCTCGGGGTCGACCTCGAGGCCGCGTACCGGCGCGTGCTCGAGAGCGGTGCCGCGGTGACCGGCGTCGACATGCACGTCGACGCGGGAGGTGCCGGCCGGAGCCTCATGTGCAGCTATTACCCCGTCCGCATCGACGGCAGGATCGCGGGCGTGGGGATCGTGTCGGTCGACGTGACCGAGCGCGAGCAGCTCGAGGCCCAGTTGCTGCAGTCGCAGAAGCTCGAAGCGGTCGGACGCCTCGCCGGCGGGTTGGCCCACGACTTCAACAACCTGCTCGGCGTGATCGACGGGTACGCCCACCTGATCGGCGACAGCCTTCCCGAGGGCGACGAGCGCAGAGGGCAGGCGCTCGAGATCTCCAGGGCGAGCCGGCGCGGCGCGGACCTGACGCGGCGGCTGCTGTCGTTCAGCCGCCAGCAGGTGCTCGTGACGGCGGAGGTCGACCTCCGTGGTGTCGTCGTCGACCTGACGCGGCTGCTCGAGCGTCTCGTTCCCAGCACCATCGCGCTCCGGGTCGAGACAGGCGTCGAGCCGGCGTTCGTGCTCGCCGACTCGAGCCGGCTCGGCCAGGTGCTCGTCAACCTCGTCATCAACGCGATCGACGCCATGCCGTTCGGCGGCGACCTCGTCGTCCGGGTCGACGGCGGCGATTCGGACGTGCAGCTGACCGTTTCGGACACCGGTGTCGGCATCGACGACCACGCCCTGGCCCGGATCTTCGAGCCGTTCTACACGACGAAGGAGCACGGGTCGGGGCTCGGGCTTTCCACGGTGCACGGTGTCGTCGAGCAGCTCGGAGGGCACATCGTCGTCGAATCCCGCGTCGGTGCCGGCTCGACCTTCACCGTCACCCTGCCGCGTGCCGGCGGAATCGGTGCCGACGCCGACGCCGACGCCGACGTCCCGGCCCACGCCATCACGCCGGGGGCGGGGCGCGGCGACACGGTGCTCGTCGCAGAGGACAGCGACCTTCTGCGCAGCCTGATCCGATCCGTGCTCGAACGGGCAGGGTATGTCGTCCGCCTCGTGGGCGACGGAGAGGAGGCGGTGGCGGCGATGCTCGCCGACGGGCCCCCCGCGATCGTCGTCGCCGACGTCGAGATGCCCAGGATGGGGGGGCTCGAGCTCTCCCGCCGTCTCGAGGAAAGCCATCCGGGCACACCTATTCTCCTGATCAGCGGCTACGCGGCGGACGGCGAGGCCGACGATCTTGCCCGCCGCGAGTTCCTGCAGAAGCCGTTCACCCCCGTCCAGCTGATCGACAGGATCGGGTCGCTGCTCGAACGTGACGCAAGGCCCGGAGCCACGCCCACCGTCAGCTAGACTGACCGACCCGGTGCGTCCCGAGAACAGCTCGATCTACGCTTCCACCGCCCGCCGCCGCCGCGGCTCCGCTCGCAGGATCGCCGTGCGCCGCGGGATGTTCGCCGCTGCGCTCCTGCTCGTCGTCGGGGCGCTGATCGGCGTCGCTTTCGCCGGCTCGCGGACGACGCTGGCCGCCGGCTCGGAGATCGCCGGCATCGACATCGGCGGCCTCAGCGTCAACCAGGCCACCGCCCTGCTGACAGCCAGGGCGAAGGACGTCGAGCGTGTCCCGATCACCTTCGTGGCGGGCGGCACGTCGTTCGACCTGTCCTCCTCGCAGCTGGGCGTCGAGGCGAACTGGGCTGCAGCTGTTCGCGTGGCAGCCGCCGAGGGGGACGGATTCGGGCCCGTGCGCGGATTCAGACGGCTGCACACGCGGATCTTCGGGGCCGAGGTGGCCCCTGCCCTCTCCGTCTACACGACAGCGCTCGACTACAAGCTCGACCAGGTCGCCGCGGCCGTCGACCGGGCGGCCGTCGACGCCAGGCTCGAGCGCAAGGGCCTGCGCGTCGCCGTCGTGCCGGGGCAGTCGGGCCGGAGGCTCGACCGGGAGGCTGCGGCCAACCTGATCGTCCGTTCCCTCGGCGCGTTCCAGCGCGGCACAACCGTCGTGCTGCCGGTCGTCGCGGCGCCGCCTCGCGTCCGGCAGGCCGACCTCGCCGCCGCCGCCGCACAGGTCAGAACGGCGCTCTCGGCGCCGGTCCGGCTCGTCTACGGCACGACGCGCTGGCGCCTGCCTCGCTGGCGCATCGCGGCGCTGCTCGAGCTTCCGACCGACGGTGCGACCCGCGCCGCCGTCGCCGGCGACGGGGCGGAGCAGTATCTCGAGCGGCTCGCGAAGACGGTCGGACGCGCACCCCGCGATGCCCACTTCCAGGTCACGTCGAAGGGCCAGATCGTGATCGTCCCGTCCAGGCCGGGCCTCGAGCTCGACATGCCGTCGACCGTGAAGGCCCTGTCGGCCGCGCTCTTCTCGCCGTCTGCGCGGACGGCGAACCTGGCCGTCCGCGTGGCGGCGCCCGAGCGTACGACGGAAGAGGCGAATGCCATGGGCATCACGGGCGTGGTCGGGAGCTACACGACGACATACGGCGGCACAGAGGGCCGGCTCCACAACGTCCAGCTCGTCGCGAGGCTGATCGACGGCACGCTCGTCGCTCCCGGTGCGACGTTCTCGTTCAACGACACGACCGGTGAGCGCAGCGCCGAAAAGGGGTTCGAGGATGCACCGGTGATCATCAACGGCGAGCTCCAGAACGGGATCGGCGGCGGCGTCTGCCAGGTCTCGACCACCGTGTTCAACGCGGCCTTCGAGGCGGGGCTGCAGATCGACCGGCGTACGAACCACGCGCTCTACATCAGCCACTACCCGCTCGGGCGCGACGCCACCGTCAACTTCCCCGACCTCGACCTGCGATTCACGAACGACACCGAGAACTGGCTGCTGCTCCGCACGTTCGTCGGCACCGGCTCGCTGACGGTGAACCTCTATGGCACCCCTGTCGGCCGCAGGGTCGAGAGCGAGACGGCTCCGCTCGTCGTGACCGGGAAGATCCCGGTCAAGGCGACGGACGATCCCACGCTGAAGAAGGGCATTCGCGTGGTCGACCAGGCCGGCGTGCCGCCGCGCGAGACGAGCGTGCGCCGCGTCGTCTACGACACCGACGGCACCGTTCGCCACGACGACGTCTGGCGCTCCTACTACCTCGGCGAGCCTTCGCTCGTCCGGGTCGGCACGAAGGAGCCGCCGAAGAAGAAGAAGCAGAAGCAGGTGCCGGTCGACGGTGCCGACACCACCGGGACTACGCCCGGGGTCGAGACTCCCGTGCCGCCGCTGCCGGAAGAGGCTCCCGGCGACGACTCCGCAGTAGCGACGGCCGCCACGAACCATCCCGGCACGCGCGTCGGGACGTGCGTCTCGCGGTCGACCGTGGCGTGTGTCGTGTGCCCGGTCGCGACGAGCGCTCCGTCACGCTCGATGAGGTACTCGTAGCGGAAACGGGCGCCGCGGATGTCCGTGCACCGCAGCCACACCGTCAGCGTCTCGTCGAAGAGCGCCGGCAGGTGGTACTCGAGCTGGACGCCCGTCGTCAGTGCCTCGATGCCCTGCTCCTGGATCGACCGGTAGCCGCCCGCGTGGTCGGCGAGGTAGGCGACCCGGGCCACCTCCAGCCAGACCACGTACGCCGCGTGGTGCGCGATGCCCTGCGCGTCGGTCTCCGCGAAGCGCACGCGCACGTCGTACGAGTGGTGGAAGCCGTCGGGCATCCCGCAACCATACGATGCCCGTCATGTCGGCCGAGGCACTGGCGCTCGCGATCGAGGAGCTGCAGCCCTGCGTGGCGCTGACCGGCGCAGGCATGAGCACCGAGTCGGGCATCCCCGACTTCCGTTCCTCCGCCGGCATGTGGGCGGAGGTCGATCCGTTCGAGGTCGCCTCGATCGAGGCGTTCCAGCGCGACCCGCTGCGCGTGTGGCGCTGGTACGGGCCGCGCATCCGGCAGCTTTGCGCCGCGGAGCCGAACCCCGGCCACCTGGCACTCGCGCAACTCGAGCAGGCAGGGCTCCTCCGCTCGGTCGTCACCCAGAACATCGACACGCTCCACACCCGGGCGGGCAGCCGGGACGTGGTCGAGGTGCACGGCTCGATCAGGCGCTCGGTCTGCCTCGGCTGCAGGCGCGACGAGCCGCTCCGTGCCGTGCTGTCCCAGCTCGACGAGCGTGAGGCGCCCCTCTGCCCGGTGTGCGAGGCGGTTCTCAAGCCCGGCGTGGTCATGTTCGGCGAGCTGCTTCCCTCCCGGGAAGCGGCACGCGGGGCGCAGTTAGCGCGCGAGGCCCGGCTCCTGCTGGTCGTCGGCTCGTCGCTGCAGGTCTGGCCGGTGGCCGGTTGGCCCGCGGAGACGCTGAGAGCCGGTGGCGCCGTTGCCGTCGTCAACCGGGAGGAGACGCCCTACGACGGCGACGCGGTGGTGACCGTGCGCGAGGCAGCCGGTGCCGTTCTGCCCGAGGCGGCACGCCTGCTGCTAGATGGTTGATCGGTGATGACTGGGCGCGAGAGCCCTCCGAGTGGTATGACTGGGACATGGCGACGACCACGAAGGCGACGAAGGACGACAAGGACGTGCTCACGAAGCTCGCGGATCGCGGCGAGCAGACGATCGCGAAGCTGTCCGACCTGCCGGGCGGCACCCGCGCGCTGAAGGCGTTCAACGACCTGCGCACCCGGGTGGACGAGCTCGGCAAGAAGGTCAGGGGCATCGACGCGCTCGAGGCGCGGGTGGCGAAGCTCGAGAAGGAGCTCGCGACGGTGAAGCGCGCACAGAAGCCGCCTGCGGCGGGGAAGCCTCCGGCCGGGTGAGCGGAGGGGCGGGGCCCCATGCCTCGCCCCTGACGCGTAGAGCGCTGCGTCTCAGCTCGGCGCGGTGTCCGAGCTCGTCGCCGTGCGCGGAACCCGCAGCCGGAGTGCGGCCGCCAGCACTTCGAACCGTGCCGGCGTCGTGCCCGGCTGCTCGCCGTCGAGCTCGACCGGCACCGGCTCGTCCGTCTCGATCGTGACGACGCGGCCGCGAAGCGCTTCCGCCTTCGGGTGCGGCAGGTGCGTGCCGCGGTAGATCTTCGGCATCGTCACGACGAGATCGCGCTTCGTCACGTCGCCGATCGTCAGCACGTCGAGGAGCCCGTCGTCCGGCTCGGCGTCGGGGCACATCTTCATGCCGCCTCCGAGGTACTTCCCGTTTGCGACGATCACGTCGAACATGCGCCCGTCGCGGATCTCCGCGTCCACGGTCAGGTGCGTCCGCACCGCCGACCAGCCGGCGAACACCGCGAACGTCGCCCACAGGTACGACGCCTTGCCGCCCAGCGCTTTCGTCGTCTCGTTCGCCCGCTGCGCGATGGCGCCGCTCATGCCGGCACTCGCGACGTTGGCGAACACCGACTCCGCCTCGCCGCCCTCCCAGGCGCGGTAGGTGACGCGCCCGACGTCGACCGTGCGGACGTCTCCCTCGACGGCGATGCGCACGGCAGCGTCCACGTCGTTCGGGATTCCGAACGTCCGCACGAAGTCCCAGCCGGTGCCCCGGGGGATGATTGCGACCTCGGGCGTTCGCGTGAGCCCGGCGAGGCCGTTCGCGACCTCGTTGACGGAGCCGTCTCCGCCCACGACGACGAGCCGCTCTACGCCCGCGAGCGCCTGCTCGCGCGCGAGCTCACCGAGATGTCCTGGCCGCTCGCTGAAGCGGGCGTCGCCCTCGAGGCCCGCCGCCTGTGCGCGGTGCGCGATCTCCGGCCAGCGCCGTCCGGTCGACCCGTTGGCCGAGGCCGGGTTGACGAGGAAGACGGTCCGCATGTCTGCGTCGTGGGGAGGCACCTCTCGCCCCTACGCGGTGACGGTGTGCAGCGCCAGTTCGGTCATCTCGTCGACCGCCGCGCGCATCTCCTCGTCGGTGATGCGCAGGAACTCTCCCTCCACGACAATGTCGCTGACGAGCATCATGCAGCCGGTCTGGATCCCTCGCAGCGCGCCGAGCGTGAACAGCACCGCCGCCTCCATCTCCACGGCGAGAATGCCCCGCTCCGACCAGCGGACGGCCTGGCCGGGGTCCGGGTTGTAGAAGATGTCGCTCGACACGATCGGGCCGACGCGCACCGGCTTGCCGAGGTGCTTCGCCTGGTGCACGGCCTCGTGCACGAGGCCGAAGTCGGCCGTCGGGGCATGCGGCTCGCCGAGCACGTAGTGCGACGCCGTCGCGTCGGCCGCCGTCGCCGAGAGCGCGATCACGAGGTCGCCCATCGTCATGTTCGGCTGCAGGCCGCCACAGGTGCCCACGCGCATGATCTTCCGGACGCCCAGCTGGACGAGCTCCTCGATCACGATCGCCGCGGACGGGCAACCCATCCCGCTCGACTGCACCGACACCGGTTTGCCCTCGAACGTTCCCGTGTAGCCGAGCATGCCGCGCTCGCTGTTTCGCTGCACGGCGTCGTCGAAGAAGGTTTCCGCGATGTACTTGGCCCGTAGAGGGTCGCCGGGAAGGAGACAGGCTTCGGCGTAGTCGCCAGGGTTGGCACGCACGTGAATTGGCATGGGGGAGAGCCTACGGCTTCGCCGCCGTTCACGGCAGTGGATCCCTCACCGGCGCTCTAGAGTTTCCTGCCGATGGGTGCGAAGCTGATCGAGCCGACGACCGAGCAGGTTCTGCGCTTCTGCGCCGGCGACCCCATCGAGCGCGTCTTCCTCGAGGACGTGGCGCGGCGAGGGAACGCGCGCTTCGCCGCCGTCGCCGACGGGGCCGGGGAGTTGACGGCGCTCTGCCACCTCGGCACCAACCTCGTCCCGTCCGGACGGGGTTGCGGAGCGTTCGTCGACCTGGCCGCCCGCTCGGGTGCGCGCATGCTGATCGGTGAGGCGGGCGCCGTGACCGAGCTGTGGGACGCCATGCGCCGCAAGCTGCCGAAGCCCCGCGAAGACCGGCCGGGACAGCCGGTCTACGCGATCGACGAGCCGCCGGCGCCAGGAGCGACCGGCCTGCGCCCTGCCACGGTCAGCGACCTCGAGCTGCTGCTCCCGGCCTGCGCCGCGGCGCACTTCGAGGAGCTCGGCGTCGACCCGCTGCGTCGCGACCCGACCGGCTTCCGCTGGCGTACGCGCTCGCAGATCGAAGAGGGCCGCTCGTGGCTCTGGGTGGAGGACGGCGTGATCCGCTTCAAGGCCGAGGCGTCCGCGTGGACACCGCAGGCGGTCCAGCTGCAGCAGGTGTGGACGGATCCGCCCGCCCGCCGTCAGGGCTTCGCAGCCCGGGCGCTCGCCGACCTGGTGCGCCTGCTGCTCTCGGGCACGCCCAGCGTATGCCTCTTCGTCCGGGCCGAGAACTCGCCCGCGATCCGCCTGTACGAGTCGATCGGGATGCGCCACGTGCTCGACTACCGCAGTGTGCTGTTGTAGGCGAACGCGTCGTGGACACCCTCATCCTCGCGCGGCACGCGCACGCCGCCTCCAACGCCGACGAGATCGTCAACGGCGCTCCGCCGGGCGTCGGTCTGTCGACCCTGGGCAACGAGCAGGCGCAGGCGCTCCGTCGGGCTCTCACGGGCGACGAGATCGACCTCGGCGTCGCCACCGAGTTCCGGCGGACGCAGGAGACGCTCGCGCTCGCGCTCGAGGGCCGCACCGTGCCGACCGTGGTGGAGCCGGGCCTGAACGAGATCCGCTTCGGCAGCTTCGAGGGCGGACCGCTCGGCGCCTACCGCGCGTGGGCATGGGGGCACGGGCCGGAGGCAACATGCCCTGGAGAAGGGGAGAGCCGGTCCGAGGCGGCTGCCCGCTTCGCCTCGGCCCTGGAGCTGCTGCTCGCCCGGCCGGAGCGAACGGTGCTCGCGGTGAGTCACGCCGTTCCGGTCCGGTACGTGCTCGATGCCGCCGGCGGCCGCGTGCCGTCGGCACGCGTTCAGCGGGTACCGCACGCCGAGGCGCAGCGCCTGTCGCTGAGAGCGGTCGAGACCGCGGTGACGACCCTGCGCGGGTGGGCCGAGTCGCCACGGTTCGCCGATACCCCTTTCGGTGGATGAGCGTGCCTCCACGGCAGCCGATGCATACTTCGGTATGACCGTGCGCCGACTTCTCGCCCTGCTCTCCATCGCGACGCTCGCCGTTGTCGCGGCGGGCTGCGGCGGCAACGGCGTGGCGGCCGGGCCTGACCTGACGAGCTTTGCGTCCGCCGCGAGCGCGAGCGCCGCCTCGGACACCGGCAGGTTCGAGCTCGAGGTCGAGCTGTCGCTGCCCGGCACAGACAAGGGCTTCGGTATCTCCGCGAGCGGAGGGTTCGACACGCCGAACAACCGTGCGCAGATCACGCTCGACATGTCCGCGCTCGCACAGCTGATGGCCGGCTTCGGCCAGAGCCTCGGCGGCACGTCGACCGGCGACCTCCCGACCGACCCGGAGTCCTGGCGACTCGAGGCGATCCAGGACGCCGACACCGTGTACGTGCGCCTGCCGCTGCTCGACGACAAGCTTCCCGCCGGCAAGACCTGGATCAAGGGGAGCGCGAAGGAGCTGGCGGCGCAGGGCGGGTCGGAGCTGGGCCAGCTCGGCTCGTTCGCCGACACCGACCCGCGTGACACCTTCGCGTACCTGAAGGCCGTGTCCGGCTCGATCGAGACCGTCGGCGGCGAGAGCGTGCGCGGAGTCGACACCACCCACTACCGCGCCACGATCGACATGACGAAGATCGAGTCGATGCTGCCGGCCGAGCAGCGCCAGAGCCTCGGCAGCCTCGACACGCTCCTCGGCCAGTCGGGGTTGAGCGCGATCCCGCTCGACGTCTGGCTCGACGCGGAGCAGCGCGTGCGCAAGCTGGAGCTCTCCTTCGAGCTGGGCACCGGTTCCCAGCAGGCCGGCGCCTCGCTCGCGATGGAGCTGTACGACTACGGCGAGCCGCTCGACGTCTCGCTGCCGCCCGCCGACCAGGTGGTCGACGCAGCGACGCTGAAGCAGCCCTAGAGAGCACCGGCATCTCGTCTCGCGGCGCGATGCCGCCACGGCGGAGGACGGGCCCGGCGCCACCGCGTGCCTCGGTGGGGACGCGCGGCGCCAGAGGTGCTCCTGGCCCACCGGCGGGTCCGTCACAATGCAAGCGTGCAGGAGCTGACCGAGCGGATCGAGGCGACGGTCCGGGCCCATGACCTGATCCCGCGGGGCGGGGCGGTCGTGTGCATGGTCTCGGGGGGTGCAGACTCCACCTGCCTGTGGCACGCTCTCGGCACTCTCGGCTACGACGTCGGCGCCGTGCACGTGCACCACGGCCTGCGCGGCGCGGAGGCGGACGAGGACGCCCGCCACTGCCGCGAGCTCATGGGCGCCGAGGTGATCGAGGTCGAACCGGCCCCGACCGAGGCCGCGCTCCGCGAGCTCCGCTACGCCGTGACGGCCGGACGGGGGCTGCGCGCCACGGGGCACACCGCCTCCGACCAGGTCGAGACGGTGCTGTACCGGCTCGTTTCGAGCGGGAACGCGAAGGGGATCAGGCTCCGCCGCGAGGACGGCGTCGTACGCCCGCTGCTCGACGTCACGAGGGAGGAGACGGCCCGCTACTGCCGCACCCACCACCTGCCCGTGCGGGACGACGCCTCCAACCCGGACACCGCCCGCGGGCTGATCCGGAACGAGATCCTGCCGTTGCTCCGGCGTCTCCACCCGGGCGCCGACGCGAACCTCCTTGCTCTCGCGTCCGAGCGCCCCCGCCTGCCGCGCTCCCTCGAGGCGTCCCTCGTCGAGCTGCTCTCCTCGCGCGACGGCTCCAGGACGGCAGACCTCGGCGGCGGCGTGCGCGCGGTGCGCGAATACGACAGGCTCCGGCTCGAGGGGGCGGTCGAGTGGGGCCCCTGGACGCTCGCGAGCGACCACGACGGCCTCGAGGTGCGCGCCCGCCGCCCCGGCGACCGTCTCGCGGGCCGCCGCAAGAAGGTGCAGGATCTCCTCGTGGACGCCAAGGTGCCGAGGGCACGGCGGGACGAGTGGCCCGTCGTCGTGCGCGGAGACGAGGTCGTCGCCGTGCCCGGAATCGCAGAGGCGCCCGGCTGGGAGGGCGTGGTCGTCGCGAGGGAGGCGCCGTGAGCGAGATCGAGCGGGGGGTCTCGGAGATCCTCGTCACCGAGGACGACCTCCAGGCGCGGGTCGCCGCGCTCGGCGCTGAGGTCTCGGCCGACTACCAGGGCCGCGACCTGCTGCTCGTGGGCGTGCTCAAGGGCGCCGTGTTCTTCATGGCCGACCTGATGCGAAAGCTGAGCGTCCCCTGCGAGATCGACTTCATGGCGATCTCCAGCTACGGCGCGGCGACCGACACCTCGGGAGTCGTCCGCATCCTCAAGGACCTCGACATCAACATCGCGGGCCGGGACGTCCTCGTCGTCGAGGACATCATCGACTCGGGGCTGACGCTCTCCTACCTGATGCGAAACCTGGGGGCACGCAAGCCCGCGTCGCTCGAGATCTGCGCACTACTGACGAAGCCGGAGCGCCGCGAGATCGACGTGCCCGTGCGCTACGTCGGCTTCGAGATCCCGAACCGTTTCGTGATCGGCTACGGGCTCGACTTCGCGGAGCGCTACCGCAACCTGCCGTACATCGGGGTCCTGCACCCGGATCTCGTGCCCAGCGCCGCCTGAACAGCCCGAAAACCCTCCCCGCAGGAGGGGGTTAAGGGTTCGCGAAATACTCCCCGCCGCCCCCGGCGGGCGAAATCCATGCTGCTACCCTCCCAAGCACAGTGAACCGGTTCTTCCGCAGCGCGCTGTTCCCGCTCGTCGTGATCGTGCTGCTCGTCTACCTGGCGAGCCAGACGCTGATCCCGAAGCGCGACAGCGCCGCCAAGCTCACCTACTCGCAACTGATCCAGGAGACGAAGCAGGGCAACGTCAGCGAGGCCACCTTCGACCCGCGGCGCCGCTCGATCGCGGCCGTGCTCGACTCGGGCCAGAAGGTGAAGGTGAACTACCCGAGCGACCAGTCGCAGATCCAGTTCCAGGACGTACTCGAGAAGAACAACGTCAAGTTCGACTCGAAGGGCACCGGTTCCAGCCTCTGGTGGTCGCTGCTGACCTCGCTCTTCCCGATCCTGCTCCTGATCGGCTTCTGGATCTTCCTGATGAACCAGATGCAGGGCGGCGGCTCGAAGGTGATGAGCTTCGGCAAGAGCAAGGCGAAGCGCATGTCGCCCGACACGCCCAAGGTCCTGTACAAGGACGTTGCGGGCGCCGACGAGGCCGTCGAGGAGCTGCAGGAGATCAAGGAGTTCCTCGAGAACCCGAAGAAGTTCCAGGCGCTCGGCGCGCGCATCCCCAAGGGCGTGCTCCTGTACGGGCCGCCGGGCACGGGCAAGACGCTGCTCGCGCGCGCCACCGCGGGCGAGGCTGGAGTTCCGTTCTTCTCCATCTCCGGGTCCGACTTCGTCGAGATGTTCGTCGGCGTCGGCGCCTCGCGTGTGCGCGACCTCTTCGAGCAGGCCAAGCAGGCAAGCCCCTGCATCATCTTCATCGACGAGATCGACGCCGTCGGCCGCCACCGTGGCGCGGGGCTCGGCGGCGGACACGACGAGCGCGAGCAGACCCTGAACCAGCTGCTCGTCGAGATGGACGGCTTCGAGCTGAAGGACAACATCATCCTGATCGCGGCCACGAACCGGCCCGACATCCTCGACCCGGCCCTCCTGCGCCCCGGCCGCTTCGACCGGCAGATCGTGGTCGACCGGCCAGACCGGAAGGGACGCCGCGAGATCCTCGACGTGCACTCGAAGGGCAAGCCGCTCGCCAAGGAGCTCGATCTGGACGTGCTCGCGGCCGCCACCCCCGGCTTCACGGGCGCCGACCTGGCGAACGTGATCAACGAGGCGGCGCTGCTCGCGGCCCGCCGTGGCGAGAAGACGATCGGCCAGTCGGAGCTCGAGGAAGGGATCATGCGGGTGATCGCCGGCCCCGAGAAGAAGTCGCGCCTGTTCTCGGAGAAGGAGCGGAAGATCACCGCCTACCACGAGATGGGGCACGCCCTCGTCGGGTACTACCTCGAGGGCACGGACGAGGTGCACAAGATCTCCATCGTCAGCCGCGGCCAGGCGCTCGGCTACACGATCTCGCTGCCCAGCGAGGACCGCTACCTCACGACCAAGGGCACGCTCATGGATCAGATGGCGATGACTCTCGGCGGGCGCGCGGCCGAGGAGCTCGTCTTCCACGAGGTGACGACCGGAGCGGCGAACGACCTCGAGAAGGTGACCCATACGGCCAAGCAGATGATCATGCGCTTCGGCATGAGCGAGAAGCTCGGGCCCCGCGTGCTCGGCCGCAACCACGACATGCCGTTCCTCGGCCGCGAGATGGGCGCCGAGCCCGACTACTCGGACGAGATCGCCCGCGAGATCGACGACGAGATCCGCCGCGTGATCGAGGAGTCGCACGATGTCGCCACGCGGCTGCTGCGCGAGCACATGGACGAGCTACACCAGCTCTCCGGCATCCTCATCGAGCGTGAGACGATCGACAAGGACCAGTTCGAGCGGCTGATCGCCGGCGAGGCCGAGGCCACGGTCTTCCCGGAAGAGGTCGCGCCGGTGGAGCCACCGCAGGGGGAGGCAGGGCCGGAGAAGAAGCCGTCGCTCCGCCCCTCGCCCCGGGCGCTCCCGGGAGCGGCGATGCAGCCACCGCCCGACCCCGCGGCCTCGTAGTACCGCAGCAGCCGACGACGGGCGGGAGACGCCTGGTGGGCGGGAACACGGAGGGCTGGATGTCTCGCGAAAGAGCAGGGGAGACACCCGCTTGCTGTGCTTCAGGCGCGCCGGGCGCTCACCAGCAGCGCGGCGGCGACGCCGAGCGCGGCAGCGGCGCCGAGAGCCTCGACCGCAAGCCCGTCCACGCGGGCCACGTCGACGAGCGTCACGAGGGCGGCCCCCACCGCCAACGTCCCCAGGGTGAGCAGGCACAGCCACGCGGCGTGCAGGCCCCGCAACCCTGGCTCGTCCGGGGAGGTGGCCCGGATGTCGTGCGCCCAGAAAGCGAGCTCGCAGACGAGCAGCAGGCCGGCTCCCACGAGCGGTGCGGCGAGATCGACACCACCCTCGCCGATCGCGAGCGACGCCGCATAGCCTCCACCGATCAGCGCTGCCGCGGCGGCGACGAGCTGCGGCAGCCCCAGCAGGAGCACGACGGCGAGCACGACAACGCCGCTCGTTCCCAGGGCCGCCGCCGTCACCCGGGAGTCCTGCGTGTCCGTCGACACGACGGCCACCGCCACGGTGCCCGCAGCGGCCGCAATCGAGGCGGCGCCGGTGATCAGTGCCGCACGAGTCTCGCGTGGCGCCGGTACGTCCTCACCCCCTCCAGCACGACGTCGAGCGGCTGGTCGTCGTCCCAGCGCGAGACGGCGATGCCCATCGCCACGAGCCTCGCGCGCAGCTGTTCGCGCTGCAGCAGCCAGAGCCGCCACGCGAGCTCGTCGATCGGGTCGCGGGGCCTCTCCACGTAGGCGTCGCCGGGAATCTCGATCACCGCCAGGTCGAAACCGCGCGCGCCCAGGTCGAGCAGGGCTCCCACCGCGCGCGGGTCGAGCAACGGGGTGATCGCGATCACGAGGGCCTTCGGCGGCAGCGTGTGCGCCGGGATCACGTTCACGTCCTTCCAGGCGTAGCTGAAGAACACCTGGGTCTCGAGCAGGGCGTCGACGAGCCGGTAGCGCTGCACCGTCCCCGATCCCGGCTCGAGCCAGCGCAGCGTCCCTCCGAAGGCGACGAGCCCGACGCGGTCACGCCGCCGCAGATACGGCTCGATCACCGTCATCGCCGCCCGCACCGCCTTCGTGAGGATCCCGGCGTCCCCCTCGCCCGCGTCCGAGAAGCTGTCGAGGAACACCACCACGTCGGCGTTGCGCTCGGGATGGCGCTCGTTGACGACGAGCGTGCCGCGACGCGCGCTCGCCCGCCAGTTCACCGCGCGCATCCTGTCTCCGGGGACGAACGCGCGGGTGTCCGCGAACTCGATGCCGTCGCCGCGCACGCGAGCGACCTCGCTGCCCGTCGCGGTGTGCGTCTCCGCGGGGGAGACGAGCGCGCGCATGGCGGCAGCGCCCGGCAGGATCCTGAGCGCGCACGGCCGCTCGAAGCGGCTCTCCCAGGTGCGTGCACCGAGGCGGTCAGAGGCGCGCAGCCTCACGTCTCCGAGCACCCACGAGCCCCAGCGGCCCCGCAGGAGCAGTGGCAGCACCCTCTCCTCGCCGGCGCGCAGCCGCACCGCGCGCGGCAGTCCGCCGTCGACCAGGTCGATCCCGGCCGGCAGCGCGAGCATCACCTCGAGGCGGTCGACGCCGGTCTCGGAGCGGATCACGAGCTCGGCGTGCACGTCGTCGCCCTCGAGCACCCTCTCCTCGGCGACGGTGAAGCCGATCCGCACCGGCGGAGGGCTCCGCAGAAGCCCGAGCCCCAGCACGAGCGCGAACGGCGCCGCCACCGCAACGAGCTCGGGCCGGCGTACGGCGAGCGCGCCGAGCATGCCGAGCGCCGCCAGGATGGCATACGCCGTCAGCCGCGGCGTCGCGCGGGCGGTCACGGCACCGCGTCGTCGGCCGGTGGCGTCGGCACCTGGTCGAGCACGTCGCGCACGACGTCGTCGCCTGAGCGCTGCTGCACCCACAGCTCCGGCCGCAGGACGAGGCGATGTGCGAGAGCCGGCACGGCAACGGCCTTCACGTCGTCGGGGATGACGAAGTCACGCCCTGCGAGAGCGGCTCGGCACCGAGACAGCTTGAGCAGGGCAAGGCTGCCGCGCGGGCTCGAGCCGACGGCCGTGCTCGGGCTCTCGCGGGTTGCGGCGACCAGGTCGACGATGTACCGCCCTACGCTCGGCGCCAGATGCACCTGCTCGACGGCGGCCTGCATGCGTATCAGCCGCTCGCGCTCGACGACCCTGTCGAGCGCCACCTCGTCCACCCGCCGCTCGATCCGTCGCGCCAGCATCTCCCACTCGTCGTCGCGCGACGGGTAGCCGAAAGCCATGCTGTGAGAACTTCGCCGTCTCGAACAGCGCCGTCAAGCGCGTGACCGCATCGCGTGACACCTCGAGCAGCGGCAGCACCCGCTGCAGGTACTCCTCCGGCGCCTCGGACGGCCGTCCGTGGCAGCCCGTACGCCGCCAGGACGCGCTCGAGTCGCGCATAGGCCGCGATCGCCGCCCGCCGTGCATCCCGCTCTCCCCGGAGGTCGTCGAGCGCTTCGTCGAGAACCACGCCTACGGCGACGTTGACGTCCCCTGCCTCCTCCAGGCGCTCGCTCCGGCGGGACCCGAGCGCGACGGCCACGGCACCGATCACGAGCACGGCAACGACGACGATGACGGGGACGAGCGCGAAGCTCGGCTCGTACGCGTCGTCGCGCTGTGGCACCGCGGCGCCCTGCCCGCCCCCGGGCACGCCGGCCTGGTCGCCGCCGGTCGTGCCGTCCCCCGCGAGTCGCCGCACCGCCAGCACGATCAGCACGACTGCGAACCCGAGCAGCACGATCGACGGTGCGCGGCCACGCTTGTGCTCGCGCCGAGCAGCGCCGCGGAAGAACGTGGCAGGGCGGAGCAGGACGACGAACACGAGCAGGAGGCTCCCGGGCACGAGCAGCACGAGCACCAGACTGGCCAGCACGTCGAGCGCCCACTCGGACGGGCGCTGGGAGCCGCCCCGTGCCTCGGGGGCCGATCCGGTCGCCGCGACGGCTACGAGCGCAAGCAGGCCGAGCAGCCCGAGCACGGCGGCAACGGCGTGGCGGGAGCGCTGTGTCACGCTACGGTCACCGCATGATGAGACGACTGCGCCTCGAGGAACGTTGGCCGCGCCCCTCGGTGATGGGAGTGGTGAACGTCACGCCCGACAGCTTCTCCGATGGCGGCCGGTTCGTGTCGGTCGAGGAGGCGGTTGCGGTCGCGCTCGGCATGCTCGAGGCGGGCGCCGCGGTCGTCGACGTCGGAGGCGAGTCGAGCCGGCCAGGGGCGGCCGCAGTGCCGTTGGACGAGGAGCTGCGCCGCGTGCTGCCCGTGCTCGAGCAGCTGAGCGGGCGGCCGTCGTCGGTCGACACGACGAAGGCCGAGGTCGCACGGAGGGCGATCGAGTCTCGGCGCCGAGCTCGTCAACGACATCACCGCGCTCCGCGCCGACCCGGAGCTCGCCGGGGTCGTGGCGGACGCCGGCGCGTATCTCTGCCTCATGCACATGCAGGGCGAGCCCCGCACGATGCAGGACGCGCCCCGGTACGCCGACGTGGTCGACGATGTCGCCGCATTCCTCGAGGAGCGCGTCGCCTTCGCCGTCGCACAGGGGATCCCGGAGGATCTGATCTGCCTCGATCCGGGGATCGGCTTCGGCAAGACGCCCGACCAGAACCTCGAGCTCGTGCGGCGGCTCGACCGGATCGCGGCGATCGGGCGACCCGTCCTCGTCGGGCTCTCGCGCAAGAGCACGCTCGGCCGCGTGCTCGGCGATCCGCAGGCGCGGCGCGGGACGGATGCCGCCTCCGTCGGTGCTGCCGTCGCCGCGTTCGACCGCGGCGCCACGCTCTTCCGCGTGCACGACGTGCGCGCCCACGTCGAGGCGCTCGCCGCCGCAGCCGCGGTGGAGCGGGGGAGGGTCGCGTGACGATCGAGCTGTGCGGGATCGCGCTGCACGGCCATCACGGCGTGCTCGACCGGGAACGGCACGAGGGACAGCGCTTCCTCGTCGACGTCGAGCTCGATCTCGCGGACGAGACCGCCGCGGGCAGCGACCGCATCGAGGACGCGGTCGACTACCGCGCCGTCGTCGCCCTGGTGCGGGAGATCTCCGACGCCCGCGCCTACCACCTGCTGGAGGCCTTCTCCGCCGCCCTCGCGGACGCTCTGCTGGCCGAGCTTCCGGTGACCGCGGTGCGCGTGCGGGTGCGCAAGCCGGACGTCGTGCTCGACCCCCCGGTCGAGTATGCAGCCGTTCTCGTGGAGCGCCGTCACGCGTCCGGCGCCGGGGCATAGGATGCCCGTGTGGGTCGAGCCTACGTCGGCCTCGGCGCCAACCTCGGTGCCCGTGAGGCGGCATTGCGTCGTGCCGTCGAGCTGCTCGACGCCCGGGAGGACATCGTCGTGGTGGCTACCTCGCAGCTCCGGGAGACCGATCCGGTCGGCTTCCTCGACCAGCCCCGCTTCCTCAACGGCGCCGTCGCGCTCGACACGGAGCTCGCCCCTCGCGAGCTGCTGGCTGTGCTGCTCGAGGTCGAGCGCGAGCTCGGACGGGTACGGGACGGCGTGCGTAACGGGCCTCGCGCGATCGATCTCGACCTACTGCTCTACGACGAGGTGACGATCGACGAGCCCGACCTGACCCTGCCGCATCCCCGCCTGCACGAGCGGCGCTTTGCGCTGGAGCCGCTCGAGGACATCGACCCGGAGCTCCGCGTGCCCGGTCGCGGCACGGTGGCCGAGCTCCTGGCCGCCCTCGACCCGGTGGGAGGCTCGACGTGAGATCGGCGCACGCGGCCGGAGGCCCGCGGGCGGCGCGTCGCCGCCGTCTCGACCGGGACCCAGGACCGGCAGCCCGCCCGCCGAGCGAGCCGTCCACCCTGCCCGGCGCAACCCTCCCCGGCACGCACCCCGATTCCACGGCGAGTCTCTACACTGCGCCCATGAGTCATCTCGACGAGCTCGACGAGTTCGAGGCCAAGCTCGAGCTCGTGCTGAAGCGGGAGTACACGGCCGTCTTCGGCCTCTTCCGCTACTGCATCCTCACGCAGGACGCCACCTACCTCTGCAACCGCCTCGACCTGAAGGTGGTGCCGCAGTCGAGCTACCCGTTCTTCCACGTCCGCATGGAGGACGTGTGGGTCTGGGACAAGAACCGCCCCACGCGGATGATCCCCCGCGCCGAGGTCTACACGTCGGGCGACGTGACCGTCGAGGAGCTGCGCGGCGAAGGAGACGAGCCGAAGCTGACCGCGGAGGCGCTCGCCGAAAGGCTCGGAGAGTCCCTCCCCTCGGACGACGACGCGATCTGAGGGACGGCGCTCGGAGGGCGAGGCGCGGCCTCGCCCCTACAATCCGGGCATGCTGCTCGCTGTCGACGTCGGCAACACGCAGACCGTGCTCGGCCTGTACGCCGGCGACCGGCTGATCGAGCACCGGCGGCTCGCCACCGATCGCACCCGCACCGGCGACGAGCTCGGCGTGCTGCTCGGCGGCCTGCTCGACCTGGAGGCGGTCGACGGCATCTGCCTCTCCTCCACCGTGCCGACCCTGATCCGCGAGTGGGAGCGGCTCGCCGAGCGCTGGGCGGAGGCGCCGATTCTCGTCGTCGGCCCGGGCGTCAAGACCGGCATCCCGATCCGCTACGACGATCCGCGCGAGGTTGGCCCGGACCGCATCGTCAACTCGGTGGCTGCGCGCGAGCGCTACGGCGCGCCCGTGATCGTCGTCGACTTCGGCACCTCCACCAACTTCGACGTCGTCTCGCCCGCCGGCGAGTACGTCGGCGGCGTCCTGGCGCCGGGGATCGAGACGTCGATGGAGGCCCTGTTCGCCCGGGCCGCACGGCTCGTCACCGTCGACTACGTCGAGCCGCCGAGCGTGATCGGCAAGACGACCGTCGGCGGGCTCCAGTCGGGCGTCGTCTACGGGTTCGCGGGCCAGGTGGACGGGATCGTGGCCGCGATCAGGGGAGAGCTCGGCGTCGACGCGCGCGTGATCGCGACCGGAGGGCTGGCCGAGCTCGTCGCGCCGCACTCGACGACGATCGAGTCGGTCGACCCCTACCTCACGCTCGACGGCCTCCGGCTCGTCTGGGAGCTGAACGCCTGAGTTCGGGGCGCTCGCCTTCGGGACGGGATACAGTCGGCCCATGCCCAGCGCCGGGTCGCTCACCGTCTTCGCGCTGGCCGCGCTCGCGCTGGCGGTCGTGCCGGGGCCGGCAGTCCTCTACATCGTCGCCCAGAGCGTGCACGGGGGCCGGCGCGCCGGCGTCGCCTCTGCGCTCGGCGTCGCGAGCGGAGGGCTCGTCCACGTGCTGGCGGCGGTGATCGGCCTGTCCGCGCTCGTCTCGGCCTCGGCCGAGGCCTTCACCGCCGTCAAGCTCGCCGGAGCCGTGTACCTCGTCTGGCTCGGCATCCGGGTGCTGCTGACGAAGGACGACCGCATCGGCGGCCGCCGGCCGGAGCCGACGATGGCGCGCACGTACCGGCAGGGCGTCGTCGTCAACGTGCTCAACCCCAAGACGGCGCTCTTCTTCCTCGCGTTCCTGCCGCAGTTCGTCGACCCGGACGGGAACGTGCGCGCTCGCAGCTGGCGCTGCTCGGCGCCGTCTTCGTCGTGATCGCGCTGTCGAGCGACCTCGTCTGGGCGCTCGTGGCGGGAACGGCCGGAAGCGTCCTGCGCCGCAGCCGGGCCTTCCTGCGCGTGCAGCGCTACGTCTCGGGCTCGGTGTTCATCGGGCTCGGCGTGCTCGCCGCCCTGACCGGCGCGCCCGAGGTCGTCGAGCTAGGCTACGCCGCCTCGAGGCCGGAGGCCCTGCCGCTGGCGGGCAGCGACACCGCCGTCGCGTCGCGCGTGCGCTTCGCCTCGTACAGCGCCTGGTCGGCGAGCTGAAGCGCGAAGGCGGGTGCCACCGAGCCGTCGAGGAGGGTGCCGCCGACGGAGACGGTGATCGGTGCCGTCGCCGGCCGACGTGACAAGCGGCGTGCTCGCCGACGAGCGCGCGGACGCGCTCGCCGAACTGCTCGAGCTGGCGCCGCCCGCGCACCCCGGGTGCGAGGACGGTGATCTCCTCGCCGCCCCAGCGCGCGACCACGTCGTGCGGGCGCAGGCCGTCGCGTGAGGCGCCGCACGACCTCGACGAGCACGTCGTCGCCGACACGATGGCCGTGAGCGTCGTTGACCGACTTGAACCGGTCGATGTCGACGACGAAGAGCCCGGCCGGGGTGCCGCCGCGGACGACACGCGAGTGCTCGGACGCGAGAGCCTCCTCGAACGCGCGCCGGTTCGGCGCCCCCGTGAGCTGGTCGCGACGCGCGTTCGCTGCTCGGCCGCGAGCGCTGCCTCGCGTCGACTCGCGGCTGCGCTTCGCGATCGTGAGGGCCGCGAGCAGCGCCGCCATGGCGGCGACGACGAGCACGGAGCTCGTCGCCGCGGCGAGCAGCAGGACCGCGAGCAGCGGTACCACGAGGAGCGTCTCGAGACAGTCGACCACGAAGCCCCGGATCCAGAGTCGCCCGAGCGGCGTGGCGCGGCGCTCGAGCATGACGAGCAGCCGGCCGACGCTGTTCACGCCGACGGCGGCAGCCATGGCGGCGAGCGCGATCCCGGTCGCAGCCGCGGCATCCGCCCAGCGCGGCCAGACCGATGATCCCTGCCGCCAGGCCCTGGATCGCCGCCAGCCCTCCCTCGGCGAAGCGCCGCCGCCACACCGCCTCCGCTCGGGCCGCCTGCGTCGCCACTCCCGGCCGCGAAGCCGACGAGCGGCCCGCCGAGCAGCGCCGCGAGCACGATCGTCGGCGTGGACGCCGTGTACCAGCTACGCGGCCCGAGCTGGACGACGATCCGCTCGGCCGCGGCCGCGACGACGAGCAGCGCCGCCGTGACCGGCACCGTCGTGGCCGCCTCCCAGCCGTCGTGGGCCACCCACGCCGCAGCCAGCACCAGCCGCGAGGAGCGAGAACCCGACGGCGACACGCGTGCCGCGGGACGGGTCGGCCACACCCGTGCCGGAGCGCTCCCGGGCTCCAGGCTGCGGGGCGCAGGCTTGCCGCAGCAGGCACCGTGTCCACCACCTACGTTCAACGGCGCCAGGAGCGCTCGTCGCCGCCCCCCGGAAGGGGTATGTCGCGCCCCGTCTGCGAGCCGCGGGCTCAGCCGCCGCCGTAGACGGAGATCGGCAGCTCGAGGGTCACCTCGTCGCCGGTCGGCAGCTCCGCCTCGAGCGCCTCGATCAGCGGGAGCGCGCCCGGGGCTGCGAGCAGCAGCCGCTCCTCGACCTCCGTCGGTCGAGTCGAGCACCACGAGCTCCTGCTTGAACGGGCGCGGAAAGCGCCCCCGGCCGAGGTACCAGCCGTAGAACTTCTTCAGGAAGCCCGAGGCGCGCCGCTCGCCGAGCTCGCGCACCGTCTCGCGCACGAAGAGCACGAGCTCGGCGACGACCTCCTCGCGGGACGGCTCGTCCGCATCGCCGTCGACGATCTCGCGCAGCGCCCACGGGTTCCCCTGGGCGCCGCGCCCGACCATCACGGCCGACGCGCCCGTCAGCGCGAGGACGGCCTGCGCGCGGGCGCGCGAGGTGATGTCGCCGGACGCGACGACGGGGACGTCGACGAGCTGCGACGAGCTCGGCCGTGAGCGCGTGGTCGGCGGTGCCCGTGTACATCTGCCGCGCGGAGCGCGGGTGGAGCGTGAGCGACGACGCGCCCGCCTCGACGAGCCTCGGGCCGACCGTCGAGGCAGTCGCGCGAGCCGTCGCGCACGCCGCGCCGCATCTTCACCGACACGGGGATGTCGACGGCGCCGGCGATCGCGTCGACGATGCGGCAGGCGAGCTCCGGGTCCTCGAGCAGCGTCGCCCCGGCGCCCGTCTTCGTCACCTTGCGCACCGGGCAGCCGAAGTTGATGTCGACGATGTCGGCGCCGGCCGCCTCGACCATCCGCGCCGCCTCGCCCATCGCGCCGGGATCGGAGCCGAAGATCTGGATCGCGAGCGGATGCTCGTCGGAGGCGACCCGGAGGTAGCCGAGCGTCCGCTCGTTGCGGTGCTCGATGCCGGCGCAGCTGACACCATCTCCGAGCAGACGAGGCCCGCGCCGAAGCGGCGCCCCTGGCGGCGGAACGCCTGCACGCTGACGCCTGCCATCGGCGCGAGGACGAGGCGCGTCGGAATCTCGACGTCGCCGATCCACCAGCTCTCGCGCAGGTCGACCAGCATGGGCGACATGGTAGTGGCAGACGGTTGCGGACTCGATGGCGTGACAGCTACCATTCGCCGCCCGGCGTGGCGCTCGAGCGCCACGTTTGCCGTACCGGTCCGCCGCACCGTTCCCG
This sequence comes from uncultured Gaiellaceae bacterium, assembly GCA_963731095.1. Taxonomy (GTDB): domain Bacteria; phylum Actinomycetota; class Thermoleophilia; order Gaiellales; family Gaiellaceae; genus Gaiella. Next base: position 105,791 of record CAVSUK010000033.1, read on the forward strand.
TTTCCCGCTCCACCTGGAGGCAAGTTCGTGAAGGACGTGATCCTCACCCCCGAGGGCTACGAGAACCTGAAGCAGGAGCTCGACACGCTGCGGACGGAGGGCCGCCGCGAGGTCGCCGAGCGCATCCGGGTCGCGCGCGAGTTCGGCGACATCGCCGAGAACGCCGAGTACGACGACGCGAAGAACGAGCAGGCGATGCTCGAGCACAAGATCGCCCAGCTCGAGGAGCGGCTCGCTCAACGCGCGCGTGATCGACACCAGCGACGTCGACACGAGCGTCGTCTCGATCGGCTCGGTCGTGCGCCTGCGCGACGTCGACGCCAAGGAGACCGTCGAGTACCACATCGTCGGCTCGGCCGAGGCGAACCCGGCCGAGCAGAAGCTCTCGAACGAGTCGCCCGTCGGCACGCGCGATCCTCGGCCGCAAGAAGGGCGAGACCGTCGAGGTGGCGACCCCGCGCGGCAGCACGATCAAGTTCAAGATCATGGAGATCAAGGCCGCCTGACGCACCACCGAGCGCGCTCGGCGCGACCTGCCGGCCGGCGGAGCCGGCCTCCGGTCGTCCGGGCGGCTCGCGCCGCTGCGGGCACTCGGCTCTCCGGGTCTGTACTCTCGTACTATCCCCTCCGGCCGCGCACCCGCAGCGACACGTCGGAGCGCCGTCAGGGAGCGCCACTGGTAGACGAACTAGCGAGCACGCGCCACGACTGCGCCGAAGCGCTTCCCCGACCGGGACGAGATCGCCGCGGTCCGCGCGGAGTGCGAGCCGCTCGAGGCCGGGCACGACGCCGGCACGTCACGGCGGATCGCCGGCCGCGCGATGGCGCGGCGCGGACATGGGCAAGCTCGTCTTCCTCGACGTCGTCGACCGCTCGGGTCGCATCCAGGTGATCTGCGACGCGTCCCGGACGGGCGAGCTCGACGTGCTACCTCGGCGACGTCGTCGGCGTCACGGGGCGGCCCGGCGCGCTCGCGCCGCGGCGAGCCGTCGGTCCTCGCCGACGCGGTCGAGGTGCTCGCGCGCAACACGCAGCCGCTGCCCGACACGTTCCACGGGCTCACCGACGTCGAGCTGCGGTACCGCAAGCGCTACCTCGACCTGCTGATGAACGAGGAGACGCGCGACGTCTTCCTCACGCGCGCCAGGATCGTGACCGCGATCCGTCGCGCCTCGACGAGGACGGGTTCGTCGAGGTCGAGACGCCGGTGCTGCAGCCGCGCTACGGCGGCGCGTTCGCGCGGCCGTTCGTCACGCACCACAACGAGCTCGACGCCGACCTCTACCTCCGCATCGCGACCGAGCTGTACCTCAAGCGGCTGATCGTCGGCGGGCTCGAGCGCGTCTACGAGATCGGCAAGGACTTCCGCAACGAGGGCGTCTCGTTCAAGCACAACCCCGAGTTCACGATGCTCGAGTGGTACGAGGCGTACGCGGACTACCGCGACACGATGGAGCGCATCGAGCAGCTCGTCGAGCGAGTCGCGACGCGAGGTGCTCGGCACGACGGTCGTCGCATTCCGCGGGCACGAGATCGAGCTCGCCGGCGCCGTGGCAGCGCGCTCGCGCTTCGTCGACGCGCTCGAGCGCGCACGAGCTCTGGACGCGCGACGCGGCCGAGCTGCGCGCGCTGGCTCGACGAGCGGGGCGTCGACACGGAGGCCGACAAGGACTGGGCGCAGCTCGTCGACCACGCGTTCTCGCCACTTCGTCGAGCCGGGGCTGATCCAGCCGACGATCGTCTACGACTACCCCGTCGAGCTCTCGCCGTTCGCGCGCCCGACGGACGACGACCCGACGCTGACCGAGCGGTTCGAGTACTTCGCCGGCGGCATGGAGCTCGGCAACGCCTTCTCCGAGATCAACGACGCCGCGACCCAGCAGGCGCCGGTTCGACCAGCAGTCCGAGCAGGTGGAGGGCGAGCGCGGCGACCCGGACTACGTCGAGGCGCTCTCGTACGGGATGCCGCCGACGGGCGGCCTCGGCTTCGGGATCGACCGTTTCACGATGCTCCTCACGGGCCGCGAGACGATCCGCGACGTCGTCCTCTTCCCGGCGCTTCGTTCCGCCTCCGGCGCCCGTAGGGGCCACGGCCGCGCCTCGCTCGGCGCCGCTCTACCGGGTCGCGAGGTCGGCGCGGCTGCGCTCGAAGGCGATCACGTCGGCGAGGATGTCGTCGAGCGTGTGCTCGGCTCCCAGCCGATCGGCGTCGCGGATCTTCTCGGTCGAGGGGATGCGGTGGAGCATGTCCTCGATCCCGTGCTCGTACACGTCCTCGTACGGCCACGTACCGGATGTCCGAGCTCGACCCGGTCAGCTCGATCACGTGCGTGGCGAGATCCCCGATCGAGATGCGGTTCGTCGAGCCGACGTTGTAGATCTCACCCGAGACGTCGTCCTCCATCAGCGCCTGCAGTGCGCGGATCGTGTCCTGCACGTGGCAGAAGCACCGCGTCTGACCGCCGTCGCCATGGATCTCGAGCGTCTCGCCCGGCCAGCGGCCCGCTGCACGAAGCGTGGGGATGACCATGCCGTACTGGCCGCTCTGGCGCGGGCCGACGGTGTTGAAGAGCCGGGCGATGATGCAGTCGAGGCCGTGCTCGGAGAAGTGCGCGAGCGCGAGGAACTCGTCCATCGCCTTCGAGTCCGCGTACGCCCAGCGCCGCTGGGTGGTCGGGCCGTAGATGCGCCGCGCGCTCTCCGCGCAGCGGCGTCTCCTCCCGGTGGTCGCCGTACACCTCGGACGTCGAGGCGATCAGGACGCGCTTGCCGAATCGGTGGCAGTGGTCGAGGACGATCTCGGTGCCGCGCAGGTTCGTCACGAGCGTCTGCACCGGCTGCTCGACGATCAGGCGGACGCCCACGGCTGCCGCCAGGTGGTAGACGACGTCGCACTTGTGGACGAGCTCGTTCACCATCGTCCACTGCAGGACGCTGTCGACGACGAGGTGGAAGTCGGGGCGGTCGCGCAGGTGCTCGACGTTCGCGAGCGAGCCGGTCGAGAGGTCGTCCAGCACCCAGACCTCCCAGCCGTCGTCGAGCAGGCGCTCCGCCAGGTGCGAGCCGATGAAGCCGGCGCCACCGGTGATGAGGGCCTTCTCCGACACGACTTCGGGAAGGGTACACGGCGCGGCGGGCGAACCCATGACAAGACCACCCCTCGGCCGGGGGGCGAGATCGACCTGCCCGTCCGGTACGATGCGTCTACCTTCGACCCGGAGCCTGCGGGCCTCGCTGACTCCGGATCACATCGCGGAAAGGAGGGTCGGAGGTTGTTCGAGCGATTCACGGAACGGGCTCGTCAGGTCGTCGTCCTCGCCCAGGACGAGGCGCGGGCGCTCAAGCACAACTACATCGGCACGGAGCACATCCTGCTCGGCCTGCTGCGCGAGGAGGAAGGTCTCGCCGCGCGCGTGCTCGAGTCGCTCGACATCACCGTGGAAGAGGTGCGCGCCCAGGTCGCGCGCATCGTCGGCCAGGGCGACGAGGTCACCACCGGCCAGATCCCGTTCACGCCGCGCGCGAAGAAGGTGCTGGAGCTCGCGCTGCGCGAGGCGCTCTCGCTCGGGCACAACTACATCGGCACCGAGCACATCCTGCTCGGCCTCGTGCGCGAGAACGAGGGCGTCGCCGCCCGCATCCTGCTCGACTTCGACGCCGACGCCGAGAAGATCCGCAACGAGATCATCCGCATGCTGTCCGGCCCGGGCCGCAGGCAGCAGGGCGCGGCCGCCCCGGGCGGCGAGAAGGCGAAGAGCTCGAAGCTGCTCGACCAGTTCGGCCGCAACCTCACGAAGATGGCGACCGAGGGGAAGCTCGACCCGGTGGTCGGGCGGCAGACCGAGATCGAGCGCGTGATGCAGATCCTCTCGCGCCGGCAGAAGAACAACCCGGTGCTGATCGGCGAGCCCGGCGTCGGCAAGACCGCCGTCGTCGAGGGCCTCGCCTCGCGCATCGCCTCCAACCAGGTGCCCGAGCTGCTGAAGAGCAAGCAGATCTACACGCTCGACCTGGCGGCGCTCGTCGCGGGCTCGAAGTACCGCGGCGAGTTCGAGGAGCGGCTGAAGAAGGTGATGAAGGAGATCACCCAGCGCGGCGACATCATCCTGTTCATCGACGAGCTCCACAACCTCGTCGGTGCCGGCGCGGCCGAGGGCGCGATCGACGCTGCCTCGATCCTGAAGCCGGCGCTCGCACGCGGCGAGCTGCAGACGATCGGGGCGACGACGCTCGACGAGTACCGCAAGTACCTGGAGCGCGACGCGGCGCTCGAGCGGCGCTTCCAGCAGGTGCGGGTCGAGGAGCCGTCGATCGACGACACCGTGCAGATCCTGCGCGGCCTCCGCGACCGCTACGAGGCCCACCACCGCTGCAAGATCTCCGACGAGGCGCTGCGGGCGTCCGCCGTGCTCGCCGACCGCTACATCCAGGACCGCCACCTGCCCGACAAGGCGATCGACCTGATCGACGAGGCAGGGTCGCGGCTGCGCATCCGCACGATGTCCGCTCCGCCCCGCTACCGGGAGCTGGAGGAGGAGATCGAGAAAGTGCGCGCCGACAAGGAGAACGCGATCGAGGCGCAGGAGTTCGAGAAGGCCGCGTCGCTGCGGGACAAGGAGCGCAAGCTCACGCAGAAGAAGAAGGAGCTGGAGGAGAACTGGCGCAACGAGGCCGACGAGGAGCAGCCCGAGGTCGGCGAGGACGAGATCGCCGACATCGTCTCCATGTGGACGGGCATCCCCGTGTTCAAGCTCACCGAGGCGGAGTCGCAGAAGCTGATCCGCATGGAGGAGGAGCTGCACAAGCGGGTGATCGGGCAGGAGCCGGCCATCGTCGCCGTCTCGAAGGCGATTCGCCGCGCGCGTGCCGGCATCAAGGACCCGAAGCGCCCCACCGGGTCGTTCATCTTCCTCGGGCCCTCGGGCGTCGGCAAGACCGAGCTCGCCCGCACGCTCGCCGAGTTCCTCTTCGGCGACGAGGACGCGATGATCCAGGTCGACATGTCGGAGTACATGGAGAAGCACTCCGTGTCCCGGCTCGTCGGCTCTCCGCCCGGCTACGTCGGGTACGACGAGGGCGGCCAGCTCACCGAGGCCGTGCGGCGCAAGCCGTACTCGGTGCTCCTGCTCGACGAGATCGAGAAGGCGCATCCCGACGTGTTCAACATCCTCCTGCAGATCCTCGAGGACGGGAAGCTGACCGACTCGCAGGGGCGGAAGGTCGACTTCCGCAACACGATCGTGATCATGACGTCGAACATCGGTGCCGCCCAGATCTCGAAGAACCAGTCGCTCGGCTTCACGCTCGGCGACGAGACGGGCCTTACCTACGACGACATGAAGGGCCGCGTCATGGGTGAGCTGAAGAAGGTGTTCCGCCCCGAGCTGCTGAACCGGATCGACGAGATCATCGTCTTCCACAAGCTCGAGAAGAGCGAGATCCTCCAGATCGTCGACCTGATGATGAAGCGCCTGCGCGACCAGATGTCGATCCACGGTGCCACGATCGAGCTGACCGACGCCGCGAAGGAGCTGCTCGTCGAGCAGGGCTACGACCCGGCGATGGGAGCGCGGCCGCTGCGCCGCTCGATCCAGCGCCTGATCGAGGACCCGCTGGCGGACTTCGTGCTCGGCCGGGAGCTGGGCGAGGGGTCGACTATCGTGATCGACCGTCGCGAGGAGCTCACCGGGGTCGAGGGCGAGTCGCTCGTCGACATCAAGGTGATCGAGGGCGTGCCGCAGCCGGTGACCGTTCCCGCCGACGAGGCGCCGCCGGAGATCCCCGACGCGCCGCCCGGCGACGGCGACCTGAATTGACGAAGCGGCCCCGGAAAGGGGCCGTTTCCGTTCTGGCCGTATCGCGGCCCCGGCGCAACAGGCACCATGCGGGCATCGTGCCCCGAAGGAGGCCCTCATGCAGCTGATCGAGCCGGACGACGCCGCGCCCGAGGTGCGCGCCGTCTTCGACGACATCAAGGAGACGCGGCAGGTCGACGACGTGAACAACTTCTGGAAGGCGCTCGCCGACCATCCGCCCACGCTCGCGCGCACATGGGAGAGCGTGAAGCAGGTGATGGCGCCGGGGGCGCTCGACCCGCTCACGAAGGAGCTCGTCTACGTGGCCGTCTCGGTCACGAACGGGTGCGAGTACTGCATCGCCTCGCACACGGCGGCCGCGCGTGCGAAGGGAATGACCGAAGCGCAACTCGGCGAGCTGCTCGCCGTCGTCGGGATGGCGAACGAGACGAACGCGCTCGCCACCGGCTTCGGCGTGCCGGTGGACGAATCGTTTCGGCGAGGAGCCGCGACGAGTTGAGAGGTCACTCAGGCGGCTCAGCGCCCGGGAGGCGCCGACCGGTCACTGGCTCGTCGTCGCGCTCGCGTGATCGCTCTGCACTCCGACGTACCCGTGACGAGTAGGCTCGAGCTATGAGCCTCGAGATCCGGCATGCCCACCCCTCCGACTACGGCCGCGTGATCCAGCATCTCAACGCCTGGTGGAGCGGCCGCGACATGGCGCCCATGCTGCCGAAGCTCTTCTTCCTGCACTTCGAGGGGACGAGCTTCGTCGCCGAGGACGACCAGGGGAGCCTCGTCGCGTTCCTGATCGGCTTCGTCTCCCAGACCGATCCACACGAGGCGTACGTCCACTTCGTCGGCGTGGCCCCCGCGCAGCGGGGCTCCGGCGTCGGACGGGAGCTCTACGAGCGCTTCTTCGAGACAGTGCGTGCTCACGGCTGCACGACGGTGCGATGCGTCACGTCGCCCGGCAATACGGGATCGATCTCCTTCCACCAGGCGCTCGGGTTCACCGTCGACCGTATCGTCGAGGACTACGACGGCCCTGGCGAGGACCGCGCGCTGCTCGTCCGGCAGCTCTAGGCTGGCACTCCCGCGCGGGCGTCGGATCGGGCGACTCGACCGTCCCTCCGGCCGCAACCGCTAGGGCGTTGGCTACCGTCAACCGGACGTGTCCGACCTCTTCGTCTCCAGTGCGACCCGCTCGCCCGCCGTCGCCGCCGCGTGCTCGTCACCCTTGTCGTGCTCGTGCTCGCGGCCGTTGCCGTCGTCGCCCTGCTCGGTGGCGTGGCGCTCGCCGAGCGGGGCACGATCCCGGCCGGCACCACCGTCGCCGGCGTCGATGTCGGCGGCCAGACCCGTGACGAGGCGGCCGGGACGATCGCCGGCATCGCCCGTTCCGCCGTCGCGCGCCCGATCCGGCTGATCGGGTCCGGCGGGGTCGCGTTCGCGACCGGGCGCGAGCTCGGCGCGCGCCCACTCGTCGACGTCGCTCTCGACGAGGCGCTGGACGCGGGCACGTTCGAGCGGCTGCTGCGCAGGGTCGGGATCGGCAAGGCAGACCGGCTCGAGCTCGCCTACCGGTTGGGGCCCGTTCGCACCGCGGAGCTCGCGAACCGGCTCGATCGGCGGTTCGGTGAGCCGGCCCGGGACGCCGCCGTTGTCGTCGGACAGGAAGAGGTGACCGTCGAGCCCCCGTCGCAGGGGACTCGCATCGACCGTCGCGCTCTGCGCAAGGGGCTGAGGACGCTGCCCGCCGAGCTCGGCCTGGCGGTCGAGACCGAGCTGCCGCGCATCGACGTCGAGGAAGCCCAGCGGACAGCGCGCCGGATCGAGAAGCTGCTCGCAGGTCCGCGCTCGGTGCGCTTCAGGGACGCCGAGGCACCGCTTCCCGCCGCCGTCCTGCGCCCGCTCGTCATCACCACCGCGGAGGAGGGGAGACTCGTCGTCGGCCTCCGGCCCGAGGGTCTGCGCAGCGCCCTCCTGCCCCGGCTCGGACGCTTCGAGCAGTCGGCGCGCGACGCGCGCTTCGTCGTAGACGGTGCCCGCGTGCGGGTCGTGCCCTCCCGCCCGGGGCGGCAGCTCGACGCCGAACGGATCTCCATGTCCCTCGTCTCGAACCTCCGCGCCGCCGCTCACCGTGCCCGCTTCACCGAGTCCGAGCCGGCGTTCGACACGGACGCCGCGCGGAAGCTCCGCATCACCGAGCTGGTCTCCGAGTTCACGACCAGCTACGAGTGCTGCCAGCCGCGCGTCACGAACATCAAGCGGGCAGCGGAGCTGCTGGACGAGACGGTGATCCTGCCCGGCAAGGAGTTCTCGCTGAACGCGGCGCTCGGTAAGCGCACGCAGGCGAAGGGGTTCGTCTCCGCCCCGCAGATCTTCAACGGGCGGCTCGAGGACGCCGTCGGCGGCGGTATCAGCCAGGTCGCGACGACGCTCTTCAACGCGGCGTTCTTCGCCGGCATCAAGCTGGTCGCCCACCGGGCGCACCAGTTCTACATCTCGCGCTATCCGATGGGACGCGAGGCGACCATCTCCTGGGGTGGGCCAGAGCTGATCTTCCGCAACGACTGGCCGGCAGCGGTCCTGATGAAGCTCCAGGCGGGGGAGACCGGGATCACCGTGCGCTTCTACTCGACGAAGCTGGGACGGCGCGTGGAGACGACGACCGGGGAGCCGTACGCCGTCACCGCCCCGCGGACGATCACGATCACGAACCCGTCGCTGCCGGCCGGCTCGAGATCCGTGGTGCAGTCCGCCGGAGACTCCGGCTTCAGCGTCCGCTACACGCGCAAGGTGTTCCGGAAGGCGAAGTTGATCCGGAACGAGACGTACACCGTCCGCTACGACCCGAAGAACGAGATCGTCGAGGTGGGGCCGCCGAAGAAGGCAGCCGCGCCGAAGGCCGAGCCGGCCGCGTGACGCTCGCTCCTCAGTCGTAGAGCGGCTCGAGCGCAGGACGCCGCGCGTGGTCGTAGACCACGCGCGACTCGACGTGGCCCACCTCGGGGCGCACCGTCAGCCGGTCGAGCACGAAGTCCCGCAGCGCGTCGGTGTCGGCGAGGCCGATGTGGAGCAGGAAGTCGTCGGCGCCCGTGACGTGGAACAGCTCGATCACCTCCGGCATCGCCAGGGCTGCCTCGCGGAACGCATCCACGTACGCTCGCGAGTGAGGCCGGATGCGCACGGCCACGATCGCCTCCAGGCCCCGCGCCGAGCGCGTCGTGGTCGACGTCCGCGTGGAAGCCGCGCAGGACGCCGCGGGCCCGGAGCGCGCGCACCCGCTCGAGACACGTGGACGGTGCGAGACCGACGAGCTGCGCCAGGTCCTTGTTCGAGATCCGGGCGTCCTTCTGCAGCGCCGCGACGAGGGCCCGGTCCGTTCGGTCTAGACGCTCTTTCGGCATCGATTCCGAAGATAATGCGGCGACAGTTGCATGTCAACGAACAAGAAGCGATGATAGTGGCATGCATACGGACAGCATCGCGGTTCACGCCGGTCGCCACGACTTCGCCGCCCTCGTCGTGCACGCACCGCCGATCGACCTCTCGAGCACCTATCCGCTGCCGGATCTGACGAGGCGGTCGACCCGCTCGACGCGCTGGCGGCAGGTGCTCCCGGTGCCTCGAAGCCCGGTCTACGCGCGGCTCCTCAACCCGACCGTGCGGCGCTTCGAGCAGGGGCTGGCCGAGCTCGAGGGAACCGAGGACGGGGTCGCGTTCGCATCGGGCATGGCCGCGCTCACCGCGTTGCCTGCTCGCGGCCTGCGGGGAGCGGCGGCACGTCGTCGCGCTGCGGCCGCTCTACGGGGGCAGCGATCACCTGCTCGCCTGCGGCCTGCTCGGCATCGACGTCACCTGGGCGGACGAGCCGGACGTCGGCGGCGCTCCGGCCCGACACCGGGCTCGTCCTGCTCGAGACCCCGCAGAACCCGACGCTCGGCCAGGTCGACATCCGGCGGTCGTCGCGTCGCGGCACGTTCCCGTGCTCGTCGACAACACCTTCGCGACGCCCGTCCTCCAGATCCCGCGCGGCACGGCGCGGCCCTCTCGCTGCACAGCGCGACGAAGTTCCTCGGCGGGCACGGGGACGTCGTCGCGGGCGTCGTCGCACTCCGACCGGGCGGGCGACCGGCTGCGCCAGGTCCGGGTGCGACCGGGGCGGTGCTTCATCCGCTCGCGGCCTACCTCCTGCATCGCAGCCTGCCGACCCTGCCCGTGCGGGTGCGCGAGGCGCAGGAGCGTGCGCGCGTGCTGGCCGGGCTGCTCGCCGGTCATCCGGCGGTGGAGCGGGTGCTCTACCCGGAGGCCGACGGCGTGCAGCTCCGCGGTCCGGGCGCCGTGCTCTCGTTCGAGGTCGCCGGCGGGCGCGAGGCGGCGGCCGCCGTGATGGCCTCCGTCCGGCTCGTCACGCCGGCCGTCAGCCTCGGCTCCACGGACACGCTGATCCAGCATCCGGCTGGTCTCACGCACCGGCTCGTCGACCCGGACGCGAAGGACGCGGCCGGGATCGACGAAGGGCTGCTGCGGCTCTCGGTCGGGCTCGAGGACGTGGACGATCTCTGGAGCGACCTCTGCGCGGCGCTCGATCGCATGGTGGCCGTACGACAGCCGCTGATGCTCGCTCGGTAGCGCTGCTACCCGCACTGTCCGTCCGCCGCGGGGCACACGATGCCGGGCAGCCGCGGAAGCGGTTGCCCCGACCTCCCGCACGAGCCTGCGCCGCCGTCCGGTGAGGCAGGCCCGCATCGTCGCCGTGGCGCTCGGCGCCTTTCTCGCGCTCGTCGTCGTGCCGGCCTCCGAGGCCGCGCCCGGCCGGCCGGGGGCCGCGAAGGCCTCGGCCGCTGCGGCATTCGTCTGCACGTTGCCCCGCGGCGCGGCGCGGTGTCGCTGCCGTTGCCGTTCCGCCCGCTCTGCCTCCCGGCAGCGATGGCGCCGGACCACAAAGGAGGGGCAGCTCCGCTGCCCCTCCTTGTGCCTGGTTGTGTCGGCGAACGTGGGCTAGACCGTCACCTCGACGACCGTGACCTCCTCGACGTACCGCGGGAAGAGCAACCCGTGCACGACCGCGCCGAGCACTCCACCGAGGAGCGGGGCGATCACGAAGATCCAGAAGTCGCCCCACTCGCCGCCGACGAGCGCCGGCCCGAAGGAGCGGGCCGGGTTCACGGAGCAGCCGTCGATCGGGATGAGCGCGAGGTGGGCTACGACGAGTGTGAGCGGGATCGCGAGCAGTGCCGTGCCGCGCACCCGGTCGCTCCGCGACGATTGCAGGATCACGGCGACGAAGACCGCCGTGACGAGGAACTCGAGCCAGAGGGCGTCCCAGTTCGAGTGCCCCGGCGAGACCGCGTTGGCGGTCGATGCCACCTGATCGCGGGTGAAGGCGGCCAGCACCGCGAGCGAGCCGAGCGTGGCGCCCACGAGCTGGGCGACCCAGTAGCCGATCATGTCCCGCGGGCTCAGCCGGCCCGACAGCATCATCCCGAGCGAGACGGCCGGGTTGAAGTGCCCTCCCGAGATCTCGCCGAAGGCGTACAGGCCTGCCAGGATGGCGAGCCCGAAGCCGAAGGCGATCGCCAGGATCCGGGCATCGCCTCCGCCCGTCGCTGCGAGAACGGCGAGAGATGCGATGAACACCAGCGTGAACGTCCCAAGCGCCTCGGCGCCGAGCTTGTGTGCCTGTCCTCGAGCCATCATCGGTCCTTCCTCGTGGTGTCGCCCGCGGCGATCTGCCACGTCCGCCGCCGGCGCACGCCGACTTCGCCGCCGGCGCGGCTGCCCCTTCCAGGCGGTGCGCGTCGGCGCGGCCGCGCGCCGCCCGCGCGAGCGGCGGTCTCAGATCGTTCTCTGGAAAGACAACAGTCCGTCCGGTGCCGGGCGTACGATGTCCCCATGGCAAAGGTCGTCGTTCAGTTCACCTGCACCGAGTGCGGCACCACCACGGGTCGCTGGCTCGGCAAGTGCCCCGGGTGCGGCGCCTTCGGCACGCTTGCCGAGGAGCTGACGGGGCAGGAGACCCCCTCCCGGGCGGGCAGGAGGTCGACGGCTGCTCCCCGCCCGCTGCAGAAACTTGCGCACGTCCGTGTCGAGGAGGCGGCCCGCGTCTCCACGGGGGTGCCCGAGCTGGATCGTGTGCTCGGCGGCGGGCTCGTACCCGCATCCCTCGTCCTCGTCGGCGGTGAGCCGGGGGTGGGGAAGTCGACGCTGCTACTGTCGGCGCTCGGCAACGTCGCACGGGACGGGAGGCGGGCGCTGCTCGTCACCGGCGAGGAGTCTCTCGCCCAGGTCAAGCTCCGCGCGGAGCGGCTCGGCGGGGCCGAAGACGTCGAGATCCTCGCCGAGACGGAGTCGAAACAGTGTGCGCGACGCTCGAGCAGGAACGCCCCGACGTGTGCGTGATCGACTCGGTGCAGACGCTCTACTCCGCGGACTCGGTTCGGCCCCGGGCTCCGTCGGCCAGGTGCGCGAGGCGGCGGCCAGGCTGCTCAGGGTCGCGAAGGAACAGGGCGTCGCGACCGTCCTCGTCGGGCACGTGACCAAGGACGGTGCCGTCGCCGGCCCGCGCGTGCTCGAGCATCTCGTCGACTGCGTGCTCCAGTTCGAGGGCGACCGCTACCACGCGCACAGGATCCTACGGGCGACCAAGAACCGGTTCGGTTCCACGAACGAAGCCTCGGCGTCTTCGAGATGACCGGCGCGGGCCTCGTGGGGGTGCCCGACGCATCGGAGCTGTTCGGCCGGTCGGGCAGGCGGGCGAGGTCGGTGCCGCGGTCGCCTGCGCCCTGGAGGGCACCAGGCCCATCCTGCTCGAGATCCAGTCGCTCGTGTCGAAGACTGACCTGGCGATGCCGCGGCGTGTCGGGACGGGCGTCGATCCGAAGCGGCTCGCGATGATCGTCGCCGTGCTGGGACGCCACGCGGGCGTCGCTCTCGGGGCTGCCGACGTCTTCGTCAACGTCGCGGGCGGCGTGCGCATCGACGAGCCGGGCGCAGACCTCGCTGTCGCCCTGGCGATTGCGTCGGCGGCCCGCGGCGTCCCCCTCGTCGAGGAGACCGCGGCGTTCGGCGAGATCGGGCTCACGGGCCGGTTGCGTCCCGCTGCTCAGGCCGAACGTCGGCTGGAGGAGTGCGTCAAGCTGGGGATCGTCCGCGATCGCGCCGGAGGGCACGAAGGCGCGTGGCGGCCCGCCTCTCACCCGGGCCGAGACGCTCCGGCAGGCGATTGCTGCGGGCCTGGACGGGCGTCGTGGAAGCGGGAGAGAGGAGGGCGCCTGAGACCGGAGGCGACCGGCGTCAGTCGGCCGATCGAGCCGGGTACATGCGCGCGACGTAGTCCCGCACCATGCGCGCGGCGGTGAAGCGCGGCGCAGGGTGACGAGCGACTGCTTGACACGCTCGCACCAGCCGTGCGGCACGCCGTTCGCGTCGCGGTCGTAGAAGAGCGGGATCACCTCGTGCTCGAGCAGGTCGTAGAAGCGGCGCATCGCGCCGTCGTCGCTGCGTGATCGGGATCCCGTCGCCGGGGATCGCCCACCCGTTCTCGCCGTCGTAGCGCCTCGGCCCACCAGCCGTCGAGCACGCTCAGCTGCAGCGCCCCGTTGAAGGTCGCCTTCATGCCGCTCGTGCCGCTCGCCTCCAGCGGCCGGCGCGGCAGGTTGACCCACACGTCGCAGCCGGCGACCAGCTACTTGGCGATGCGCAGGTCGTAGTCCTCGATCACGACCATCCGCTCGAGCTCGGTCGCGCCGTCGCGCGCAGGCTGTAAGACGCTGCAGCGTGTCCTTCCCGTCCTCGTCGTTCGGGTGGGCCTTGCCGGCGATGAGAAGCTGCACCGGGTTCGGGCCGATCAGATGCGCCGCGCGCGTGCGGATCGTACGCGAGCAGGTGGAGGCGCTTGTACGTCGCGAGCCGGCGCGCAAAGCCGAGCGTGAGCACGTCGGGCTCGAGGCAGCGCTCGACCGCGCGAACCTCGTCGATCTGCTCGCCGCGCAGCAGCTGGTCGAGTTCGGTCTCTCGCGGACGAACTCGATCAGCGCTGCCCGCGTGCGTCGCAACGCGCCGCCCAGAGCTCGTCGTTCGGGATGTCGGCGACCGCTTCCCACGTCTCGCGATCGGCCGTGCGCGTGCCGTCCAGCGCCTCGCCGAGGTGGCGGGAAGCAGCTCGGCGATCGGCTCGCCGATGAACGTCGGCAGGTGCGCGCCGTTCGTCACGTGCCGATCGGGACGTCCGCCGTCGCTACGCCCGTCGAACAGCGGCCGCCAGATGCTCGCGCGCGACCTCGCCGTGGAGGCGGCTGACGCCGTTGCGGCGGTCGCTCACCCGGATCGCGAGCGGCGTCATCCCCGGCCGCTCGCTTCGCGTCGCCGGGATCGACGCGGAACAGGCAGAGGAACGCGTCGTCGTCGATCCCGAGCCGCCCCGGCAGGTCGCCGAAGGCGTCGAGGAACTCGTCGGGCTCGTAGGTCTCGTTCCCGGCCGGGACGGGCGTGTGCGTCGTGAAGACGTACGCGCTCGCGACCGTCCGCGAGCGCCTCCTCGAACGGCGCCCCCTCCTCCGACGCGCCCGGCCGCGAGCTCCAGCGGCGCCAGCGCGGGATGCCCCTCGTTGAGGTGGATCACGGCAGGGTCGATCCCGAGCATGCGCAGGACGCGCGCGCCGCCGATGCCGAGCAGCCCGTACTGCGCGAGCCGGATCGCCCGGTTACCCTCGTACAGCCGCGCGGTCGTCCAGCGCTGGACCTGGTCGTTCTGCGGGCAGCTCGGTGTCGAGCAGGAGCAGCGGCACCCGGCCGACGTCGACGCGCCAGACCTGGAACGTGAGCTCCGCGTCGAAGAGCGTGACGGTCGGCCGCAGCGGCTCGCCGTCGTCGTTCGTCGACGCGCGCCATCGGCAGGCTCTTCGGGTCGAGCGCGACCCAGTACTCCTGCTGCCGGCCGGCAGAGATCGATGCGTTGCCGGAAGTAGCCACGCCGGTAGAAGCAGCCCGATGCCCACCATCGGCAGCGCGAGGTCGCTCGCCTCCTTGAGGATGTCGCCCGCGAGCACGCCGAGCCCGCCCGAGTAGACGGCAGCGAGCGTGGAAGCCGAACTCGGCGCACATGAAGACGACCGGCCCGTCGATGCCCGGCCGTCGGCGTCGGGCCGCTCGAGGTACGCCGCGATCCTCTCGGCGAGGGCGCTCGATGCGCTCGAGGATGGCCGGGTTCGCGCTCGACGCCCGCTCCTGGGTGCCGGGCCACAGGTCGCTGAGGAAGCGAACGGGGTTCTCGCCGGACAGCGCCCAGCGATGGGGGTTGATGTCGCGGAAGACCGCCGGGCCGTCCGCGGGCCAGCCCAGCGGTAGTTGTAGGCGATCCGGCGAGCGGCTTGAGCCCCTCGGAGAGCCGATCGGCGAGAAGCGACGCGCGGTCTCGAGATCGGCGGAGCGCCGAAGAAGGTGGTGAATTGCACCGCCTATGGATAACACGTTCCCGGCGACCCGTGTCGGGAGAACGCGCGGCGGGCCGTCCGCAGCCCGGAGAGGCTGTACCCTCACGGGGTGGAATTCGGCTCTCCCGAGCATGGTCGAGGCGATCGCCCGGCTTGCGCCGGGCACGGAGCTCCGGCAGGGGATCGATGACGTGATTCGGTCGCGCGAGGGGGCGCTGATCGTCGTCGGTAACCCGGACGACCTGTCCTTCCTGTACTCGGGCGGGATCCGGCTCGACCAACCGTTCACACCCCAGCTGCTCTACGAGCTGTCGAAGATGGATGGCGCGATCGTCGCTGACGAGTCGCTGACGAAGCTCGCGTACGCGAACGTCCAACTGATGCCCGATCCGACGATCGCGTCGAACGAGACGGGAACCCGTCACCGGACAGCGGAGCGGGTCGCGAAACAGACCGGTGCGCTCGTGATCTCGATCTCGCAACGCCGGGAAACGGTGACTGTGTTCATCGGAGCACGCCGACACCAGCTCGACCCGATCGCCACCGTACTCGCGAAGGCGACCCAGGGCCTCGCCGCGCTCGAGACCTATCGTCGCCGGCTCGAGCAGGTACTGACGCGGCTCACCGCGCTCGAGTTCCAGAACGCGGTTGTCCTCGACGACGTGCTCGCAGTCGTGCAGCGGGCGGAGATGACGGCCCGGATGTTGCGCGAGGTGGAGCGCGACTGTGTCGAGCTCGGCTCGGAAGGCCGTCTCATCCGCGCACAGCTCGAGGAGCTCGCCGGCTCCCTTCCCGAGGAGGAAGCCGCCGTTGTCGCCGACTATCACGCGAGCGACGAGTCACACGTGTACGCCGCGTGCTCGAGCAACTGGCGGCGCTTGCCTACGACACGTTGCTCGAGCAGGACGATCTGCAGGAGGTGCTGGGGTACCCACGTACGGCGAATCCCTTGGATACGGCGGTCAGCCCGCGGGGCTACCGCGCGCTCTCGCAGGTACCCCGGCTGCCCGCGTCGGTGATCCGACGCGTCGTATCGGAGCTCGATGGCCTCGACGCGATCGCGCGCGCTTCCCTGCGCGACCTCGAGGCCGTGGACGGAGTTGGCTCGGTGCGCGCTCGAGAGATCCAGGAGGGCCTGCGGCGCCTCCAGGAGCACAATCTCGTCGAGCGGTACCTGTCGCTGTAGGCGCCGCGGGGCGAGTGCGGAGTGTCGTTAAGAGAGTGTTGCGATCTCCGCTAGAATGACAGTCCCTCGCCGGCACTGAGACAGCGCCGGCGACTTTTCGTGAGTCCAGGCGACAAGGGGAGGGCGAAGGCTTGTTCGACGTCGGCGACAAGGTTGTGTATCCGCATCACGGAGCGGGCACCATCGTGAACAAGGAGACGAAGATCGTCCTCGGTCAGCAGCGCGAGTACCTGACTATCAAGATCCTGCACAACGAGATGACGGTGAACGTTCCGTGTGACAACGCAGACAAGGTCGGCCTGCGCGGCGTGATCGACCAGCGCATGGTCGAGGTCGTCGTCAAGGCGCTCTCGGGCGAGTCGACCGAGATGCCGAAGAACTGGAACCGGCGCTTCAAGCACAACCGCGACAAGATGAAGACGGGCGATATCCTCGAACTGGCGGAAGTCGTGAGGAATCTCGCGCTTCGCGATCACGAGAAGGGCCTGTCCACCGGCGAGAAGCAGATGTACGTCAAGGCGAAGAAGATCCTCGCCTCAGAGTTGATGTACGCGAAGGACCTGGACGAGGACCAAGCGGCCGTGTGGCTCGATGAGGTGCTCGCGAATCCCGCCAAGGAGCCAAGCGGCCCGCCAAGGCGAAGGCGAAGGTCGCTGCCGCGAGCGGTCCCATGGGAAACGGCGCTGGCGCGCTGAAGTCGGTATGGCGCGGGCCGCGGTGCTTGGCCGAGACTGCGCCGGAGCTAGCACCTGGATGGTCGTCGTCGCCGCGGGGCCGGGGAGCGCCTCGGCGCCGACCGGCCGAAGGCGTTCGTCGGGCTCGGTGGCCGGCCGCTGCTCGGCGGAGAGCATCGAGCGTCTCGATGGGAGCGACTGGATCGATGCCATCGTCGTCGCCGCGCCGCCCGGCTGGGAGGAGCCGACGATCCTGCTGACGGAGGAGCTCGCCGCCGGCAAAGTGTCAGCCGTCGTCACGGGCGGGGCCACGCGAGCAGCAGTCGGTTCGCCGTGCTCTCGCCGAGGTCGGACGACGCCCTCGTCGTCCTCGTGCACGATGGCGCACGCCCGCTCGTCGACGATGCGGTGCTCGAGCGCGTGCTCAGCCCCCTTGCAGAGGGCGTCGACGGCGTCGTTCCTGCGCTTCCTCGACGGACACGGTCAAGCGCGTCGATCGTGGTCGTCGTCGTCGAGACCGTCGATCGCGCGGGTCTCGTCGCCGTGCAGACGCCGCAGGCGTTCCCGGCCGAGACGCTACGCGCGGCGGTATCGCCGGCGACCTCGAGCGGCGACCGACTGCGCCTCGCTGGTCGAGCGAGCGGGCGGCCGCGGTCGGGTGGTCGACGGCGATCCCCGCCTGCTCAAGGTGACGACGGCCACCGACCTCGCGCTCGTCGAGTCGTGGCTGCACCCGGACGTGAAGGCAGTGTTCTTCGACGTCGGCGAGACGCTCGTCGACGAGGAGCGCTGGTGGCGGGCTCTGGCCGAGCGAGCCGAGGCCTGCAGCCGCACGTGATCTGGGCTGCGCTCGGAGTCACGATCGAGCGCGGCGAGGAGCACAACGCGCTCTGGGCGTCACCTGGGCATCGAGCGGCCGGACGACTGGTGGCACGACGCTCGTGTACGGTCTCGACGACCTCTACCCGGACGCGCTCGACTGCCTCGAGAAGCGTCCGCGCGCTCGGCCTGCGGTCGGCATCGTCGGCAACCAGACCCCCGCGCTCGAGCGGTGGGCGCGCGAGGCGGCCCTGCCTGCCGACGTGATCTCGTCGTCCGAGAGCCTCGGCGTCCGCAAGCCCGACCCTCGCTTCTTCGGGCGCGTGGTCGAGGTCGCAGGGTGCGCGCCCGGAGAGGTCGCCTACGTCGGCGACCGGGTCGACAACGACGTGCTGCCCGCGGCTGCCGCAGGGCTCGTCGCGATCCACGTGCGCCGGGGGCCCGTGGGGGCGCCTGCAGCGAACTCCGCCGGAGGCCGCGCTCGGCCTCGACGACCTCGCGTCGCTGCCGCCGCGCTAGCCTCGCTCGCGTGAGCGATCTCCGCATCGGTCTCGGCGATCGACGCGCACGCCTTCGCAGCCGGGCGTGCCGCTCGTCCTCGCCGGGGTCACGATCGACCACCCCCGGGTCTCGCGGGCCATTCCGACGGAGACGTGATCGCCCATGCGCTCACCGACGCCCTGCTCGGCGCCGCGGGGCTCGCCGACATCGGGGCGCTCTTCCCTTCCGACGACGAGCGCTTCCGTGACGCCGACTCGCTCGATCTGCTGGTCCGAGGCCTATCGCCAGGTGCGCGCGGCGGGCTTCGCGCTCGTCAACGCCGACTGCGTGCTCGTCGGCCAGGAGCCCCGGATCGCGCCATACAGGGAGGAGATGCGCCGGCGACTCGCCGGCGCGCTCGGCGTCGACGCGGAGATCGTCAACGTGCGTGCGACGACGACCGACCGCCTCGGGTTCACGGGTCGCGGCGAGGGGCTCGCTGCCGAGGCGGTCGCCCTCGTGAGGGCCACGTGAGCGTGCGGTTCGTCTCGTACGCGCAGGCTCCGCACCTCGCGGACGAGACCGGGCCAATGGACGAGAGCTGGCCCGCGTTCATGCATCACGATCCCGTCGCCGTGGCGTGCTGGGAGGCCTACCACGAGCGTCACCCCGCCTTCCAGTTCTTCGCCGTCGACGGAGAGACCGGTGCCGTGATCGGCAAGGCGAACGCGGTGCCGACCGCCCTCGACCCCGAGAGCCTGCCTCCTCGTGGCTGGGACGAGGCGATCGAGAGAAGTCTCGGAGGCGAGCGCGCCACGGTCGTCTCCGCCCTCCAGATCAACGTCCACCCGGAGCGGCGCGGCAGCGGCCTCAGTGCGCGCATGCTCGGCGAGATGCGCCGCGTGGCCGCGGAGCATGGCTTCGACGAGCTCGTCGCTCCCGTCCGGCCCACGCTCAAGGAGCGCTACCCGCTCATGCCGATCGAACGCTATGCCGCGTGGACGAGGGCCGACGAGCTCCCCTACGACCCGTGGGTGCGCGTGCATGCCCGAGCCGGAGGCACGATCGCGTCCGTGTGCCCGCAGGCGATGACCATCCCCGGGTCGGTGTCCGACTGGGAGGCATGGACGGGGATGGTGTTCCCCGACTCGGGGACGTACGTCGTACCGGGCGCGCTCGTTCCCGTGGAGATCGACGTCGAGAGCGACCGGGGTCTCTACGTCGAGCCGGGGATCTGGGTGCGGCACCGTCTCGCCTGATGCGCTCCGGGGGGCGGACCGCTGTCTCGTTCGGCGTGCGGCCGGGGACTGCGGTCCTTCGAGCACGGCCTCCGGGCGGCCTTCCCGGCGAACGCGCGACCGGGCCGAGCCGTCACGGTACGACACACTCCCGGCGCAGAGTCGGCACCAACCCGTGACGGGATCGCCGCTACGGTGATCTCAGGGGGGCTCGGCCCCCAGGGGGAGATGATTCGTTTCGCCGTTCCCGCCCGCGAGGGCCGCGACGTGCCGCACGGGTTGCAATCACGACGCGCGTGGCTATCCTGAAGTCGGACGCGGTGTCGAGCCGCTCCACATCGAGAGAGGCCGAGGGCCCCGGCCCGTCGACGCCTCGGCAACCTGCGCGAAGCGCGCAAGGTGCCAAGCCCGGGGTGGATGTCGAGCGAGGAGGAGAGATGGGCACTGCGCAGACCACGTCATTCGTCGACCTACTCGCCGAGCGCGGCGTGCTCGTGGCGGACGGCGCGACGGGGACGAACTACCAGTCGATGGGGATCGAGCCGGGCCTCGCTCCGGAGGAGTGGTTGTTCGACGCTCCCGACAAGGTGGTCGAGCTTCACCGGGCGTTCGTCGAGGCGGGATGCGACATCGTCCTCACGTGCACCTTCGGCGCCACGCCGCTCCGTCTCGCCGAGGGGCCGCTGGCAGGACGGGCCCGCGAGGTCAACCTGCGCGCCGCCGAGCTCGCGCGCGAGGGCGCCGGTGGCAAGCTCGTGGCGGGGTCGCTCGGGCCGGCGGGACAGCTGATCGAGCCATACGGGCTGCTGACGCACGACGCATGCGTCGACGCGTTCGGCGAGCAGGCGGCCGCGCTCGCCGAGGGCGGCGTCGACCTACTCGTCCTGGAGACGCTGTTCGCGGTCGAGGAGGGCGTGTGGGCGCTCGAGGGCATCACGAGCGCCACCAGCCTGCCCGTGGTCGCCTCGTTCAGCTTCGACATGGGCACCCGCACGATGATGGGCGTCAGCCCCACCGACGCCGTCGCAGCGGTTTCCGCGTTCGGCGTCTCCGCTGTGGGGGCAAACTGTGGCCGGTCGCTCGAGGACGCCGACCTCGTCGTCACCGAGATGCTCGCTGCGGCCGGCGATATCCCCGTCTGGGTGAAGCCGAACGCCGGGATCCCGAAGATCGTCGGAGCGGAGGTCGTGTACGAGGCTGGCCCGGAGATGCTCGCGGAGCACGTCGTCAGGTACGTGCAGCAGGGCGCCCGCATCGTCGGCGGCTGCTGCGGCTCGACGCCGGAGCACGTGGCCGCGATCGTGCGCGCGCTCGGCCGCTGACGGTCAGGCGGGCAGGCGCGCGAGCCCGCCCTCGACGACGACGAGCCCGTCGCGGGCGAGGGCCTCGACCGCCTCGCCGTCCAGGCTCGCGAGCATGCGAGGGCCGGCGGCGATCATGCGCAACGCCGCCGCGCGGCGCTGCCGGAACGACCCCTCGAAGCGCGACTGCCTGCGCGCCGGCTCGTCGCGCGTGCCTCGCGACGGGCAGGTTCCCTTGAGCGGGCACGCGCCGCAGCGGGGGATGCGTGCCAGGCACACCGTGGCGCCCAGGTCCATCAGCGCCTGCCCGGCCACACCGGTAAAGCGGTGGCCTGTACGGCGCTCCACCCGCTCGACGTTCACGTCTCGCGGCAGCACGTCCTCTCCGAAGGCGAAGTTCCGCACCGCCGCAGCCGTGTAGGGACCGACTCCGGGCAGCAGCGTCAGGTCGTCCGGCCAGCCGTCCGACGCGATCACCTGCGCAGCCCGGTGCAGGGCGAGCGCGCGCCGGTTGTAGCCGAGCCCTTGCCAGGCGCGGATCACGTCTGCGGTGGGTGCGGTCGCCAGGGCCTCCGGTGTCGGCCAGCGCTCGAGCCAGTCGAGGTACCGCGGCACGACCCGATCGACCTGGGTCTGCTGCAGCATCACCTCTGACACGAGGATCGCATAGGGGTCACTCGTTCGCCGCCACGGGAGGTCGCGGGCGTTTGCGCTGTACCAGGCGATGAGCAACTCGTCCACGACGCCTAGCGTAGGGGAGGAGAGCGGGCCGGTCGTCACCGTCGCCGCCTTCCGCCGGTCGGGCCCGCCCGCTGCGTGAGGAATACACTCGTAGCGAGGTGTTCCGTACCCTTTCGACCGCAGTCGCCGTGGTCGCCGCGCTCGTGCTCCTCGCGGCAGCAGGTTGCGGCGGGGCAGGCGAGAAGACCTCCGCCGAGACGCTCGTGCGCGAGAGTGCGGACGCCACGGGAGCCCTGAAGAGCTTCCACTTCACCCTCGACGTCCAGAACGTGCCGCGCTCCGGTACCGGCCTCCAGCTCACCTCCGCCGAGGGAGACGTCGTCGTGCCCGACCGCGCTCAGGCCGACATCGGCGGCGCCTTCGCGGGCGTGCCGATCACCACGCAGGTCGTGGCGATCGGTGAGAAGGTGTGGCTGAAGAACCCGCTGTCAGGGGAGTGGGAGCCCATCGACGTCAACACGACGCCGATCGCGCTGCTCGACCCTTCCAAGGGGGTACTCGCTGTGATGGAGGGTGTCTCCGAGCCGACCGACGAGGGCACGGAGGAGATAGACGGCGTCCCGCTGCGAAAGGTCTCAGGCACGGCATCCGCCGCCGACGTGGCGCCGCTCGTCGCAACCTCCCCGTCGGAGCTCGAGGTTCCCGTGACACTGTGGATCGGTGAGGAGGACACCCTCCTCCACAGGATCGAGGTCTCGGGGCCGGTGGCGGAGGGGGAGCCGGACGACGTGGTGCGCGTCGTCGAGATCTCCCGGTTCGACGAGCCGGTCACGATCGAAGCACCGGAGGGAAGCGGGTAGCCGCATCTGCGACATCGCGCGCGGCGCCCGTGCTGCTCGCGGCGCGGGGAGTCGCCCGCTCCTACGGCCGGCTCGAGGCGCTGGCGCCCACCCGCCTCGAGCTGCACGAAGGCGAGATCGTCGTGCTCGTCGGGCCGAACGGAGCGGGAAAGTCGACCCTGCTCACGATTCTCGCGGGCGCGCTGCCTCCCAGCGGCGGCTCGATCGAGGTCGCTCCCGCCGCCGGGCACGTGGGCTGGGCGCCGCAGCAGCCGGCGCAGTACGGGCACCTGTCCGCGCGCGAGAACCTCGAGCTCTTCGCGGGGCTCGCCGGCCTCGACGACGCCAGCGCCGCTGCCTCGCGCATGCTCGAGCGCATGGGGCTCCCGGAGGGTCGTGAACGGGCCGCACAGCTCTCGGTAGGAAATCAACAGCGCCTCAATCTCGCGCTCGGGCTCCTCGGCGAGCCGCGCGTGCTGCTCCTCGACGAGCCGACGGCGTCGCTCGACCCGGAGCAGCGACGTCGTCTCTGGCAGCTGCTCGACGATCACCGCAGAGGCCGGGGCGCGGCGATTCTCTCCACCCACTCGCTGGAGGAGGTGGCCCGTCTCGCCGACCGCGTCCTCGTCCTGCTCGACGGCCGCGTCGCCTTCGAGGGTAGCCCGGAAGAGCTCGACCGAACCATGCCGGAGCTGCGGGGAACATGAGCACCCTGCGCCTGCTCCTGGCGAAGGACGCGCGGCGCCTCCTGCGCTCGCCGGTCGTCCTCGTTGCGCTCGTCGTTTATCCCCTCCTGCTCGCCCTGCTGCTCGGCCTCGTCGTGCGCTACGCAGGCGAGCGCCCTCGCGTTGCATTCGTCGACGAGGCCGGCCTGCCGCAGACGATCCAGCTCGGCGCCCGGCGTTTCGACCTGCGGGCGCTGTTCGAGGACGCCGCGGAGGTCGAGCTCGTCCGCATGCCGGGCGAGCAGGCAGAGCGGGAGGTCGCGAACGGCCGCGCGGTCGCCTCGCTCACGATTCCCCGTGACTTCACGGTGAAGCTGCGGCGGCTCGACGAAAGCCCGCAGATGATCCTGCGAACGAGCTCGGGGGTGCTCGGAACGCGCGTCGTCGAGAAGATGCGGGCGCTCACCTACGGCATCAACCTCACCCTGCAGAAGGCCTACATCGAGGCGAATCTCGGCTACGTCGACCTGCTGAAGCGGGGCGGGACCGGAAAGCTGGGAGACACCGAGGTCACGGTGATGGGGCTCGAGCAGGCTCGCGACGAGCTCGAGCGCCTCTCCCGCTCGCCGGACCCGAAGGTGGCGGCGGCCGGGAAGGAGCTCGCCCGCTTCGTCGGCCAGGTGGAGGGCGCCGTCGACCAGGTCGGCGCGTACCTGCAGGCGACGGCGAACCCACTCGAGCTCGTGACCGAGAGCGAGCCGGGCCGCACGTGGCTGCTCTCCGCCCAGGTGCAGGCGTACGCGCTCGGGCTCGCGCTCGCCTTCGTCTCCATCCTGCTCGGCGCGGCCTCGATCACCGGCGAGCGGGAGGAGCGGACACTCGGGCGCCTCGTGCGGGGCCTCGTCGGCCTGGGTGGGCTCGTGGCCGAGAAGGTCGTGTTCGTGGCAGCGCTCGGCGCCGGGATCGGCCTCGTGCTCGCGCTCGTGTTCGGGACGGTCGTCGAGGCCGGCAGCGTCAGCGGCGCCCAGCCGTGGGGACGGCTCCCGCTCCTCGCGCCCGGGCTCGTCCTCGCGGCGGCGGCGTTCGGCGCGCTCGGCGTGCTGCTCGGGACGCTGGCGCGCGACGCCGGCGGGGCAATGCTGCTCGCGCTCCTCGTGGGGCTTCCCGTCGTCCTGACCGGGGTCGTTCCACCGGG
The DNA here is from genome assembly GCA_963731095.1 of uncultured Gaiellaceae bacterium. GTDB lineage: Bacteria > Actinomycetota > Thermoleophilia > Gaiellales > Gaiellaceae > Gaiella. Next base: position 130,104 of record CAVSUK010000033.1, read on the forward strand.
GTCGTTCGCATTCGCCGGCACGCTCTCGTCGCTCGGCCCTTTCGGGCACGCAGTCGACCTCGCGGCTGCGGCGCTCTACGAGGCAGACCCCTGGCGGCACCTGGTGCGGGAGAGTGCCTGGCTGCTCGGGCTCACGCTCGCGTTCGCCGCCTTGGCGCGGCTCACCGTCAGACGCCTTCTCGTCTGAAGCGCCCGGGCAGAGGGCCGACGCTTTCTTACTCGATTCTCAGGTTCGTCCGCTGCAATCCCGTGCGGGGGCGCATCGTCGGACAGAAGGGGTGAACGAACGTGGATCACGGACAGAGGCTCGAGTTCTGGGAAGAGGCATCGCGTCACGATCACGACGCCTGGTGGAACGGGCCGCTCCACCTGATCGTCCTCTTGCTGCTCATCGCTCTCCTCGTTGTCGGCATCGTGTTGCTCGTGCGCCAGCTCACGGGCCGGGGTGCCGTCGCGGCTGCGCCCGTCACCGACGAGGCAGCGGCCGCGACGACGACGGCTCCGAACCGGGCCGACCCGGCCGTCGCAACGCTGCGGATGCGCTACGCCCGGGGAGAGGTCGGCAGAGACGAGTTCCTGCGGGCGCTCGGTGACCTCGCGACGCCTGCTGAGCCATGGCCGGCCGGAACGGTCGACGAGTCCGCGCCGACGGCGAGCTGACAGCTGGAGGCGCGACGCCCGAAGCGCTACCGTGCCCGGACACAGCCACGGCCGGGCCACGGCGGCGCCTACACTCGCGGTGTGAGACGTCGGCTCGGGTCGTTCCTCCTGCTTGTCGCCGTCGCCCTGCTCCTCGGCGCCTGCGGCTCGAACGACGACGAGCCGTCCGCCACGACGCAGGCGACGACGGGGACGCAGACCGAGACGCAGAGCGGCACCGGCACGGTCGACGGCATAGACCCCATGGACGAGGCTTCGACCGACCCGGTCACGGTGCCCGCCACGAACGAGGAGACGGCGCTCCTCACCGACGTTCGCGCCGCCCGCCACGAGGGCTACGACCGCGTCGTGTTCGAGTTCGGCAACGTCCTGCCCGGCTACGACGTCCGCTACGTCGAGAAGCCGGTCCACGCGGACGCCTCCGGCCAGGTGGTCCCCGTCGCGGGCACCCATGTCGTGCAGGTGCGCATGGAGAACGCCCTCGACGCCGATCTCACGCAGGAGTCGGCGCCGCCGACCTACACCGGCCCGCAGCGCTTCTCGCCGGGAACGCCTGAGGTCGTCGAGCTCGTCCGGACGGGCGGCTTCGAGGCCGTGCTGACCTGGGCTGCCGGCCTGAACGACCGCGTCGACTTCCGGGTGCTCACCCTGCAGGGCCCGCCGCGGCTGGTCGTCGACTTCCGCAACCACTAACCTCTCGAGCCGGCGTCGTGGGAGCGGGCCGGGGGCCTTCGCGCGCCCAGCGCCGGGACGGCGGTTCGGTCGTCCGCCTGCGAAGTACGGACAGCCGTACAGCCCAGGCCCATCCGGCGCGCCTACCGTCGAATCCATAGACAACGTGCTTCACGAAAGGTGGATTCCGATGGTTGCCCGGTCAGTGCACAAGTGGTGGGCGCTCGCGCTCCTCAGCGTCGTCCAGTTCATGGTCGTGCTCGACATCGCGATCGTGAACGTCGCGCTCCCCTCGATCCAGGCCGATCTCGGGTTCTCGCAGGAGAACCTGCAGTGGGTGATCAGCGCGTACGCGCTCGTGTTCGGCGGCTTCCTGCTGCTCGGCGGCCGCGCCGCCGATCTCCTCGGACGCCGCCGCATGTTCCTCGCCGGCCTCGCCGTCTTCACGCTCGGCTCGCTCGTCGCGGGGCTCGCGTGGAGCGAGGTGTCGCTGATCGGCGCACGCTCGGTGCAGGGGCTCGGCGCCGCGATCATCGCGCCCGCGGCGCTCTCGATCCTGATGACGACGTTCACCGAGGGCCGCGAGCGCAACATCGCCCTCGGCGTCTGGGGCGCCGTCGGAGGCTTCGGCGCCGCCGCGGGTGTCCTGCTCGGCGGGATCTTCACGGACGCGCTCAGCTGGGAGTGGATCTTCTTCATCAACATCCCGGTCGGCCTGGCGGCGATCGCCCTCGCCCCGGTGCTCCTCGGCGAGAGCCGAGACCGCCGTGCATCGAGCTTCGATGCGCTCGGTGCCGTGCTCGTCACGAGCGGGCTCTCGACGGCGGTGTTCGCGATCACGCAGGCGAACGACTACGGCTGGAGCTCCGGGAAGACGATCGGCCTCTTCGCCACCGCCATCGCGCTCCTCGGCGCGTTCGTCGTCGCCGAGACGAGGGCGAAGGACCCGCTCATGTCGTTCTCGATCTTCAGGATCAAGACGGTTGCAGGCGCCAACGTGGCGGGCTTCATCCTCGGCACGGCGCTGTTCTCGATGTTCCTGATGCTGACGCTCTACATGCAGCAGGTGCTCGGCTACTCGGCGATGAAGACGGGCGTCGCCTACCTCGCAGTGGCGGGTACGTCGATCTTCTGGGCAGCCTTCGCGTCGCAGCTCGTGACGCGGGTGGGTGTGAAGCCGGTGCTCGTCACCGGGATGAGCCTGCTCACGGTCGGTCTTCTGTACTTCACCCAGGTATCGGTCGACGGCTCGTACCTCGGCGACCTGCTGCCGGGCTTCCTGATCATCGCGGTCGGCATGGCGTTCTCGTTCGTGTCGATCTCGATCGCCGCGCTCGCGGGCGTCGAGGCCAAGGACGCCGGGCTCGCCTCGGGCCTCATCAACACGTCGCAGCAGATCGGCGGCGCGCTCGGCATCGCGATCATCTCGTCGGTCGCCGTCGCCCACACGAATTCGGCCGTCTCCGCGGGCGACGCGGCTCCGGCCGCGCTGACCACGGGCTTCCACGCTGCCTTCTGGGTCGGCGCCGCAGTCGCGGCCGTGGGCGTCGTCGCTTCCCTGGTGCTCGTCCGCAAGCAGGAGCTGGCCGCGGCTCCGGCGGCGGCATCCGAGGCCGACGCGCTGCCGATCGCGGCGTAGGGCCTTCACAGTCCTCTCGACGGAGGGAGGTGCGGGCGGGGCGAGCTGCCTCGCCCGCGCCAGATTTCAGGCGCCTCGACCTCGTCTCTCGGGTCGGCGACGGCGTCATCCTGCCAGCGGCCACGGCCGGCCGCCGCCGCTCCTACGCCTGCTCTCCCAGCTCGGCCTCGACCTCGTCCAGCCACTCGTCGTGTGCGGCGACGAGCTTCGTGCCGAGAGAGTTCACGAGTCGTGGGCGGCATATGGCGACTCGCCGCCGCTCCACATCCATCACACGGAGGACGAGGCCTTCTTCGTCCTCGAGGGGAGGCTGCGGGTGCGCTCGGGCGTCGAGGACGTGCTCATCGCAGCCGGCGAGTGCGGGAGCACGCCGAAGGGTGTGCCGCACACCTACCGCGTCGAGTCGGAGGACGGGGCACGCTGGCTCGTCATCACGTCGGGTGGCGACTTCGAGCGCTTCGTGTTGGAGCTCTCGCATCCGGCGGAGGAGGGCGCCGAGCCGCTGTCGTCGGGCCCGCCCACGCCCGAGCAGGCCGACGTGCTCGCCGCGACTGCGCTCGCGCACGGCATCGAGCTGATCGGGCCGCCGCTCGACTGACGTCTGTGACTCGTGCCCGCCGGCGGCTCTCGCCCCCAGGCGGGCACCGGCATCTCCCGCTGCATTTGAGGCTTGATGTGGGTTGGAAGCACGTCTGGATGCGGCCCTGCACGCTGCGGATCGCGTCCGCCGCGGACGGCATCAAGGCATCCAGCCTTGACGGCCGTCCGCGTCGAACACGCTCCTTGGTGCAGAACCGCCCCAGCCACACTCCCAACCCACACCAAGCCTCTGGTGCTCGGAGACGGGTGCGTGGGCAGCGTAAGATCGACCGTGACGTCCGGCGGCGGCGCGACGGCGTCCTGAGCCCGTGCACCTGACGAACGAGGACATCCGCGAGATCCTGGGCCTGCTCGAGGAGGCCGGTCTCGACGAGCTGCACCTGCAGGCCCCGCAGTACCACCTCACCCTCCGGCGCGAGGCAGACGGCTGGACCGCGGCGACCGAGGTGCGCTCGCCGCCCACGCTCGTGGCGGAGGGCGCCGCCGTGTCGGCCCCTCCCGGCGTTGCCGTGCGCCCGGCCGATGCCCCCGCCGTGGACGGCCTGCACGATGTGCGTGCGCCGCTGCCGGGAACGTTCTACCGCGCTCCGAAGCCGGGTGATCCGCCCTTCGTCGAGATCGGCGGCACAGGTCGAGGAGCACAGCGTCGTCGGCCTGATCGAGACGATGAAGCTCTTCAACTCGGTCACAGCCGGTGTCGGCGGGGTGGTGCGCGAGATCCTCGTCGAGAACGGCGAGCTCGCCCATCACCACGCCCTGCTGATGCGCATCGAGCCGGAGGCGTCGTGACCGTGCGCCGCCTCCTCGTGGCGAATCGCGGCGAGATCGCGGCGCGCATCATCCGGACGTGCCGCGCGCTCGGCATCGAGACGGTGCTGGCCGCCTCCGAGGTCGACCTCGACGCGGTTCCCGCCCGCCTCGCCGACCGCACGATCTGCATCGGCGCGCCCCTCTCGTACCTGAGCGTCGACGCCGTCATGGAGGCCGCACTGATCGTCCGGGCCGACGCCATCCACCCCGGGCTACGGCTTCCTCTCCGAGAACCGCCAGCTCGCCCTCGCCTGCGATGCCGCGGGAATCGTGTTCGTGGGGCCGACGGCGGCGCAGCTCGACGCGCTCGGAGACAAGCTGAAGGCCCGCGGGCACGCCGTCGCGGCAGGGCTCCCGGTCGTCCCCGGTGCGGAGGTTCACGACCTCCAGGCCGCGCGCGAGCTCGCCGGTCAGCTCGGCTGGCCCGTGCTCGTGAAGGCCGCCGCGGGCGGCGGCGGCCGCGGTATGAAGCGCGTCGACGGCGAGGACGAGCTCCCGCACGCACTCGAGCTGGCGACGGCCGAGGCGAGAGCCTCGTTCGGCGACCCGCGGGTGTACGTGGAGCGGTTCGTCGCGACGGGCCGTCACGTCGAGGTGCAGGTGCTCGGCGACGGGAGACGCACGATCCACCTCGGCGACCGTGACTGCTCCATCCAGCGGCGCTATCAGAAGCTCGTCGAGGAGGCGCCTGCGCCCGGCCTCTCCGACGCGTTGCGGGGCGAGATGCACCGCGCCGCGGTCGCGCTCGGCGACAGCCTCGGCTACCGGGGAGCCGGAACGGTCGAGCTTCTCGTCGACGTCGAGCGGGACACGTTCTTCTTCCTCGAGATGAACGCGCGGATCCAGGTCGAGCACCCGGTCACGGAGGCGGTCACGGGGATCGACATCGTGGCGGAGCAGATCGCGATCGCCGAGGGGCGCCCGCTCCGCCTCGCGCAGGACGACGTCGCGCCGAGCGGCCATGCGATCGAGTGCCGCCTCAATGCCGAGGACTGGGAGCAGGACTTCAGGCCCAACCCCGGCGTCGTCTCCGGGGCGGTGTTCCCCGTCGGCGAGGGGATCCGCGTCGACACGCACGTGCAGGCGGGCAGCGAGGTGCCGCCCTTCTACGACTCGCTGCTCGCGAAGGTGATCGTGCACGGCTCGAGTCGCGCCGATGCGCTGGACCGGCTCGGCTCGGCGCTTCGGCGCTGCCGGGTCGAGGGCCTCGTGACGAACCTGCCCCTGCACCGAGCGCTGGTCGCGGACGCGGACTTCCGCCGCGGCGGCGTGGACACGGCCTGGCTCCCGCGCTTCCTCGAGCGCCACGTGCCCGCACCGGGAGCGGCCGGTGGCTGACATCCGGCTCGTCGACGTCTCCTTCCGCGACGGCAACCAGAGCCTCTGGAGCGCGACCGGGCTGAAGACGCGGATGGTGCTCGAGATCGCGCCCGTCGTCGACCGCGTGGGCTTCCGGGCGCTCGACTTCGGCTCCAGCACGCAGATGGGCGTCGCCGTGCGCACGCACCGGGAGGATCCGTGGGCGCTGCTCCGGCTCGCTCACGCGGCCATGCCCGGCACGCCGCTGCAGTTCATCGGCACCGGGTTCCGCTTCATCTCGTGGGAGACGGCGCACCCGGAGCTCATGCAGCTGGTCTACGAGCGGCTCGTCGCGAACGGCATGTCGCGCTTCGTGGCGCTCGATCCGATGAACGACGCCGACGCGCTGGTGGCGACGGCGACCGTGATGCGCGCCGCCGGCGCAGCCGAGGTGATCGGCGCCCTCGTGTACACGGTCAGCCCGGTGCACGACGACGCCCACTACGCCGCGCTCGCCTCCCGCATCGCCGCCTGCCCGGACGTCGACCGCGCCTACCTGAAAGATCCCGCCGGGTTGCTGACCCCGGACCGGGCGCGCACGCTGATCCCCGTGATCAAGGCGGCGCTCGGCGGCAAGCCGCTCGAGCTCCATTCGCACTGCACGATCGGGCTCGCGCCGCTCACGTACATGACGGCCGCCGACCTCGGCATCGATGCGCTCCACGTCGCGAGCGGCCCCCTCGGGAGCGGCTCGTCGCTCCCGGTCGCCCGCCGCGTGGTCGCGAACCTTCGCGAGCACGGGCACGAGGTCGACGTCGACGACCGTGCGCTCGGCCTCGTGGACGACTACCTCACGCGCCTCGCCGAGGCCGAAGGGCTTCCCGCAGGCGCCCCGCGCGACTACGACGCCTCCTTCCTCCGCCACCAGGTGGCCGGCGGCGTGATGACGACGACGCGCCGCCAGCTCGCCGAGATCGGGCTGGAGGACCGCTTCGACGCCGTCGTCGAGGAGGTCGACCGGGTGCGCGCCGAGCTCGGCTACCCGATCATGGTGACGCCGTTCCCCCAGATCGTGTGTGGCCAGGCGCTCGCGAACGTGATCGGCACCGCGAGATATGCGAATGTTGCCGACCAGGTGATCCGCTACGTGCAGGGCAGCTTCGGTCGGCCCATCGCGCCGGTGGACGCGGACGTGCGCGACCGCATCCTGTCGAGCGCCCGGGCAGCCGAGCTCGCCGCCGAGCCGCCGCCGCTCCCGCCGGACGAGCTGCGCCGGCGCTTCGCACCGGGCATCTCCGACGAGGAGTTGCTGCTGCGGGCGACGATGCCCGCGGAGCAGGTCGACGCGATGCTCGCCGCCGGGCCGGCAGGGCGGCACTACAACCCGGAGGCCGTGCCGGTGCTCGAGGTGCTGCGCAGCCTGCGGGGGCGCACCGACACGGACGAGCTGGTGGTCGACCGGCCGGGCTTCAGGCTCGAGCTGCGCCGTCGAGGGAAGGCGGAAGCGCGGTGACGATGCGGGCTGCCTGCTACGAGCGCACGGGCCCCGCCCGCGAGGTGCTGGAGGTGCGCGACCTGCCGGAGCCCTCGCCTGCGCCCGGCGAGGTGCGCGTCCGCGTGCAGGTCTCCGGCGTCAACCCGACCGACTGGAAGTCGCGGAGCTACGGCCCGCCGCTCCCCTGGCCGCTGCAGGTGCCGCACCACGACGGCGCCGGCGTGATCGACGCGGTGGGGGAGGGTGTTCCGGTCTCGCGGATCGGCGAGCGTGTGTGGGTGATGCTCGCCGCGCTCGAGCGGCCCGGTGGAACGGCGGCCGAGGCGACCTGCGTGCCGGCCGAGCACGCGGTGCCGCTGCCGGACGGCGTCTCGTTCGAGCGGGGTGCCGGGCTCGGTATCCCGTACGTCACGGCCCACGGGTGCCTCGTCGTCGCGGCCCGCCCCTGGTCGGGCCGGCTCGAGCCGGGGTCGCTCGCAGGTCGCTCCGTGCTCGTGCGCGGAGGCGCCGGCGCCGTCGGCAACGCCGCCGTCCAGCTCGCCGTGCGCGCCGGGGCCGACGTCGTCGCGACGGTCGGCTCGCCGGAGAAGGCGGAGATCGCCCGTGCCGCAGGCGCGGGCCTGGTGCTCGACCACGGATCTCCGGCGCACGCGGACGAGCTGGCGGCGGCCGCCGGACGGCGGCTTCGACGCCGTCGTCGAGGTCGCCCTCACGTCGAACCTCGACGCAGACCTCGCCGCGCTCGCGCCCCACGGGGCCATCGTCGACTACGCGACCGAGAAGGCCGACCCGGTCGTGCCGGTGCGGCGGCTGATGGGGCTCAACGCGAGCCTGCACTTCGTGCTGGTCTACGGCTTCGGCGCCGCCATGCTCGCGGCCGCGGCCGCGGACATCACGGACCTGCTGGCGGAGGGCGCGCCGGCGCCGCTGCCCGTGCACCGCTTCCCGCTCGAGGCCGTCGCCGACGCCCACGAGGCGGTGGAGCGCGGCGTGTTGGGGAAGGTGCTCGTCGAGGTCCCGTAGGGGTGGGGCCGTGCCTCACCCTCGGTGCCTCGCTCTCAGAGCAGCGGCAGCAGGTCGGCGACCCCGTCGACGACGAGGTCCGGACGGCTGTGAGCCGGTATCCCGTGGAGATCGGAGCCCGTGATCCCGGAGCGCACGAGCACGGTGTGCGAGCCGCCGAGGCGGCCGAGCGCGATGTCCATGCCGACGTCGTCGCCAATCACCGCGATCTCCCCTGACGGCACGCCCAGCCGGAGCGCCGCCTCCCGGATGGCCGCGCGTGAGGGCTTGCCGACGATGGCAGGCCGCCGGCCCGAGGCCTTCGCGATCGCAGCCGTCGTCATCGCGCCACGGCTCAGGATAGGCCCGTCCGCGCCGGCGTAGGCGCGGGCGTAGCTCGCGGTCAGGAGCGGAGCGCCGGCGATCACCGCACGCGCAGCGCTCTCGAGCAACGTCAGGTCGACGCGGTCGACGTGCGCGACCAGCACCACCTCGGCCCGGGCGGCCTCCGCCTCCGGCACGAGCGCGACGCCCGCGGCACGCATCCGCTCGGCCACCGGCTCCATCCCGAGCAGCAGCACGCGCGCACCCGCATGCCGGCGCGCGAGGTGGGAGAGGGCCGAGCAGATCGGTGTCAGCACCTCGTCGTCGCCGAGCTGGAGGCCCGAGGCGCGCACGCCCGCGGCGAGTCGCTCCGGCCCTACGTGGCTCGCGTTCGTGAAGACGACGAGCGGCCTGCCCGACGCACGGACAGCGGACAGCACGTCGGCTGCGCGCGCGACCGGCGTTACCCCGGTGGCGGAGCGCTGCACGAGGGTGCCGTCGAGGTCGAACACGAAACCTCGTGTCGAGGAGAGCGTCAACGCCGGCCCTCTCGACTCCAATTGTCAGAACGCTGTCTTGACATGAGAGACATGAACGATAACCATGGCGCAATCGGCCGCGTCCCGCTGATCGATCGCGGAGCGGTGTCCACCCTCTCCCTGGAGGCAACGTGAGCGACCAGCGCCCCGTCGTCGTCTACGGCGCGAGCGGTTTCTCCGCACGGCTGATCATCGAGTTTCTCCGGGAGTACAACGTCCCGTTCGTTGCCGCGGGGCGTGATCGCGAGAAGATCGAGGATGTTCTCTCCCACGTGCCGGGGATCGAAACGGCCGACTACGAGATCGTCCAGGTCGACCACGACGTCGATGCGCTAGCCACGTTGCTCGAGGGGGCGACGGTCGTCTGCAACACCGTCGGCCCGTGCATCTACCACGGCTCGACCGTGGCCGAGGCGGCCCTGAAGGCGGGTTGCCACTACATCGACACGGGCGGAGAGACGCCGTGGGTGAAGCTCGCGCGCGAGGAGTGGGGCGCGAAGTTCGAAGAAGCGGGGCTGCTGCTCGCGCCGGCGACCGCGTACATGTCTGCGGTCGCGGAGGCGTGCGCGCGGATCGCGATCGAGCGGGCGCCCGGGATCGACTCGCTCGAGATCCTCTCGATGTTCATGGGCTTCCCTACCTACGGGTCGACCCAGACGATCTTCGGCCAGCTCCAGTGGGAGTCGATCTACCTCGAACAGAACGAGTACAAGGAGTGGCCGCCGGTGACGACGCTCGAGGTGACGATCCCGAGCGCGATCACGACCCAGCTCGCGCTGCCGTGGGGCGGCTTCCCGCACCCGGTCTGGTTCAAGGACCATCCGCAGATCGCGAACGTCCGCGCCTTCGGCGGCCTGCTCGACCGCTCGATCATGGAGGGCATCGTCGCCGGCCAGCGCGACTACCAGGAGAAGATCAAGCCGCTTCCGCCGGAGGAGCAGAAGCGCGTGCTCGCCGAGATCGCCGACTCGATGCAGCCGGGCCTGCCGCCGCGCGAGAACCGACGCCAGCAGCGCACCGTCGACGTCGTCGTCGGGCGCGGCAATCTCGAGACGATCCGAGTGTCCGCGCAGGGCCAGGGCGCCTACCTCCAGACAGGCCTGATCCAGGCGTTCGCCGCACATCACCTCGTCCACCAGCCGCCGCGCAAGGTCGGCTTCGCGTCGCCGGGCGAGGCCTTCGGCCACCGCGAGTTGCTCGCGGCGCTCGAGGCCTACGGCTTCGTCCGGGTCGAGATCGATTGAGCTGTTGAGGCGCGTATGATCATCCCGTGAGCAGTCCCGACCGCCAGGCACGGTGACCAGAATGCAGGTGCTCGACGCCGACACGGCCGCGACGGTGGAGCGGGTCTGCGACGCGATCGTCCCCGGCTCCGCCCGTGTCCGCCCCGCCGTCTACGTCGACGCGTTGCTCGCCCGCATGGACGAGGGGACGCGCGCGGCGGCGCTCGACGCGTTCGCGTCGGTCGCGGGCGGTGAGATGGCGGACCACGTGGGGACGCCGGAGTTCGGCTGGGTGCGTGCGCTCGCGATCGAGGCGTTCTACAGCGACTTCGTCGCGCCCGGCGTCGACGCCCCCGGCGCGTGGGAGGAGATCGACTTCAACACGCCCCTCGCGACGCGGCTCGCGAAGGACTGGTCCTACCTGGGGATCTCATGACCGAGCGCTTTGACGTGGTCGTCGTCGGCTCCGGAGCCGGTGGTGGGGTGGTCGCCGGCGAGCTCGCCGATCGCGGACGCAACGTCCTTTTGCTCGAGGCCGGCCCGCACCGTACGGCGGCCGACTTCACCCGCTGGGAGGCCAAGGCGAACCACGACATCTGGTGGCCGGTCAGGTTCGCGCCGATCAACGGGGGCGTCGACGGAGTGATGCCGCTCCTTGCCGGCCGCTGCGTCGGCGGCACGACCACCGTCAACACCAAGGTGGCGTTGCGGGCCGCCGACCACGACTACGAGAAGTGGCACGTGGCGAGCGGCCTCCTGGGTGCAGAGGGAGCGCCGTTCTCCGCGTCCGACCTCGACCCGTACTACGAGCGCGTGGAGCAGCGGCTCGGCGTGCGCGAGCGCACCGACTGGAGGAAGAGCGTTCGCACGGTCGAGCCCGGCTTCCGGGCGCTCGGCTCGACGCTCGAGCCGGTCCACTCGTACACCGACGCGAACTGCATGAGCTGCGGCTCGTGCCTCCAGGGCTGCCCGACCAACGCCGGCAAGTCGACGCTCAACACGTACATCCACGACGCGTGGGCGCGCGGGCGGCTGGAGTTGCGGGCCGAGGCTCCGGTCGACCGCGTCGTGATCGAGGGCGGGGAGGCGAGGGGCGTCGAGTACACGGACCGGGACGGGAAGACGGTACGCGTCGACGCGGGGGCGGTCGTCGTCGCCGCCGGGACGCTCAACACGCCCCGGCTGCTGCTGCGCTCGGGGATGCCCGACAGCCCGAGCAGCCGGCTGATCGGCCGCAACCTCGGCTTTCATCCGGTGCGCCTCGTCTACGGGCTCTTCGACGAGCCCCAGGACGCGCACATGGTCTACCCGATCACGGCGCACGCGATGGAGCACCAGCATGACGACGACGGAGGGTTCGTGATCGAGGCGACCACGACGACGGATCCGATCGCCTTCGCGATCGGGGTCGAGGACGAGAACGGACCGCTCTGGGGCGACGCCCTCGTCGAGACGCTGCGGAGCTATCGCCGCTGGGTCGGTGTGCTCGCGATGGTCAACGACGACAACAACGGCAACGTCATCGTGGGCGAGGACGGCACCGAGGCCGTCGCGGCCGCGTTCACCGGAGCCGAGCTCGAGCGAACCGGCCGCGCGCTCGATTTCGCCCGCGACGCGCTCGTGGCTGCGGGCGCCTCGAGCGTCAGGTGGACGGCGCTCACCAGCACGCACGTCCAGGGGACGTGCCGCATGGGCAACGACCCGGAGCGCTCGGTCGTCGACGCGAACGCGCGGTCGTGGGACGTCGAGCGGCTCTACGTCGGGGACGGCTCGGTCGTGCCGCGCACGCTCTCCGTCAACCCGTCGCTCACCTTCATGGCGCTCGCGAGCCGCCTCGCCGAGCATCTCGACGCCGACCCGTACGGCTACCTGGCGTAGCCCCCGCCGCGAGCTCTGGCGCAGTCCGAGCAGCCGCATCGCGTTCTGCTTCAGGACGAGCGGCCGCACCTCGGGCTTGATGTCGAGCGCGTCGAAGTCCTCGAGCCAGCGGTCCGGGGTGATGAAGGGGTAGTCGGTGCCGAAGAGCATCTGCTCGCGCAGCAGGGTGTTCGTGTAGCGGACGAGCTGCTCCGGGAAGTACTTGGGCGACCAGCCCGACAGGTCGATGTATACCTGCGGCTTGTGCATCGCGATCGACAGCGCCTCGTCCTGCCAGGGGAAGGACGGGTGCGCGAGCACGATCTTCAGGTCGGGGAAGTCGACCGCGACGTCGTCGACGTGCATCGGGTTCGAGTACTTGAGGCGGATGCCGCCGCCGCCACGCATGCCGGAGCCGACGCCGGAGTGGCCGGTGTGGAAGAGGGCGGGCAGCCCCGCCTCCTCGATCACCTCGTAGAACGGGTAGGCCATCCGGTCGTCGGGGAAGAACGCCTGCACGTTCGGGTGGAACTTGAAGCCGCGGACGCCGTGCTCGGCGATCAGCCGCTTCGCCTCGTCCACGCCGCGCCGGCCCTTGTGGGGGTCGATGCTCGCGAACGGGATCAGCACGTCTGCGTTCGCGTTCGCCACCTCGGCGACCTCCTCGTTCGGTACCCGTTGCTGCCCGGTCGTCGACTCCGAGTCGACCGTGAACACGACGGCCATCATGCGGCGCTCGCGGTAGTACGTCGCGAGATCCTCGGCGGTGGGGCGCGCCGACTGGCCGCGGAAGTGCTCGATGGCGGCGTCGCGCAGGTCGTCGGGCAGCGAGTCCTGCCCGGAGCGCGACATCTCGACGTGGGTGTGGAAGTCGATCGCGACGACCTCGTCGAGGGTCAGGCGCTCAGGCATCGTCGCTCCCGGCGGCCCGCGCGGTGGCGAGGGCGACGAAGGGGCCGAGCGCGGCCGGGTCGAGCAGCGAGTCGGGGCTCGCCACCTGGTCGACCGGCGTACCGCGGAGGATCCGCTTCACCGGGGCCTCGAGCTTCTTCCCGGTCATCGTGCGCGGGATGGCGGGGACGGCGACGATGCGGTCGGGCACGTGGCGCGGGGAGAGCTGCGAGCGCAGCGCCCGCCCGATGGTGGCACGGAGCTCGTCGTCGAGCTCGACGCCCTCGGCGAGGACGACGAACAGCACGAGCTCCCCCGCGCCGCCCTGCTCGTCCTCGAGGTGGACGACGAGGCTGTCGACGAGCTGCGGCAGCTCCTCGATCACGCTGTAGAACTCGCCCGTGCCGAGCCGCACGCCGCCGCGGTTCAGCGTTGCGTCCGAGCGCCCCGTGACCACGCAGCTGCCGCGCTCGGAGAAGCTGATCCAGTCGCCCTGGCGCCACACGCCGGGGAACATGTCGAAGTAGGCGGCCCGGTAGGCGGAACCGTCCGTGTCGCCCCACAGCGCGACCGGCATCGAGGGCATGGGCCGCGTGATCACGAGCTCGCCCAGCTCGCCGACGACCGGCGTGCCGTGCGCGTCGACGGCGTCGGTGGCGACGCCGAGCAGGCGTCCGGAGATCTCGCCTTCGTACACCGGCAGGAGCGGCGAGCCCCCGACGATGCCGCTGCACACGTCCGTGCCGCCGCTGCCGTTGACGAGGTACACGTCGGGCCCGAGCTGCTCGTAGACGTAGCGGTAGCCCTCGGCGGGGAGGGGCGAGCCGGCCGTCCCGAACACCCTGATCGAGCCGAGGTCGTACTCGCGGCCGGGCTCGAGGCCGGCCTTGCGGCAGGACGCCAGGAAGGTCGGGCTGACGCCCATGAACGTGGGGCGCGTCTCCTCCGCCACCCGCCACTGCCAGCCCGGGTCGGGCCAGGTCGGGTCGCCGTCCAGCATCACGACCGACGATCGCACGAGCAGGGCCGCGACGAGCGCGTTCCACATCATCCACGAGGTGGTCGAGAACCAGAGCAGGCGGCCGCCCGGCTTCAGGTCCCAGCTGAACGCGTGCGCCTTCGAGAGCTCGAGCAGGATGCCGCCGTGCCCGTGCACGATCGCCTTCGGCTTGCCGGTCGTCCCCGACGAGAACAGCACGAAGAGCGGGTGGTCGAAGGCGACCGGCGTGAACTCGAGCGGCCCCGGCTCGGCGAGCAGCTCGCTCCACGGGAGGGCGTCGGGGACCACGTACTCGCCGTACGGCACGTGGACGACGTGGCGCAGGGTCGGGAGGTCGGCCCTGACCGCGGCGACCTCGGCGCGCCGGTCGATCGAGCGGTCGCGGAAGCCGTACCCGCCGACGGTCAGCAGCACCGTCGGCTCGAGCTGTCCGAGGCGGTCGACGACGCTGCGCGGCCCGAACTCGGGCGCGCAGCTCGCCCAGACGGCGCCGAGGCTCGCAGCCGCCGCGAACGCGACCAGGGTCTCCGGGATGTTCGGCAGGTAGGCGACGACCCGGTCTCCGGGGCCAACGCCCAGGCGCTGCAACCCTGCCCGGGCGCGCGCCACCTGCTCGCGGAAGGCGGCGAAGGTGAGCTCCTCGGGGTCGCGTGTCTGCGAGTGCGCGACGATCGCGACGTGCTCGGCGTCCTCGTCGCGGCCGACCAGGTGCTCGGCGAAGTTCAGGCGTGCGCCCGGGAACCACACGGCCCCCGGCATCGCGTCGGAGGCGAGCACGGACGTGTAGGGAGCGTGCGCCTTCACCTCGAAGAAGTCCCAGACCGACGACCAGAAGCCCTCCAGGTCGTCGACCGACCAGCGCTGCAGCTCCTCGTAGCCGGCGAACGCGAGCCCGCGCTCGCGCTCGAGCCACGCGAGGTAGCGCCCGATCTCGGTGGTCTCCCGCACGTCCGGGGGCGGCCGCCAGAGAACGCCCCCGTCGTCGTGGCCGGCAGCGGCCATCAGGCGGGTGCCAGCCTGTGTCCCATGCCGAGGGAGATGTCGTCCGCTGTCTGCTTGACGGGTGGGCCGAAGTGGGCGATCAGCTCGTCCGTCGACACCATCGTCCGGTGGACGGCGAGGTTGAGCGCGGCGACCACCTCGCCCGACTGCGAGTGGATGGGAGCGGCGATCGAGCGCAGGCCGTAGGCAAGCTCCTCGTCGTTGACGGCGATGCCCGACACCCGGATCTCCTCGAGCGCGTCCCGGAACGCGTCCGGGCTCGTGAGCGTGTTCGGCCCGCGCGGGGCGAAGTCGATGCGCCGGATCAGCTCCTCGCGCCGCTCCTCCGGGAGGTAGGCGATGATCGCCTTCCCCATCGCCGTGCAGTACGCAGGCAGGCGTGCGCCCACGTGGAGATTGAGGTCGATCTCGCGCTGGCCCGGTCGCGCCGTGCGGCAGCGCTCGATGTAGACGACGTCGGTATCGTCGAGGATCGCCAGGTTGACGGTGAACCCGGTCTCGTCGCTCAGTTCCCGGAGGTGTGGGGCGGAGATCTCGCGCAGGTCCATGGAGTTGATGGCCGAGAAGCCGAGGTCGAGCACCTTCGGGCCGAGCCGGTAGCGCTTCGTGTCAGGGTCCTGCTTGAGGTAGCCCAGCTGGGCGAGCGTGGCGATGTAGCGATGCGCCGTGCTCCGGCTCAGCTCGAGCTCGCGCGAGAGCTCGCTGACGCCGATCAGGGGGCGGTCGGAGTTGAATGCCGAGAGGATGGCGAGCCCGCGCTCGAGCGACTGTGAGGTGGCCGTGCTCGTGCCCGCGTTCGGCATCAGCCGATCCTAGCGCGTTGTTTCATCAATTGGAACGTTGTCTTGACAAACGGGCACTGGCCTGTGAGTCTCGTGCTGGGTCGCCTCTGGCGCCGAACGCGCTTGCGGTCGTGCCGGGACGCAACGCAGCGCCTGCATCCACACGGCGTTCTATCAACAGAAGGGCACCAGCCATCATGAGCCGACAGAGCCTGGAAGGCCCGCTGGAGACTGTCGGGGGGCGGGTGCCGCCGGCAGTGGCCGAGCGCCACGTTCAGACCGAGGTCCGGGCGCCGGTCCCGTGCTCGGAGGCAGCGCGCGCCTCGTGCCGGCCGAGCTGACCGCGGCCGGCCTGCCGGTGAGAGGTTGCCCAGCCGTGGCCGGGCGGATTACGCTCGGCGCGTGGGCGTGCGAGCGAGAGGGAAGGTGATGGGCGCCGACGTCGAGCTGCTCGGCCTGTTCTGGACGGCGTCCGGCCCTGTCGAGCTGCGCGCGGGCCGCCAGTGGAGCCTGTTCGCCCGGGCCGTCGACGAGACCCTCAACCACCGCCGGCCCCCCGGCGAGGGCGAGTTCTCCCTGCCCGGTTACGTCCGCGTGTGCCAGGAGCACGGGTACTCCGGGCCCTGGGGGCTCGAAGTGCTCTCGGAGGAGTTGCACAACCAGCCGCTGGACGTGATCGTCAGGCGGTCCCATGAGGCGACCGCCGCCCAGTTCTGCCAGACGGAAAGCCCAACGTGAGCGTCGGACACGAGAGGAGCGCAGCGTGAGCGCAGCACATGGAGTGAAGGAGCTCGACCGCGACCGCCTGGTCTGGATGTACCAGCAGATGCTGCGGATCCGGGAGTTCGAGGAGCGGGTCAAGCGCACCTTCGTCGAGCATCCGGGCGTGATGCGCGGGCACACGCACCTTGCCGACGGCGCCGAGGCGTCGATCGTCGGCTCGATGTCGACGCTCGGGCCCGACGATCAGTTCTTCACGACGTATCGCTGCCACGGGTATCCGCTCGTGCGCGGCACCGATCCGAAGGCGATGATGGCCGAGATCTACGGCCGCAAGGACGGGCTCTGCAAGGGCATCGGCGGCTCTATGCATCTCACCGACGTGTCCAACGGGTTTCTCGGCACGTCGGGGATCGTTGGCGCAGGGATTCCGCACGCGGCCGGAGCAGCGTGGGCGGCGCAGATTCGCAAGCAGGGCCAGGTCGTCCTGTGCTTCTTCGGCGACGGCGCCTCGAAACAGGGCGTGTTCGCGGAGACGTTGAACATCGCCTCGCTGTGGAAGCTCCCCATCGTGTTCGTGATGGAGAACAACGGCTACAACGTCCACACGCGCACGGAGCAGGAAGACGCGAACCGTGCCAACGGCGAGGATCTCTCCGTCAAGGCGAAGGCGTACAGCATGCCGGGTGTCACGATCGACGGTCGTGACCCGGTCGAGGTCTACGAGACGGTCGGCGCAGCCGTGGCCCGTGCTCGTGCGGGTGAGGGGCCGACGCTGGTCGAGTCGCAGATGTACCGCCTGTCGGCGCACGGCAACATCATCGCCCCGCCTGGTGTCCCGCTCCATTTCCCCGAGCACGAGGCGATCGAGAAGTTCGGTGCTCCGGAGGAGTACGAAGCTGCCCTCAAGGGCGACCCGGTGCCCGCGTTCCGAGGTCGGCTCGTCGCCGACGGCACGCTCTCGGCCGAGGAGGCAGATGCACTCGCGGTGGCCGTCCGCGACGAGATGCAGGCTGCGGTGACCTTCGGTCTCGAGAGTCCCTTCCCGGATGTCGAGTCAGCCCTCGAGTACACCTACGCGTAGAGACGGAGGCGATCTGATGTCACACGAACTGCCCTTCATCGCTGCCATCAACGAGGCGATCATGCTCGAGATGCACCGGGACGAGACCGTCCTCTACTTCGGCCAGAACATGGCCACGACCGAGAACGAACCGTACGTCGACGCGTTCGGCAAGGACCGCGTCCGCGTCACCCCGATCTCCGAGACAGCGGAGATCGGCATGGCGATCGGCGCGGCCCTGGCCGGCTTCCGGCCCGTGGTCGAGCTCTACATGGCCGAGTTCATGCTCGTTGCCATGGATCAGGTGGTGAACGAGGGGAACCGTTTCCGCGCGATGACCGGCGGCCAGGTGAAGGTTCCGCTCGTCCTCAAGGCGGGCTACGGCTTCACCGCGGGCTGGGCGGGCCAGCACACCGGCACGATCAACGCGCTCTTCATGGGCGTCCCGGGCCTCAAGGTCGTGGTTCCGTCGACGGCCGCGGATGCCAAGGGTCTGATGGCGACCGCGATCCGCGACGACAACCCGGTCGTCTATCTGCACAACTACCTGCTCACGCTCGAGCACGGAGACGTGCCGGACGGCGAGTACCTCGTCCCATTTGGCGAGGCAGCGATCCGCCGCGAGGGCTCAGACGTCACCATCGTCGGGACCGGGTGGACGGTCGACCGGGCGCTCGGCGCGGCCGAGATCCTGGCTGCCGAGGGCATCCAGGCCGAGGTGATCGACCCGCGCACGCTCGCCCCGCTCGACACGAAGGCGATCCTCGAGTCGGTGGAGAAGACCGGCCGGCTCGTGCTCGTCGACCAGGCGACGCGGCACGCGTCCGCCGCGACGGTGATCGCGGGCGAGGTGGCCGAGCACGGGTTCTCGTCGCTGAAGGCGCCGATCGTGCAGGTCACCGCGCTCGACGCGACGGTGCCGTACAGCGAGCCGCTCGAGGCATGGGTCATGCCAAATGACGAGAAGGTCGCGGCGGCAGTTCGCCAGGTCGTCGGCACGGCCGCAGTGACGGCGTAGTTGGCGAGCTTGTCGCCACTCGGTGGTGAGGAGGCCCTTCGCCTCCTCACCACGATGTGGCGGATTCGACTCTTCGAGGAGCGGGTGGGGCGACTCACGCGCGACAGCGAGGTTCACGGCCTCATCCACCTGAGCACAGGCCAGGAGGGCGTTGCCGTTGGTGTCTGCTCGCAGCTTCGCGACGACGACGCCGTGTACTCGGGTCATCGCGGCCATGGTCACGCGATCGCGAAGGGCGCCCCGCTCGACCGGACGATGGCGGAGCTCATGGGGCGCGACGGCGGCCTGTGCCGCGGGCTCGGCGGGTCGATGCACCTGGTTGATGTCGAGCATGGCTTCATGGGTGCGACGGGTGTTGTCGGAGGCACCATCCCCATTGCGCTCGGCAGCGCGCTTGCAGCGAGGTTGCGTGGCGACGACGCGGTAGCCGTGGTGTTCTTCGGCGACGGCGCCGTCCAGGCTGGCCATTTCAACGAGACGGTCAACCTTGCGACGCTCTGGAAACTGCCGCTCATCATGGTCTGCGAGAACAACGGCTTTGCGGAGTTCACGCCGCGCTCGGCGCACACCAAGGTCGAGCGCGTGAGCGACGTGGTCGCTCCGTACGAGGTCGAGCGCGCCACGGTAGACGGCAATGACCTGCTCGCGGTTCGGGAAGCGTTCGGACGCTACCTCGCCGCTGCTCGTGCGGGTGGCGGTCCGTTCCTCCTCGAGTGTCTGACGTACCGCCTCGGTGGGCACTACGAGGGCGACGCAGCCAAGTACCGCGAGGCAATCGCAGATGCCGAGTGGCAGGCGAAGGATCCAATCTTGCGGCTCCAGCGTCACGGGGTTGCGCAGGGCTGGTTCGCGGATGACGCGCTTGCGGCGATCGAAGCCGAGGCTCTTGAGGCGGTTGAGCAGGCGGTGCAGTTCGGGCGCGACAGCCAGTTCCCGCCTCTCGATCTGATCAACGAAATGGTCTACGCGGATGGCTGAGACCACCTACGTCAAGGCGATCACGTCGACGTTGGCCCAGGCGATGCGGGCCGACGAGCGAGTGTTCGTGTTGGGTGAGGATGTGGCCGAGGGCGGTCCCTACACCGCGACCGCCGGGCTCGCCGAGGAGTTCGGCACGCACCGCGTGATCAACACTCCGATCAGCGAGGCTGCGATTACGGGAGTCGCCGTCGGCGCTGCCCAGTCGGGTATGCGCCCGGTGCTCGAGATCATGTTCATCGACTTCATCACGCTGGCGCTCGACCAGCTCGTCAACGGAGCTGCGAAGGCGCACTTCATGTCGGGTGGTCAGCTGACGGTGCCGATGGTGCTTCGCACCCAGGGTGGCGCCGGCTATCGGGGTGCGGCACAGCATTCGCAGAGCCTAGAGAGCTGGCTCACGCACGTGCCGGGGCTCAAGGTCGTGATGCCGAGCCGGCCAGGCGACGCCGCGGGCCTCCTTCTGAGCGCGATCGCCGACCCGAACCCCGTGGTGTTCATCGAGAACAAGACGCTCTACTTCCGCAAAGGGGACGTGCCCGACCCTGCCGTCCCGGTGCCGATTGGCAAGGCCGCCAGGCTTCGTTCGGGCGCCGACGTCACCATAGTCGCGCTGTCTCGGCTTGTGGACGAAGCGCTCGCGGCTGCTGGCGTTCTCGCAAAGGATGGGATCGAGACGGAGGTTATCGATCCTCGTACGCTTGTCCCGCTCGATCTCGATACGATCGTCGACTCGGTGAAACGGACCGGGCGGCTGATCGTTGCACACGAGGCCGTCGAGCACGGCGGTTGTGGCGCCGAGATCGCGGCGCAGGTTCAGGAAGCGGCATTCGACTACCTCGACGCGCCCATCGGACGCGTTGGTGCACCCTTTGCCCCGATTCCGCTCAGCCCGCCCCTCGAAGATGCCTATGTCCCCGGCGTCGATGAGATCGTCGCCGCCGTACGAGCGGCTGTCGGGTGATGATCCCGTGACCGGTGGCCTTCCCGGTGCTGCTCAATCGCGGAGCAGGAGCCCGAGGGCCGCCGGCAGGGGCGTAGGCCGGGCCATGACCGGCCCCCCGAGCGCCTACGTGCCGACGCCCTCGACGCTCGCGACCGCGGCGCGGACGAACTCGGCCGAGGCGCGGAGCGCTTCGAGCTCGCCCGCCTCGAGGTCCCACTCGTGGATCTGCTCGGCGCCCCTGCGGCCGATCGTGACGGGCACCGTCACGGCGACGCCGTGGATGCCGTACTCGCCGTGAAGGACGACCGAGGCGGGCCAGAGCTCGCCCTCGCCGTCGAGTGCCGACACCATCCGTGCGACGCCGAGGCCGGACGTCCAGGTCGAGGACCGCCCCGAGTCGAGCGCGACGTGGATCACGTACCAGCTGCGGAAGTACTCCTCCGCCGCCGCCGCTTGCTCGGCGGTGGGGCGGACACGCTCACCGTTCACGTCGACCCTGTCGAACAGCGGGACGGCCTTGTCCCCGTGCTCACCCAGCACCCACGCCTCGACGGCGCCGGGCGGCACCCCGAGCGCTCTTGCGAGGCCCGTCCTGAACCGCAGGCTGTCGTTGATCGTGTAGCCGAGGACGCGGCGCCGGTCGAGCCCGATGCGTTGCTGGAGGCGCGTGACGATCGGGTCGACGGGGTTCGTGACGACCAGGATCGTGCCGGCCCACGAGGCCGTGAGCTCGTCTGCGAGCTCGTCGGCGATGAGCGCGTTCCTCGCCAGGTACTCGACCCGCGGCGTCCCGGCGGTGATGGGGGTTGCAGAGATCAGCACGACGACGTCGGCGTCACGCGCGTCGCGGAGCTCGCCACCGCGCACCGTGCAGCCGGGCGAGAGCTCGAGCACCTGGTCGAGGTCCATCACGTGGGACGTGATCATCTCGGGGCGGTTGTCGACGAGGACGACCTCGTGGCCACCGCGCAGCAGCGCGAGATTGAACGCGGTGGATGCACCGACGCCTCCGGCTCCTCCGACGATCGTGACCTTCACGACGGCATCGTCCTCCGTCAGAGGTCAGCCGTCGTCGGACGGGCCGGCGGGAGCTTCTCCTGCCAGGCTCTTTCCCCGAAGCAGGTACGCGGAGTGGAGGATCTCCGGATGGTCGCGCAGCTCCTGCGCCGTTCCGGCGTAGCGAATCCGGCCGCCCTCGAGCACGTACGCCGACTTGGCGACACCGAGCGCGACGTGCGCGAACTGCTCGATCAGGAGGATGCCGACACCGGTTTCGGCAACCGCCTGGAGTGCGGGTGCGAGCCGCTTCACGACCACGGGGGCGAGGCCGAGCGACAGCTCGTCGACGAGGATCACCTTCGGGCTCGAGACGAGGGCCTGGGCGAGCACCACCATCTGCTGCTCGCCTCCCGAGAGCAGCCGGCACTCCGCCTTCCAGCGCTTCTCCAGCTCCGGGAACAGCTCGAGTGCCTTTGCGATCCCCGCCCTCGCGGACGCGCGATCGAGTGCATACGTCGCGACGCGCAGGTTGTCCTCGACCGTGAGCCCGGGCAGCAGGCGCCGCCCCTCGGGAACGATGGCGACGCCGGCCCCGCGTATCTGCTCGGGGCGACTGCGCGAGAGGTCGAGCTCACCCAGCAGCACCGAGCCGGACGTGGTGCGGAGCACGCCGCCGACCGCCAGCACGAGTGTCGACTTGCCGGCTCCGTTCGGTCCCAGCAGGGCGGTGACCTCGCCCGGCGGGATCGTGAGCGAGACGTCGTGCAGCACCGGACGCCCACCGCGGGCGACGCACAGGTCCTGAAAGCGCAGCTCGGCTGCCTTCACCGCGACCTCGGGCGCGCTCACAGGACCTCCTCGGTACCGAGGTAGGCGCGCATCACGAGCTCGTCCCTGAGCACATCCGCCGTTGCTCCCGAGGCGATCAGCTTGCCGAAATCGAGTACGGCCGTCGTCTCGCAGCAGCCCGAGACGAGGCTCATGTCGTGGTCGACGAGGATCACGAGGGCGCCGAAGCGGTCAGGGATCCCCTTGATCAGCGTGCCCATGTGCTCCGTCTCCTCGTCGGGGAGGCCCGCGGCCGGCTCGTCGAGGAGCACCACCCTCGGCCGGCCGACGACCGCGCGGGCGATCTCCACGAGCCGCCTGTCGCGCGCGTCGAGCCCGCCGACCTTTGCGTAGGGGGCGTCGAGTCCCACGTACTCGATCGCGGCGAGGACGTCTGCGCGTCGCGACGAGCCCCCGGCCTTCGAGTGCTCGTGAATCAGGGCCACGTTGTCGAACACCGACAGCGTCTCGATCGCCTGCTCGGTCTGGAACGTGCGCCGTAGGCCCCAGCGGGCGCGGCGGTAGTCGACCATCTTCAGCAGGTCCTCGCCGAAGGCGCGGATCGTGCCCGTCGCCGGCGTGACGAATCCGCTCAGGACGTTGAAGAACGTCGTCTTGCCGGCGCCGTTCGGTCCGATCAGCCCGCAGGCGCCGCCGGGGAAGGTGACGGTGACGTGGTCGATCGGCGTCACGCCGGCGAAGCGGACAGTGAGGCTCTCGACCTCGATCACGTCGAGTCCTCCGAAGCGCTCGGCGGCTTTCGGAAGAGACGGCTGATCAACCGGCCGAGATTGGCGAGGTCCTTCGGGAGTTGCTGGGCGATCCCGCCGGGTGCCGTGAGCAGCACCTGCAGCATGCCGAGACCGAAGATGATCGTCAGCCAGTACTGGCCGACGCCCCACTCGGTCTGCAAGAAGAACGGCACGAGCTTCGCACAACACGCCGGCCACGACCGCGCCCCAGAGCGTGAAGATGCCGCCGATCATCGCCGTCGCGATCAGCAGGAGGTTGTTCGTCGAGAAGGAACGGCTGGGGGGTCGTCTGCCCGACCTGGGCGGCGAGCAGGCAACCCGCCACGCCGGTCATGAACGACGCGAGCGCGAAGGCCCACATCTTGTACAGCGTGATGTTGACGCCCGCGGCGAGCGCCGCCGGCTCGCTCTCGCGGATCGCGGCCCACGCCCGCCCGGGCTTGAGCACGAAGTGCGCGAGCGCGAGCAGGAACATGAGCGCGCAGACGATCACCGTGTAGCGGTAGAAGCCGATCTCGGTCGCCCCCCAAGCCGGCCGCGCCATCGGCACGATCCCGCCGAGATCGGAGTCCCGGTGGCCGGAGAAGCCGCCGCCGCCGTTCGGAAACTCCAGCGTACGAATGACGAGCGTGATCGCCCCGGCGCCCATGAGCGTGATCAGCGCGAGAAACAGCCCGCTCAGACGGAGCGCCGGCAGGCCGATCACGCACCCCGATCACGCAGGTGACGGCGCCCGTCGCGAGCAGCAAGAGTGGGAAGGGGAGGTCGACGAGGTAGTTGAGGCGCATCCCGGTCCACGTGCCGACGGCGAGGAGCGCAAACTGGCCGAGAGAGATCATCCCCACCTTGCCGTAGAGCACGACGAGGCCCGCCGAGACGACCGCGTAGATGGCGACGCTCGTGAAGGTGTCGATCCAGCTGGGGTCGAACCACGCGGGCAGCGCAAAGAGCGCGACGAGCAGGAGCGCGAGAATGACGGCGCCTCGGACGAGGACGCCGCGGCCGAGCAGGCGAGTCACCTCACTCACCTCGCGGCCTTCGACATGACCACGACGCGGTGCCGGCCCAGCCACAGGAGCGCGATGATCGACGATCACGAAGGGCGCGGTCGTCCGATACTGGGTCACCGACTCGTACGGCGTCAGCACGGCCTGGACGAGGCCGACCGCGAGCCCGCCGATCAGCGTCGCCGGGAGCGAGCGCAGCCGCGCCGATCAGAGCCGCCGCAAGCGAGGCGATGAGGAAGTCGAAGGACAGCGCCGTGTAGTCGAGCGTCGTGAAGAGGTCGGCGAGCAGCAACCCGGCGGTTCCGCACACGATCTCCGCTGCCGAGCCACGCCGAGGCCTCGACCCGCCGGACCGGTACGCCGAGTGTCGCGGTGATCTCTCGGTCGGTGGCGACCGCCCGGTAGGCGGTGCCGAGCTTCGTGTACTTGAGGAACAGCGTCGTGCCGATCGGTGAGCACGATCGCGAAGGCGAGCGCCAACACCTGCGTCAAGCTGACCGTAGCGCCAAGGAGCTCGTACCGGTGTGCCGACGTGGGCAGCTCGAGCACCCGGAAGAAGGCCCCGCCCTGGGGCGCACGCCACTGCATGAGACCGAGCAGGATGAGCGCGAGCGCGAGCGTGCCCATCATCTTCACGAGGGGCTCACGCCGCGCGAAGGCCGGGCCGAGCACCACCCCGTACAGGAAGGTGACGACCCCGCCGAACGCGATGCAGACACCGAGCGCGAGCCACTCGGGCACGCCCGGATGGTGGGCGATGATCCAGTAGCTGATCAACGCGCCCGCGGCTCCGATGGCGCCGAAGGCGAGGTTGAGCACCCCGGTGGCCTGGTAGAGGACGACGATCCCGACGCCCGACAGCGCGTACGCACCGCCGGTCGCGAGGCCGATCACGATGTACGGCTTGAAGAACTCCCACTCGACGCCGAACACCGTGACCGCGACGCTATGCACCAGGCCTCCGGGGCACTCTGATCTCTCCTTGCTTCCGATGTCGTCTACTTCGCGGTGTTGAGGTTGAACTTCTTCTCCCAGACGCGCGTCTGGGCGATCTCCGGATCGACCGCCAGCGATGTTGAAGCACTTGTCGGAGAGTACGACCTTGCCGGCCTTGTAGGTCGCACCGATGTTGGTGTTGTTCGGGATGTGGTACGGCAACGCGTTGCCGACGTACCACGGCTTGCAGAGGATGTCCGTCTTGACGTTCTTCAGGCTTGCGGACGGCCGCGTTGTAGGACTTCGCGGTGATCGAGCCCTTGACGTTGAGCAGGGCCTGCGTTGCGAACTTGCCTACGAGGAAGCCCATCTGCGCGAACGCCTGCGGGCTGATCTTCGTGTACTTCGCCAGCACGGCGAGCATCAGCCGGGTGTCGGGGCCGACGGTCGGATCCAGAAGGTTGAACTCCTGGCCGATGAACATCTTGTTGTCGAACTCCGGGAACGCCTTTGCCATCGAGTTGTCGGCGATCGGCGTCGTCGAGCCCCAGATCACCTTGTCGACGGCGCCCTGTGCGATCGCCGCCTTCATGAGGCGGGCGCGGTGTCGGGCGTGAAGTTGAGGATCACGCCGCCGCCGTTGCCGGCCGCCTGCAGGAGTTGCAGGAGGGCGGCGTTGGCGTCGGTTACCGGAAGCTTCGTCGGGAAGCTCTTGAACGGGATGCCGGCTGCCTTCGCGACCTTCTCCACGCCCGGGTCGGAGTACCCTGCGACGCCGTCCGGCGAGGCGATCACGAGTGACTTCGCGCCTCGCTTGACGAGCAGCTGCGCCGCGGCGATGGCGCTGTAGCGCGGGCCGGCGTTCGTCTCGACGATGTTCGGGACGCCGTAGCACTCGCCCTGCACGCCGGCGCCGATCACGGTGTAGCCCTTGCTCTTGTAGTAGCGCCAGTTGGTGCCGCACTCGGTGAAGCTCGTGTTGCCGACGATGCCGACGACCTTGTCGCTCTCGACGAGCTTCCTCGCGAGCGAGCGCTGCTGCGCCGGATCGAGGTTCTCCTCGTACCAGATGTACTGGATCGGGCGGCCGTTGATGCCGCCGTTGTCGTTGACGCAGTCGAAGTACGCCTTCGCCACCTTCGCCATCGTCGTGAAGTCGACGCCGGGAATCAGCATGTTGAGACTGCCGATCTTGATCGGCGTGCCGGTCGCCTTCTTGCCGGTGCCCTTGCCGCAGACGGACTTCGTCGCCGAAGCCGTGCCCGAGCCGATCGGCACGGCGGTCGCCTGATTTCGTGCGCCGGTGGCCCACCCGGCCAGCATCAGCGCCATGACGCAGGTGGCTGCGGCCACGACGCCGATCTTGGTCTTCGTCGATCTCATGGATCCCCTCCAGTGATGCCCGAGCGTCTTGTTCTCGAGCGTCGTTTGACCGAACCACGCGGCGGACGCCGCGCGCGCCTCCGATCAGGGTCTCGTCAAGCGCACCCTCCTCGCGTCGGCGTGCCTCCCGCGGGACCAGGCTCCGAGCCGGCTCCGATCGAGTGGTCGACACGGGATCCCGGCACGACGTGTCCGGGCGCTGCCCGGCGGCGTCTCTCGAAGCGGATTCAAGCTCTGTGCACTCCCTGGGACTCCCGATGTCGCGTGACCCTGCTTGTGCTTAGACGTGCAATGCAGCCGATTGGCTAGCGCCTCTCGCGCCCGCCCGAAGTCACCGTCTCCATTTTCCGTCCCGGATACTAGACTAGTGTCTTGACGAATGGAACACTCTCTCGCACGGGCATGCGTATGAGGATCACCGCCGCCGTCACGGAGAGCGCGTCCGCGCCGTTCGCCCTGCAGGAGCTCGAGCTCGGCGAGCTGCGCCCCGACGAGGTGCTCGTGGGGGTTGTCGCTGCCGGCATCTGCCACACGGACCTGATCATCCGCGACCAGTGGTACCCGGTGCCGTTGCCGGCGGTGCTCGGCCACGAGGGCGCCGGGATCGTGGAGCAGGTCGGGAGCGCCGTCACCAAGGTCGCCGTCGGCGATCGCGTCGGCATGACGTTCGACTCGTGCGGGCGTTGCCCGACCTGCCAGGTGGGCCGGCCCTCGTACTGCCACACGTTCTTCGAGCACAACTTCGCCTCCTCGCGGCCGTCGACGGCACGAGCATCCTCTCGCGCGACGGCGAGCTCGTCCATGCCCATTTCTTCGGGCAGTCGAGCTTCGCCACCCACGCCGTCGCCCGCGAGCGCAACGTCGTGCTGATCGACTCGCCGATCTCGTTCGAGGTCGTGGCCCCGTTCGGCTGCGGTATCCAGACCGGGGCCGGCGCCGTGCTCAACAGCATGCGCGTCCCCGCGGGCGCGAGCGTGGCCGTGTTCGGCACGGGCACGGTCGGCCTCGCCGCGGTCATGGCCGCCGTCGTGGCCGGCGCGGGCACGATCGTCGGCGTCGATCTGCACCCCTCCCGGCTCGAGCTGGCGCGCGAGCTCGGGGCGACACACGTCGTGAACGCCCGTGAGCAGGACCCGGTCGAGGCAATCCGGGCCGCCACCGGTAGCGGCGCCGACTTCAGCTTCGAGACGAGCGGGGTGCCGCAGGTGCTCCGGCAGGCGGTGGATTGCCTCACCCCGACCGGGGCGTGCGGCGTGATCGGCGCCCCCGCGTTCGGAACCGAGGTGGCGCTCGACGTCAACACGATCCTGACCGGGGGCCGCATCGTGCGCGGCATCGTCGAGGGGGACTCCGTCCCCGATCTCTTCCTGCCCCTGCTCGTGCGCCTCTGGGAGCAGGGGCGCTTCCCCGTCGACCGGCTGGTCAGGACCTACGACTTCGACAACATCAACGAGGCTGCACACGACGCCGAGTCCGGCGCCGTCGTCAAGCCCGTCCTTCTCGTGCGCTGAGCGGGCGCGCGGAGCGAAAGGAGCAGGCATGAGCACCCAGACCGAGCGCGGCATCGACACCCGGCTCTTCATCGGCGGCGAGTTCGCCGAGGCCGAGGACGGCCGCACCTTCGAGAACCGCGACCCCTTCACCGGGGAGGTGGTCTCCGAGGTGGCGGCGGGAAGCAGGGCCGACGCGCGGCGCGCGGTCGAGGCCGCTCACGCCGCGTTCGCCGAGTGGTCGCAGACACCGCCGGCCGTGCGCCAGGGAATCTTCCTCAGCGCGGCCGACGTGCTGGAGAGCCGGCAGGACGAGGTCGTCTCGATGCTCGCGCGCGAGACGGGCTGCACGTTCGGCTTCGGCATGTTCCAGATGCACTTCGTGCCCGGGCTGTTCCGTCAGGCGGCGGCGCTCGCCTACGCCCCGCTCGGCGAGGTGATCCCCTCCGACTCGGGCGCGTTCGCGATGGGTGTCCGCAGGCCGGTCGGCGTCGTCGGGGCGATCGCTCCGTGGAACGCTGCGCTGATCCTCTCCGCGCGCTCGATCGCGGCTCCGCTCGCGCTCGGCAACACGGTCGTGCTGAAGCCGTCCGAGTGGTCGCCGCAGTCGGGCGGCCTGCTGTGGGGCGAGGTGTTCGCCGAGGCCGGCCTGCCCGCCGGCGTGCTCAACATCGTCACGCACGCTCCCGGGCGAGGCGCAGGGGGTCGGCGACGAGCTGATCGAGAGCCCGCACGTGCGGCGACTCAACTTCACCGGCTCGACAGCCACGGGACGCAAGCTGGCGGAGGCCGCGGGCCGGCAGCTGAAGCGGATCGTGCTCGAGCTCGGCGGCTACAACCCGCTCATCGTGCTCGCCGACGCCGACCTCGACTACGCCGTCAACGCGTCGACCTTCGGCGCCTTCCTGCACCAGGGACAGATCTGCATGTCGACGCGCAGGATCATCGTCGAGCGCTCGATCGCCGACGAGTTCTCCGCCCGGCTCGCCGAGAAGACGAAGGGGCTCAAGGTGGGCGACCCCAAGGAGCACGACACGATCATCGGCCCGGTGATCAACGCCGACGCCCTGGAGATGATCAGGGCGCGTGTCGAGGGCGCCGTTCAGGGCGGCGCCAGGGTGCTCGCCGGCGGGAATGCCGTCGGGCCCCTGCTTCGAGGCGACGGTGCTCGCGGACGTGCCGGCCGACTCGGAGTTCGCCCAGTCACGAGACGTTCGGCCCGGTCACCGCGATCGAGGTCGTCGACAGCGCCGAGCAGGCGGTGGAGCGGGCGAACGCCACGAGCTACGGGCTCTCGTCCGGGATCATCACGCAGGACACGGACCGCGGGATGGCGCTCGCGCAGGCGATCGACGCGGGCATCGTCCACGTCAACGACCAGACGGTCGGCGACGAGCCGCAGATGCCGTTCGGCGGCGTCAAGGACAGCGGCTTCGGCCGCTTCGGCGGCACGGCCGTGATCGACGAGTTCACCGAGATGCGCTGGGTCACGGTGCAGCGCGGCTCCCACCCGTTCCCCTTCTGACCCCCGTCGACGGCGCCGGCGTCTAGAGTAATAGAACATGGATTCTAATTCGAGCGGCGCGACACGCCGGGGTCGCGCATCGTGACCGCCGCCGGCGTCATCTCCGCCGCGGAGGCGGTCGCCCACATCCGCTCGGGCGACACCGTGATGGTGGGTGGATTCGGTCTCGTCGGCGCTCCGCTCACCCTGATCGACGCGCTCGTGGAGCACTCGGACGCGACCGATCTGACGATCGTCTCGAACAACATCGGCGAGCCCGGCCGCGGCCTCGGCAAGCTCCTGCGGCAGGGGCGGATCCGGCGCGGGATCTCGTCGTACTTCACCTCCAACCCGGAGGCGGTCGCGGCCGTGAACGAGGGCCGGATCGAGGCGCGGCTCGTGCCGCAGGGGACGTTCGCCGAGGCGATCCGGGCCGGCGGCGCCGGCATCGGCGGCTTCTACACGCCGGTCGCGGCGGGCACGCTGCTGGCCGAGGGGAAGGAGGAGCGGCTGATCGACGGCGTGCCGCACGTCCTCGAGGAGCCGATCCGCGCCGACGTGTCGCTCGTCTACGCGGCCCGCGCGGACGCGCTCGGCAACCTCTGGTACCGCCGCACCGCCCGCAACTTCAACCCGCTGATGGCGACGGCCGCGACGATCACGATCGCGGAGGCGGGGGAGATCGTGCCCGTCGGCGCGCTCGAGCCCGAGTCGGTCGTGACGCCGCACCTGTACGTCGACTACCTGGTGCAGAGGGCATGAGCGGAGACGCCAAGCCGCGGATCGCGGAGCGAGCGGCACGGGAGCTTCACCCGGGCGAGGTCGTCAACCTGGGCATCGGCATCCCGAACCTGATCCCCGGCTTCCTCGGAGCGGACACGCAGGTCGTGCTGCACACCGAGAACGGCCTGCTCGGCGTCGGGCCGCGCCCCGGGGACGACGAGCTCGACCCCGACCTGATCGACGCGGCCAAGCAGCCGATCACGGCGTTGCCGGGAGCGGCCTACTTCGACAGCGCGTCGAGCTTCGCGATGATCCGCGGCGGGCACGTCGACGTCGCCGTGCTGGGCGCGCTCGAGGTGAGCGCCCGTGGCGACATCGCGAACTGGGCCGTCCCGGGCAAGGACGTGCTCGGTGTCGGCGGCGCATGGACCTCGTCGTCGGCGCCGTCGCGTGATCGTGACGATGACCGCGACCTCGTCGCGCGGCGAGCCGAAGGTCGTGGCCGAGTGCACGCTACCCGCTCACCGCCGCAGGCCGTCGACGTGATCGTCACCGAGTTCTCGCGTCTTCCGCTTCTCGACGGCGCTCAGCTACGAGTTGCTCGGGAGCACGTCGACGTGCTCGGCGTCGGCGGCGCCATGGACCTCGTCGTCGGCGCGCGCCGCGTGATCGTCACCATGACCGCGACCTCGTCCAGGGGCGAGCCCAAGGTCGTCGCCGAGTGCACGTACCCGTTGACGGCCGCCGGGGCCGCCGACGTCATCATCACGGAGCTGTCCGTGTTCCGCCTGCTGGACGGGCAGCTGCACCTGACCGAGCTCCTCGACGGCGTGACGCTGGACGACGTCGCGGCCGTCACCACCGCCCCGTACGTCATCAGCCTGGAGGAGAGCCATGCCCGCTGAGCATGCCCCGTTCCCCGAGGTGGTCGACCTCGACCGCCCCGGCGTCGACCCGCCCTACGACTACCCCGATTACGTCGGCACGCGGCTGCGGGCGCCGAAGGAGCCGCTCGTGATCATCCCGGCCACGCTGAGCGAGGTGACCGGGCCGGCCTACGGCGAGTCGGCGATCGGCGAGCTCGACAACGACCTGACCCGGCAGCACGCCGGCCAGCCGCTCGGCGAGCGGATCGTCGTCACCGGCCGGGTGCTCGGCAGCGACGGGAAGCCGCTGCGCGGCCAGCTCGTCGAGATCTGGCAGGCGAACGCGGCCGGCCGCTACCGGCACGACGTCGACACCCACGACGCGCCGCTCGACCCGAACTTCGACGGAGCCGGGCGCTGCCTCACCGACGACGACGGCTGGTACCGGTTCACGACCGTGAAGCCGGGCTCGTACCCGTGGAAGAACCACCACAACGCGTGGCGGCCGAACCACATCCACTTCTCGCTGTTCGGGCGCGCGTTCACCGAGCGGCTCGTGACGCAGATGTACTTCCCGGGCGACCCGCTCTTCGAGTTCGACCCCATCTTCAACTCGATCCCCGACGAGAAGGCGCCGCGAGCGCCTGATCAGCCGCTTCGACCTCGACCTGACCCAGCCCGAGTGGGCGCTCGGCTACCGCTGGGACATCGTGCTCGGCGGCCGCGAGGCGACCCCGCTGGAGGATCCGCACCATGACTGAGACCTACGGCCTCGCTCCTTCGCAGACGGTCGGCCCGTACCTCGCGATCGGCCTGACGCGCGACCTGATCACGCCGCAGCGTCGTCGACCCGGCCGACCCGCGGGCGATCCGCATCCGGGGCACGCTGATCGACGGCGCCGGCGACCCGGTGCCCGACGGCATGATCGAGATCTGGCAGGCGAACGCCGCCGGCCGCTACAACCACCCCGCCGACGACCGGGCCGAGCCTGCGGTCGAGGACGGGTTCCTCGGCTTCGGGCGCTCCGGCACCGTCGACGCGGGGCGCTTCGAGTTCGTGACCGTCAAGCCCGGGCCGGTGCCCTGGCCGGAGGGCGGCATGCAGGCGCCGCACATCGAGGTCGGCGTGTTCGCACGCGGCCTGCTCAAGCGGGCGGTCACGAGGATCTACTTCCCCGACGAGGAGGAGGCCAACGCGGCCGACCCGGTGCTCTCCGGCCTCGACGAGGCGGCCCGCGCGACGCTCGTCGCCGTCGCCGAGGACGGCGGCCTCCGCTTCGACATCAGGCTGCAGGGCCCCGGCCACACGACGTTCTTCGCCGTGTGAGCACCTTCGCGCTGCTCTTCGCCCCGGACGAGCTGCGTGAGGCGGTCGTCGGGGCGCGCCTGGCTCGAGGCGATGCTCGACGCCGAGCGGGCGCTCGCGCAACGCGGGCGCCCGGGCAGGCGTCGTTCCCGCGCACGACGCGGCGGCGATCGCCGACGGCGTGCGCGGCGGACGACTACGACTGGGAGCAGCTGCTCCGGGAAGGACGGCGGGTCGGCGCGCCCGTCGAGCCGCTCGTGCGCGCGCTCGTGGCGCGGGTCGGAGAGGAGACCGCGCGCTTCGTGCACCTCGGCGCGACGACCCAGGACATCATGGACACGGCTGCGATGCTCGTCGCCCGCCGTGCGCTCGGGCTCGTGCTCGGCGAGCTCGACCGCGTCGCGGACGCGTGCGCCGGCCTCGCCCGGGAGCACCGCGACACGCCCATGGCGGGCCGCACCATGCTGCAGCAGGCGGTGCCGACGACGTTCGGGCTCAAGGCGGCCGGCTGGCTCGTCGCCGTGCTCGACGCGCGCTCACGGCTCGCCGGGCTCCGGGACGACGGCCTCGCGGCACAGCTCGGCGGAGCGGCCGGGACGCTTGCCGCGATGGGCGAGCACGGGCTCGAGATCGCCCGCCTCTTCGCCGAGGAGCTCGGCCTCGTCGAGCCCGCGCTCCCCTGGCACACGAACCGCGTCCGGGTGGCCGAGCTCGGCGCAGCCCTCGACATCGCCTCCGGGGTCGTGGGGAAGGTCGGCCTCGACGTGCTGCTGCTCGCGCAGACGGAGGTAGGCGAGGTGCGCGAGGGCGGGGAGGGCGGCGTCTCCACGGCGATGCCGCAGAAGCGCAACGCGGTCGGTGCGATGAGGGCGCGCGCCGCCGCCGAGCTCGCGCACGCGCACGCATCCGTGCTCACCGGCGCGCTCGTCCAGGAGCACGAGCGGGCGGCCGGCGCCTGGCAGGCCGAGTGGGACGCGCTCTCGGGCGTGCTCCTGTACGCGGGAGGCGCGGCCGCCGCCCTGGCCGGATCGCTCGAGGGGCTCGAGGTCGACCGCGCCCGCATGCGCGCCAACCTCGACGTGACACGGGGGCCAGATCGCGGCCGAGCGGATCGCCGTCGTGCTCACCGAGCGTCTCGGCCGCACCGCCGCTCGCACCCTCGTGCGGGACGCTTCGCTCCGCGCGAGCGAGACCGGGCGCTCGCTCGCGCGACGAGCTCGCCGATCTCGACACCGGGCTGGCTCCCGAGGAGATACGGGACGCGCTCGAGCCGACGACGTACCTCGGCTCGGCCGGCGCGCTCGTCGATCGCGCGCTCGCCCGCTACGAGGCCGAGCGGGTGACGGCGGAGTGACGCTCCACCGGGTCGTCGAAGGGCCGGCCGACGCTCCGGCGCTCGTGCTCTGCAACTCGCTCGGCACCACGCTTGCGATGTGGGACGCGCAGGTGCCCGCCCTCGCGGAGCGATTCCGCGTCGTGCGCTACGACCGGCGCGGCCACGGCCTCTCGCCCGTGCCGCCGGGCCCGTACTCGATCGACGACCTCGGTGGCGACGTGCTCGCGCTGCTCGACGAGCTCGGCCTCGAGCGGGTCTCGTTCTGTGGTCTCTCGATCGGGGGCGCGGTCGGGATGTGGCTCGCTCTGGAGGCTCCCGAGCGACTGGACAGGCTCGCGCTCTGCTGCACCCGGCCCGCGTTCCTCCCGCCCGAGCAGTGGGCGGAGCGGGCGGCAGCGGTGCGCGAGGGCGGCGTGGCGGTCGTCTCCGAAGCGGCGCTCGGCCGCTGGTTCACCGAGCGCTTCCACGCCGAGCACCCGGACGTGGTGGATGCCTTCCGGACGATGCTCGTCGGGACCCCGGCCGAGGGCTACGCCGCCTGCTGCGAGGCACTCGCGGCGTTCGACGTCCGCTCGCGCCTCGGCGCGATCGCCGCACCCACCCTGGTCGTCACCGGCGGGGACGACCCTGTCGCGCCACCGGAGAGCGGTGACGAGCTCGCCGCCGCGATCCCGGGCGCGACCCACGTCGTGGTCGCGGGCGCCGCGCACATCGCGAACGTCGAGCAACCGGACGCCTTCACGGCGGCGCTGCTCGCTCACCTGGACAACGAGATGGGAGACGCATGAGCGACGAGACACGCGCCGAGATGCACGCGCGCGGCATGGAGACCCGGCGGGCGGTGCTCGGCGACGCGCACGTCGACAGGGCGATCGAGCGCACGACGCCGTTCACCGAGGACTTCCAGGACCTGATCACCCGCTACGCGTGGGGCGAGATCTGGTCGCGGCCGGGCCTCGACCGCCGCACCCGCAGCTGCATCACGCTGACGGCGCTCGTCGCGCTCGGGCGGGAGCACGAGCTCGAGATGCACGTGCGGGCGGCGCTGCGCAACGGCCTCACCCCGGACGAGATCGGCGAGGTGCTGCTCCAGTGCGCCGTCTACTGCGGCGTGCCGGCCGCGAACGGCGCCTTCGCGATCGCGCAGCGGACGCTCGAGAGCGTCGCCGCCGAGGAGGCGGGCCGATGAGCACCTACGTCCTCATCCACGGCGCCTGGCACGACGGCAGCTGCTGGGACGACGTCGCCGCCGAGCTGCGCGCCGCCGGGCACGACGTCCACGCTCCGACGCTCGCCGGGCAGGGCCGGGGCGACGTCGACCGCTCGGTCGGCCACGCCGACGCCGTCGCCTCGGCAGCCGAGGCGATCACCGCGGCCGACCTGCGCGACATCGTCCTCGTCGGCCACAGCTACGGCGGCACGATCGTCTCGAAGCTGGCGGAGCAGCTCACCGACCGGATCCGGCGCCTCGTCTACTGGAACGCCTTCGTGCTGCTCGACGGCGAGTCGCTGTACGACGTCAGCCCGCCGCACTACAACGAGGCGATGGACCACGTCGCGGCCGAGCGTGGCGACGGCGCGGTCGTGCTGCCCTACCCGGTGTGGCGCGAGGCGTTCATGAACGACGCCGACGACGCGCTGGCGCGACACGTCTACGAGGAGCGCCTGTCGCCCCAGCCCGTGAAGACCCTCCGCGACACGGCTCGAGCTGAAGGCGTTCCCGACGCTCGAGATCCCGCGCTCGTACCTGAACTGCACCGAGGACATCGCCATGCCGCCCGGGGAGTACGGCTGGCACCCGCGCTTCTCGTCCCGCCTCGGCCTGTACCGTCTCGTCCAGATGCCGGGCGGGCACGAGGCGATGTTCACCAACCCGCGGCTCTCCGCCGAGAAGATCCAGGAGGCAGGACGTGACTGAGCCCGACGTCATGCGGCCGGCACGACGCCAGGCCGAGGCACGGCCATGACCCGGGCCGTCGTGCTCTCCGCGGTGCGCACGCCGGTCGGCCGCTACGGCGGCGGCCTCGCCGGCGTCCGTCCCGACGACCTCGCCGCGACCGTGATCGCCGAGGCCGTCGCCCGCGCCGGGGTGCCCGCTGCCGAGATCGAGGACGTCTGGCTCGGCTGCGCGAACCAGGCGGGCGAGGACAACCGCAACGTCGCCCGGTTCGCCGCGCTGCTCGCGGGGCTGCCCGAGTCGGTCGGCGGGGTCACCGTCAACCGCCTCTGCGCCTCCGGCCTGTCGGCGATCGTCGGGGCCTGCCATGCGGTGATCGCCGGCGACGGCGACCTCTTCGTCGCGGGCGGCGTCGAGTCGATGACGCGCGCGCCGCTCGTGACCGGCGAAGCCCGACGCGCCGTACGCCCGCGGCGACCGCACGCTCTACGACACGACGCTCGGCTGGCGCTTCGTCAACCCGCGCTACGAGGAGCGCTTCTCGCGCGCGACGATGGGCGAGACGGGGGAGAACGTGGCCGAGCGCTGGGGCGTCTCGCGGGAGGATCAGGACGCGTTCGCGCTGCGCTCGCAGCGCCGCTGGGCGGAAGCGCAGGAGGCGGGCCGCTTCGCCGACGAGCTCGTGCCGGCGGGCGACCTCGAGCACGACGAGCACCCGCGCCCCGACACGACGCTCGAGAAGCTCGCCTCGCTGAAGCCGGCGTTCCGGCAGGGCGGCTCGGTCACCGCCGGCAACTCGAGCGGCATCAACGACGGCGCGGCCGCGCTCGTGATCGCGAGCGAGGAGCGTGCCCGCGCGCTCGGCGTCGAGCCGCTCGGCGTGTTCGCCGGCTCGGCGGCCGCCGGAGTCGACCCGGCCGTGATGGGCATCGGGCCCGTCCCCGCGGTGCGCAAGCTGCTCGACCGCACGGGCGTCGCGCGTCGACGAGCTCGACCTCGTCGAGCTGAACGAGGCGTTCGCGTCGCAGAGCCTCGCCGTCGTGCGCG
Organism: uncultured Gaiellaceae bacterium; assembly: GCA_963731095.1. Lineage (GTDB taxonomy): Bacteria > Actinomycetota > Thermoleophilia > Gaiellales > Gaiellaceae > Gaiella. Next base: position 166,698 of record CAVSUK010000033.1, read on the forward strand.
AGCTCGGCCTCGACGAGGAGAAGGTGAACGTGAACGGCGGCGCCATCGCGATCGGGCACCCGCTCGGCATGAGCGGCGCCCGCCTCGTCACCACGCTGCTGCACGAGCTCCGTCGCCGCGGCGGCCGCTACGGCCTCGCGACGATGTGCATCGGCGTCGGGCAGGGCCAGGCCGCGCTGTTCTCGCGGGAGGGTGCGTGATGCGCGACCCAGGTGGCGATCGTCGGAGCGGGGCCGGCCGGGCTGACGCTCGCCCAGCTGCTCCATCGCGCGGGGATCGAGTCGGTGATCCTGGAGAACAGGAGCCGCGAGTACGTCGAGGCCCGCATCCGCGCGGGCGTGCTCGAGCAGGGCGTCGTCGACCTCCTCACCGATGCCGGCGTGGGCGAGCGGATGGCGCGCGAGGGGCTCGTGCACCACGGCATCGAGCTGCAGTTCGCGGGCGAGCGACACCGGATCGACATGACCGCCTTGACGGGCGGCAAGACGATCGTCGTGTACGGGCAGACGGAGGTCGTGAAGGACCTGATCGAGGCCCGCCTCGAGACCGGGCGCCCGCTCCTCTTCGAGGTCGACGACGTCCGGGTCGAGGACGTCGAGACCGAGCGGCCGCGTGTCCTCTTCACGCACGAGGGCGCCGCGCACGAGCTCGAGTGCGACGTCGTCGCGGGGTGCGACGGCTTCCACGGCGTCTGCCGGCCCACGATCCCGCCGGGCGTGCTGCGGACGTTCTCGCGCGAGTACCCGTTCGGCTGGCTCGGCATCCTCGCGGCGGTCGCCCCGTCGAACGACGAGCTCATCTACGCGCACCACGAGCACGGGTTCGCGCTGCTCAGCCTGCGCTCGCCCGAGCTGAGCCGTCTCTACGTCCAGTGCCGCCCCGACGAGGACATCGCGGAGTGGCCCGACGAGCGCATCTGGGAGGAGCTGCAGATCCGGCTCGGCCTGCCCGGCTGGACGCTGGCCGAGGGCCCGGTGCTGGAGAAGGGGATCACGCCGATGCGCAGCTTCGTCACCGAGCCGATGCGCCACGGCCGTCTCTTCCTCGCCGGCGACGCCGCCCACATCGTGCCGCCGACGGGGGCGAAGGGCCTCAACCTGGCCGTCCACGACGTGCAGATGCTCGCCGACGCGCTCGCCGAGTGGTACGGCGAGCGGCAGCGAGACGCTGCTCGACAGCTACTCGAGCGACTGCCTGCGCCGCGTCTGGCGCGCCGAGCACTTCTCGTGGTGGATGACGACGATGCTGCACCGGCTGGAGGGCGGCGACCCGTTCGACCTGCGCCTGCAGGAGTCGCAGCTGCGCTACGTGACGAGCTCGGAGGCCGCCGCCACGAGCCTCGCCGAGAACTACGTCGGGCTCTAGAGCCCTGCCCGATCACGGGCCACCCACGACGGTGAGCGCGGATCTACCCTGAGGGTATGGGAGACACGTTCTCCGTCGGTCGTATCGCAGGCATCAGGGTCGGCGTCAACTGGAGCTGGCTCGTTGTCTTCGCGCTGATCACGTGGACGCTCGCGGCGGCGGTCTTCCCGTCCACCAACCCGGGCCTCGGGACGGGCGCCTACGTGGCGATGGCGGTCGTGGCCGCGCTCGTCTTCTTCCTCTCGTTGCTCCTGCACGAGTTCGGCCACGCGCTCCGGGCGCGGCGGGAGCAGGTCGAGATCGACGGCATCACGCTCTGGCTGTTCGGCGGGGTGGCGCGCTTCAAGGGCGACATGCCGAGTGCCGGCGCGGAGTTCCGGATCGCGGTCGCGGGGCCACTCGTGTCGCTCGCGCTCGCGGTCCTCTTCGGGACGGCCGCCGTCGCGCTGCCGCTCCCGGAGGTCGTGGACGGCGTGGTGGCCTGGCTCGGCTACACGAACGCCGTCCTGCTCCTCTTCAACATGCTGCCCGCCCTCCCGCTGGACGGTGGCCGGGTGCTGCGGTCGCTGCTCTGGATGCGCTCCGGCGACCTCACCGGGGCGACGACCACCGCGACGGTCGTGGCCCGTGCGCTCTCCTACGGGCTGATCGGCGGCGGCATCGCCCTCTTCGTGCTGCAGGGGGCCTTCACCGGCGCGTGGTTTGCGTTCATCGGCTGGTTCCTGCTGCAGGCGGCAACCGCGGAATCGCGCTGGGTCGTCGCCCGGCAGGCGCTCGCCGGCGTTCGCGTGGGCGACCTGATGACCCGCGACCCCGTGACGGTTTCTTCGCAGCTGCCGCTCGGCCGGCTCGTCGACGAGGTGATCGGCAACAGGACGTACACGACCTACCCGGTGGTCGACGACGGCCGCCCGGTCGGGCTCGTGCCGTTCTCACGCGTGGCCGAGGTGCCGCGGGCGGACTGGGACGAGCGCACCGTGCGGGACTGCATGGTGCCGCTCGAGCGCGTCCCCCTGCTCGAGGAGGACGAGGAGGCCGCCCAGGCGCTCGCCGAGATCCAGCAGAGTGGGGTCAACAGGGGGCTCGTCCTCGACGACGGGAAGCTGGCCGGGATCCTCTCCATCAGCGACATCGCGGACGCGCTCGAGCTCTACCGGCTTCGCCGCCGCCTGTAGCCCCATGGGCGCCGACGTCGCCAGCGCCGCCCGGTCGTACGCGGCGCGTGGCTGGTCGGTGGTTCCCGTGCACACGCTCCGGGACGGCTCTTGCTCGTGCGGGCGCCGCGACTGCCCGGCCGTCGCGAAGCATCCACGTACGCGCTGGGAGGCGAGCATGCAGGAGCCGGCGCCCGCCGAGCAGGTGGCGGCCTGGTGGAAGCGCTGGCCGGACGCCAACGTCGCCGTCGTCACCGGCCGGGTCTCGCGTGTCGCCGTGCTCGACGTCGACCCACGCAGCGGCGGCGACGAGGTGTTGCGCGCGCTCGAGCGCCGCTGGGGTGCGCTGCCGGAGACGGTCGAGGCGCGGAGCGGCGGGGGCGGCCGCCACGTGTGGTTCGCCGTGACGGACGAGGTGCCGTCGGCGGTCCTGGCACCGGGCCTCGAGCTGAAGGGCGAGCGCGGGACGATCGTCGTCCCGCCGAGCGTACACGCCTCGGGTGAGCGCTATGCGTGGGTGCCGGGACGCAGCCCGGACGACCATGAGGCCGCGGCGCTGCCCTCGTGGGTGCGTGTGCTCGCCGTCGGGGACACCGAGCACCGGCGCGCAGGGCGCCCCGCCGGTGCAGGAGCACGGACGACGCAGGAGCAGACGGAGTTCGCCGATACGTGGCGGCGCGCGGGAATCGAGCTTCGACCGGGCGACCACTACTACCTGTGCCCGTTCCATCCCGATCATCATCCTTCCCTCCACGTCGACAGCGAGCGATGCTGGTGGTTCTGCTTCGGGTGCCGGCGCGGCGGCGGCATCGGCCGCCTGCGCGGTCTCCTGGGGGAGGAGGCCGTGGTGGTGCCGAAAGAGCAGCGGCGGGGTCGCGTCGGGGAGGCTCGAGCCGTCTCCCTGCCGGGGACGCAGGAGGTCGGCGTGGTCGGCGAGGCGTCGCACCAGGACGAGCTCCTGGCGCTCGGCGGCGGCCGGCGATCCTACGGCGGGGTCGCGCTGGAGGCCGTGGCCGAGCTCGTGCCCGAGCTCGACGATCTCTACGAGACGTATGTCGTGGCGGTGCTGATCGAGGGCCGGCGGGTCGGCCGGCTGCGCCTGGAGCACGCAGCCGCCTTGCGTTCAACGATCGAGGCGGCCTGTGCCAAGCACGGCGTGGCATCCTGCAGAGCCGTGATCCGCGGCGGCTGGGATCGCGGCGGTGACGACGTGGGCCTGTTCGGGGTCGTCCTCTACGTGGCGGCCGACACGTAGCCTGCGGCGACGCTCACGGTGGCCGAGACGTGCACCGGGACGCTCAGCGCCATCGACACGAGGCAATGATGCTCGGCCCGCTCGACCGCCTCCTCGACGACCGGCAGCGACTCGGCCGTCCCCGCCTCGACATCGACGAGGAGCTCGACAGAGGTGAAGCCGAAGCGGCCGTCGTCGATTCCGGTCTCGCCGGCGTACCGCCGGCTCGCATCCGGTCCGAGGCCACCCGGAATGGCTCACAACTCATTATACTCTACAACGATATAGTTGTGATAGGATGCGGTCATGCATACAGACGATCTCGACAGGGCGCAGCTTCCCGAGCTCTTCCAGACGGAGTGGTGCCCCGCTTCCCGGCGTGTCAGGCAGCGCCTGACGGAGCTCGACGTCAGCTACGTCTGCCGGCAGGTACCGGTCGACCGCGACGATCGCGAGACGCTCGTGCAGGTCACGGGGGACGACAGCGTGCCCGCACTCGTGTCCGAGGACGGCCGCGTGCTCGTGGGCGAGGACGAGATCTACGCGTATCTCGACGAGCGCTACGAGGAGCCCGCCGGCGCGGAGGCGCACCGCCTCAAGGCCAGGAAGGCACGACAACGAGAACTGGAGGAGGCAACGAGATGATCGCAACGCAGTACGCCCTCACGGGCACGACGCCGCTCGCATTCGACGATGCGGTCGAGCGTGTCCGCGAGGAGCTGAAGGCAGAGGGCTTCGGCGTCCTCTGCGAGATCGACGTGCAGGCGACGCTGAAGGCGAAGCTCGACGTCGACTCGGAGCGCTACCTGATCCTGGGGGCCTGCAATCCCCCGCTCGCCCACCGCGCGCTCCAGGCGGAGCCCGACATCGGCGTCCTCCTGCCCTGCAACGTCGTCGTGTACGAGCGCGACGGCGAGACCCGCGTCTCCGCCGTCGACGCAGAGCGGATGCTCTCGATCGTCGGCCGCGACGACCTCGCGCCCGTCGCCGCCGAGGTGCGGTCACGACTCGGCCGCGTCGTCGAGAAGGTCCTCGGGGCGTAGCCCCGCCCATCGCACATCGACCGAAAGGAACGAGAAGAACATGGATGCAACCGTTGGCACGTTCGAGGTGGCCGTGATCGAGCGATCGCACGAGGTGCCGGTCCTCGTCGACTTCTGGGCTCCCTGGTGCGGGCCGTGCCACCGCCTCGCGCCGGTGCTCGAGAACGAGGTGGCGCAGCGTGACGGCTCGGTGACGCTCGTCAAGGTCAACGTCGACGAGAACCCGGAGCTCGCACGCCGCTACGCGATCGGCGGGATCCCGAGCGTGAAGGCCTTCCGTGACGGCGCGGTCGTCGACCAGTTCGTCGGCGCGGTGCCGCCCTCCGTCGTCCGCACCTTCATCGACGGGCTGGCCGGAGGCCAGGCTGCAGCGTGACCTCCGACGGCCTCGCAGCCGGGCTTCCGCATCCCCTCCCGGAGGCGCTCGTCGAGCTGATCGCCCGGCGCTTCCGGGCGATCGGCGAGCCGATGCGGGTGAGGCTGCTCGACCGGCTGCGCGACGGCGAGGCGACCGTTCACGAGCTCACCGACGCGACCGGTGCGTCGCAGCAGAACGTGTCGAAGCATCTCGGGGTGCTCTACGACGTGGGCGTCGTGTCGCGTCGCAAGGCCGGCAACGAGGTCTTCTACCGGGTCGTCGACCAGGGCGTCTACCAGCTCTGCGAGGGCGTCTGCGGCAGCGTCGAGCGGCAGGTACGCGAGCTGAGCGTGATCATCGGCGGCGCCTAGCTCGAGCGGCTGTCGCCCGAGGAAACGGCGTGCCGCCGCACGGCTACCAGGCCCGCAACGCTCTCAGCCGGGAGGTCTTCTTCGACTGATGGCCTTCCATCCGCCCGAGCACGTCGTCGAGCACGGAGACGGCCTCACCGAGGTACGGCCCCTTGTTCAGCATCACACACTCTGCGCGCTCGGCCATGGCGGCGTCGGTCATCTCGGCGCGAGAGTGCGTGCCCTTGTGCAGGAACGAGTCGAGCACCTGCGTGGCCCAGATCACGGGCGTGTGCGCCGCCTCACACAGCCAGAGCATCTCCTCCTGGAGCTCGGCAAGCCGCGGATAGCCGATCTCGACCGCTAGGTCACCGCGGGCGATCATCACCCCGAGCGGCTGCCGCCCCGCGCCTTCGACGATGATCTCCGGGAGGGAGCGCACCGCGAGCCCCGTCTCGATCTTGGCGACGAGCGCCGGCACTCGACGCGTCCGGGCCTCGAGCTCCCGCTGCAGCAGCGCGATGTCGGACGCACGCTGCACGAACGAGTAGCCGACGATGTCCGCGATCCCGGCGACCGTGTCGAGATCGTCCAAGTCCTTCGTGGTCAAGGGGCTGAGCCGCAGCTCGGTGTCCGGGAAGTTGAGGCCCTTGCCCGGGCGCAGGCGTGCACCCTTCGGTCCGGTGCGGGTAACACGAACGATCGCTCCTTCGGCGCCGTTCGACTCGACGGTGCCGCCGAAGCTCCCCTCGTCCACCCAGACGGTGTGGCCCGGCTTCAGCTGTGAGACGACACCCGGCAGTGAGCACTCGACCTCGATCGCGCGTCCTGCGCCTCGCCCGGTGCCGGGGTTGCAGAGCAGGAATGCCGCACCGACCGTGACCCGCGGCTCGTCGGCACTCGCACGGACGGCTGCGATGCGCGCACGGGGCCCGCCGAGGTCCATCGCGATCCGGCATGCGCGACCGGTCCGATCGCTCGCCCGCCGCACGTTGCCAGCCATCTTCAGCCAGGCGTCGGCGTCATCGTGCGAGCAGTTGATGCGCGCGACGTCCATGCCCCGGGAGACGAGCTCGTGCACGAGCGGATAGTCATCCGCTGCACCGGACGGCAACGTCGCCATGATCCGCACGTCGCGCCGACGGCCCGTCTGCCCGAACAGCTCGTCGGCATGCCGCTGCAGCAAGCGGGTGCCGCGGAAGAACCGCCGGGGCGGGGAAAGGGCTGGTCGCCTGCGCCGACGGCGTGCGCGAGCATCGCACTCGTGGCGTCGAGGCTCTCGAGCACCCGTGACTCGCAGCGGCCGAGGGAGGAGAGGCCGAGGGGCATCAGGGCGAGCTGCAGATCGCGCAGGTCTCGCCGTCGTAGCGCGAGGTACGCCCCGAGGTTGTGGGCACTCAGCAGAAACGAGCGCCGGCGAATGCGTGGTTGCCACTCCTCGAGCTGCTCTGCCGCCTCGGCGCGCACCGCGTCCCGGAGCGCTCGCAACTCTTCGAGCAGCGGGCCGGGCGCCGTGGAGCCGGGCGAGCGGTCGCGCTGCAACGGTTCTGCGGCAGCCGACGTCACCTCGTATTCCTCTCTTTCGCTCTGGACGATACCCGCGGTCAGGGGCGCGTGAGCGCCGATGTCCGCAGTCGGTCACCGCCCGCCGGGTGCCGGGCCGGAGAGCGAGGGTGGGGGCGGGGCACTCCCGGCCCCTACGATGGGCGGCATGACCGTCCGCGTGCGCTTCGCGCCGAGCCCCACCGGCTCGCTCCATCTCGGCAACGCACTCAGCGCCGTCGCCAACCGGGGCTTCGCCGACGCGCAGGGCGGCGTGCTCCTCCTGCGCATCGACGACACCGACCCGGCCCGGGTGGCGGCCGGCGGTGAGGACGCGATCGTCGTCGACCTCGCCTGGCTCGAAGTCGGGTTCGACGAGGGGCCGGTGCGTCAGAGCGAGCGTGGCGCCCTCTACGTGGCGGCGTCGGAGGAGGCAGCGCGGAACGGCGCCGTGCGCGACCCGGACGGCTCGCTCCGGCTCGACGGCACGACGCTCGTCAGGGCCGACGGCACCGCCACCTACCAGCTCGCGACGGTGGTCGACGATCTCGAGCTCGGTATCACCCACGTCATCCGCGGCGCCGATCACCGCTCGAACGAGGACGTGCAGCAGCGGATCGCCGTCGCGCTCGGCGGCCGCCTGCCCGAGGTGATCCATCACGGACTCCTGCTCGGAGACGACGGCAAGAAGCTGTCGAAGCGCCACGGGCACGCCTCGGTCGCCGACCTGCGCGAGGAGGGGATCCCGGCCGCGGCGGTGCGCGCCTACCTGCAGGAGCTGGGGCTGCCGGCACACGACGTGCGGCTCGACCTGCCGCGCCTGCACCGCCTCGCGATCGACGCGATCGCCGCGATGTCCGACGACGAGCTCGCCTCCGCTGCGGGTGCGCCGCCGCGGATCGCCCGCGCCTTGCGCGGGGCGCGCACGCTCGTGGAGGCACGGGAGATCGCCCTCGCAGATCCTCGAGCCGGAGCCCGTCACACTCGGCGCGGAGACCCTCCCGACGCTCGAGCGGTTCGCCGAGCTGCGCGCCGCGGGGCCGGACGAGCTCGACGAGGCCGGCGCGACGCGAGATCCTGCGTGAGCTCAGGCGGTCGGCGCGAGCCTGAAGCAGGTCCGACTGGCGCTGACCGGCGCCGCCCGCGGCCCGGAGCTGTGGACGGTGCTCACCGCGCTCGGCCGCGACGAGGCACTGAGCCGCGTGGCGCGAGCGGCGCCGATATAACAGGTACGATGGCCGTGCGCCTCTACGACACCGTGAGCCGCGAGCTCGCGGAGCTGCCGCCGCCGCCGGCGACAGGTCGGCATGTACGTCTGCGGCCCGACCGTCTACCAGCGCGCCCACATCGGGAACGCGCGCCCGTTCGTCGTCTTCGCCTGGCTGCGCGAACTGGTTGCGCGAGCGTGGGTACGAGGTGACGTACGTCCACAACATCACCGACGTCAACGACAAGATCTACGAGGCGGCGCCCGGGCGGAGCGCCGAGCGCGCGCGCGAGGCGACGCGGTGGTACCTCGACGACACCGCCGCGTTCGGTCTCGAGATGCCCGACGAGCAGCCGCTCGCGACGGAGACGATCCCTGAGATCATCGCGCTCGTCGAGGAGCTCGTCGCATCGGGGCACGCCTACCAGGCGGGCGGGGACGTCTACTTCCGGGTCGCCAGCTTCCCGTCGTACGGCGCGCTCTCGGGACACCGGCTCGACCAGGTCGAGGAGCAGGAGCCGAGCCCGCTCAAGGAGGATCCGCGCGACTTCGCGCTCTGGAAGGCGACGAAGGAGGGAGAGGACACCTCCTGGGAGTCGCCGTGGGGGCCGCGGCCGGCCCGGCTGGCACATCGAGTGCTCGGCGATGGCGGAGAAGACCCTGGGCGCGGAGTTCCTGATCCACGGCGGCGGCCTCGACCTCGTGTTCCCGCACCACGAGAACGAGCGGGCGCAGTCGCAGGCGGTGGGGCGCCCGTTCGCGCGCATCTGGATGCACAACGGGCTGCTCCGCTTCACGGGCGAGAAGATGTCCAAGTCGGTCGGCAACGTCGCCACGATCCAGGAGGTGATCGCGGAATGGGGGCGGGAGACCGCGCTCCTGTTCATGCTCACGGGCCACTGGCGCAAGCCGATCGACTTCTCCGAGGAGACGATGATCCAGGCGCGCGCGCAGGTCGAGGGCCTGCGGAACGCGTTGCGCGGCGAGACCCGCTCGCACGGCGACTGGGAAGCGTTCGCCGCGGCGCTCGACGACGACTTCAACACCCCCGCCGGCGCTCGCGATCCTGCACGAGTGGGCCCGCGACGGGGCCCTCGACGAGCTCCGGCGAGGGCTCGCCGTCTTCGGGCTCGACTCGCTCGCAGAGCGCGAGGAGGCGCCGGCCGAGCTCGTGGCGCTCGCCGAGCAGCGGCAGCAGGCTCGTGCGGACAGGGATTTTGCCGAGGCCGACCGACTGCGCGACGCGATCGCCGAGGCCGGCTGGGAGGTGCGCGACGCGCCCGGCGGCTTCGAGCTCGTGCCGTTCCGGTGACGCGCGAGCTCGTCTACGGCCGCAACGCGGTGCGGGAGGCCCTCCGGGGCCGGCGGGAGGTGCTCGAGCTCTGGGCCTCGGAGCGCGCCGCCGGCCAGCTCGACTGGCTCGGAGAAGGGCCGCGGCCGCAGCTCCGCAAGGAGCGGGAGCTGACCGAGGCGGCCGGCAGCCCGGACCACCAGGGCGTCGTCGCCTGGGCCGAGCCGTACCCGTACGCGGACGCCTGGGAGCTCGCAGCCGGCGAGCTGCCTCTGCTCGCCTGCCTCGATCAGGTCACCGATCCCCGCAACCTCGGTGCGGTGATCCGGAGCGCCGCCGGGGCGGGCGCTACCGGCGTGATCGTGCCGGCACACGGCTCCGCACGCGTCACGGCCGCCGTCTGTCGCGCCTCTGCGGGCGCCGTCGAGCACCTCCCGCTCGCCGTCGTGCCGAATCTCGCACGGTACCTCGCGGAGATCAAGCGCGGCGACCTGTGGTCGTACGCAGCGGCCGCCGACGCGCCGCAGACCATGTGGCAGGCCGACCTTGCCGGCGGGCTCGCGCTCGTGTTCGGGGCAGAGGGAAAGGGAGTGCGGCCGCTCGTCCGCAAGACGTGCGACGGCGCCGTCTCGATCCCGCTCGGCCCCGGCGTCGAGTCGCTCAACGTCAGCGTCGCTGCCGCCGTCCTGCTGTACGAGGCTCGGCGCCAGAGGACATGACCCCGTGACTGACCCGACGCTCTACCTGTTCGACGGCTACAACCTGCTCCACGCCGGCTCGTACACCGACGTCCGCGAGCTGACGGACGCGCTCGCGAGCTTCGTCGCGCTGCAGGGCGCGCGCGGCGTCGTCGTCTTCGACGGGGTCGGGGAGCAGCGCCGAGCTCGGGCCGCTCTCGGTGCGCTACGCCCCGCACGCCGACACGCTGCTCGAGCGGCTCGCGGCGGAGCACCGCGGCACCGAGGAGGTCTGCCTCGTCACCTCCGACGCCGCCGTGCTCGGCACGTCGGGGCAGGAGGTGCGCAAGCTGTCGTCACGCATCTTCCTGGGCGATCTCGAGCCTGCCGGCCACGCCGAGGACGACGCCACCCGTCTCCGTGACCTGGTCGACGACGAGACGCGCGCGCGGCTCGAGCGTCTTCGCCGCGGCCAGGACTGAGGCCCACCGCGCCCGCTCGGCCGCCTGCGCAGGCGGCCGCGAGCCGTCACGAACGAACGTCTGTTCTTATCAACATGCAAAATGTGCAATGGGGTTGTAACGCCCGCAACAAGGTGCTACGTTCTCCCTCAACTTCAGGGTGAGAGTTCGCTCTCGGGCCCTGTCGTGACCGGCAGGAAAACCACGGAAATCCAGGGGAGAGTCGATGTCAGCCCGTACAGCCGTTGCACCGAAGACACCGCAGAAGCTTCAACGTGAGCTTGAGGATCTGCAGCTCGTGATCAAGGCGCGGAACGGCAGCCAGGCCGCGCTCGACCAGCTGATGCGGCGCTACCACGGCTTCGTGCGGCTGAAGGCGAGCTCGTACTTCCTCGCCGGCGGCGACGCCGACGACCTGATCCAGGAGGGGATGATCGGCCTCTACAAGGCGGTGCGCGACTTCCGCCACGACAAGGAGACGTCGTTCCGCAGCTTCGCCGAGCTCTGCGTGACGCGCCAGATCATCACGGCGATCAAGACCGCCACGCGCTTCAAGCACGCCCCGCTCAACACGTACGTCTCCTTCAGCCACACCCCGGCCGGCCAGGACGACGAGGGCGAGTGCACGCTCGGCGACGCGCTGCCCGGCCCGGCCGTGAACGATCCGTCCGTCCGTCGTGATCTCGACCGAGGAGCTGCAGAGCCTCGTCGGCTGCCTCGGCAGCGCGACTCTCGTCGCTCGAGGCGGAGGCGCTGCGCCTCTACCTCGACGGCAACTCGTACGAGCAGATGGCCGAGGAGCTCGGCTGCGACACGAAGACGATCGACAACGCGCTGCAGCGGGTGAAGCGCAAGATCCTCGCGCACCAGGCGACGCGCGCCGTGCCCGCCTGACGCAGCCCTCCATCACCGGCTGACGCGGGCCTCCTGGTGGAGGCCCACGTCGTCGTTGGCGGCCCGCATCGCGCTACGGCGCGGGAACGGATCGTCGGGAGGATGCACGGCCGCGTTCGGTGTCAGCTTGCCCGCCATCTTCGCCAAGCTCGAGGTGGCGAATCGTGCCGAGGCCGGCCTCGTTGCGCGTGCGGCGGGCCCGGGTGAGCAGGCGGACTTGATGGTTGATCGGCAATTCGGGCACACCCGGCTGACGGCCACGACGCGGCGCATCGCGACGCGCTCGTGCAGGGCCCGTACTACCGTACGGGCCCTGCACGATCACGCCACGCTGCTTGGTCGTGACCGCCCCCGGTCGCACCCCAATTACCGATCAACCATCTAGCTAGGAGACGACATCCGCGAAGAGCGCGTCGAGCGTCTCCGCGGGGTCGTGGCAGAGGCCGGTGTGGACGGACGACGGCTGCAGCATCGTGCTCGAGGGCGCCACGAGCCAGCCGAAGCGCTCGCCGGGCGGAAGGGCTGCGATCGGGCCTGCCGCCGGGTCGCCCTCGGCGATCCGGACGACGGCATCGAGGTAGGGGCGCACGACATCCGGCGGCACGTCCGGCGCCAGCGCCGCGAGGCGGCGCTCGTCGAGGCGCGATCCGCGCCCCCAGGAACCCGAGCTCCGCGCAGTAGAGAACGACCCCGACGTTGAAGCGCTCGCCGCGCTCCACCCGGGGCACGACGCGGACGATCGCGTAGGAGAAGGCGCTAGAGGGCGCGCCGGGCATCCTCCGCCTCCTCGACGAAGTCGCGGGGCGCCGCCAGGCGGCCCTCGAGGTAGTCGACGTACGTCTCCCCGGGCCTGGCCGCGAGCCATTCGTCCGGGACGAGCGCGACGATCGCCTCGAGCAGGGGACGGTCGATCTGGGTGGCGAGGCGCTCGTCGGCCTCGTCGATCGGCCCGGCGCACGGGAGGAGCACGTGCTCGGCGATCTGGGGAAACGGCCTCCGAGCGTCGCCCGCCTCGAGCCCGGCGTGCTGGCGGTAGAGCGCAGCTCCGTGATCGATCAGCCAGAGACGCCCGTGCCAGCAGAGCAGGTTGGGGTTTCGTGCCGTGCGGTCGACGTTCGTGACGAGCGCGTCGAGCCAGACGATCTCCGCGGCGAGCTCGGGTGCGGGCGTCCAGCCGGTGGCCGGCGAGTACGGCAGGGACTCGGGCAGGAAGTCGACGCCCAGGTTGAGCCCCGTGCTCGCTGCGATCAGGTCCTGGATCTCGGGGTCAGGCTCCGCGCGGGCAAGCGCCGCCTCGACCTCCATCGTGACGAGGTCGGGCACGGGGAGGCCGAGCGCGCGTGCCAGCTCGCCGGCGATCACCTCCGCCACGAGCACGAGCGGGCCCTGTCCCGCGCCGCGGAACTTCAGCACGTAGAGGCCGTCGTCGTCGGCCTCGACGAGGGCCGGCAGCGAGCCTCCCTCGCGGAGCGGGGTGACGTACCGCGTGGCGGTGACGCAACGGAGCGAGGTGGCGGTCGGCACGCGCAGACCGTACAGCGAGCGGTGGCCGCACGCCCGGTGCCGCGTCGGCCTGGGTCACCGGAGATGGCGGGTGAACCAGTCCCGGGCAAGGACGGCGACGTGTGCCAGCGCCCCCGGCTCCTCGAAGAGGTGGGTCGCTCCCGGGATCACGCGGAGCTCGGAGCCGTCCGGTAGGTGCTCGAGTGCGAGGCGGTTCAGGTCCAGCACGACGTCGTCGGCACCGCCCACGATCAGGAGCGTCGGGGCGCGCACGGCCTCGAGCCGCGGCAGCGCGAGGTCGGGCCGTCCGCCGCGCGAGACGATCGCCTTCACCTCGGTGTTCTCGGCGGCGGCCCACAGCGCTGCCGCAGCGCCGGTGCTGGCGCCGAAGTACCCCAGAGGGAGCCGCGCCGTCCCGGGTTGGTGCGCAAGCCAGCCCGTCGCCCCCGCAAGGCGCCCGGCAAGAAGCGGGATGTCGAAGACGTTGCTCCGTTCGAGCGATTCCTCGACGGTGAGCAGGTCGAAGAGCAGCGTTCCCAACCCTGCCCCGTGGAGGATCGACGCGACGAGGCGGTTACGCGGGCTCGACCGCCCGGAGCCGCTGCCGTGCGCGAACGCGACGATGCCGGCAACCCGCTCCGGGAGCACGAGGCTCCCTGGCAGGGCCACATCGTCGATCCGGATGGCTACCTCGCGTTCCGCGACGGCAACGGAGTGCTCCGCGAGTCTCGGTTCCGTCCAGGTGCCCATCATGCCTCCTTGCCCCTACCTACAGGATCGCGTATGGCGGGCGTCGCCGCATCGGTGAGACGTGGACGGCGCGCTGCGGGATTCCCGCGCCGTCCGCGACAAGCCGCACACACGATCGGCGTCGGCCACGATGGCAGCGGGCAAGGGTGGGTGCAAGCTGAATCCGTGCCCGCCCAGGTGCGACTTCCTCGACCTGCCCGCTTTGCGCGACGCGGGCTGCTCAATCGTCTCCACAGGCGCCCTCAGCGGTCATTGATGCTGTTCGCCGGGCGGTCGAACCCCCGGCTGGCGACGGCGATCGCGCGACGGCTCGGTGTCGAGCTCGGCGTCATCGACCTCGAGACGTTCGCGAACGGAGAGATCTACTGCCGCTATGGCGAATCCATCCGGGGCGCCGACGTCTTCCTGCTCCAGTCCGGATCGCCGCCGGTGAACGACCACCTGATCGAGCTGCTCGTCATGGTCGACGCCGCCCGCCTCGCTTCCGCTCACCGGATCACCGCGGTGATGCCGCTGTACCCGTACGCCCGCCAGGACAAGAAGTCCGCGCCGCGGGAGCCGATCAGCGCCCGGCTCGTCGCCACGTTGCTGGAGGCCGCGAAGGTGGATCGTGTCTTGACCATGGACCTGCATGCCGGCCAGATCCAGGGGTTCTTCTCGATCCCCGTCGACCACATGACGGCGTTGCCGTTGTTCGCCGACCACTACCGGCGCCTGGGGCTCAGCGGAGAGGGCGTCGTGTCGGTTTCTCCCGACCTGGGGCGTGTGAAGGCGGCGCGACGGTTCGCGCAGATGCTCGACGCGACCTTTGCCGTGGCCACGAAGGTACGGCCCGCCCACGAGGAGTCGGTTGCGGCGGAGGTCATCGGCGATGTGGCCGGCAAGGTCGCGATCATCGGTGACGACGTGATCGTCACCGGCGGAACCCTCGTCGCCGCTGCAGGCGCGCTCCTCGATGCGGGAGCCACCGAAGTGCACGCGTTCGCGACGCATGCCCTGCTCACTCCCGGTGCGGTCGAGGTGCTCGGCCGCAGCAGCCTCGCCGAGATCGCGGTCACCGACACGGTGATGCGCGACTTCGGCTCGCTCTCGGACAAGTTGGTGACCGTGTCGGCGGCCGCACTTCTCGCCGGCTCGATCCGCAACGTGTTCGAGGACCGCTCGGTGTCCGAGCTCTTCGCCGGCGAGAACGAGCTCTTCTAGCAAGGATCGCGCGCCTGGCGACCGGCTGGATGAGACCCTGCTCTCGCATGTCAGGAACGCCCGGTCACAGAAGCGCCGCGCGGATCGAGAGCTCGGGACCGTCGAAGCGGATGTCGAGCGCGCTCAGGATCCGGCGCAGCAGCGCGAGCGCGGCGGGGTTGTCGGTCGCTACGAGGGCGGTGATCTCGGTGACCCCGGCGGCCCGCGCG
This sequence comes from uncultured Gaiellaceae bacterium, assembly GCA_963731095.1. GTDB lineage: Bacteria > Actinomycetota > Thermoleophilia > Gaiellales > Gaiellaceae > Gaiella. The sequence continues at coordinate 181,939 of CAVSUK010000033.1, forward strand.
TCTGCGATCAACTCCGCGGTGAGGGCCGACCCGATGCCGAGTTGCTGGTACTCGTCGGCCACCTCGAAGGCGATCTCGGCGCTGCGGCCGTCGCGTACGAGACGTGCGATCGCGACCGGTTGCCGGTCGCCCTCGGCGTACGCGACGAGCGCGTGACGGTCCGCGTCGGCCGAGGCGAGCTGCTCGAGATCGGCCGTGCTGAGGCGCGGCTTGGGCCCGTTGAAGCGTGCGCGGCGCGACCGGTCGCTGAGACGCTCGAAGACCGCCATGACGGTGCCGACGTCGCCGTGGCGGAGGGGCCTCACGAGGAGGGTCGGCCCGTGCTTCGGCTCGAGAACTCGGGTGTGCATGCATCAGCTCCTGCTCGAGGCAGGCGGTGGTCTCCGTCGTTCCTGTCGTTTCCTTCAGGTCACTCCGGACAGCGTGCCTTCACGTCGGCGCGTGGACAGGACGGCGCACACGTGTCTCCGGGTACGGTCAACCGCACCCCCGGTGCTCCGGACCGGCCCTCTACCGGATGACGTCCCCCGATCCCGGAACGCCGGCGCAACCGTGATCGCCTCGATGTGGCGCATCGTTGCAAAGACCACCGACGGCGACGGGGACATGGCGGCAGTAGTCCGGTCACGCGAGCTGGGTCAGCGGGTCTCGTGCGCGTATGAGCTGGCGGTGGAGAGCTCGACAGCGCCCATTCGTAGCCGGCCGGTCTTGCACTGGACGCGGAGGAGCCTTTCGCTGTCGTCCAGGATGAGGTCGTACCGCGTGTTCTCTCCGAACGGCAGCGCGACCTGGTAGCCGGATTCGTGCAGAGCGAGCATCACGGCGAGTGTCGTGCGGTCGCCCACATCCTTGGGATGCATCATCGAGCAATCGTAGATTGTTGCTCGGATGGACAACGATCATTCGTTCCTTGGCCTTCCTCTGCGGGCGAGAAAGGGAAGGAGGAGGGAAAGAGAGCCGGAGAAGGGATTCGAACCCTTGGCCCCGCGCTTACAAGGCGCGTGCTCTGACCAGCTGAGCTACTCCGGCGCTCCCACATCGTAGACGCGTGGGTCTGCGGCTTTCCGCCCACGGCCGATCCGCGCCGGGCCCGATGACACGGCGCCCGCGAGCGTGCCACGCTCGAGGAGAGCGACCAAGGAGGCCACCATGACCCGAGTGCTCGTCGCCTATGCGAGCAAGTACGGATCCGTCGAGGAAGTGGCGCGGTACGTCGGCGCCGTCCTGCGCGACGAGGGCGCCGCCTGCGACGTCGTGGCCGCGCGTGAGGCGCCGATCCCTCGAGGGCTACGACCTCGTCGTACTCGGCACGGGGCTCTACATGAGCCGGCTGCACCGCGACGCGCGCCGATTCCTGCGCCGCCACCAGGACGAGCTCGCCGCACGTGCCCTTCGCCGTCTTCGCGATGGGGCCGTTGAGCAACGACCCGGAGGAGAAGGAGAAGGTGCGGCCTCAGCTCGAGCACGGGCTCGAGCGGCTATCCCGAGATCGCGCCCGTCGCGACGGAGATCTTCGGCGGCGTGATCGTCCCCGAGAAGATGTCGTTCCCGTACAACCGCATGCCCGCCGGCGACCACCGCGACTGGGACGAGATCCGGCGCTTCGCCGCCTCGCTTCCCGTCCGCACGGGCGTCCCGGCGTAGTCAGGGGAGATACGCCGAAGGGCCCCGGCGCTGCCGGGGCCCTCGCGTTGCGTCGAGCGGGAGGTCAGGCTGCCGACCGCTCCGGCAGCGCCTCCACCGGGATCGTCGGCGTCGACCGAGCGCTCGTGCTCGAGCGTCGGCAGCCACTCGAGCCACGTCGGCAGGTACCAGTTCCACTCGCCGAGGAGCTTCATCGTCGCGGGCAGGAGCACCGCGCGGACGATCGTGGCGTCGATCAGGACGGCGGCCGCGAGGCCGATGCCCATCTCCTTCATGTCGATGATCGGCATCAGCGCGAAGACGCCGAAGACGAACACCATCACGACGGCGGCGCTGGTGACGACGCCGGCGGTCGAGCTTGATCCCGCCGCGACGGCCTGCTCGGTGCTCGATGCCCGCGGTCGTAGTACTCCTTGACCCGGCTGAGGATGAACACGTGGTAGTCCATCGAGAGGCCGAACAGGATCACGAACAGGAACATCGGCAGCCAGGAGGCGATGCCGCCGTTCGTCTGGAAGTCGAGCAGGTTCGCGCCCCAGCCCCACTGGAAGACGGCGACGAGCAGGCCGTAGGCGGCGCCGACGGAGAGCAGGTTCATCAGGATCGCCTTCAGCGGGATCACGATCGAGCGGAACGAGACGAGCAGGAGCAGGAACGCGAAGCTGAGGACGAAGGCGAACACGAGCGGCGCCGACGACTTCATCTTGTCGTTCCAGTCCTTCGAGGCCGCCGTGTCACCGGTGACCGCGTACTCGACGCCGGCGACCTTGCCGATCGTGGCCGGCAGGATCTCGTTGCGGAGCGTCGTCGAGCGCGTCGTTCGACGTCGCGTCCGTGCCGTTGCCGACGAGCGGGATCGACGACGCGGAGCACGTGTGCCGTTCGGCGACGACGTCGACGTGGATCGGCTCGAGCGCCTTGCCCGACGCGAGCGCCTCCGCTTCAGGTCGGCGCACGGCCGCCTGGAGCGCGGGATCGGAGGCGTCGCCCTAGATCGCGACGACCGCGGGAGTCGCGCCGCCCGGGAACGCATCCTGCACCTTGTTGTAGTCCTGCACCTCCTTCATCGACTTCGGCAGGGCGTCGAGGCCCGATGTCGGTGTGCAGGGTCAGCGCCGGGATCGCGAGGGCGACGAGCACCGCCGTCGCGGCGAGCGCCGAGACGAGCGGCCGGCGCAGGACGCGGTCGAGGATCGCGCCCCACACGCGGCTCTCGCCGTCGTCCCGCTGGAGCCGCCAGAGGAACGGCACCCTCACCTTGTCGACGCGGTCGCCGAGCCACGACAGCATCGCCGGCAGCACGGTGAGCGAGCCGATCATCGCGACGGCGACGACCATCATCGTGCCGATCGCGAACGACATGAACGTCTTGTCGCCGGAGAAGAACATCCCGGCCATCGCGATCATCACGGTGAAGCCCGAGATGAGCACGGCCCGCCCCGAGGTGGCGGCGGCAGCCTCGAGCGCGGCCGTCTCGCTGCGCCCGGCCCGGCGCTCGTCACGCTCGCGGCGGATGTAGAAGAGCGAGTAGTCGACGCCGACCGCGAGCCCGATCAGGAGGATCACCTCGGAGATCGACTCGTCCATCGGCACGATCTGGCTCGGGAGGGCGACGAGCCCCATGGTCGCGAACACGGCGGAGAGCGCGAGCAGGAGCGGCACCGTCGCGCCGACGAGCGAGCCGAAGACGACCAGCAGGATGATCAGCGTGAGCGGGATCGAGATGAGCCCGGCCCGCGCGAGCTGGGAGCCGAACATCTCGTCGAGCGCCTTGCCGGTCGAGGCGCGAGCCGGCCTCGACCGACGACGAAGTCGGGGTTGGCCTTCTGCACCTTCGCGGTGCCGGCGGTGATCGTGTCGATGTACGGCCGTCGCCTCGTCGTACGTGCCCTTCGGGCTGAACTGGATCAGCGCCGAGTGCCCGTCGTCCGAGATCTGGCCCTCGTTGCCCGCGGCGAGCGGCGAGCGGAGCTTCGTCGACCTGCGGGAACGCCGTCGAGCGTCGCGATCGCCTCGTCGACGACTGCGCGGAACGCCGGGTCGGTCGCCGTCTGCGTCTTCGACTGGACGAGCACGTACTCCATCTGCTCGTCCAGCTTGAAGCCGGCGTCGCGGATGATGTGGTCGGCCTTGCGGGCCTCGCCGACGTTGATGTCGTTCTGGTCGATCGTCTTCATGCCGACGGCGATGCCGACGGCGAACGAGGCGATCGACGAACGCGAGCCAGCCGAAGATCGCGGTCTTCCGGTGGCGCGCGCTCCAGCGACCCATCCGGGCCGCGATGTTCGTGCTGCGCTTCAGAGGTGACATGGCGTGTCTCCTTCGAGGGTCGTTGGTATGACCTCGCAGGCTCTCACCGACGCGCTCGCCGCACAGTGCGGCGGTCAGGCCTCTTCGTGGTGCGGCTAGCCGCACGCTTGAGGCCGCTTCCCGCGTACGATCGCGGCACGCGGGTGCGTTCGCTTTGGTCCTGCTCGTCCATGTCTCGATGCTGCCTCGCGAAGATCCGCGCGCCCATCGGGGATGACCCTGCCCGTTCCCTGACCTCTCACGGAGCGTTCCGGGAAACGGCCCCGGGGCGGAGCCCTGCGCCCGCTGTCGTCTCAGCCGCGCAGGTACGTGAGCACCGCGAGCACGCGGCGGTGGTCGTCCGCGCTGGCGGGCAGCCCGAGCTTCGTGAAGATGCTCGTCACGTGCTTCTCGACGGCGCGGAGCGTGACGAACATGCGCTCGGCGATCGCCTGGTTCGAGCGGCCCTCGGCCATCAGCTCGAGCACCTCGCGCTCGCGCGGCGTGAGCTCGTCGAGCGGGTCGTGCTGCGCGCCGGCGGCCGACGAGCTGGCTGACGACCGCCGGGTCGAGCGCCGAGCCGCCGTCGCCGACGCGGCGCGACGGCGCCGGCGAACTCCTCCAGGTCGGAGACGCGGTCCTTGAGCAGGTAGCCGACGCCTTCCGCGCTCTCCGGCCAGCAGCTCCATCGCGTAGCCGGCCTCGACGTACTGGGAGAGCACGAGCACGCCGGTCTCGGGGTAGCGCTCGCGGATCTCGCTCGCGGCGCGCAGGCCCTTCGTCGGTGTGGGTCGGCGGCATGCGGATGTCGACGATCGCCACGTCCGGCTTGTGCATGGCCGACGTGACGCAGCAGGTCGTCCGCGGTGCCCGACTGGCGCGACGACCTCGAAGCCGGACTCCTCGAGCAGCCGCACGACACCCTCGCGCAGCAGCACCGAGTCGTCGGCGATGACGACGCGCATCGCGTTGCCGAGCATCGCGATCGTGTTGCGCAGCGGGGGGAAGTCGCGCGGGAGCCCCTCGGCGAGCAGCTGGTAGATGTGCTCCGGCTCCGGCAGCCCGGCGAGACGGTGCGTGCCGAGATCGCGCGTCTGGACCTCGGTCAGAGCCGCGTGGGCGGTGGCCGAGACGAGGATCTGCCCACCGTGGCCGGCCGAGCCGATCCGGGCGGCCCGGTGGACGTCGATGCCGGTGTAGCCGTCCTCCGTGAAGAGTGCCTCGCCGGTGTGGATGCCCATGCGGACGCGGACGTCATGCCCGTCGAGCCATTCGTGCTCGACGAGTGAGCGCTGTCCCGACGACCGCCGCCGCGGCCGCCGCGTTCGTGTCCGTGAAGACGGCGAAGAGCTCGTCCCCGTGCGCGTCGATCTCGTCGCCTCCGTGCGCGGTCACGGCTTCCCGGAGGATGCCCCGCTCGTCCGCCAGGATCTGCGGGTACGCCTGGCCTGCCTCGTGCACGAGGCGGGTCGACCCCTCGATGTCGCACAGGAGGAAGCTGACGGTGCCGTCGCTCGACGCGCTCATGCCACGAGTCTACGAGGACGTGGCCCGGCGGCGCGACGGGAATCGGTCACAGGTACCGGTCGAAGAAGCCGACCACGCGCCGCTCGTACTCGGCCGGACGCTTCGCGAGCCCACCGGTGTGGTGTGCCTCCGGGATGAGCCAGTGCTGCTTCGGCTGCCCGGCGCGGCGGTAGTAGAGGCCGTTCAGGTCCTCGCCTCCCTGTCCGTGGCCGGCCTCGATCAGCAGCAGCGCGCGCGGGGCGATGCGTGGCGACGAGCTCGTCGAGCGGCTCGGGCGGGGACGCCGGGGAGAGGACGCGGGTCGCCCCGAACAGCACCGCCGTCTGCGCCGGGCGGCCCCAGCCAGGTGTCAGGCCGTGCCGCCCTGCTCGAGCGGCCTCGTGCAGCGTTCGGATAGGCCCGCCGCCGTCCGGACACGACGGCGGGTGAGCCTCGGGTCCGTCGCAGCGCCCCCGCAGTCGAGCAGCACGCCGTAGCCGTGCCGTACGAGCATGCGGGCGTGGGGGACGGGCTGGCGCCGTCCCGGGAACGCGATCACGGCGGCGCCGTTGCGGGACGGCACGTACCAGGCGGCGAGGTCGAGCCCGTCGCGGGTGCGCAGCGTGACGGTCTCGTGCGGCCGCCCGAGGTCGGCTGCCTGCACGACCACGCGCGGCTTGTGGGTCAGCGCGACGGCCACGAGCACGGGAACGACGACGAAAACGCCGACGACGAGCGCGGCGACGGCGCGAAGCGCGCGCCGTCCGTAGCGCCGCGTGCGGCTGCCGTCCCGTCGCCGGCTCTGCCAGAGCGCGACGAGCGCCGATCGCGAGCGCGCAGGATGCCGGCGGCGAGCGCGAGCAGGCCGGTCACGTCACCGCCCGCCACGCGCCCTTGCAGCGCGATCTCCGCGACGTGGAGGCCTCCGAGCGTGACAGCGAAGAGGCCGAGCAGGAGGGCGAGGGTGGCCTGGGCGCCTGCACGGAGCCGGGGGAAGACGACGGCAGCGACGGCAAGTACGGCGAGGGTGGCGCCGGCGCCGGTCACGTGGTCTGCGATCGTCGTCCCCGGCTCGCGATGGAGGGTGGCATCGTCGAGGACGTGCAGGGCGGTTGCCGCCGTGGCGGCGGCCAGGAGAAGGTCTCTACGCGGCCACATCCAGGGGAGTCTGATCGATCGTCAGCCCGCGGAACGCCGCGTGGGCGTACGGGTGCTCGAAGGCGTCGAGCGCCTCGGTCGGATCGACGACGAGCTCGAACGAGTCTGCGGTCGCGTCGATCACGACGACGGCGAGCGAGTCGTCTGCCGGGCACCAGAGCAGGAAGACGTCGATCCCGTTGCTCGAGCGATGGGCGAGCTCGCGGCGGGCGGGAAGTGTGTGGGTTGCGGTCACTGCGAGCCTCCTTCGTGCGTCGGTCGGTTGATGCACGGACACTCGCACGGAGCCGGTGCGCGCGGCAGTCCGGCGTGCTGGTGTCTCGAGGTGCGGTTCGCACCACCCCGGAGAGACCGGTGGGCTCGGCCTACGACCCAGCCAGCGCCGATCGGAGGGCCGGGAGGACGGCCACGACCAGCGTCCCGTCGCCCTCCGGGCTCTCGACGAGGAGCGCCCCGTCCAGCGCCGCGACACGGTCGGCGAGCCCGCGCAGCCCGGTGCCGCGCTCGGGATCGGCGCCGCCGACGCCGTCGTCGGAGACCGCCACGGTCACCTGCTCGTCGTTCTCGGTGACGCGCACCTCCACGACGGATGCGCCCGGCGTACTTGACGACGTTGGTGAGCGCCTCGGAGATCACGTAGTACGCCGCCGCCTCGACCGGGGCGGGCAGCCGCTCGTCCGGCAGCTCGAGCTCCACCGGGAGCGGGAAGCGCGTGAGCATCGCCTCGATCGCCGCGCGCAGCCCGCGGTCGGTGAGGACGGCCGGGTGGATGCCGCGGGCGAGCTCGCGGAGCTCGTCGAGGGCGGCGGCGAGCTCCTCGCGTGCGGCCGACAGGATCGCGCGGGCGCCGTCGGGGTCGTCGTGGAGCTTGCCCTCGGCGAGCCGGAGCGACACCGACAGCGCCACCAGGCGCTGCTGGGCGCCGTCGTGCAGGTTCCGCTCGAGCTTGCGGCGGGCCTCGTCCGCCGCGGCGACGATGCGCGAGCGGGAGGCGCGGATCTCCTCCTCGTGCTGCTTGCGCTCGGTCACGTCGACGCCGGAGAGCAGCACGAGCGACGCTCTGCGCCCGGTCACGTCGTCGACGGGCGTTGCGGTCCAGGCGACGACGATGCGGCTCCCGTCGGCGCGCAGCCAGCGGGACTCGCGCTCGTGCGCCGGCACCCCGTTCGCCGCCGACGCGATCGCCATCAGCGCGAGGTAGCTGTCTGCCGGGTCGATGAGGTCGAGCACGCTGCGGCGCACGATCGCGCTGTCCGGCCAGCCGAGCGCCTGGCGGAACGCGTTGTTGACGCCGGCCCGCGTCTCGTCGACGCCGCTGTCGACGACGACCCCGTCCGTGTCGACGACGACGACGAGGCTCGGGATCGCCTGCATCAGCGTCTCGGTGATGTCGCGTTCCCGCTGCAGCTGCACCTCGCGCTGCTTGCGCTCGGTGATGTCGATGCCGCCCGCGACGATGCTCGTCACGTTGCCGGCGGCGTCGGTGATCGGGGCGCTCCGCCACTCGATCACGAGCCGTTCGCCCCGGGCGTTCGTGAACGTGTTCTCGTACGGCGCCGGCGCGAATTCCGGGGCCGCGTCGTGGAACTCGCCGGCTCGCACGCTTCGCGCTCGTCCGGGTCGATGAACACGTCCCAGAAGAAGCGGCCGCGGATCGCCTCCTCGTCGTCGATGCCGCTCGCCTCGAGCGTCGCCCGGTTCTGGTTCAGGATGCGGCCGTCGGTGTCGACGACGACGAGCAGGCTCGGCGCCGTGTTCGCCACCGTCTCCAGGATCAGGAACTGCGAGCGGAGATCGGCCTGCAGCCGCACGTTCTCGAGCGAGAGGCCGCGCGCCGGCGGCGATGAAGTCGACGAGCTCGGGCTCGGCGTCGAGGGCGGGGTCGTGGACGAGGACGGCGATCGGCCGCCCGTTCCGCTCGATCGTCGTCGTCGAGCGAAGCGGCGTGGCGACGGGCTCGTCGGCCGGGCGGCCGTCGGCGTCCACCCACCGGTTGCGGCTGTCGACCCGGTAGACGATCTCGAGCGATGGGTCGTGCAGGGCCTGCGGCGAGCGCGTCGCGCAGCGGCACGCCGGCGTCCAGGGAGAGCAGCATGCGGGTCGCGGCCGCCTGGTCGAAGCGGCTGCGGAGCACCCCGGCCAGGAACGTGAGCGGTACCGCGGCGAACGAGACCAGGAAGAGCACCCACACGACCGAGTAGGCCCTGTTGTCGAGCCGGTCGATCGCGACCGTCGCGAGGAGCAGCGAGAGGGCGATCCCGCATGACACGAAGACCGGCCGCAGGGTGCGGCGGCGGGCGACCGAGGCGCGGTGCCAGCGCTGAACGAGGACGGCGACCACGGCGACCAGCACGACGACCACCACGATCGTCGCCACTGCGATCGTCGCGTCCTTCAACCCGGAGTGTTGCGTCACGGCGATGGCGCTCGGCGGGCACTCGGGGCATCCCTTCACCGGGCGTCTCGTCGACGAGGGCCGCGATCGTGTTGGCCCCGAGGGCCGCGACGCCGCCGACGGCGAGCAGCGCCCGGTCGCGCCGGCCCAGCGTCCCGTCGGGGTAGGCGAGGATCAGGGCGGCGAACGTGATGAAGGCGAGATTCCCGAGGATGAACCCGGCCGTCCAGACCCAGGGCTCGTTCGACTCGGTCAGCGACGCGAGGAACCAGAGGTATCCGGTGGCGGCGAGCAGGAAGCCGATCGAGTTGTCGGGCCGCCGCCAGAGGGCCACGAGCCCGGCGACGACGAACGAGAGGCCGGCGGTGACGGCGACGGCCGCCGTCAGCCAGGGGTTGTCGTTGCGCTCGTTCGTGAAGACGAGCGCGATCGCGACGGCCGCCTCGACGAGCGCCGCCGCCCCGGCGAGCGCGAAGCGGAGCGGCCTCACCGCAGCAGCGCTGTGACTGCCTCGCCGGAGAGCTCCGCCTTGGCGATGAAGCCGCGGGCCCCGCTCGCCTCGATCAGCGAGCCGAAGTCGCAGGCGTCCCGGCTGGAGACGAGCACGACCTGCGGCGCCGAGCCGTTCTGGCGGGCGAGGACCTCCAGGCAGACCTCGAAGCCGCTCATGTCCGGCAGCTGGACGTCGAGCAGCAGGACGTCCGGGCGCTTCTCCGAGACGGCGTCGATCGCGGCAGCGCCGTCCTCCACCTCGCCGACGACGTCGAACCCGTCCGCCTCGAGGATCGCGCGCGCGGACGCGCGGAAGCTCGGGTGGTCGTCGACGATGAGGACGGTGGTGGTCACGTCGCAATCGTGGCAGAGACCGGGTAAACGTGCAGTACGGGCAGCCGCACTCCTCCGGCGGCGCAGGGTGCGCCACGACGCGGCCGGTGGTGTCCGCAATTCGTGTCTCTGCGGAGCACCGGCTGCGCAATGCGAGGACGCGGCGAGGTGAATCGGGACGTGGGCTGAGGCATACTCCCGCGATGCACACAACGGAACAGACCGCTCACGATCGCATCCTCGCCGAGCGCTCCCGCTACGTCAGCGCCGGCGTCTCGACACCGCGGCTCGTCGTCTCGCACGCCGACGGCGCGCGCGTCACGGACGTCGACGGCCGCACCTTCATCGACTTCGCCGGCGGCATCGGCTGCCAGAACACCGGCCATCGCTTCGCGCCCGTCGTCGAGGCGATCAAGGCGCAGGCGGACGAGTACCTGCACCAGTGCTTCATGGTGGGCGTGTACGAGCCGTACGTCGAGGTGTGCCGCCGGCTGGCCGAGCTGTCCCCGTGCGCCGGCGAGGAGCAGAAGTCGATCCTCGTCAACTCCGGCGCGGAGGCCAACGAGAACGCCGTCAAGATCGCCCGCGCCGCGACCGGGCGCCCTGCCGTCGTCGTCTTCGACAACGCGTTCCACGGCCGCACGCTGCTGACGATGACGATGACGGCGAAGGTGAAGCCGTACAAGGCCGGCTTCGGCCCCTTCGCTCCCGAGGTCTACCGCGCACCCGTTCCCTACCCGTACCGCGGGCGTGACGAGCGACGACGCCATCGCCGGGCTGAAGCGGCTGTTCAAGGCCGAGGTCGACCCGGCGGCGGTGGCGTGCGTCGTGCTCGAGCCGGTCCAGGGCGAGGGGGGCTTCATCCCGATGCCGGACGACTTCCCGCGTCGCCTGCTCGAGGTCTGCCGCGAGCACGGGATCCTCTACGTCGACGACGAGGTGCAGTCGGGCGTCGGCCGCACCGGCAAGATGTGGGCGATCGAGCACTACGAGGATGCCGCGCCGGACCTGCTCGTCTCGGGCAAGTCGATCGGCGGCGGCCTGCCGCTCGCGGCGGTCACCGGCCCGGCCTCGATCATGGACGCCGTGCCCGCCGGCGGCCTCGGGGGGACGTTCGGCGGCAACCCGCTCTCCTGCGCAGCGGCCGTCGCCGTGCTCGACGCGGTCGCCGAGCCGGAGTTCCTGGCGCAGGCGAGCGCGCTCGGCGAGACGATGCGCGCCCGCATGGAGGAGCTGGCGGCGAAGCACGACGCGATCGGCGAGGTGCGCGGGCTCGGGCCGATGCTCGCGTTCGAGCTGGCCGAGCAGTCGCCCGACCGGGCGTCCGCGGTGGTCTCCGCCGCCTTCGAGCGCGGCCTGCTGCTGCTCTCCTGCGGCATCTACGGCAACGTGATCCGCCTGCTGGCACCGTTGACGATCGAGCAGGACGTGCTGGACGAGGGGCTCGCGGTGCTGGGGAGTCGTTTGCCACAGCTCTCTGAGAGATCACCGAACTCCGGTCGACGTCCGGGTCAGCGGCCTGCGGAAGCATTACGGTCCTGTCGCAGCCGTCGACGGTGTCGATCTCGAGATCGCCCGCGGCGAGTTCTTCACCATGCTGGGGCCGTCCGGCTCGGGGAAGACGACGACGTTGCGCATGATCGCCGGCTTCGAGCGCCCGATGCCGGCAGCGTCGAGCTCGGTGGCCGCGACGTATCGTCGCTGCCGCCGTTCGACCGCGCCGTCAACACCGTGTTCCAGGACTACGCGCTCTTCCCGCACATGACCGTGCAGCAGAACGTCGAGTACGGGCTGCGGGTGAAGAAGGTGCCGAAGGCGGAGCGGCGGGTGAAGGCGCGAGGACGTGCTTCGCATGGTGCGGCTCGAGGGCTACGGCGATCGCAAGCCGGGGCAGCTCTCCGGCGGGCAGCGGCAGCGCGTCGCGCTGGCGCGCGCGATCGTCAACACACCACAGGCGCTCTGCTGCTCGACGAGCCGCTCGGCGCACTCGACCTGAAGCTGCGCCAGGAGCTCCAGATCGAGCTCAAGCAGATCCAGCAGGAGCTCGGTATGACGTTCATCTACGTCACGCACGACCAGGAAGAGGCGTTGACGATGAGCGACCGCATCGCCGTCTTCAACCAGGGCCGGATCGAGCAGATCGGTACCCCGGCGGAGATGTACGAGCACCCGGCCACGACGTTCGTGGCCGGGTTCATCGGCACGTCGAACATCCTCGAGCGGTCGGGCCGCATGTTCACCGTGCGCCCTGAGAAGATCCGGCTGTCACGCCGGCGATACGCCGGAGGGTGAGCCGGGGAGGATCCGGGCCGCTGTGTATCTCGGCCCGGTGACGAAGTTCGTGGTCGCGCTCGACGGCGGCGGCGAGCTGACGGTGGTACAGCAGAACCTCGAGACGTCCTCGCAGGACGTCCACGAGATGGAGGGCAGGCATGTTCGGCTGTCATGGAGCCCGGACGTGGAATTCGTGATCGAGGAGGAGAGAAGGTGAAGCGGATTCGCTTCGTGCATGTGGCGCTCGCGGCTGTGGTCGTTGCGCTCGCCGTTCCTGCGGCGGGCGTCTCGAAGGGCAGCGCCGTGCCCACGTCCATCGGCAAGGGCGAGGGCAAGCTCACGCTCGTCGCGTGGGAGGGGTACACCGAGAAGCAGTGGGTGGCCCCGTTCGAGAAGCAGACGGGCTGCAAGGTCCGGCGAAGTACGCCGGCAGCTCGAACGACATGTTCAACCTGATGACCTCGGGCGGCGGCGGCCAGTACGACATGGTGTCGGCCTCGGGCGACGCGAGCCTGCGGCTGATCTACGCGAAGGCCGTCCAGGAAGTCAACGTCAATCTGATTCCGGCGTACAAGGACTTCTTCAGGGCGTTCCAGTCGCCGCCACACAACACGGTGGACGGCAAGCACTACGGCATCTCGCTGCAGTTCGGGCCGAACGTGCTGATGGTCAACACGAAGAAGTACGGCAAGGCGCCGAACACGTGGGCCGCGATCTACGACGCGAAGAACAAGGGCAAGATCACGATCCCGGACAACCCGATCCAGATCGCGGACGCGGCTCTTTACCTGTCGAAGACGAACCCGGCGCTCGGGATCAAGGATCCGTACGAGCTGACGAAGGCGCAGCTGGCAGCAGCCGTATCGCTCCTGAAGCAGCAGCGGCCGCTCGTCAAGAAGTACTGGGGTCTCGCGTCCGACCAGATCGACCTGTTCAAGAACGGTGGCTCCACGATCGGCGCCTCCTGGCCCTATCAGGTGAACACGCTGAAGGCGGCGAAGGTGCCCGTCGTCGGCGTCATCCCGAAGGAGGGCGTGACGGGCTGGGCTGACACGTGGATGCTCTCGTCGAAGGCGAAGCACCCGAACTGCGCCTACATGTGGATGCAGTACATCACGCAGCCGAAGCCACAGGCTCAGCAGGCCATCTACTTCGGGGAGACGCCGGTGAACAAGAAGGCGTGCGCAGTCATGAACACGCTCTCGAAGGGCTCGTGCGCGCAGTATTCAGCCAACGCCCCGGAGAGCTTCTACAACTCGATCAAGTTCTGGAAGACGCCGATCGCCGACTGCGGCAACGGCCAGAAGAACTGCACCGACCTCCGGGCCTGGACGACGGCCTGGCAGCAAGTCAAGGGCTAGGCGGTCGATGGCCGTCGACGCGGCACGTGTGACGGAGGGCTCCCCACGCAGGGGGGCCCTCCGCTCGCTCTCCCGGTTCTCATGGCGCCGGCCGGGACTGAAGACGTTCGGGCAGATCACTGCGCCCGTGGCCGCGTTCCTGTTCGTCTACGTCGCGGCGCTCGTCGCGCTGCTGATCCAGGGCTTCTGGACGACCGACTCCTTCACCGGCCAGGTCATCCACTCCTGGAATCTCGACAACTTCCGCGCGATCGCGAACGATCCCTATCCGACGATCATCCTGCGCACGCTGTTGATGGCGTCGGCCGTGACGATCACATGCATGCTCCTGGCGTTCCCGTACGCGTACTTCCTCGTGCGCATCGCGAGCCGCCGGCTTCGCGTCGTGCTGCTCGTCGCAACGGTGCTGCCACTCTGGGTCAGCTACCTCGTGCGCGTCTACTCGTGGCGGCTGATCCTCAACCCTGACGGAGCGCTCAACTGGTTCCTCAACAGCGTCGGCTTGCCCGACCTGAACATCGCCTACACGAACTGGGCCATGTGGCTCGTCTTCACGTACATCTGGTTCCCGTTCATGGTGCTGCCGGTCTACGCGGCGCTCGAGCGCGTTCCCGTACTCCTACATCGAGGCCTCCGCCGACCTGGGCGGGCACGGCGTCACGACACTTCGCCGCGTGATCCTGCCGCTGGCCGTCCCGGGCCTCGCTGCAGGCTCGATCTTCACCTTCTCGCTGACCCTCGGCGACTACATCGCGCCGTCGCTCGTCGGCGGCCCCGGCTCATCCCTGATCGGGACGGTCGTGTTCGAGAACCTCGGCCTCGCCAACAACGCGCCCTTCGCGGCCGCGTTCGCGATGGTGCCGCTCGGGATCATGGCCGTCTACCTCGTGATCATGAAGCGCCTCGGGGCGTTCGAGAGCCTGTGAGCCGCTGATGGAGACCCGCGCCACGCGTATCGGCCTCTGGGTCTGGGCGATCTTGATCTTCCTCTTCCTCTGGATCCCGCTCGCGATCATGGGCGTCTATGCGTTCAACTCGTCGAACATCCAGAGCTGGCCGATCCCCGGCTTCACGACGAAGTGGTTCTCGGACGCGTGGAACGACCCGGAGGTGCGGGACGCGCTCTGGCTGTCCCTGCGCGCCGGACTGCTCGCCACGGTCGTGGCGCTGATCCTGGGCTCCCTCGCCGCCTTCGGCCTCTCGCGCACGAGGTTCTTCGGCAAGGACGCGATCTCGTTCCTCTTCATCCTCCCGATCGCGCTCCCGGGGATCATCACCGGTCTCGCCCTCAACTCGTTCTTCGTGATCTGGGGCTTCAACTTCTCGCTCTGGACGATCGTGATCGGCCATGCCACGTTCTGCGTGGTGGTGGTCTACAACAACGTGATCGCGCGGCTACGTCGCACGTCGGGCTCGTTCTTCGAGGCCTCTGCGGATCTCGGCGCCACCGGCTTCCAGACGTTCCGCTACGTGACGCTGCCGGTCATCGGCACTGCGCTCGTCGCGGGCGCCCTGCTCGCCTTCGCCCTCTCGTGGGACGAGATCGTCGTCACGTACTTCACCGCCGGCGCGCAGAACACCCTGCCGCTGCTCCTGTTCGGCTTCATCCGGCAGGGCCAGAACCTGCCGATCGTGAACGCGATCGCGCTCGTCGTCATCGTCGTCTCCGCGATTCCGGTCTACGTCGCCCAGCGCCTGACCTCCGGCTCCGGCTCGGATCGGGAGTAGGCGACAGGACGCCGTAGTGTCGCCAGCCGCAAGGCCGGTCTGGTCGACCGGCCCTGCCTGGTTCTGCGCTCCGCTAGCCGGCGACGCCGGTGCCGACCGGGCAGCTGACGCCGGTCCCGCCGAGCCCGCAGTAGCCGATCGGGTTCCGGGCCAGGTACTGCTGGTGGTAGGGCTCCGCGTAGTAGAACGGCCCGGCCGCGGCGATCTCCGTCGTGATCGGGCCGAGCCGGCGGCGGCGAGCGCGGTCGCGTAGCGGTCGCGCGACGCCTCGAGCGATTCGCGCTGCGCGTCGCTCGCCCAGTAGATGGCCGAGCGGTACTGGGTGCCGACGTCGTTCCCCTGCCGCATCCCCTGGGTCGGGTCGTGCCCCTCCCAGAAGACCCGTAGCAGCTCGTCGTAGGAGAGTCCGCGCCGGGTCGAAGACGACCAGCACGACCTCGGTGTGCCCGGTCAGGCCCGAGCAGGTCTCCTCGTAGGTCGGGTTGGGCGTGGTGCCGCCCGCGTAGCCGACCGCGGTCGTGTGGACACCGGGGAGCTGCCAGAAGAGGCGCTCGGCGCCCCAGAAGCAGCCCATGCCGAAGACGGCCGTCTCGATCCCGTCCGGGAACGGCGGCTCGAGCGGGGTGCCGAGCACGACGTGCGGCTCGACGACGGGCATCGCGCCCGGGCGGCCCGGCGAGCGTCTCCCCGGGCGCGGGCATCTCTGTCTTCTTGCGCGTGAAGAGCATCTGCCAACGGTAGCGAAAGCCTGGCGCCCCGCAGGCTGTCGCGTCAGACCGCGGCGAGCGCCTGCTCGAGATCGGCCCAGAGGACGTCGACGTCCTCGAGCCCGACCGAGAGCCGGAGCAGGCCGGGCGGGCAGCGGTCGCCCTCGCGGCGGTGCCGCCCCTCGATCTTCGAGACGCGTGCCGCCCAGGCTGGTGGCGTTCATGATCGTCTGCAGCGACCGCTCCACCGCGAGCGCCGCCTCCTCGCCGCGCACCTCGAAGGAGAGGAGATAGGAGAAGCCGGGGTAGCGCACCTTCGTCACCGCCGGATGGGCGGCGAGCCGCTCGGCCAGCGCCCGCGCGGTCTCGGTCTGGCGCTCGATGCGCACGTTCAGCGTCTTCAGGCCGCGCAGCAGCAGCCACGCCGTGTCGGCGGAGGCGACGATGCCCGTCAGCCCGCGCGTCTCGCGCAGCTGCTCGAACAGCGTCGTCGTCGCGTACGCAGACCGACGCCCGCCAGCGTGTCGTCGTGGCCGGCGAGGACCTTGGTGGCCGAGTGCAGCGCGACGTCGCAGCCGAGCTCGAGCGGGCGCACGAACACCGGCGAGGCGACGGTCGCATCGCAGACGACCGGGGCGGGGTGCGCGACGGCCGCCTCGAAGTCCGGCATCGTCAGCAGCGGGTTCGACGGCGCCTCGAGCCAGACCAGGTCCGCCTCGGCAGGCGGCGGCGTGGTCTGGTCGAACTCGAGCAGCCGCACGCCCCACGGCTCCAGGTGCCGGCACAGCAGCGAGGTGCCGTAGTAGGAGCCCTCGGCCACCGCGACGGTGGCACCCGGCCGCAGCAGCGTCAGCAGCGTGTTCGTGACGGCGCCCATCCCCGACGGGAAGAGGAGCGCCCGGCCGCCGTCCAGCGCGCCCAGCGCCTCCTCCGCCTCGACGCCGGTCGGATGGTCGTCGCGCGCGTACGAGAACTCGGCCGGTTCGGCGTTCTCGAACGGCCAGGTCGTGGAGCGGTCGAGCGGGAACGGCATGGCCTCGACGCTACCACCGCACCGGCGCTCGGGCCACCCGCTTGTACGAGGACGTGACACGTGATACAAGAGATGCCGCACTGCGGCTGCGGTCAGGGGGAGAGACCGAGAAGCCGGGCCGGCGTCGGCCCGGATCCTCGGTTGCCCGACCGCGTCCGGCCGCCCCCAACGGGTCGAACGGAGAGCGGTCCCGGCCGACGCGTCGGCGCCCACAGGTCGTGCGGCGAGCCGTTAGGCTCACCCCGATGTCGACGCACGACACGACCGAGGCGAAGCTGCAGTGGCTTGCGGAGCTGTCGGCGGAGGCGGCCGTGGCGGCGGGGGAGAAGGCGATCGCGAAGCAGCACGCGCGTGGGAAGCTGCTGGCGCGCGAGCGGGTCGAGCGGCTGCTCGATCCGGGGTCGTTCGTGGAGCTCGACCGGTTCGTGCGGCATCGCGAGGTCGAGTTCGGGATGCGGGAGAAGCGGCCCTGGGGCGACGCGGTCGTGACGGGCTACGGGACCGTGTTCGGCCGCACCGTGTTCGTGTTCTCGCAGGACTTCACGGTGTTCGGCGGCTCGTTGAGCGAGGTGTTCGCGGAGAAGATCTGCAAGGTGATGGACATGGCCGTCAGGTACGGCTGCCCGGTGGTCGGGATCAACGACTCGGGCGGGGCGCGGATCCAGGAGGGCGTCGTCTCGCTGGCCGGCTACGCGGAGATCTTCTGGCGCAACGTGCAGGCCTCCGGGGTGATCCCGCAGATCTCGCTCGTGATGGGGCCGTGCGCCGGCGGCGCCGTCTACTCGCCCGCGATCACCGACTTCACGCTGATGGTGGAGGGAACCTCGTACATGTTCATCACCGGCCCCGACGTCGTGAAGACGGTGACGGGCGAGGAGGTGACGTTCGAGGAGCTCGGCGGCGCCGACACGCACGCCGTCCAAGTCGGGGGTGGCCCACTTCACCTCGCCGGACGAGGACGCCTGCCTGGAGGACGCCCGCTACCTGCTCTCGTTCCTGCCGCAGAACAACCTCGAGACCGCCCCCTGGGCCGCGCCCTCCGACCCGGTCGACCGCGAGGACGCCGAGCTCGACACGCTGATCCCGGACTCGCCCAACAAGCCCTACGACATGAAGCACGTGATCGCCAGCGGTCGTCGACGACGGCGAGTTCCTCGAGGTGCAGCAGCACTGGGCCGACAACATCGTCTGCGGCTTCGCCCGCCTCGGCGGCCACAGCGTCGGCGTCGTCGGCAACCAGCCGCACTCGCTCGCCGGCGTGCTCGACATCGACGCCTCCGTCAAGGCGGCCCGCTTCGTCCGCACCTGCGACGCCTTCAACGTCCCGCTGGTCACGTTCGTCGACGTGCCCGGCTTCCTGCCCGGCACCGCGCAGGAATGGGGCGGCATCATCCGCCACGGCGCCAAGCTCCTCTACGCCTACGCCGAGGCCACCGTGCCCAAGCTGACCGTGATCACGCGCAAGGCCTACGGCGGCGCCTACGACGTCATGAGCTCGAAGCACATCCGCGCCGACTTCAACGTCGCCTGGCCCACCGCCGAGGTCGCCGTGATGGGCCCCGACGGCGCCGTCAACATCATCTTCCGCCACGAGCTCGACAAGGCAGACGACCCCGAAGCACGCCGCGCCGAGCTGATCGCCGACTACAAGGAGCGCTTCGCCAACCCCTACACCGCCGCCGAGCGCGGCTACGTCGACGACGTGATCGAGCCCCGCCGCACCCGGCCCGTCCTCATCAACGCGCTCGAGACCACCCTCACCAAGCGCGAGCCCGGGCCCAAGCGCAAACA